>JBLRWN010000006.1:0-89105 GCA_047921195.1 Luteolibacter sp. | reverse complement strand
TTTCCTTTTGCCTCCCGGCTTCCCGCCGAAAGGACAAAACACACTGTCAAAGAACTTTCCCAACCGAGGGGACGAAAAAGCCGACCGGGCAGGTTTGCCGCGATCGACGTCTTGTCGCTCGGAGCCGCGTGGCGCGGCGGGGCGGAGACCCTACTCCGCCTCAGACCCAAGGGTCAATCCATTTTTTGTTCTTTTTGCAGATTTTTTTCGGAATCCCTGATCCGAAAGGGATGCCAACTCCCGAAATCGAACCACGCGGGTGATTCGTCAGGATTTCCCGTAAGTTCGAGTCACTTCAAGAGGCTTCGGGCGAGACGCCCGAGCCACGGGTTTCGTCAGCGCGGAGTCGGCTTAGCAACAGAGCTCCACGGATGCCGGCTTGTTGGCCGAGCTTGGGTGGCGCGATGAAATCGGGATCGGAATCGACCTGCGGGAAGTAGCCATTCGAGATTTTCCTGAGGATGGAGCCGGTCTTGGTGTGGAGGCCATCGGCTTGGGATACGCCGCCGCCGATGATCACGCGCTGAGGGGACACCACGGCTGTTAGAGCCATGATGCCGTGGGCGAGATACCAGGCCTGGACGTCCCATGCGGGGTGGTCGGCGGGGAGATCCGCGGCGGGTTTCCCCCAGCGTTTTTCCATCGCGGGGCCTGAGGCGAGGCCTTCGAGGCAATCCCCGTGAAACGGGCAGACGCCGGGGAAGTCTTCGTCGCCCGGCGCGCGCGGCACCTTGAAGTGGCCGCATTCGGGATGCATGACTCCGTGGACGAGATGGCCGCCGCTCAGGATCCCGGCACCGAGGCCGGTGCCGATGGTGATGTAAACGACATCCTCCATGCCCGCTGCGGCACCGATGCGGGCTTCCGCGAGCGCGGCGGCGTTGACGTCGGTTTCGAGAGTGAGTCTTGCCTCCGGAAATGCTTTCCCAATCGGATCGAGGATCGGCCCACCGCTCCAACCGGGCTTCGGCGTATCGAGCATGAAACCGTAGCGCGGGTGCGAGCGGTTGATGGCAACGGGGCCGAATGCGGCGATCCCGATCGATTGGGGGGTGCCGCGCTGGCGCAGCCAATCGACGGCGACGGCCATGGTCTCTTCCGGAGTGGTGGTCGGGTAGCGATGTTCCTCGATGACTTCCGCGTTGGCATTTCCGACAGCGACGACGGTTTTGGTTCCTCCGAGTTCGATTCCGGCATGCGTCATGATTCCAGCTTTAACAAATACCCGGCACGCGGTTCACGGAAAAAATCAATCTCCCGCCGGATGCGGCAGCGTGATGGTAAAGCGGGTATCCTGGCCGGGGATGGAGGTGACTTCAATCTGCCCGTTGTGTGCTTCGACGGCACGCTTGACGATGGAGAGGCCAAGGCCGGTGCCTTTGATCTGCTGCTGGGAGTGGTGCTTGGCGACGCGATAAAAGCGTCGGAAGATGTGCGGCAGGTCGGCGCTGGGGATTCCGATGCCGTTGTCTGCGACCCAGATGCGAAGGTCGCCGGACGAATTGGAGGAGCAGCCGATCTCGAGTTTGAGGCCGGCGTGGGGGTTTTGTTTGAGTGCGTTTTCGACGAGATTGAAGAGCACCTGGGTCCAGTAGAAGCGGTCGGCATGAATCACCTGCTCGGGGTCTTCGAGTCTGACTTCGACGGCGACCGCCTGATTGCGGACGACGGACTCGAGCCTTTCCAGCACGTCATTGATGCAGGCGCTGATTCGGAACGGCTCGATGTTGAGGCTGCCGGCTTCACCGGATTCGAGGCGGGAGATGACGAGCATGTCTTCGACGATTCGCGAGATTCTCTCGGTATGCTTTTGCATGATGCCGAGGAAGTGGCGCGCGGTTTCGGTTTCCTCGAGAACGTCGTCTTCCAAAAGATTTTCCAGGTAGCCGCTGATGATGGCGAGCGGCGTTCGGAGTTCGTGCGAGGCATTCGCGACGAAGTCTTTCCGGATTTGTTCGAGTTGGTGTTCGGTTGTCACGTCACGGATCACCACGCGGGTGTCGAGATTGCCATCCGGACTGGTGGAAAGTGGGGCGGCGTCGATGACCCATGCATTGATGCCACGGTTCTCGCTGTCGCCACGGGGTGAGGATTGCTGAGAAAGGACGACGCGGGATTGGGCCGGCTCGCCGGTTTCTATGCAGCGGAGCAGGGCCTCGGCGAGCCGGGGGTCGAGAAACGCCTCGCGCACCGGCCGGCCGATGAGTTCTCGTCCGCTGAAAAGCGTGTCGGCCGCGAGGTTGGCGAAGCGGATGTTGCGCGAGGAGTCGACGATGAAAAAGGCGTCGCCGAGGGCGTCGAGAAGTTGGTTGCGAGCGCTGCGGGCCTGCTTGAGTTCCTGTGCGAGGCGGAGTTCCCATGAGCGGACTTCCTCGTCGTGTTCGCGACGAAGCCGGCGCATACGCCATGCGCAGACCGCCATGACAAGCAGGGCAACGGCAAGGGTGAGCAGAGCGGCATGCAGGGTCGTCATGGGACTTGGCTGGCGACGCGATATCCGACGCCACGCACCGTTTCAATCCAGGATCCGCTTTCGCCGAGTTTCTGGCGCAGGCGTTTCATGTGGGTGTCGAGAGTGCGGGAGTGGACTTCGTCGCTGTATCCCCAGACGGTGCGGAGCAAATCGTTGCGATCCTGAGGGTGACCGGCCCGCTCACAAAGGAAGAGCAACAATTTGAACTCGGTGGCCGTGAGGTCGACCGGCTCGTCGTCGACGTAGAATTTCAGCGCGTTTTTATCGAAGCGGAATGGACCGTGAATGAATTCAACGGTGCCCGGAGGGCCTTCACTGCGTTTGAGAACCGCCTGAATTCGAAGCAAAAGCTCTTTGGGGCTGAAGGGCTTGGTCAGGTAATCATCCGCGCCAATCTCCAAACCTTGGATGCGGTCTTCCGTCTGGGCACGAGCGGTGAGCATGATCACCGGAATCGAGGCGGTTCGCGCATCGCGTCGCAATTCGCGGAACACCCCGAACCCATCGCGGCCCGGAAGCATGAGGTCGAGGATGATCAATGACGGCCGTTCTCGCATGGCGATGGAGGTGCCCTCAATGCCATCATGGGCCATGCGGACTTCATAGCCAGCGCGCTTCAGGTTGAAGGCGATCAACTCGGCGATGTCGTGCTCGTCTTCGACGATCAGGATTTTGTGCATCGTGGACTTTCTACGCGGGCAGGCTAGACCCGCAAACGCCGCATCTGTGACAATTTGGTCACAGGAGATCCTGTTTCACATAGCTACCCGGCGTGGTCGTGCGGGCAATGCCGATCTTCACCCCGGCTTCGATGGAGGTGTTCACGCCGGTGCGCACTCCGTCGCCGATGATTGCGCCCAGCTTGGTGCGGCCGGTGTTGACCGATTCGCCATTGACCATGGAAACGTGATGCCGCCCGTCGTGGCGGTGGTTCTCGGTGGTGGTGCCGGCTCCGAGGGTGACGTGCGTGGCGATGATCGAGTCTCCGACGTAACATTGACGGGAGATGTAGGTGTTGTTGTAGATGATCGAGTTTTTGATTTCGACGGCGTTGCCGACGAAGCAGTTGGCGCCGATCGACGTGCACCCGCGAATGTAGGCGTTCGGGCCGACCTGGGTGTTGGGGCCGATCACCACCGGGCCCTCAATGACCGTTCCAGGGAGGATCCGGCTGCCACTGGCGATGCGGACATTGCCGCAAATGGTGGCAAGCGGGCTGATATCCCCCATGATCGATGGTTCTTCGATCATGGACAAGACCTCCTCGTTCATGCGCAACAGATCCCACGGATACTGGATTTCAAAGCAACTCGCATTGGTCACAATGCGCTCCTCGCATTCTTCCGGATTCTCCCGGCCTTTCCATGCGAGCACCCCGCCGTCCTCGCTGTGAAGGCATGCGGCTTTCGGGTTGCGTCCCAAGAGAAGCAGCGCGCCCAACTCGATCCAATTGTCGATGGGAATCCGCAAGGTGCGATCGCAAGCCTTCGAAGGTTCGACAAGCTGGAACCCGGCCCGATTCAGCTCGGTCGCCAGCAGTTCACGCATCGGAATATTGGCGATGAGACAGGAGCCAAGGTCGCGATTCGACGTCAATGGCGCGCACAGGTGGGGACGTCGGGGTGGAAGTAGAGTTGCCTGCATGGCGATCGGGGATTCAGGATTTAACGCATTCAAGCGACTCCGCCCGCCGATGGCACGTGTTTTTTTGGGTTTATGAAAAGAACTTTTCGGCAATTTCCAACAATTCCCCTTGCGGGACGACCGGAGTCGCCCCCTCCAACACGCCGACAGGCGGATCGGGAAGGGTAATCCAGCTCCGGCAGCCGCCAAATTTCGGACCGTATGGGATTATCCAAGGCCTTGCCAATGTGTGGACTTCGGCAATCGCGACATGGATGCTTCCAGCCGGCATGTTCCGCCCCTGCCAGTAGAAGCGATCGCGCACGGTCTCTTCCGTGTAGATGTGCAAGGGTTCGAGAAGAGCGGTTTGTTCCCAATCAAACAACGTGATCGCACGCGACACACGCAGCCAATGGGTGATTCGAATAGCCTCGCCGTCCTGCCACTCCGGCGCGATCTCCACGCGCCCCTCACGCACCTGGGGTGTGCTCGCGTGAAATCGCGTCGGGAAAAGAAAAAACGCTTGATGCGCGAAGGAAAAACCATCGCGTCCTTCGTGGATGCCACCCTTGCGCAAGAGGATCTTCTGCCGCCCGTTCGCGAGCGCGTCGCATACGACCTGCCATTCCTTGAACGCGATGGGGGCTGACACTTCCATGATCATTCAACCGAGATCGTCTGCGGTGACGGATGTCTGCTCGCGCGCGCCAAGAATCCTCGCCTGCAATACCACCCGCTGATGAGACGCATCGAAACGGAAACTGTGACAGTTCGGGCAAATCGACGTTCCGCTGCCGACAATCGAATCACAACCCTCGCAGACTTTGTAGCCTGAAGGGTTATCGGCGATGCGCGCGGCGGCTTCGGCGCGGCCTGCTGATGGTTTGGGAGGCATGGGTGGATTCTACGAAAAAAGCGGCCCGGGAGTCCGGTCCGCTTTTTCGTGGATGAAAATTGAAATCGCGGGGGAATCCGGCTCAGACAAGCGAGGCAAGCGCCTTGGCCGTCTTGCTTTTGATGTTTGCGGCCTTGTTTGGGTGGAACAGGTTCGTCTTCGCAGCCTTGTCCACGGCGGAAGCAAGCTCGGACGCGGACTGAATCGCCGTTTCCTTGTCACCGCTGGCAATCGCGGAGATCGTCTTTTTGCGGATCGTCTTGATGCGCTGCTTTTGGGCGCGGTTGCGCTCGGTGCGGACGACGGTTTGGCGTGCGCGTTTGATCGAAGATTTGTGGTTGGCCATGATGCGAAATCGGTGCGATTTGAAAAACCCGAGGCAAATGCGTTGTGGCGAGCCTGCGGGGCGCGAACGCTATCGGCTGCAACCGCCGTGTCAAGCTCAGGATTTCCTCAAATTTCAAAAAATCTCGCGCAAGCACCCGTCTCTGCCTGTCCGGGATGAAGGTTTTGATTGCCATGTCAAATTTCCATGGCTTAGAATCAGCCCCCCCGACCTTTGGCATCGGCGAATTTCGCGTGCCCATGGCCGATGCAATCAATCCCACATCATTTGCGATGAATCCAGACCGTGCGACCCTCAACTTCCTCAACAGCTTTCCCGAAGAAGCCCGCAAACGCGGCGAGACACTTCAGCGCGACGGAGCCGTCACCCAGATCTTCGGCAACCATTTGTTCATCCAGGGCCGCGTCGAAGACGAATCCGGCACCCATCGCACCTCGCTGCGCCTGCAAGGCAATCGCTGGTTCGGCTCATGCACCGCGGAAGACGAGATCATTTCCGGCGCCTGCCAATACGCCACCATGATGGAGCGGATGCACCGCGGCGAAGACCTGCCGGAATCCCCTAACGAATTCGACGACACCCCGATCCTCGACATCATCGAAGACAAGCTCGGCCGCGAACTGGACGACAAGGAGGCCGATTTTGTCACCAAAATCGAAAAACGCTACCGCCGCTACGTCATCGAAGGCGAGTTGCACGATCACGACATGGTGCGCATCACTCCGCGCTGGGAAATCACTACCTACGAACCGCTGGAACTCTGGCCGATGCCGCCGGGCGACATCCTCGAATTCTGGAACTACATCGCTTACGCGTTCTACAAGAAAAAGCTCCCCTACCCGGAGTTCATGAACGTCGTCACCGACCTCGCATACGTTCAGAAGAAAATGGCCGACTGGGAGCAGGAGCGCGAAGTCGCCGCTTGGTATGAGCGCATCGAGCAGGTCAACGAGCGCCCGCCGCAGGACCCTCCTCTCGACGTCGAGTTCCGCCTCGTCGCCACCATCAACGAAGCCCGCCTCGAAGTCCGCGAACGCAAGATCACCCCGTGGTTCCAGCTCCGCGAGAAAAATGACATCGAACGCTACGTCGCGCTGCACCACGAAGCCGCCCTGCTGATGGACGCCTCGAGCCAGACGCTCTGGGAGCACTTCCTCGCCTTCCTGCGCAAAACCGGCGACACCACCCTCGATTTCGACCAAGAGGAATCCTGCCGGTTCATGAACCGGTTGTTCCGCCAACCTGCCCTCAGCGGCTACATCGTCAACCTCGACGAAAAGCACTTCAAGGTCGTCGAAAACCCGCTCTCCTGGGTCTGCGAGGACGATCCATACGATCCCGGCAGCTTCGCCCTGCAGTTGGTCACTGAATCCGGCGAGAACGTATCCCACTCGGTGCGCATGCTCCCCGGCCGCAAGGAGCTCTATCAATCCGATGAGACGGTTTTCCCCGGCCCGCCCCGCTGGCTCGACGAGACCGAGGTGATGCCGCGCTACCTGATTCCCAAGCGCGTGATCGATTCACTCGAAGGTGTCGAGTTCCTCCGCAAGATCGGAGCCACCCTGCCCGAATCGCTGCGCAACCGCGTCGTCGACCTCGAGCTCAAGCCGAAACTCGAACTCAAGCTCGTTGCCGGCCTCACCGCCGCCGAAACCGAGCACCTCGTCGTCGACGTCAACGCCATCGAAACCAAAGGCCGCCGCACCGAACGCCTCGCCAAGGAAGGCTGGGAACTCGTCGAACAACAACCGGTCAAAGGCAAACAACTGCTCCGCTTCGCCCGCGAAGCGCTCTACCCGGTCCCCGGCATCCTCGCCGAAATGGGGCTCACCTACGACGAAAAACTCTTCTCGTTCAAATCGCGCGTCACCAAGCAATTCCCCGAGAAATTCGCCGAGTGGGTCAAGGCGATGCCACCCGAGATCGAACTCGACATCGACCTCCGCCTCAAATCGATCCTCGCCGACCCCGTCACCGCCGCCGTCCGCTTCGAGGTCGTTGGCCAGGACATCGACTGGTTCGACCTCCGCATCGTCATCGACGTCCAAGGCGTCAACCTCAGCAAGGCCCAGATCCGCCAGCTCGTCGCCGCCCGCGGTGGATACGTCCGCATGGACGACGGCACATGGATGCGCCTCGAGATCAAGCTCGATGCCGACCAGCGCGAAGCCGTCACCCGCCTCGGACTCGACCCGTTCGACCTTTCCGGCGAGACCCACCGCATGCACGCCCTGCAGCTTGCCGATCCCAAGGCCGCCGAGGTCTTCGACCCCAAAGCATGGGAGCGCATCAAGAACCGCGCCGGCGACATCAAGCTCGAAGTCGATGCCGACGTGCCCTCGGCGCTCAACGCGACGCTGCGCCCCTATCAGATCGATGGATTCCGCTTCCTCGCCTACCTCTCGGTCAACAATTTCGGCGGCATCCTCGCCGACGACATGGGCCTCGGCAAAACCATCCAGTCGCTCACCTACCTGCTCTGGTTGTTCGAAGAGCACCGGAAAACCAAAGGGCCGAAGAAACCTGCCCTCGTCGTCTGCCCGAAATCGGTGCTCGATGTGTGGGCCAGCGAGGCCGGCAAGTTCACGCCCGAGCTCACTGTCCACATCCTCAAGAACCGCGACGACATCGATGTTCCCCGCATCCAGAACGACATCGACATCCTCGTCCTCAACTACGCCCAGCTCCGTGTCTGCGGTGAGGAACTCTCGGCCATCAAATGGCTCACCATCATCCTCGACGAAGGCCAGCAAATCAAAAACCCCGACTCCAAAGCCGCCAAGTGCGCCCGCGAGCTCGAATCGCAGAATCGCCTCGTTCTCACCGGCACGCCGATCGAGAACCGCCTGCTCGACATGTGGTCGCTCATGGCCTTCGCCATGCCCGGCGTGCTCGGCACCCGCGCCTACTTCAAGAAGCGCTTCGACAAACGCAAGGACCCGCTCTCGCAGACACGCCTCGCCGCCCGCCTCCGCCCGTTCCTGCTCCGCCGCACCAAGCTGCAGGTCGCCCAGGACCTGCCGCCTCGAACCGAAGAAGAAGTCTACTCCAAAATGGAAGGCATCCAGCTCGAACTCTACAAAAACGAGCTCAAACGCATCCAGAAAGCCCTGCTCGGCCTCGACTCCGACGAAGCGGTCAAAAAGAACTCCTTCGCGATCCTCCAGGGCCTGATGCGCCTGCGCCAGATCTGCTGCCACCCCGGCCTGATCGACCCGAAATATCTCAAGGAGGAATCCGCCAAAATGGAGTCCCTCTTCTACCTGCTCGATCAGCTCCACGAGGAAGGCCACAAGGTGCTCGTCTTCTCGCAATTCGTTTCGATGCTCGACCTCATCAAGGCCCGCCTCGAAGTCGAAGCCCGCCCGTTCCACTACCTCACCGGGCAAACCAAGGACCGCAAAGGCGAAATCGAACGCTTCCAGACGACCAAGGACCCCTCCGTCTTCATGCTCTCGCTCAAAGCGGGCGGTGCCGGCCTCAACCTCACCTCCGCCTCCTACGTCATCCTCTACGATCCCTGGTGGAACCCCGCGGTCGAGAACCAGGCCATCGACCGAACCCACCGCATCGGCCAGAAGAACAAGGTCATCGCATACCGCTTGCTCACCCGCGACACCGTCGAGGAAAAGATCCGCATCCTCCAGCACCAGAAAACCCAGCTCGTCACCAACGTGCTCGGAGACGAAGGATTCGCCTCCAACCTCGATCTCGACGACCTCCAGTTCATCCTCACCCATTCCATCGACGAGGACGACGAGGAAAAGAGACCCGCGGCGAAAAAAGCGGCCAAGAAAACCGCGAAAAACAGAGATTAGCCCGCCATCCCTCAGGCCGCCATCGCATGATAAGGCCCGCCTTTTCATGCGGATGACGCATCCTCAAGCCATCCTGTTCCTGCTTTCGCTCATCCATGTGTAAAGCAACACCCAGAGCGAAAGCGCGAGACTGAAGAAGGGAACCTGGAGGCTCAGGGGTAGGCAGTAAATGATCGAAATCAAAGGGACCCAAACCGCCCAGTTCGTGATCAGCGTGGGCAGGACCGCATCCCGGTAATAGTCAGGACGAAACACCCGGAGCAGCGTGCGGGCACGATATCCCTGATGCCTCCAGTCGTAGAGAATACACGTCATCGGAGTGGCGAAAAATGCGGTGTAGCCGAGTTGGTCGACGAGCACCTTGATGGCCACCGTCTGGAAATCGACCCCACTGCCGAACATCCGCGCCTGGAGTTGATAGAACAGGTCCACGGTAATGCAGATGCTGCCCCAAAACGGCAGGGTGAAGGCCAGGTTCGATAGATTGCGGCGCTGAAAGCGGCCTTTCTGAAAAAAGAAAATGCGCAAAAGCTCCGGGATGATGGCACCCGCGATCATTGCCGAGACCGACGTATAAAAGTAGCCCGTCCGTTGTTTGAGCTCGGCAAGCTGATTGAACACTCCCGCAGCCGGAGGGTGATACAGGTAGGCCAGAAGCATGGCGAGCATCACGAACTGGATGGCCAACGCCGGCAGCACATTCGCCTTGGCCGCGCGCACACCAGCCCGCCATGGAGCCTCACGCTGGCCATTGCGGTCGGGTTCATTTGCGCACACGCCCGCACCATCATGACCCTGCTGCCGCAGTGCAAGCCGATGATGGAAAATCCATCGCAAATCGTTGCGTTTCCGGCACCGGCCCGATTCACGGCATGAAACCGGACGGAGCCCCCCTGCCGCTGCCGGCTTCCTGTTCGCCCCCACCACTCGCCACAAACCTTGGCAACACACATCGTTAGGATTGCAGAACCGGCGGGAATCATCTACGTGGCCCCAGATGAATGGCACGCACCCATTGCGCAGAGAGCGGTTTTACCAGCAGATGAATCAAGGCGAAGCCCTGATCCTCTTCGCGGGCTCGGCCCCCAGAAAAACCGCAGACGCGCACTACCCGTTTTTCGCGAATCGCAACTTCTACTATCTGACGGGAATCCTCCAATCCGAGAGCATCTTCCTCGCAATCAAAGACGGCGGAAAAGTCACCGAATCGCTGTTTGTGCACCCGAAAGACCCGATGGCCGAGCGCTGGCAAGGCGCGCGTATTTCCCATCAGGAAGCCAGTAAACTTTCCGGCATCGAGGACATCCACAATCTCGCAGAGTTTGAAACCATGCTTCATGAGGCCTTGGCCTCCGGGAAAGTTTCGGCACTGTGGTATGATTTCGACCGGTTCGACACCGAGCGCATGGATGCTCCGCAAAACCGACACAGCCAGTCGATCGCATCGGCATTCCCGGACGTGTCCTGCAAGGATGCCTACCCGGTGATTTGCGCGGCGCGCTCGATCAAGGACGCCGGGGAAATCGCACACATCCGCGAAGCCCTGGCACTCACCCGCGACGGAATTCATGCGATGATGAGGACCGTCAAGCCGGGCATGCATGAATACCAATTGGAAGCGGTTTTCAACAAGGTGCTCGCCGATCAGGGCGTGCGCGAACCGGCCTTTGCCAACATTGTCTCCGGCGGCCGAAACAACTTCTACATCCATTACGAGGAGCCCATGGGCAGGCTGATCGATGGAGACCTCGTGCTGACCGATGTCGGCGCGAGAAAAAACCAATACGTTGGAGACATCTCGCGGGCGTTCCCGGTCAATGGAAAGTTCACGGAGGAACAGAAAAAGGTCTATGCCATCGCACTCCAGGTGAACAAGGAGCTCATGGGCCTGCTGGTCCCTGGCAAAACCTCCTTCGAAGATATCGAAGCCCACGCGCGGAGACGTGTCGGCGAGGAACTCGTCGCCGCGGGATATCTCGGCAAGGATGAGGACGTCGGTAAATACTACTGGCACAAAGGCACCCACCACATCGGCTTGGACGTGCACGACGTCGGCCCGCCAGGCGCACCCATCCTGCCCGGCATGGTCTTTACCATCGACGTCGGCATTTACCTTGAAGACCGCAACATCGGCTTCCGCGTCGAAGACAACGTCGCAATCACCGAAACGGGATACGAGCACCTCTCGGCGGATATCGTGCGGGAAATCGATGACATCGAAGCGATGATGTGCTGATCCGGAATTGCCCCCGATGATGAAATGGGGTTTGATCGGATTGTTCCACAGCATCACTCCGCCATGAAGACCTTGCTCCGCCACGCCCACCTCATTTCGCCCGGTCTCGATATCGCCGACGGGGCAGTGCTCCTGGAAGACGGGCGGATCGCCGCAGTGTTCGAGGATTGCTCGGATCTCCCGGCTGCCGACGAAGTGATCGACATCAGCGGGCGCATCGTGATGCCCGGATTCATCGACATCCACAGCCACGGTGCCGACGGCTGCGACGTGTGCGACGACAATGAAACGTCGATCCCGCACATCGCGATGCGCAAGCTCCAGGAAGGCGTGACCACCTGGCTGCCGACGACGCTCACCCAGCCACAAGAAAAAATCGAATCCATCGCCGCACACTGCGCCGCATACATGGCGGAGCCGAAGTTTTGCCGGGCACCGGGCATGCACGTCGAAGGTCCGTTCATCAACCGTGCCAACGCGGGAGCACAAAATCCGGAATTCGTCCGCCCGCCGAATGTCGACGAACTGGAACGCATTCATGCCATCGCCCCCGCGCAGGTGCTTTCGATCGCGCCGGACATGGATGGTGCCGATCTGGTGATCGAGCGCGCCACCGCGCTCGGCATCACCTGCTCGGCCGCCCACACCTCGGCGACCGCCGCACAGATTTTCGACGCCAAAACAGCCGGTCTCCGCCACCTCACCCATTTTTGCAATGCAATGACGCCACTGCACCACCGCGAGATCGGCGTGGTCGGCGCGGGCCTGCTCGACAACGAGCTGATGATCGAGGTGATCGGCGATACCATCCACTTGTCTCCGGACATGCTGAAGCTCATCTTCAAACTCGTGCCCATCGAGCGCCTCATGCTGATCACCGATTCCACCGCCGCCTCATGGATCGGCGAGGGCGAGGTGAATCTCGGCGGCCTTGCCTGCATTGTAAGCAACGGCCGCGCCGTGCTCAAGGAAGGTGGCGCACTCGCCGGCTCCGCCCTGCTTTTCAACGACGGCCTACGCAACGTCGCCCGCCTCACCGGCCTGCCGCTCGACCAGCTCGTGAAGGCCACCTCATGGAACCAGGCCCGCTCGCTGGGGCTTGACGGCCTCGGCAAAATCGAGCCCGGATATCACGCCGATCTGGTGATCCTCGACGAGGATTTCAACGTTCTGCAAACGTTCGTGAACGGCAACCTCAAATAAAAAACCAACCTCATGGGAGCACTCGGCGCACAAGAACTCATTCTAATCTTCCTCATCCTCGGTGTGCCCGCAGCGGCAGCCGCATGCATCGTGCTCGCGATTGTGCTCTCGAAGCGCAGGCAGGACCGCAACAAATCCGGCGGGCACTAATCGAGCCAAATCATGCTTGCCCGGGTTTACCCGCTCATTACGCTCGCCGCATGAATCGATTGATCATCCGTGCCATAGCTGCGGCTTTGGCGGCATTCGCCCTCTCTCAGTGCGGGTCACTCGGTGGTGCGGGCAACATGGGCGGGCCCAGCATGGAAGAACGCCAAGCGACGATCGCCTCCGAATCGACCGGCGATTTCTTTTACGGCCGCCGGTATCACGTCGAAAAAACCCGGTTCTGGGGATACGTGAGAAAACCGCGCCAACCCTGGAGCCGCGCCCAACTCGTGATGATGCGCGAGGATCGCAAAACCCAGCCCGATCGACTGCCGGAAGACGGCCCGCCCGGGCAGCGATTCGGCTTCGACCACAATTATGAATACCGCCTGCGCGGCCACTTCACCGGCCGCGAAGCCTACGATCCGAATAGCAACCAGTTCCTCCCCGAGTTCATGCTCACAGGATACGAGGTCGTCGACCGCAATCCCGGCTGGCTCTTCACCCCGCAGGATCGATACGACCCGCGGCGCATCACGCTCACCCCGCGATGAAGCCCAAATACGTCCACACCAAGGCCCAGCACCAACGGAAGCGCAATCCTGGCGACGATCCGGACCTCGGCCATGTGACGCGGATGCCGGGAGGCAGCAACCGATTGGCAATCCGCAAGCGCGCGCGAGGCAATCGCGACAACGCCTCCAGCCGCCGGCTTGATCGCAGGCGCATCCGCCAGATGCACGCGCGCAGGTTCGCAATCAAACTCTGGCTCAGCGTCCTGCTTCTCAGCTGCCTGGGTGCGTTGGTCGTCGGCATGTCTCTCTGGCTCCGCTCTCAGGCCGACCGCAAGGCGATCGCGCCGCGATTCACTCTGCCGGATTCCCTGCCCGCCCTGCGCCTCACCGACTTTCCGCCACCCAACGAACAGAAAGCGCTTTCAATCGTCCGCAACGCGCTCGCTGCCCGCGATGAGGAGACATTGCGCGCCGCCGTCCACCATTCCCATGAGGTCGCCTTCGCGGAGATGCTCGATTTCTTTGCCGCCACCCCCACACGCGATGGCCCATTGGTGCAACATCAATGGATTGGATCAACCGACACCGAACACCTCCAAATCCAGAGCATGCTCCTCATTTTCCGCAAGGATGGCAAAATCACCCAGCGCCTCGCCATGCTCGTGCCGAATGAATCCGGAAGCTGGCGGCTCGACTTCCCGTCCTTCGCCCGCTGGTGCGATCCGCCCATCCAACGGATGGAGGATCCCGCCGGCCACCCGGGCGGGCGGCTGCGGGTTTTTATAAACCGAGATCATTATTTCAACGGCCTTTTCTCCAATGACCGCGAATGGGCCTGCTTCGTGATCGCCTCACCCGACACGGAAGTCACCGGCTATGCGTATTGCCCGGTTGGCTCCGAAATCGAGAACGACCTCGACACCATCATCGCAAGGTCGGGAAGACAAACCCGCGTGACCCTGGAAGTCGCCCGGCAAGAGGGCGCACAAACCCGCCAATTCCGGATCACGAACCTGATCGGGCATGATTGGATTGCCGTAAATCCCCCTGCCGAAAAATAATCCCCCAAGCCCTTCCGTGACGTTTAGCGGGAAATGAGCACAACCGGTTCATCCGAACAACGAAAATTCGTTTGTCACGCGTTCCCGATTATCGTTCCGTAGGGGTGCACCCCCGAAAATGATCGATACCACCGAAAAGCTCGCCGAATTCCTGGGATCCAGCCGCCCGGAATACGGCCCGCCAATCTGTGCGATCGATACCGAGGCAGACAGCCTGCACCGCTATCGCGAATCGCTCTGCCTCGTCCAATTCGCCACCCGCGACGAGTGCCTGTTGATCGATCCGATCGCCATCGACGACCTGTCACCGCTTGGCGATTACCTCGCGCCCGCCACCGTCTGGATGCACGGGGCCGACTACGACATGACGATGCTCAAACGCGAGCTCGGCGTCATTCCGGCCGTGGTTCCCGACACCCAGATCGGCGCCCGCCTGCTTGGATTGCGGCGCTTCGGCCTTGCCGACCTGGTGCTCCATTATTTCGACATCGAGCTTTCGAAATCCTCACAAAAAGCCGATTGGGGCAAACGCCCGCTGTCCGACAAGATGGTCGAATACGCCCTCAACGATGTGCGCTACCTGCTTGAAATGGGCGACATCATCACCAACAAGCTCCGCGACTACGACCGCCTCCACTGGTTTGAGGAAAGTTGCAACGCCGCCCGCGACAAGGTGATGGAGCGCGACGAATCGCGGGAGGAAATGTGGCGCGTGAAAGGCTCGGGTAAACTCGACCCGCGCGGTCTCGCCTGGCTGCGCGCACTCTGGCATTGGCGCGACAAGGAGGCCGAAGCCTGGGACAAGCCATCCTTCATGGTCGTCCCCAATCGCGAACTGCTCGAATGGGCGACCACGCTCGCCGCAGGCGGCAAGGCCCCGCTCCCACGCCACTACCGCAGCGATCGCGTGAAGCGCTTCCAGAAGATGATCGACGACTTCCGTTCAATGCCGGAATCCGAATGGCCGATGCGCCCGGAAAAAATCCGCCGCAAACGCGACAAGTCGTTCGACCGGATCACCGAGGGATTCCTCAAAGCCCGGGATGCCAAAGCCGCGGAGCTCGACATCGACCCCTCGCTCATCGCCGCCCGCGCCGTGCTCGAAGCCATCGCCTGCGGCGAAACCACCGCCGAGGAGTCGCTGCTCAACTGGCAGCGCGAATGCCTCGGAATCTAGGCCGCCTGCCAATCTCCCGCGCTAGGCATCACGCATGCCGCGCTTGAAAAAACGCCTCCATCCGATGGTGGAGGTCATCGTAAAACCGCTGGCGCATCGCGGTAAGCGCCTTGCGTTTGTCGCCATCGTCATAAGCAATGTGCTCTTCCTGGGCCTTCATTTGCTCGGAAAACGAACGCTCCAGATCGATCAGGGAATCGAGGAACTCGCGGGCGGCACGGGTGTGCTCGACGCCGTCGAGCAGCGCATTTTCCAAGTTCTTGTTACGGGTAACGGTGATCAGGTTCCCGGCGGACAACTGCGCCATGTATCGCTTGTTGCTTTCGAGAAACGCCTTGTGCTCGGACTCGAAGGACACTTCGTCGCGATCGACCAGCGAATCATACGGGCCCGCCTTGATGAAGAACTTGATGACCAGCGGGATGGTGTCGACCAACATGAACAACAGGGTCAAAATGATGTAAGTGTAAAATGCGAATTCCCCGCCCTTTTCACCCGCAATGAACAACCCGTGCAGAGCCAGCGTCTGCGTCAGGATGTCGCGGCGTGGTTCGGCTCGGATCGCCTCGATGCGCTGGCTTTCCTCGCTGCCAATCGCGGCGAGTTCTTCCTGCGAGCGTTCGAGCTCCTTCAGGCGCGTGTCGATCTGTTGGCGGATCGTCTCGCGCAGCGCGTTCTGCTGCTCGACGAACTGGCCGGCCTGGTCGGTTTCGACGCGGCGACGGAGTTCAGCGATGCGCTCGGCCTCCGCCTGATTGCGCAGCTCGATCTCGGCCAAGCGCGTCTCGAACGCGCGAATCGCGCCAGCCTCTGCTTCGCGGATCATCGTCTGCAGGTTGGTTTTCTCCTGCGTGAGGTGTTCGAGCAGCCCGCCGAGCCTTCGGGATTCCTCCCGGCGCGGCTGGAGTTGATCGTCGCGAATCGACCGCGCGCGCGGCCCTTCGCCGGCAAGACCGGACCGCTGGCCGTTGATCTCGCGCTCAAATTCGGTCTGCCAGAATCCCAGCTCGGTCTGCAAAGTGGTGTATTGCGGCGTGAGCTCCTGCAGCTGTGCGTCCACCCTTTCCAAGCGCTCCTCGAACGGGCGGGTCGCCTCGGCGATGGCGCGGCCAAGCTCCTCCTGCTGGGTCGCGTTGAGCCCCGGAATCGCCGCACCCGCATCCTCACCCTCCTGCACAAGGAATCTCGCTTGGAACGATTCGTTCCAACGCTCGCGCTGCTCGGCGAGGGCTTTTTCCAGCGCGTCGACCTCTCCGCGCACCCGGCCTTTCCTGTCATCGAACCCGGCCCGGGCGACGTCGATTTCCTCCGCCCGCTCGTTTTCGATCAGGGTGTGGATCGTGTCGCGAAACAGCATCAACACGACCGGGTGCGCGATCGTCACCCCCAACAAAGCCGCCACCACGATCCGCAACGAAAACTGCGACAACTTCCGCCAAAATGAAAGATACGCCCGGTATCCGGAGATCAGCGCACGGTCGATGGACAAAATGATGAATGCCCAGACGGTTGCCACCGAATAGATCACCTCGGTGCGATCCGTAACAGTCGAAAGCGCGTAAGAGCATGCGATGAACGCGAACGCGCAGGGAACCAGCACGGTGGCACCGAGTGCGACGTATTTTCGCTGCTCCCAATTGGGGCAGCGTTCGAGCGTTTCCGTGCCAGCTCCGGCCAGCCAGAAGAAGATGCGTTTAAAAATATGCATGGGGAGATCTCCCGGTGGGGTTAACCCACCCATACCTGCGGCATTCCGCCGATATTTCGAGAAAATTCTGATTCCGGAAAAAAATCCCACACGCATCCTCTATCTTAAGCCAACCGTCCGCTGGTCGCCGCACGCGTGCGCTCGAACGCCCGGATCGCGGCTTCGCCGAAAAGCAAATCCTCCCCATCGACCCCACCGCTGGCCAAAACATGAAATCCCGACGCCAACGCTTGATCGAGAAACTCCTCGGCAGGCAGACACAGCCGGCCACCAATCTCCTCAAGGTGAAAACAGATGCCATCCATGCCGTGGTAGGTACGGTAAATCACCTCGGTGCAGGCAAGCCGGTCGGCGGTGCGGAAATCAAAAAGAAAGTCATACGGCTTGCCGGCGTGCTGCAATGCCCGGACGATGATGGCTTGCAAGCGATCCTCCGCCACCGGCGGGCGCAACACGACGAGGGCGTCGACGTGCAGGGTCTCCTGAATGTGGCGCACGCGGACCCCGTCTTTTTTCGCCTCAAGCGTCTTCCCCTCACCCAGATAAAGCGCGGCATGCGGCCAAAAACCGGGTAAAAACCAGTTACTCATCGCATCGTCGTGGCGCGTCACGAAGACATCCCCAGGCCGGAGATTGTCCATCAGCGCATCGCGCAGGCCCGGGTGGATGCGCTTCGGATGCGGCCGCCACGACATCCCGGGCTGGCGCATCTCGGCAATCGCACGACCCGATAGCTCGAATAGACCGAACATCGTTTTCCTCCACGCCGAACGGTGGCGGCGCAGGAAGGAAAACCACCGGTATGCGAGATGGCGCTTCAGCACAGCCCGGCGGCGCTTTTCGATGTGCGGCTCCTCATGGCCGAGAATCGCGATGATCGGGGCCAGTTGCGCGTCGCCCGCAAGCGCTTCAATCTCCGGCTTGTGCGAAAAATAAAAATCCGCCGCATGGAGAAACCGCAACGCGTTCGCCGGATGCGAGATCGACCGGTAGATCGTGGTGAACGACTTCGCGGGCAAATCGGCGGCCGGGTCGGGCTCATCAAGTTTTTTCCAAACCACCGCGCGATCCGCGGCAATCTCGACGAGAAACCGGTTGGCGCGCATCAGCATGCATGCAGCGGCGAAGGCGACGAGGAACCATGGCAGGCGCAACTCCCATGCCTGGCCATCCGCACCCGCCGCCCGCGCGCTCTCGTGCATGGTTTCCAGCAAACCCGCACGCACGGCAAGGTATTGGTTGTATCGCATCCTCACCCGCTCGTCCTCATCCGGAAGAAAATATCCACGCCCGCAGGCCGCATCCAGCCAGGCGATTTCATCAGCCAGTTGGTCGCGTGTCGGCAGCGCGGCCGCCGCCGCTAAAACTGCATGAATCGCGGGAACCGGGCTTTCTGGCTGTGAATCCATGCAGGTGCGTCCTCCTGAAATACGACGATCCCTCCGGAGAATCAATCAAACGTTTCCCCGAACGAGCGCGGCGAAGCGAAACCCGGAGGTGAGCAGCCGGAGGCGAAATAATCACGATCCAGACCAGCTCCAGCAAGGAACGCATGGCTTTTTTGATGATTGTTGGCGCGCCACATGCGCACTCAACCGGGGGAATTCGAGCGGGAGCGACGCAGCAAGCAAGCGAAGCCGAGTGCCGCGAGCAGGGTGATCCGTGGCTCGGGAATCGCGCTGTAGGTGAGGTAGAGCTGGCCACTTCCGCCACCTTCCACCGTGTTGCCTTGGGCAATCGCAAAACTCCCACTAAACGTGTTGGTGAAGCCGCTTGTATCGACCGCAAACTTGCTTTGGTCAAAACCTACGATCTCGCTGAACTCTGCGATCAGCCAAGCATAGCTGGAAAACTCGTTGAAATTCGCTGCATCGATCTCGTCGCCAATGATGCCGAGCGATTCGACGAGGATCGTGAATGGCGACTGATTCGTGGCGGTGATGGTGAGTGTGCCCGTGCCCACCAGTAGATCCCAGCCGCGGTCGGCCCCGGCGGCGCCGGTCGCATCGTTGATTTCCCATTGTTAGGTGCCGCCTCCCACCCATGTTTGCGATCCGGTTTCCACCATGCCCACACTGTTGCCCGGCGAGAGCACCTGGCCGCTGCCGATCACCAGATCATCCAACGAACCATTCAAATTCGTGCCGCCGATCGTGCCCTCGGTGAAGGTGAAATTGCCGGTATAATTCACCGAGGAATTGTAGCGGAACGTGCCGCCGTCGAGGGTGAGGTTGCTGTTGTTGAGCGATCCGGTGCCATCGATTGATAACGTGCCGCTTTCAATGGTGGTCGCACCGGTGTGGGTGTTGGTCGCGGTGAGACTCACGTGTCCGAGCCCGTTTATCAGAACGGAGTTGATGTTTCCGCCGGTGTCGCTGATGGCGGAGCTGAGGGTGAATGATTCGCCCGCACCAGACGAGAGCGTCACTGCCTGCGTGCCATGGACTGCCGCGCTTTGCTGAATGCGCGCCACATGAATGGAGTTGCCGCTCGTATCATACGCCCAGTCACGGATGAATGCGTCCCCGGCGCTGTCGAAGACCACGCGCATCCAACCATAGTTGGTAGCGGAGTTGTTGTTGATGCTGAAGCCGATGTAGCCTTCCTGCCCGGCGGTGAAGGTGGTGCCGAGGTGGGTGTCGGACGCACCAAAACCGGTCGCGTAAAACATAGAGGAGGAGCCGACGAGCGCGCCAATTGAGATGTTCCTGAGCGTGGCATCGCCCGAATTGGCTTCCCGCAAGGGCTGAAAATCCGGGCTGTTGAAAAATCCGAACCCTCCGAAAATCGCGTTCACATGCCATCCGGAAAACTCCGACCCACTGTTGGCTCCGGATAGGACGTTCAAATAGACTCCGTTGAAATTCGCCGGAATCGAAATGTCACGAAGATTGCTGTAGATGACTTCCGCTTGAGCGGTGACGGACATCACCACGGGCAGAATCAGGGGGACAAGGGAGCGCTTCCGCTTCATCGGGATTGAGCTGGTTTTTCAAAAATCATTCCATCGAGACACCCACCCGGAAGAACTTGGGTTTTTGGTAGCCATCAGGGGTTTGGATGAACATCGGATAGGGAACGGAGACGGCTTCAATATCACTCTCTGATTCCGGATTGGATATCACGGTGGGAGTGACATCTCGGCTCACCCATCCCCCAAGGTCGGTGCTGAACTGGAAAGTATAACGGAGACCGGCAGCGACGTGGTCTTTGCGTCTTGAGAAGACCGCTCGGTAGTCCACCGAGTTGTTCGTGCTCTCTCTGAGCCACACGGTGGGCATGCCTCCGGTCACTTCGCCATTTTCAATAAATGTGACCGCTGCGGCACCCGCGGTGCCCGGATCCATGCCGAAGGCGAATTTCTGGAGGTTGGTGACGCCGTCACCGGCGGGAGCAGCGAGCAGATCCGCGCTTCCTCCATCCAGATTGTTGTCCTCCGCCCACTGCTGGAATGAGGATGTGACGACGTTCAAAACAGCCAAGCCCACCTTGCCTTCGGCATCCTCCACGGTGAATGTGCGGCCGGAACCGATCAAGCTTGGCGTGATGGAGATGCCACCCAGCATGCCGTTCGCGAATGGCGGCGATGTGCCGGTGACGCCAGCAGTGCCCCCATAGGTGACGGTGCCGGAGAACGCGGTGGCGGTCGCGCCGAATTCATCCAGCGCGGTGATCGTGATGCCGGTGAGTGCGACGCCTGAGGTCGTTTGCGAGGGCACGCCGCTGATTGCAAACGAGGCGACCGGGCCGGGTCCACTGCCGGTCGAGGTGACATTGAGCACCAGGCTGTTGCCATCGATCGCAACCGTGGCTTCCCAATCCGCCGGCAGGTTTAGCGTGGCGGGTGCGCTGCCGGTGATGCCGCCGGGGGCGGTGACCAAGGTGTAGGTGCCCGGAGCCGCTCCACCGCTGCTGGTGATCGTGAGCACCGACGCGCCGGAGAAGGTGAGCGTGCGGGTGGCGGCGAGTTCGAGTTTGTCGTGGCTTGCGGCGGCGGTGCCGAGGTCGAATTCGAGGCGGCCGTTGGCAGCAATCGTGGTGTTGCCGCCGATCGTGCCGGTGCCGCCGAGGGTGGCGTTGGCGGCGACGGAGACGTTGCCGGTGGCATTGCTCTGGTCGCCGTTGATGAAGAGCTTGCCCGCGCTGACGGTGGTGGTGCCGGTGTAGGTGTTAGAACCTGAGAGGATCCAGGTGCTGGCGTCGTTGCGTTTGACGACGGAAATGATGGCTTTGCCGGCAACCGGGGCGATGTCCTGAATGACGCCTTGGATTTCGTTGGGCGTGGCGCTATAGGAACCGCCCAGTTCCAAAGAACGGTTGGCGACCACCACTTCATTCGTGGGAATGAATGTGGGTGCGGTGAAGGTCAGTGCTCCCGAGCCATTGTTCAAGATGATACCGGAGCCCGTGTTCCCGGTTCCGCTGGTGTAATCGTTGATTTGGACCGGCCTGTTGGTGCTGGTCTCGCCGCCCACGTAGCTCAAGGTGCCAGCCGTGTTGAAGAAGCCGAGCTGCAAGTCATTGTTCTTACCGATGGAGCTGTTCGTATCCAGATTCTTCAGCGAGGCGATTTCCAGAGTGCCTCCCCGGACATCGGTCTTGCCGGTGTAGGTATTGTTGTTGCCGAGAATCCACTTGCCGGCCTCCAATTTCTGCAACCCGACGGCTCCGCTTCCGGTGGCGCTGTTGGCAATCACTCCGGAGAAGGTGTTGTTCCCGGTGTTGGTGCCGGAGAGGATCAGGGTGCGGGCGTTGTTGCCAATCGTGGCGATCAGGTCTTTGGAAAAACTCATGGTATTGCCCGAATCATTGTCGAGCCGGGCGTTGTTGAGAATTTCGAGCTGGCGATTGGTGAAGTTCATCGCTTCGCCGCCGCTGGCCGAGCGCAGCAGCGCGTTGTTGATGATGATTTTCTGCGAGCTGTCAGCCAGACTTCTGAAGACCGCACGGGACCCATTGTCCGCCGTGCCGCCGCCGTTGATGGTGAGTTCTCCGGCGAAGGTGTTGGCGGTGTTGTTGAATTGGAACTCGGTATTGCCACCCTGGCTCAATGTGAGCTTGCTGGTCGTGCCACCGGCGAGGGCACCGGCAAAGTTGGCGTTGTAGTAAAATGTCGAAGCCCCCATGTTTGCCATCACACCGTCGTTGATCGAGATGCCCTGCGTGAAGTTCGAGTTCGCGTTGTAAACCTTGATCAAACTGGAATTGCCGGTGAATTCGATCTTGTTACCCGACCCCAGCGCCTCGTGGCGGGTGTAGAGAGTTCCCTCTTGGATCTTGATGTCGCCGCTCAGGCTGCTGGTGGTAGCTTCGAGGCCGAGCCATCCGGTGCCGGTCTTGGTGAAACCGTTGGTGCCTGCCAGTTCGGAAGTGATCACCGGGTCGGTGGAATTGCTGGTGCCTGCGGTGGAATGAATGACCGTGCCTGAGGCGAGCGTGAGGGTGTTTCCGGTAATCGAGTAAGCCGCCGTATTGAAGGTGATTCCTCCCACGCTGATCGGCTCCTGGAGGGTGACGGTGCCTACCGTGCCTCCAAAGATCGCCCTATCCGAGGAATTACCACTCTTCCAAATCTCTGAGAAGAGACCTGTGGCCTCAACTCCCCAGCGAGTATTGGTGGTGTCCCAATTCCCGGTTCCGCCTTGGGCTGACCCATCGCCGGACCAATAGAGATCGACACCCTCGCTCCATTTCGCATACAGGGTGAGTGGGGCGTTGGCGGTATAGGAAGAGCCGGCGGGGTAGTCGGTGCCGGTGCCGTCGGCTTCGGTGTTCCAACCGGAGAAGGTGAAGCCGGTTTTGACGAGGTTGTCGGTGTTACCGGGGATGGTGAGGGCGACGTCGTGGATTTTTTCCTGGGGTGTGGGGGGATTGCCGCTGGTGTTGCCATTGCCGTCGAAGGTGACCACGTAGGTATCAGGCGTCCACCGGGCGTGAAGCGTGTGGTTGCCCGCGATGGCGACGGTGGTGGCGGCGGTGATTTCCGTTCCACCTTCGGCGGCAGTGAACCAGCCGTTGAAGCTGTAGCCGGTGCGTGCGGTGGTGGCGAGGGTGCCGTAGGCGGCGTCGAAGGTGACTTCCTTGGTGGCCGGCACGGGGGTGTCGCCGCCGTTGGCATGGAATGTGACGGTGTAGGTGTTGGGCGCGAATTCGGCGCTGACGTTGAGGTTACCCGTGACCGCGGTGTCGGTGCGCGACGCAGTCAGCACGTCATCGCTCCATTTCACGAAGCTGTATCCGGCGTTGGGGACGGCGGTGACCTGGGTGCCGTCGGCTCCATGCTCGACGGTTTGCGGGGAGGTGCCGGTGAGGGTGCCGCCTGTGCCTGCGCTGTAGGTCAGCGTGTATTGTTTGATCGCAAAATTCGCTTGGACGGTGGCAGGTTCGCTGAGGGTGGCGGTGGTGGAGGCGGCGTTGTCGTCGGCGAGGGTGGCGGCGGCGTTGGTGACCGTCCAGTTGACGAAATCGTAGCCTTCTGCCGGGGTGGCGCTGATGGCGGTGGCGACTCCTTTTTCGACGACGACCGCGCCGGACGGCGTGGTGCTGCCATTGCCTCCGCTGGCGACGGTGAGGATGGTGTCTTTGTCGAGCTCGGTGGCGGTGACTTCGGCGGCGGTGTAGGCCGGATCACTGGGTTCGCAAGTGATGATGGCCGTGCCGTTTTCCGCGTCGGTATCGACCGCGGCGGCGAGGGTGACGGTTTGGTAGGTGTCCCAGTTGGAGGTGGTGAAGGTGAGGCTGCCGCCGGACTGCACGGTGATGTCGGTGTCGCCGGAGCTACGGGCAACGGTGACGGTGATATTTTCCGCAGGTTGGGCGGAGAGTTTCACTTGGAAGGTCTCGGTGCCGCCTTCTGGAATATCGACGGCAGCTACGTCGGTGACGACGCTGACCGGAGCAAGCGTCCACTGGGCATGAAGCGTGTGGTCGGCGGCGGTGGCGACGGTGGTGGCTGCGGTCACTTCATTCCCTCCGCTCGCGGCGGTGAACCAGCCGTCGAAGGTGTAACCGGTGCGGCTCACGGTGGCGAGGGTGCCGTAGGTGGCATCGAATGTAACTTCTTTGCTGTGCGGTGTGGGAGCATCGCCGCCATTCGGATTGAAGGTGACGGTGTAGGTGTTGGCACTCCACTGGGCGTAGAGGGTGACCGACGCATTGGCCGTGTAGGTGGCCCCGGCGGCATAAGCGGTGCCGGAACCGTTGGCCGCAGTGTTCCATCCGGTGAATGTGTGACCGGTGCGGACGAGGGTGCCGGGGTTGGCAATGATTGCATCCACGTCCTGCGTCTTGGTTTGATCGGAGGGCGGGGCGCCGCCGGTATTGCCGTTGCCGTTGTAGCTGATCGCGTAGGTTGCGAGGGCATTGGCTGTAAGCGATACGCTCCGGGTGGTATTGCCGTTGCCATTGCTGGTGTTGCTGAAGGTGACCGTATCGTTGTAGGAACCGGCGCTCAGGGAGTTGGCTGCGCTGTTGATCGAGACGGTGACTGTGGTGTTTGCGCCAGGGGCGAGGGTGCCTGATGTGGCGCTGAGATCGAGCCAGGCGGCGGTTTTCCCCGCCGTCCAGTTGATGGAGAAATCCCCAGGGTTACTCAGCGTATATTCGATGGTGCTCGGCGAGAACGGGCCACCGGCAAAGCCAGAGGTGATGAGACCATCGGCTCCGGCCACGGCAAGCGAGCCCGCAACGCCACCATCGACGGAGGTGACGTTGAGCAGCAGGCTGTTGCCGCTGATTTCGGTGGTGGCCGCCCAGCCGGAGGGCAGATTGATGGTGGCAGGGGCGGACCCGGTGATGTTGTTGCCGCCGGTGATGAGGGTGTAGGTGCCGGGGCTTGCACCGCCGGAAGTGGTGATGGTGAGCTCGGACGCGCCGAAGAAGGCGAACGCGCGGCCGGTGGAAATGTCGAGACGGTTGTGATTGGCGGGGGGGGTGCTGATGTCGAATTCGAGTTTTCCACCGTCATCGATGGTGACGTTGCGGCCGACGGTTCCATTGCCGCCGAGGGTGCCGCCGGATTGCACCGTGAGCGCGGCATTCACATTGGAGAGGCTGCCATTGATCACGAGCTTGCCACCGCTGATGGTGGTGGCTCCAGTGTAGGTGTTGGCACCGGAAAGAATTTGGATTCCGGCACCGGTCTTGGTGAGGGTGGTGCCGGTGGCGAAGTCGGCGATGGCCCCGGAGTAGCTGTGGGATTTGCTCGCACCGGGATTGAGGGTGAAGCCGGTGATGTTTGCGAGCGCAGTGGCCGCACTGTTGTTGGCACCAGTGGTTGTGGAATACACCGTGGCGAGATTACGGCTTCCAATCAGGCCGCCGAAGACCGCACTTGTGGTGGCGGCAGATCCCGTGATGGGGCTGGATGCATCCCCTCGCTCAAACCAAATGGTGCCGGTATTTGCGGGCGATCCGGTGTCGAGCGCGCTGTTTTGCAAGGCCAGTGCGACACCGTTGCCTCCCGCGATCGCGGCCAGGCCGAGTCTTGCCCCGTTCCGGATGATGGTGTCTCCGGTGAAGGTTTTCGGGCCAACCAACTCGACGCTGCCACCGCCGATGATGAGGCCTTGGGAACCGGTCATGTTGCTGGTATTGGTGATTCCTAGCAGTCCGGAGTTCCTTGATGATCCGAATCGATAGGCGTCACTTGCCGGAGTGATTGTGCCGCTGATTTCCGCTTTTGCGACGTTGCTGGCCCAGTTGCCGAGGAAGGCATTGGGGAGGTTTGCGCCGGTGTTGCTGCTGAAGTCGAGGTTGTTCGAGGTCGTTGCGGTCATCACCGTGATTTCGGCGTCGGTATTGACGATGCGATTGAGGATGGCGTTGCTCAGGGCGTTGAAGCGCACACCCGCACCTTCGGCGACGCTGATGTTGCGACCGGATCCGCCGCCGATGTTGTTGAGGTTGATTCCGCCCAAATCCAACACGCCGCCGTTGATGGTGGTGGTGCCGTTCCATGCGGAGCTGTTGTTGGTGAGGTTGAGCATGCCCGCCCCCTCCTTGATCAGGCCGGCGGTGCCCGTGCTGTTGCTGATGGCACCGGAAAGAGTCGCGCGGGCAGCGCCGGTTGTGCCACTTTCAACGACAATGGTCCGGTTCGCGCCGTTCAGGTTGATCGCGCTTGATATGGTAACGTTCGAGTTCTGTTGCGAACGAGCGGTCTGAAGCAGGAATTTCGTCGGAGCGAAAGTAGCGCTGCCCCAGGTGATGGGTCCGATATCGAAGGTCACACTGGTGTTTCCATTCAGCGCGAAGCCACTCTCGCCTCCGGTAATCTGAATCTGTCCCGGCCCTGTCCCCTGAGCCCAGGTCTTTCCGGTAGACCAGCGGGATTCTATTACACCATCGGTGATCTTGAGATTGCCGCTGCCGAGAGATCCGGGGTTGTCCCCATAATACAGGATGCCGCCATTGAAGGTGACGTCGCCGCTTAAAATCGCGCTGTTATCACCCCCGATCGCCAGGACACCGCTGCCGTTCTTCACAATTGCACCCGTCCCTGAGAGCGTGACGGCGGAATTGTTTACAACCCCGAAGGTTGTATCGCCTGTGCCATCGACGGTGAGTTGATAGCCGTTGTTTGTGATGAGATTCGTGCCATTTCCAGTGGTGAGGATTCCGGCCGAGCTATTGGTCCATGTTTGATCCCCGTTGAGCGTGATCGGACTGACGAATGTTACAATTGCGGAAGAAGCGGTTTTATTGATTCCGTCTGTCAATGTGAGGATTTGCCCCGAAGTGCCCAGGGTGTAGGTTCCGGTGAAGGCATTGAAGATCAGGGAGTTTGCAGTGGTCGGGCTGGCGAGGGTGACGCTACCACCCGTAGTGGCGGGACCACCGAAGACGGCATTGGATCCCGAGGCCCAGTTGACGTTGGCGGTGCCGTCCCACCAAAGATTGTTGCCGAGCCAGGCACCGCCGCCATTGGTCTGGCCGGCGGTGGTGCCGTTGGCATCCCATTGCAGGGAGAGCACGAGCTCGACGGTGGTGGAGGCGGTGGAGGTCTTGGCGGCTGAGTCGGTGACGCGGAGCTGAATGGTATTGAAGCCCTGCTGCATGCCCCAGAGGTTGACGAGATCGTCAAATGGAATGGCGGTGGGGGTGACACCGGTGACATCGCCGAAGGTGCCATCGTTGTTGAGATCCCAATCATAGGCGGTGAGGGATTCGCCGAACGATGGCGAGGAAGCGGAGCCATTCAGCACCAATGATTGCCCGATGAGCACTTTATAGGGCCCGCCCGTATTTGCGGTGGGCACGACGGGGACGACTTCCAAGTCCTGATTCAGATTGGGGGCAGGCAGGTAGTTGTGATCGCCAACCTGTGAAGCGGTGATGGTGGTGGTTCCCGAGCCGATCACAGTGATGGTGCTGCCGGAAACGATAGCGACGGAGGGATTCGAGCTGGAGTAGGAAACCGGGAGACCGGAGCTGGCGGTGGCCGTGAGCGCGAAGGGTTCCTGATCGTTACCGACGGGGGCAAGCGGCGCGAAGGTGATGGTTTGTGCTGCCTTGGCGACGACGAGGGTGCCGGTGGTGCTGCCCTCGTAGTTGGGATCCGTGATATTGGCGTTGATGGCGTAGCTGCCGGCGTTGGTGGGTGCGGTGGATGAGCTGTCGTAGGTAATACTGTAGGGCAACCCTGCCGGGGTAGTGGTGGCGGTGACGACGCGGGGGCTGACGTTGTAGGTTTGGTTGAGATTTTCGAGGACGATTCCGGCGAGCGTGGCATTGATCGTAACCTCCGCCGTGCCGGATTCGCCGCCACCCGAGGCGATGATGGTGTAGGGGCCACCAACTGTGGTGGCGGTGAACAAGCCCGTGGCGTTGAGGGTGCCTCCACCATCAGTCGACCAAGTAATGGGCGATGGCTGGGTGGCAAGTGGCGTGCCGAATTGATCGATCACATTGGCGGCGAATTGGAGGGTGTCGCCAACACTCATGATGGAGGATTCGGGAGTGACCACGAACTCGGAGGTTGGCAATACACGGACGTTGACCGTGCTGGTGGCGGAGAGCCCGCCGGTGTCGAGCACATTGACAGTGATGGCATAATCACCGACGGCGGAGAAGGTGGCGGTGGTGGTTTTCGCGGCGTTTTCGCCATTCAGCGAGTAGGTGACGGGCGCGGGCCCGGTGGCCACCCAGGTATATTCGAGGAATTCCTCGCCCGCATCGTCCGTAGCGGTAACCGAAAGGTTGGCACTGGTGCCGCGCAGGACGTGCCAGGTGGTTGGCCCATCACTTTGGAATTCGGCGGTATCGGTGATGGCGGCGACGGTGATGGCGGGCGGCTGGTTGGGCACGCTGGAGTCGCTGAGCATGGCAATGCTGTCGACCCACCAGCCCTCGCTGGATTGGTTACCATTGGTGGCAATCGTCCAGCGCAGGCGCAGGGTCTTGCCGGTGCCGGTGAATTTGGCCAGGTCGGTGAAGTTCACGGTGGTTCTGACGAAGGAGCTGTTGGTGGTTCCGGACCAACCTTGCTGACCTGCGAAGGGATTGGTCTGGCCATTGGTGGCCATGGTCGAGTTATAGCCGTTCAGTGTGAAGGCGACCCCTGAGTTGGCGGATGTCACCTCGAACCAAGAGGCTCCATTGTCCGTGGAGAGGTAGAATTTTCCGCAATCACGATCCGCCTGGAGGTTGAAGCGGTGCCAGAATTCGAGCGAGAGGTTCGTCGCCGACGCGGGCATGGTGATTTGCGGCGAGGTGAGGTGCGTGATCGAGGTCGAGCCAGGACCGGTGGCGAAATACGATTGGGTCGGCGAGTGGCTGGCGGTGGTGACGATGTTCCAGGAATTGGTTCCTTGTTGAGCAGTGGTGGTCCAGCCGGTGGGCGCGGAGGCACCGTCGAAGCTCTCGCTCCAGAGGGTGGTGAGGCTGCCGGAGATGGTGAATGCGTCCTCGAGGGTGTAGGTTTCGGCATCCGGGTTGGTGGCGACAAGATTCCATGCGCCGGATGCCGCGCCGGTGAGATTGAATTGGCAGCGCAAGGTAGTGTCGTTAAGCATTTGCACCGATGTGCCGACAATATCGGTTCGGCCGGGTTGGCGGAGGCGGATCGCGGTATCCGCGCTGAGTGCGGTGCCCACGATGTCTACCGTGACCGTCGTGCCAACCGTCCCGGTATTCGGCGTGATGCTTTCGAGCGCCAGAGGCACGATGCCATCGGAGACCCCGGAGAAAAGCAGGCTGTAGCGTTGCTGATTGTTGGTGAGGTTGCCCTTGTGATTGACGACAGCCTGCCAGACACCGGATTGGTTTGGGTTTGGGATGAGGACTTGTTCGACGTTGTCGGTGCTGTTGACACCGGTGGTCGCGTTGGCGCTCATCGAGGCGACCGTCCAGGTGCCGACGAAGGGCATGACATACGGGTAATGCTGCGTGCCATCGGGAGCAATGATCTTCAGGTCGAGGTCGTTGATGAGGCGAGCACTCCGCAAATCGTGGGTGGATGTGGCAAAGCCGGCGGGATCAGTCCAGGAGAGGGTCGCACGAATCGGCGAGCTGCCATCCCAGGCAAAAGAATAGACCTTGCTGTTGACGGAGGTGGTGATCTGATCCTCGATCATGCGGTTTTTCGAGGGATTTGCATGATGATCGATGATCAGATCGGCGGCCTCTTTGGTATTCATGAGGCCCCATCCGTAGTGGTAATCTGGCCCGGGGTTGCCGATGTCTGTTGCGGTGTGGATGATCAGGCCCTTGAGTGTGCTGGCGCGCATGTCGCCGCCGGGGAAGAGATTGCGGTAAAGCTGCACAAGCAACGCGGCGGAACCGGCGGCACTGGGGGATGACATGCTGGTGCCGGATTTGACGCTGTAAGCCGTGTCGCTCGTGAATTCCGTAGAGTCGAGCGACGCCCCGTTTGCGACGATATCCGGCTTGATGCGACCGTCATCTGTCGGGCCTCGCGATGAAAAGCCGGTTAGTGTGCTCTTTGCGGGATCGCGCAGGCCACTGGTGACAGCATCGTTGGCGGCACCGATGGTCATGATGTTCTTGGCGTTTCCACCATGGGAGATGTTTTCGTAGCCGTTGGCGGAGTTGGTGGTGGTGTTGCGATAAAGACCATTTCCGGGCGGGTGGATGGCCCGGTCATAGGTCACGGTATTGCTACCAATGATCACCTGATTTCCATTGGCGGGGTTGTTGCTGTTATCATTACCCGCGGATTTAAAAATCAGGTAGTATGGGGCGTTGAAGGCGATGGTATCCCAGTCCCTGGCTTGGGTGGTGTATTGGCCGAATTGTGAAGCGTAGGCATTCTGATCGGTTCCCGTGCCCAGCCATTGCCAATTGGAGCCATTCCAGCGCCAGCCGGTGGCAAAACCGTAACTGTGGTTGGAGATCGGGATTTTTCCTGCCTGCTGTGCCGAGCTAGCGCCGGCGGCGGTCATTTCGCTGTTGTCGCTGGTCCAGTTGTAGGAATCGATAAACGCATTGGGAGCCATGCCTTTGCGGGTTGCGCTCGCCCCTCTGGCACCGACGGTGCCGGCGACGTGGGTGGCGTGGCTTGAGAGGGTGGTTGCGCCGTCCCGCACGGTGACGCGCGACCCGGAGCCGGTCTGGAATTCCGTATGGGTGACGCGCACGGCGTTTTCATCCCAAACTCCAACGGTCACACCGGTGCCATCGAGGTTATATGGGGTGGGATAGACGAGGTTGGCGGCGCTGGATATTGCGGCGTTGGCGTTGTGGGTGGTGTAAATGAGGAACTCGCCGTTTTCATCGAGGCCCATGATTTCGGTGACCGTGCCGTTGGCTTGGACATGGCGGATCGGGACTCCCATGGCGCGGGCCTTTTGGTGGGCGCGATCGCGATTGGCCATCTCGATGGCGCGGATGCGCTGCACGGCGACTGCACGGTCCGCCGGGCGATCGATGTTCAGCGCGGGATCGGAGAGAATGTCCGCAATGGTGTCCTGAGCAAATGTGGATGGGGAAAAAAGGGCAAGCGCCAAGGCCGCCAGTGCAAGATGCATTCGCTTCATCTGATTGGGATAGGGATTTTTGGGTGGTTTTTTATGAAGGGGGGGAATCTTGAAATCCAAGCATGCTCTGCATTCCCTTCAGCGCTCCATGTGATTGAGCTAATCAGAAGCTTGGCACGGAGTTCGGATTTGGCCAGAAAATTTCACCGATAAGACTCGGCTCTTTACATGCCAGGATAGGGACGTGGCGGGGCGTGTTGAGACAGGCACGCGAAGGATAGCATCCTCGAACTCCAGATGCGGATTCTCGTCGTCATCGCCCCCTCGGAGGGGTTGTGCGGCACGTCAGCCGCTCGATCGCTCGCTGAGGTAGCGGCCGACCCAGCCGATGTCGTATGTTCCAGCAAGGAAATCGGGGTGGGAAATGATTTCCTGCTGGAAGGGAATCGTCGTTTTGATGCCGCGGATCATGAATTCGCTGAGGGCGCGCTTCATGCGGGAAATGGCAATTTCGCGGGTCGCTCCGGTGACGATGAGCTTGGCGATCATCGAGTCGTAATATGGCGGCACGGTGTAGCCGGAATAGACGTGGGTATCGACGCGCACGCCTTTGCCACCGGGGGCATACCAGAGATCGATGGTGCCGGGGCTCGGGCAGAAATTGTTGAAGGGGTCTTCGGCATTGATGCGGCACTCGATCGAGTGGCCGCGTGGTTGGGCTTCCAGGACGTGCTGGGAGAGTGGTTGGCCGGCGGCGACGCGGATCTGCTCCTTGATCAGCTCGCAGCCCATCACTTCTTCGGTGACCGGATGCTCGACCTGGATCCGCGTGTTCATTTCCATGAAATAGAAATTCTCGCACGCCTCATCGACAAGATACTCGATCGTGCCGGCGTTCTGGTAGTTGATCGCGCGGATCAGGTTTACCGACGCCTCGCCCATGCGCTGGCGCATTTCGGGCGTGAGCAGGGCCGATGGGCACTCCTCGATCACCTTCTGGTTGCGGCGCTGCATCGAGCAATCGCGCTCGCCGAGGTGGATGAAGTTACCGTGGGCGTCCGCGATGATCTGGAACTCGATATGGTGCGGGTTGATGACGAGTTTTTCCAGATAGCACTCGCCGTTGCCGAATGCGGCGAGAGCCTCGTTGGAGGCGGCGCGGAAAAGATCGATGAAATCCGCTTCGTCGAAGCACGGACGCATGCCGCGGCCACCACCACCGGCGGTCGCCTTGATCATCACCGGAAGGCCGATTTCGCGGGCCTTTACGAGGGCGGCTTCGGCATCGATCATGATTTCGGAGCCGGGCGTCACGGGCACGCCATTGGCCACTGCGGTGGCGCGGGCGGTCGCCTTGTCGCCCATCATCGAGATGACTGAGGCGGACGGGCCGATGAAGGTAATGCCCGAGGTCTGGCAGATTTCCGCGAAGCGGGCGTTCTCGGAGAGGAAACCGTATCCGGGATGGATCGCTTCCGCGCCGGTGATTTCGGCGGCGGCGATGATGCGATCGGGCTTCAGGTAGGATTCCTTGCTTGGGCCGGGGCCGATGCAGACCGCTTCATCGGCAAGCTGTACATGCATCGAATCGACGTCCGCCTCGGAATAAACGGCGACGGCTTCGATATCGAGCTCGTGACACGCGCGGATGATGCGGAGGGCGATTTCGCCGCGGTTGGCGACCAGGAGACGCTTGAACATGAGTGGAGTTTGCTAGTGTTCAGTTTTCAGTTTTCAGAGCGAAGACTGATTACTTGATGCGGAAGAGCACGTCGCCGAATTGCACGGGGTTGCCTTCCTCGGCCACGACCGCACAGATGGTGCCCGATTTCTCGGCCTTGATCTCGTTCATTACCTTCATCGCCTCGATGATGCAGAGCGTCTGTCCTTCGGAAACGGTGGTGCCGACATCGACGAATGACGGGGCATCCGGCGCGGGCTTGCGATAAAAGGTGCCGACCATGGGCGAGGTGATCTCCACGCCTTCGGCGGCGGGGGCGGCGGCAACGGGCGCTGCAGCGGCGGCCGGCGCTGCCACAGGGGCCGCGGCCGCGGGGGCGGCGGCGGGCAGGCTGGCGAGGACGCCCCGCAAGTCTTCCATATCGGGGCCTTTCTTGAGCTTCAGATGAAAGTCCTTTTTCGAGAGATCGAAGAGCGTGAGGTCATGCTCGTTCATGAGTTCGACGATGCGACGGATTTCCTGGAGGTCCACGGGGTGAATGAGGTTGGGGTTGAAGCCTGCCGCTGGTTGCGGGTTGGCGGCCAAACTAGCGAACGCGCGCAAGCACCGTCAAGCGGATACGCGGCGGCCGGCTTTGCGACAATCATCCCCCGATGGCTCGCATTTCCTTGCACCATCATGGATGGCCCGCTAAGGGTGCTTGCGATGCAAATAAACTACCAGAAAGCCAAAGTCCTCTGCACCGAAGCCGAAATCAAGATTCTCAACATGGTGAAACCCCGGGAGCTCGTGGCCATGAAGCTCGGAGAACTCCGTGCGCTGGCGCCGAAAGCCCGCAAATACAGCGACAAATGGCTCGCCCAAAGCCGCAAGCAGGGGAACTCGACTGATGGCGCGGGTGCCCGCAGTTTCGCCAAACACGAACTTTTCAAGGAAGCTGTTGCGCGCATCGATGCAAGGCTGGGGAAATTGGCCTTGGAAAAACCGGCGACAAAACAAGTCGTGAAAAAAGCCGGACCTGCGAAAAAAATCGCACCTGCGAAAAAGCCCGCTGCCGCGAAAAAAGCCCCCGCCGCAAAGCCCGTTGCGAAAAAAGCCGCCAGCAAGAAGGCGGTGAAATCAGCGGCAAAAAAAGTCGCCAAAAAGGTGGTCTCGTCACGTGCCCGCAGTGCGATGTCTCTCGCTACCCAGGCGAAGCAGAAATCGATCGGCACCGGCCTGCGTATGGCGACCAGCGGCAAGAACAGCCGCGTCCGTGGGCATGTTTCCGCCCAAGGCCGCCGCAATCAAGCCGCACGCTCCGCGCGCAAGCGCTGAGCGGCAGGCGTCAATCCTTCTTCTCGACCGGCAGCTCCGCCGCTTTCGGCGTGGCGTATTCGTTGATATCGAGGTTTGCCGTGTTCGGCCGTTCCTCTTCGACCGGTGCCGCTTCGGCGGCATCGGGCTTGCCGACGCGGATCGACTGGAAAAGCATGTTGTAATTGTGGCGCAGTGCGGCGGGGAACGTCACGCGGCCCGATTCGACAATGCGCTCGCGGAGCAGCTTGGCGGACAAATCGGCAACGAGGTCGGTGCCGATTTTCACCGAGCGGTCTGCCGTGGTGAGCTGTTGTCCCGCCTCGGTGCCACCCCGGATCAGGTCGCTGGTGATGGCGCGCCCCTGGATGGCAATGCTGGATTTCGCCGAGGTGACGCCGCCGTCCTTGCCGACGGTGATTTCGAGCACGGCGTGGTCGTTCGAGGCCAACCAGCCGCGGACGTGATCGATGCGGATGGAAATATACAAACCGCCATCCGGTGTGGGCGACACCTCGGGGCGGAAGGTGCGATAGGTTGCACCTGAAAGTTCGTATTCGGCCATCGAGTTCCGCTTTTTCCAACCCCCAAGGCTGTTGCCAAGGGCCTGAAGATCGAGGTCCACACTGCCCATGGCCATGCCGAGGGTGAGGAGCAAAGTGATTGCGACGCGGGAGAAAAGCGATCTTGTGGTCATGGGAATCGTTGTGAAAGGTTGCGCGTGTTATACGGATTGGAGGGAATTTTTATTCGAAAATTCCTCTGGAGCCGGCGGATTCGGCCTGCCGAAAAGCCGCGCGAGCTGGGCACTGGCGCGAACCTTGTGTTCATCCTTGATGTAAGCGGCCACCGTTGCAAGCGCCGCCACCAGCGCCGCCCAATCGTCGGCATATCCAACACCGGGAATGATGTCAGGGATCAGATCGAGGGGCAGGATCAGATACCCAAGCGCGCCGATGATCACGCCGCGCGCCCAGCGCGGCGTGTCCCCATCCTGAAGACAATAAAACAAAGTCAGCGTCGTGAGGAGCGACTTGGCACCGACGACTTTGGCGATCCGGCACAATTTCGCCCACAACTGCGGCGGGGTGTATGCCTGCGGAGCGGTTAACGCGGATGGTGGTGGAAGGGGCTGGCTCACCACGACAGCATGCACGGGATTTGATCTCTCGGCAAGGCGCGGGTGCGGGCATGCTTCTTAAACAAAAAGCCGGGCGATTTCCGGTGCCGTCATGGGCCTCCAATCCCCGGCCGCCAATCCGTCATCCCGAAAACCGCCAATCGCCGAACGCATCAGCCGCAGCGTGGGCAGACCGACGGCGGCGGTCATGCGGCGGACCTGGCGGTTTTTGCCTTCGGTGAGCGTGAGTTCGAGCCAGTGGTCGGGCACCGATTGGCGGACGCGGATCGGAGGATCGCGCGGCGGCACGGCGGGGGCGGGATCGATGATGCGCGCGCGGCACGGCCGGGTGACGTGGCCTTTGATGCGGAGGCCGCCATTTGCCAAGCGCGCCACCGCCTGCGAGTCGGGCGCGCCTTCGACCTGCACGAGGTAGGTGCGCGGGTGCGCGCGCGATGGATCTAACAGGCGCGTGTTGAATCCGGGTTCATCGCTCAGGATCAACAGCCCTTCGGAATCCATATCGAGTCGGCCGACCGGATACACGCCGGGCGGAAACCCGAAGTCTGCCAGCGTGCGCTGCCCGGGTTGGTCCGGCGTGAACTGGCACAGGACGCCGTAGGGCTTGTGAAACGCGAGGTGCATCACACGGCGGCTTCTCCGCGCAGCGCGAGCACGCGGCGGATGGTTTCCTCGATCAGGTTCGCCGGGCACGAGGCCCCGGCGGTGATGCCAACCGTGACCTCGCGCACGGGGTCGAGCCATGCCGCCAGCGAGCCGCGGAGCTCGGACTTTGCATGCAGGTCGAAGTGGACGATTTGTTCGAGCGATTCGATGCAATCGGCATTGCGGATGAAGAATGTCGGCGTCACCGGCTCGGCGATCTCGACCAGGTGCGCGGTATTCGAGCTGTTGTATCCGCCAACGACGATCAAGAGATCGGGCGGCTCCCGCAGCAGGTCAAATAGCGCGTCCTGCCGCTCTTGGGTGGCACCGCAAATGGTGTCGAAGACGCGAAACGCCCCATCTTCGCCGCCATCGCGCGCGACGATCGCGCCGCGGACCCGGCGCTGGATCTCCTCGGTCTCGCTTTTGAGCATCGTCGTCTGGTTCGCCACGCCCACGCGGGCGAGGTGGACGTCCGGGTCGAATTCATCGGAATGCGCTCCGGCAAACCGGTCGAGAAAAGCCCGCTTGTCGCCACCCTGGCGGATGAAATCACAGACCGCGTCGGCATCATCGAGCGTCAGCACCACAAGGTAGTGCCCGCTTCCGTCGACGCCGAGCGCGCGCGACGCCGTGGCGCGCGTTTCTTCATGACCGGCCTTGCCGTGGATGATCGAGGTGAAGCCGTCGCGCGTATATTCGCGGACCCGGCGCCACACCTTCATCACATCGCCACATGTCGTATCGACGATGCGGCAGCCCTGTGCTTCGATTTTTTCAACAAAGGCAACCGGCGCGCCAAACGCCGGAACAATCACTACGTCGTTCGCGGTGAGTTCATCATAGCTCGCATCCATCTCCCGCCACGGCAGCGATTCGATCCGCATGTCGGCGAGCTGGCGGTTCACGTCCGGGTTGTGGATGATCTCGCCGATGAGGAAAATCCGCTCGTCGGGAAACACCCGTCGCGAGGCGTATGCGAGGTCGATCGCCCGTTCGACGCCGTAGCAAAACCCGAACTCGCTCGCCAGTTTGATCGTCGTTTTGCCCGCGCGATACGTGCCGCCTGCGTCGCGGATTTTCTCAACCAAGGTCGAGTGATAATGCCGCGCCACCTCGGCGGTGACCTGCTCCATCACATCCGGACGGCGCAGGTTGATGCGTGGTTGTTTCGGCTTGGCGGGGGCTTCACTCATGATGGATCAGGGTTTTCCGTAAACGGACGAAGGATCGAACGCGAGATCGCCCGAGGTGAACTCCAGGCTCGCATTCGCCGGGAGCACACGGCGGTAAAAACACGAACCTCGCCCGGTGTGGCATGCCCCCGCGCCGACTTGCTCGACGTAGAGGATCAACGCGTCCTGGTCGCAATCGGTGCGGATTTCCACAATCTTTTGGACGTGGCCTGAGGTCGCTCCCTTGTGCCACATTTCCTGTCGCGAGCGCGACCAATAGACGGCCTCGCCGATCTCCAACGTCTGCCGCAGCGATTCTGCGTTCATGTAGGCGAGCATCAGCGGCTCGCGTGTCGTGGCGTCCATCGCCAGCGCGGGGATCAGTCCGTCGGCATCGAATTTCGGCGCAAACGCCGCGCCTTCTTCAACCTCCGCCTTCGTACCGCGCGCGGCAAATTCATTCTGGGTGTCCATGCCCGGACGATGAAACCGCAACCCCCGCCTGTCCAGCCCCGACACCGCCGCGCATGGGCACCTTGCAGTGGACGTTTTGTGCCCGTTGGACAATCCAAAGAGCGCAAGCTCAGCCCCACGGGGAGCGGCGGAACGTGTCCGCCGATGCCCATGGGCATGCCAATGATGGTGTGCGTGCGCTCTATTTCATGGCCTTCACATGGTCGGGCGAACGCGTTCGCCCCTCCTTGCGCAAGCGGTGTGCGCCGCGCCCCCGCGCTTGCTGTTGCCGGGCACCCGTGCATGATGCACGGCGTGAGTGATTGGAATTTCATGACGGTTGTCATCATGGTCGGCCTGTTCGCCCTATGGAAACTTGAGTTGGCGGCCACGCTGATGAATTTGCGCGCCTTTCCCGCCCGCGTGCCGGATGAGCTCGCGGGCGTCATGACGGCGGAGCAGCTCGACCGCGCGCGTGATTACCACCGCGTGAATGCCAGATTCGACATCATGCGCGACACGGTTTCGCTTGCGATTCTGCTCTGTTTCTGGGCGTTCGGCGGGTTCCAGTGGCTCGATGGCCTCGCACGCACACTCGCCCCCGGGCCGATCACGGCGGGATTGGGTTTCCTGACGCTGCTGGTGCTCGGCCAGTCGTTGCTCTCGCTGCCATTCGCGTGGATCGAGACCTTTCGGATTGAGGAGAAATTTGGCTTCAACCGCTCCACGCCGGCCACCTTCTGGGCCGACCGCCTCAAGGGGCTTTTGCTCGCGGCCGCGCTGGGCCTGCCACTGCTCGCCGCGATTCTGTGGATTTTCACCCATGTGGACCACGCCTGGCTCTGGGCTTGGGTGGTCGTAACCGTTTATCAACTCATCGTCACCTACATCGCGCCGACGTGGATCATGCCGTTGTTTAACAAATTCACCCCGATGCCCGAGGGCCCGCTCAAGGAGGACATCGAGAAACTCGGTCGCGAATGCGGCTTCCCGCTCGCCGAGGTGCATGTGATGGACGGCTCCAAACGCTCCACCAAGGCGAACGCGTTTTTCACCGGATTCGGGAAAAACAAGAAGATCGCCCTCTTCGACACACTCATCGAGAAAAGCAACCGCGCCGAATTGCTTGGCATCCTCGCCCATGAGATCGGCCACTTCCGCTGCGGCCACATCCGCCAGCGTCTTGCCGTTGGCATCGCGCAGACGGCCGCGATCTTCTACCTGCTCGGCCTCGCGATTGCCCCGGATGGAGCGTTCGCACGTTTGTTATTCGATGCTTTTGGCGTCCGCGAGATCTCGCCACACGTCGGCCTCGTCCTTTTCGCAATCCTCCTTGAACCAGTCGGCAAGGCCCTCGGCGCGCTCGCCAACGCCTGGTCGCGCAAACACGAATTCGAGGCCGACGCCTACGCCGCCAAGGTCACCGGCGATCCCGCGCCCCTCGCAGACGCCCTGCGCAAGCTCACCGCCGATCACCTTTCCCACCCCGCGCCGTGCCGCCTGCGCGTGATCCTCGACTACTCGCACCCGCCACTGCTGCGCAGGCTGGAGGCGCTCAAGGTGCGATCATGAAAAACAGTTGCCGCCGGGGGCGGGGCCGATAGCATGGCGGCCATGATCGTCGCCCCGAAAATCCGTGGATTCATCTGCACCACCGCGCACCCGGACGGTTGCGCGCGTCACGTCGCCCAGCAAATCGAAGTCGTCAAAAGCCGCGGCCCCATCGCCCATGCGCCCAAGAAGGTGTTGGTGATCGGCTCCTCGACCGGATACGGCTTGTCCTCGCGCATCGCGGCGGCATTTGGCGGCGGCGCGGCCACCATCGGGGTGTTTTTTGAAAAACCCGGCGATGAAAACCGCTGCGGCACCGCAGGATGGTATAACACCGCCGCATTCGAGCGCGAAGCGGCCGCCGCCGGGCTCTATGCCCGCTCGTTCAATGGCGACGCGTTTTCCGATGACATGAAGGCCGCCGTGATCGAAGCGATCAAGGCCGATCTCGGCCAGGTCGATTGCGTGATCTACAGCCTCGCCTCGCCCCGCCGCACCCACCCGAAGACAGGCGAGACATACAAATCCGTCCTCAAACCGATTGGCCAAAGCTTCACCAACAAAAACCTCAACACCACCACCGGCGTCGTCGATGAGGTGACACTGCCGCCCGCCGAGGGCGACGATGTCGCACAAACCGTCGCCGTGATGGGTGGCGAGGATTGGGAAATGTGGATCAACGCGCTCCACGAAGCCGGCCTGCTCGCACAAGGAGCCACCACCGTGGCCTACTCCTACATCGGCCCGGAAGTGACATGGCCGATTTACAAAAACGGCACCATCGGCCAGGCCAAGGAAGATCTCGAGCGCGCCCAACGCGCGCTCGACGATCGCCTCGCCCCATTGGGCGGCAAGGCATGGGTCTCGGTGAACAAGGCGCTCGTCACCCAGGCGAGCTCCGCCATCCCCGTCGTCCCGCTCTACATTTCGCTGCTCTATAAAGTGATGAAGGCCAACGGCAACCACGAGGACACCATCGAGCAGATGGACCGAATGTTCCGTGAGCGACTTTACGGGATCGCCTCGCCACAACCCGACGAAGCCGGCCGCATCCGCATCGACGACTGGGAAATGGCCGACGATGTCCAGCAGCTCGTCAACCAACGCTGGGAAGCCGTGAATACGGAAAACTTCGCGGCACTTGGCGACTTCGAGGGCTACCAGAGCAGCTTCCTCCGCCTTTTCGGCTTCGGTCTCGACGGCGTCGACTACGGTGCCGACACGAATACCGCGATGACCATCCCGTCGTTGGAATAGCAGCGACTTGCGGATGTTCGCCCCGCGCGCCGGAACACTATGCCAAATCAAACAGCAATCTCATATTCCCTGTGGCAAATTGCAAATCCGCGCGCTCTTCTGGCCGCCGCATGTTGCCTGGCGGCGCTCAGCTACGAGACGCTCGATGCGGCGGAACGCCGTGAGGAAAGGCCGCGCCCGGCACCCGTGCCCACATTCAGCCCCGCCCGGCAGCCGACGACCGTCGGCGAGGTGCCGGTTGGCGTGATCACCATCACATTTCGCGATACCGCCCTTCTCACGAGTCTCGGTGAGATGGCTGCGGCGCTCAACACGGTGAAAACATCCGGACAAGCAGCGGATCTCGGGCCGTCGGACTATCATGAGGAATCCGAGGTGCCAACGCACGGCATCTCTCAGGAAGAGTATTTCAAAATCTACAGCAACGGCATCACCTGGCCGAGGCTCGTCATGATGCCGGACGAGTCGACCGTTTACGAAGACTCCCAGTTCTATGGATACTACTGTGAGTATGATTTTTGGGAAAATCCGATCGGCTGGCACGACCGCGCGGAAGGCTCCAAGCGCGTCGTCGAGATGAACCGGAGGGCGCTCCAGTTCGCCAACAGGACATACCGGGGACCGACACCGCGATTCATCAGCTACAATTACATCACTACCCGCCCGAATCCCCACACCGAGGAAATCAACCAGATGCTGCGGTCCTACTATGAGAACCGTGGGGTGGATCCGGATCGCGCGGGGAAAATCCGCACCCGCAGGGTCCGCAGGCGCAACCAGCCCGATTACCTGCCGGAATTCGACCCGTGGGACCATTACAACCCGATTGTCCGATGGGGCGAGCCGATGTGGCCGAACGCCAAGATCCAGATCAACGATTCCAATGGCGGTGTATTCGCCCATGAACTCGGCCATTGTTTCGGTGCGCCGGATGTTTATCGCATCGATCAATACAACGACGGCATCAGCGGCATTGCCAGCCTCATGAGCTACGGCCCCACGGCCAATTCCTTCAGCCGCTTCTATCATCACGGATACATCAACCAGAAAAATCATCCGGTCATCGACAAACCCGGCACGTATACCCTCCACCCACGCCACATCAAACCGCAGAATGACCAGACCGTGGGCTATCTGATTCCCAGCAATCACCCACATTACCTTTATCACGTCGAATACGTGCATCAGGAAGATGCCGTGGTCGGCGTCGGCCCCGATCACGAAGGCCTGCTGATCGCCGTGGTGAACCTGGGCAGGACCAGCTATTTGGGATCCCCCGATTATTATTACAACTACCGCCCGAACGACCCGTTTTTCCGTGGGCGCGGTGATTTCGGCCAAGGCTTGTTTGGCAAGCGCCACGGGCGCGAGGAGTTCGGCCCCGATACCGAGCCGTCCTCCCGGTTGCCAAACCTTCTGGATGGCGGCATCCGTATCCGCAACATCCGGGAAAACCAAGGCACCCTCACGTTTGATCTCGAAATCAAACAACAGCGCATCAGCGGCTCGGCATATGCCGAATCCATGCTGCCCCAGATCCGGCTCGACGGAATCACCAATATACAATCCACCGGTTTCACCATGGATTGCACCATCAAGTTCCGCGGCGAACCCCTCAAGACCGATTACGGATTCTGCTGGTCCACCTCGCCACAACCCACCGTGCGCGAATCGACATACAACCTGCGCCACCGCGAATGCTATCGCGGCCACGCGAGCAATCTACGGCCCGATACGACGTATCATGTCCGCGCATACGCAACCAACGGCATTGGCGTGCGTTACAGCGACGAGGAACTCACCGTCCGAACACCCCCGCTCACGGCGGGCACCCGCAAGATCGAGCCGTTGTGCACCGACGCATTTTCACAAAACGCATACCTCTTCCAGCGCTACAGCCAGGAAGGCGGGCAGACGTCCGTCGACTTCATCGGATACAGCCCGACATGTGTGATGGCCAAGCTGATCGCGTATTACCGGCCCGGCCGATTCCCGTCTGCGACGGCAGACGGAGGCAGGCCCGCACCGGTCAATTTCAACCATCTGAATTGGGATCCGGGTTTCAACCATCACCCACCGCGCCTGGATGAAATCGACGGGTTCTTCAGCAGCGTCTATCAAAAATGCCGGGAATTTGGCTTTCATGAAACAACGCCGCCGCGGCAGCTGCTTGCGAACCTCAAGCGCATGACCGGCGCCCGTGGCAATCCCGTGCTCCATATCCTCTCGCATGAGAACCTTGCGGAGGTATCCGAACTCGTCACGCGGGACATCATCCAGCGCAGGCCCGTCGTCGTGATTTTCTATTACGAATCCGAGGATGTTGGGGAAGCACCACGGTGGGCGCTCATCCACGGAATGGAGGAAAGCGGACGCCATTACATCGATTTCCCCAGAAACTCGAAGTTGTTCGTCGATGGCGACGAACGCCCAATGGCCCCAGGGATGCGCGCGCTCGACGAATTGATTTTGGGCAATTACAAAACCCATGTCATCACGTCCTTGCAAGACATCCGATGATCCGGCTTGATCTCCCGCCATCCGGAACGATTCATAAAGCATGAAAACCATCATCTGCAGTATCCTCGCCATGGCGATTGGCGTCGCGGCAGGTTCGGCGGGCCTGGCGTTTGAGAAAACCTTGATCGAATTCCACCCGAAGCCCGACGAAACCCATGTGACGGCGGATTTCGCCTTCCACAACGATGGCGACAAACCCGTGCGAATCGTCAATTACGACGCCGCATGCACCTGCATGAACGTCGGGGTGTCCGGCGGAAAACTCGATTACGCGCCCGGCGAAGCCGGCGTGATCCGCGCCGTCTTCAAGCTCGCCGGATACTATGGCACGATCGATCGCGTCGTCGCCATCTGGCTCGATGGCGACGCGCCCGACGCCCCTTCGGCAAGGCTCACCCTCCGCGCGCACATTCCCCAGCTCATCCTCATCGAACCCAAAACGCTCACCTGGGACCGCAACCAGGAGCCAAGCCCGCAGTCGATTGCGGTGGAAATGGACCCGAATACGAAAATCCGGATCCTCGACGTCCGGTCATCATCGGAGAATTTCACCGTCGAATGGAAAACCCACGAAGTGGGACGCAAATACGAAGTGATCGTCACCCCGAAAAGCACCGCCTCGCCGGGCATCACGGCCATCCGCATCGATACCGACTGCGAGGTCGAAAGCCAGCGCTCGCAATCCGCATTCGGCGTCATCCGCAACCCCTCACCTTAAGCCGATCATGCAATACATCGCCAATGCCGATTATGAGGAACGCAACTCCGAAGCGCTCCACCTCATGCCGGGAGACGTCGTCGAAACAGGCCCGGCCGACCGCGCCTGGCCGGGCTGGATCTGGGTGGTCGGCGAGCATGGCCGGAGCGGATATGTGCCTGCCGAAATGCTCAAGCCGCGCGATGGCGGGAAGTCCGAGATGATCGAAGCATTCGACCCCACCGTGCTTGCAATCCGGCGCGGCGACCGGCTGGCGTCGCTCCGCCAAATCCACGGGTGGCATTGGTGCCGGAATGAGGCGGGTGCCGAGGGATGGGTCGCCGGATATCTGCTCCGGCCTTCCAATCCGCCAGGATCCCATGGCGATTCAAATGAGGCATCATCCATAATAACAAAATCCTCATGAAGGCCCGCTTCCACCTTGCCATACTCGTCGGCTGCCTGCTCGCGCTGGCCGTGCCGCAGTTTTTTGCCCAACAGCCGCCCGAAAACCCGGCTCAGGCCGGGCAGCCAATGCACATCTATCTGCTCATCGGCCAGTCAAACATGGCCGGCCGCGCCGAAATTCCCGAACACGCCGCCGCCATCCTCGATCGCTGTTTTCTCTTCAACGCGGAAGGTGAGTGGGAACCCGCCAGCAACCCGCTCAACCGCCATGCTCCGATCCGCAAGGATCTGCGCATGCAGAAACTCGGCCCCGGCCACAGCTTCGCAAAATCCCTGCTCGAGGCAGATCCCAACGTGAACATCGGCCTCGTCGTCAACGCCCGTGGCGGCACCTCGATCGACGAATGGCTCGCCCGCGGCGAAATCTACTGGAGCACCCGGAAACGCGCACGCCAGGCCGCGAAACACGGCGTTCTCAAAGGGGTGATCTGGCACCAGGGCGAGAGCGACCAGGCCAACGCCGATGATTACCTCGGCAAACTCAGCCAGCTCATCGCCAACCTCCGCAACGACCTCGGAAACCCCAACCTCCCGTTCATCGCCGGCCAGATCGCCCGCGACGGAGCCATCAACGCCCAGATCGCCAAACTCCCCGAATCCACCCACGCCACCACCTTCGTCTCTTCCGAGGGCCTCACCACCTTCGACGGCACCCACTTCGACACCCAAAGCCAAATCCTGTTAGGCCAACGCTACGCCGAGGCGATGCTCCGCCTCCAGTCCACCCTGCCGCCGCCGCCACAACCGCCGTCCGACATCCGGTTCATCGATCCCCACGTCCACGCCATGTCCGTCACCCCGCTCGGCCTGCGCGCGGTGGCAATGTGGATGGACGAACGCAACGTCGAGAAATGCATCGTCAGCCCGCTCAGCCACAAAGGATCGCGACCGCAGAATGAAGAGGAACGGCGGATCATGCTGGAAAACTACGGTCCATACAAAGGCCGCATCTACCGCATGGCCCTCATCGACCCCGGCGAGCTCGAAACCGTCGAGGAAGCCGTCGCCATCCTCGAACGCGAAAAAACCGACGGCGCCATCGCCTTCGGCGAACACTACGGCGTGGACCTGATGTTCGACGACCCGAAGAACCTCATGCTCTACGAAGCATGCGAAAAAGTCGGCTTCCCGGTGATGTTCCACATCGATCAGAACAAGAACATGGTCGAACCCGGCATGGCGCGCGTCGACCGCGTTTTGAAAATGTTCCCGAACTGCACCGTCGTCGCCCATGCCTACTGGTGGCGGCAGCTCGCCAACGGCACCTGCGACCGCCAACTCCAGGAACACCCGAACCTTTACGCCGACATGTCCGGCCAGGTCGTCGTCAACGTCCTCAACCGCGACCGCGCATACGCCCGCGAGTTCATCATCCGCAACCAGGACAAGCTCCTCTGGGCCACCGACGAAGGCTGGTGGTCGTTCAACGATCGCGACCGCCAGATGAACCAGCACTACACCTTCTTCGAGGAGCTCGACCTGCCAGACGATGTCCGCCGCAAAATCTACCGCGACAACGCCATCAAGGTCTATGGCTTGAAATGATCGGGTTAAAACAATCCGCCAACCCGAAAGAATCGGCGGCTTCGCCCTCGCCAAACGTCCGCGTCCATGCGGTCGCTCGCCTCAACTCCGCGCTGGCCATTCGGGAGGTGACGATGCAGCCTCGCGCAGCGTGGCCAGCCATCTTTCTGAACGCCTGAAAAAACATGCCCCTGGAATTGCCGGGAGGAGGTCGCGGCGATGAGGCTGGAAAACGTCACCGCGGCGATCCGCCCGCGCAGCGATTGGGAGGCCGTCGACCTCGGGCTTGCCATGGCCCGCCGCGATTTCTGGCGCTGCCTCGCCGCATGGTGCCTTGCCACCGGAGCACCCGCGGCACTCGGCATCTGGCTGCTGTGGGATCACCCGCTCGTCCTGCTTTGCCTGTTCTGGTGGTGGCGGCCGGCGGGGTCGCGGATGGTGCTTTTCGAGTTGAGCCGCCGGCTTTTCGGCGAGGCCCCGCGTTGGCGCGAGGTATTCCGCGAGATTCCGCGCGCGTGGACGCATCGGTTTTTCCACCGCTTCATCCTGCTCCGCCTTTCTCCATGGCTGCCCGTCACCCTCGCGGTGGAAAGCCTCGAAGGCCTGCGCGGCACGGATTACAAACAACGGGCCACACAGATTTCGCGGCGCGGCGAAAGCGCGGTGCTCCTGATCTATCTGATGGGCGAGCTGATGGTCGTCTGGCTCGGACTCGGGCTTTTCTATCTGTTACTCTGGTTCATCCCCAATGGCCAGGACGGCGCGTGGCAGACGGCGGTGGAATCATTCGATTGGAACAACCCGCGGGAAATCCCCCTGCTGGTCATGCGCCCGATCGCCCTCTGCGTGATGGCCGCCATGATCCTCTGCGATGTTTTTCTAACCGGCGCCGGATTCGGCATCTACATCAACAACCGGACGTGGCTCGAAGGCTGGGACGTCGAGCTCGCATTCCGCCGGATGTCACGCCGCCTCAATGGCACCGGCACCCTGCTGCTCGCCATCGCCGCCACCTTTGCAGTCTGCTCGCCCAGGGCGATGGCGGAGGATCGACCCCCGGCGGAAATCATCACCGAAGTGAAACAGGCCCCGGAATTCGAAGTCCACACAATCACCCAAAAAATCCCGACGGGGTCGAAAATCAAGTGGCCGGATTGGTTGAAATTCTCCGGCGACCTCACCGGTGTTCGTGGGATTTTCACAGCGTTGTTGTATTTCGCGCTTGCGCTGTTGGCGGGACTGATCGCCTGGCTGGTCTGGAGAAACCGCCACCTCTTCGTGATCCGGGGCGGCGGAGCGATCCCAAGCGAAAAAGCACGCGCCCGCGTGGTGATGGGTATGGAGGTCACCCGCGAATCGCTGCCCGACGACATCCCCGCCACCGCGCTCCGGCTCTGGGAGGCCGGCCGCCGCCACGAGGCGATGGCGCTGCTCTATCGCGGGTCGATCGCCGCACTGGTCGACCAACATCAACTCGAAATCGACGAATCCGACACCGAGGGCGACTGCCTGCGCCGCGCCGCTGTCGTGGCACCCGGCCCGAGGGATTTTTTCCAATCCCTCACCCATGCATGGACGGCACACGCATACGCGAAGCAGACGCCCGGCGACGACGCGGTGCGCGGATGGTGCGCAAGCTGGCCGTTTGTGGAAAGGAGGACGGCGGGATGATGCGGCGGATTTCCATGGTGATCGCTTGCGTCGCACTCGCCGGTTGCTCCTACGAGGAAATCGAGCGCGAGATCGGCTACAAAGGCCGCGCCCGTGTCAACCCGTGGCTCGCCGCTGAGCGCTTCGCCGAGGCGTCCGGCTTCGAGGTGGTTTCCAGCGGCAGTTGGCTGGAACCGGAATGGCGGGATTCGGTGTGGTTCGTCCCCGGCATGCTCGTCAGCAACCAATTGTTCACCCGCAAGCTCGACGAATGGATGGACGACGGCGGGCACCTCGTGCTGCTGCTCGAAAACGCCGAATCGGAAACCAACGACTGGAGATTCGCCAGCTCCACCCCGCCGGTGATCGAGCCGCCTCTGCGCGCGATGATCGAAAAGGCCGGCATCGAAATCTCAGAAGACAAGCCGCGCACGCTGACCAACGCCGGATATCGCGGGAAAACCTTCACCGTCGATGCGAACCCGCGCACCCGCGTGAAATCCGGCGCCGCCGCCGAACCAGGCCTCATCGCTAGCGTCGAATACGGCGGCGGCCGCCTCACCGTGGTGGCAGACGCCCGCATCTTCCGCAACCGCTGGATCAGCGAAGAGGAACACGCCGCCCTCCTCACTGCGATCCTCAACGATGCGGACAAACAATGGCGCGCAGGATTCATGCGCGGATCCGGCCTTTCATTCTGGAACCTGCTCGGCACCCACCTGTGGCCCGTCCTCGTCGCGCTTGGGGCATGGATGGTCTTCTGGCTATGGCGGTGCTTCGGCCGCTTCGGCCCGCTCGAATCGGCCGATGAGCCGAACAACCTGCGCGGATACGACCACCACCTCGAAGCGCTCGGCGGGTTTCATTGGGAAATCGATCACGCCACCGCACTGCTCGCACCCTTGCGCGCACGCATTGCCGAACACGGCCACCACCTGTGCGCACGCGCGGGACGGCCGGAACCCGAATTCCTCGATTTCCTTGCCGAGCGCGCCGGATTGCCGCGCGACCACGTCGCCCGCGCCATGGCAGCCACGCCACCGAAGGACGCCGCCTCACTCACCCTCATCACCGCCGATCTCCAGAAAATCATCCACACCCTCACATGAACGAAGAACCCGCATCCGAACCCGCCAACCCCACCGAATCCGCCGAACTCACGCTCGGCGGGTTCATCGGCCAAATCCGCGAACAAATCCGCCGCGCAATCATCGGCCAGGATGGCGTCGTCGACCACGTCCTCGCCGCGCTCCTCGCCGGCGGCCACGTGCTCCTCGAAGGCAAACCGGGCCTCGGGAAAACCCACCTCGTCAACGCGCTTGCCGCGACCTTCGGCGGCGAGGCCGGGCGCATCCAATTCACGCCCGACCTGATGCCATCTGACGTCACCGGATTCCGCCTGTTCGACATGAAGAGCCAGACGTTCCAGCTCCGCAAAGGCCCGGTCTTCACCAACCTCCTGCTGGCCGATGAAATCAACCGCGCTCCCGCAAAAACCCAGGCCGCACTGCTCGAAGTGATGCAGGAACGCCAGGTGACGATCGATGGCGAGACCCTCCGGCTCGCCCCGCCGTTCATGACACTCGCTACCCAGAACCCGATCGAGCACGAAGGCACCTATCCGCTCCCCGAGGCCCAACTCGACCGGTTCATCATGAAGGTGCTCATCGATTATCCCACACCTGCGGACGAGGCACGCATCGTCGAAACCGCCGCAGGTGAAACACCGGGCGATTCCACCGGCGTTGATGTCGTCTGCAGCCCGGAGCAAATCGTCGCCGCACAGCAAGCCACCGCCGCAGTACAGGCAGTGCCCGAAGTCGTCGCATACGCCGTCGCCCTCACCAGGGCCACGCGCGATGCGCGCTCGATCTCGCTCGGCGCGGGCACCCGCGGCGCCATCAGCCTCGTCCGCGTCGCCAAGGCTTTCGCCGTCATGGCCGACCGGGGATACGTCACGCCCGATGATGTGAAACGCGCCGCCCTCCCCGTCCTCCGCCACCGCGTACAGCTCACGCCGGAAGTCGCCATCAGCGGGCAACAGGTCGACGACGTGCTCGCAGCCATCGTCGAGAGCGTCCCCGCCCCGCGCCAGTAATCCCACCCAGGCATGCTTCACCCCACATCACGACTGACCGCCACGTGCCTCGCCTGGCTCGCCCTTGCGCTTGCCCCGGTGGCATTCCCCGCGTGGAGCGCCGCATGGCTCGCGCTCGGCGGTTGTGCGCTCGCCGTTTTCCTCGTCGATGCGGTGTTGGTGAAGATCCAGCCACGCGTCGAAATCGAGCGCCGCCTGCCCGGCCGCTTCGCCCTCGGAGAACCCTGCGAAGTCGTATTGAAAATCCGCAACCCACACCTGCAACCATTGCGCGTGGTGCTTTTCGACGGCATCCCGGCCGACGCCCTCGCTCCAACGATGCCATGGCGCGGCATGGTGCCCGCAAAACGGGAAATCCGCGTCGGTCACCCAGTCACCCTGCGCACCCGCGGCGAGGCTGTGTTTTCCCCGGCGCGCCTCCGCCACCGGTCGCCGCTCGGCCTGTGGGACGTCCAGACGACGGCCTGCGCGCCACAACGCGTGAAGGTCTATCCCAATTTCGAGCCCGTCGTGCGGTATGCCCTGCTCGCCATGCAGCACCGCGAAAGCCCGATGGGCATCCAGAGCCGCCCGCGCACGGGCAGCAGCCGCGAGTTCCACCAACTCCGCGATTACCGCGAGGGCGACCCACCGGCGCAGATCGATTGGAAGGCATCCTCGCGCAGACAGCAGCTCATCAGCCGAGATTTCCGCGAACAACGCGACCAGTCGATCATCTTCATGTTGGACACCGGCCGCCGCATGCGCGCGATCGATGGCGACCTTCCCCAGTTCGACCACGTCCTCAACGCCGTGCTGCTCGTCGCCCACATCGCCCTCCGCCAAGGCGATCAAGTCGCAGTCAAATCGTTCGGCGGATCCGACCGCTGGCTGCCCCCGCTCAAAGGCGCGCACGCCATGCCCACCCTGCTCAACCACCTTTACGATTTCCAAACCACCGCCGCGCCCAGCGATTTCGCCGCCGCCGCCGAATCGCTGATGACGCGCCAGAAGCGCCGCGCCCTCATCGTCCTGCTCACCAACCTGCGCGGCGAGGATGGCAAGGAGCTCGTCCCCGCCATCCAACTGCTCAACACCCGCCACCTCGTCCTGCTCGCCAGCCTGCGCGAACACGTCATCGATGCCGCCACACACACACCCGTCGATGGCTTCCCCGCCGCCCTGCGCTTCCTCGCCGCCGACCGCTACTTCGAAGAACGCCGCGAAATCCTCGCTTCCATGAACGCCGCCGGCGTCATCACCCGCGATTGCACCGCCCGCGAACTCGCCATCACCCTGGCCAACAGCTACTTCGATATCAAATCCGCCGGCAGGCTGTGACGCGCAAAAACCTCTAACCGGCACCATGACCAAAGCCTTGCGCGACCTGACCAACACCGTCGACCTCCGCCAGTCCGAGGGTGGAAATTTACAGTAAGAACGCCTGCCTCTCAACCGCCACGCTCGAACGGCTCCTCAAGCTTAATGACGCAAAATAAGAAGGTGCGTTTTTTTGGCTTATTTCATTGATCGTTCGCAGGATTTCCCGCGTATTCATTCGTGATGAAAACCAAACTGATCTGCCTGATATCGCTGTTTCCCGCCATCTGCCTCGCTGGAGAAACCATCTCTCTATTCAATGGCAAGGACCTCTCCGGCTGGACGATGGACATCCCCGCCCGCGACACCATGACGCCGGAGCAGGAGGTTGAGGTCAAGGACGGCATCATCACCTTCGACACCCGCAAAGTCGCTTGGTGGAATGCGAATCCGCCCGCCTTCATGGTCCGCGATGGCGTGCTGGTGAGCCTTGGCAGGCCGCTGGGCCACCTCATCACCGAAGAGAAATTCTCGAACTACAAGCTGGTGGTGGAATACCGGTTTTCCAAAGAAGCGGGCAACTGCGGCGTGCTGGTGCATGCCTCGACGCCACGCCGGCTTTACGACATGTTTCCCCAATCCATCGAAGTGCAGATGCAACACGGCAGCGCGGGGGATTTCTGGGTCATCGGTGAAGACATCGAAGTCCCTAACATGGAGGAGCGCCGCCCCCGCAAGGACGACCAAGCATACGGCGGCGGCCCCAAGGACGCCCGCCGCATCATCCACCTTGAAAATGCCGAAAAAGCCCTCGGCGATTGGAACACCATGGAGATCGTCTGCAAGGGCAGCGAAGTCATCGTGCACGTCAACGGCACCCTGGTGAACCACGGCACCAACGCCACCGCCAGCTCCGGCCAGATCGCGCTTCAGGCGGAAGGCGCGGAAGTCGAGTTCCGCAAAATCGAGCTGACCAAGCTGGAGGAGTGAACCCGCCGCGGCCACGCCGCATTCATTGCTTCAGGAGCTCGACCATCGCCTTGCCCATGGCCTCGCCGATCTGCATATAAGCCCCGGCGTTCTGGTGGTAGTGGTATCCCTGATCGCGGGGGGATTCCTCCGCGGTCGGAAAATAATCCCGCGTATCGACGGATTTCACATTCCCTTTGAATTCCGGATATTTTCCGGTGCTGCCGCAAACGGCGAGCTGGGCATCGGCAATGATGAGCCCGGTGCCCTCGCGCCCCTCGTTGCCACATCCGACGGCAACGACAAATGGCGCGTCGGGGGCGTCGAATTCCTTGCGCAACGCACGGATCAGATTCACCAAATTCGATTCGTAGCGGTTGGCATGCACCTCACTGCCTGTGTCCTTGTGGCCTTGGAACCACCCAAAGCCGGCGATCTCGTACCCGCGACCCGCCCAGTGCGGGAAGGATTCATCAAACTTGGCGAGCACCTCTTTCGCCGCGCCGAAGCATTCGTCGTATTGCTTGCCCGCATACCAGCCCCCCTCTTCGGGGGTTTCGCCTTTCGGCCATGATGATTTCGGGTCCTTGTATCCGGCATACACCATGTCGCCGACTTCGAACCGCTCGCTGCCAGGTGGCAGGAAATCCCACGCCAGCGAGCGATTGCCCTGCGAAGCCTTGATGATCAACACCGGCTCATCATGGAAATTGCCAACCATGTGGCCGAAGCCCAGCTCCGGGCCGATCTGCGAGGCGTTGGCTCCACAACCGGGGGCCAGCCATTTGTTAGCACCTGCGGTCACCACACCCCGATACCAGACGTCGTCGCGCGATACCCAGCCGCCGTCCGGTCCAGCGAGATACGGGAATTTCCCTTGTTGGTGCACCAACGTGGTGAGCGTGCCCGGAACGTCCCAAATGCTGTGCGACATGTTGGAGCGCGCGGACCCCAGAAACGTGACCCTGATCGGGTGGGTGCCAGGCTCGAGGCGGGTGCGGACGTTGACCTCCTCCTCGCCCTCCACGCTGCGGTGCATCACCTTGCCATCGACTTCCATGATCGAATTGCCCGTGGTCCGGAAGCTGTATTCCCCGGCACGGTCGATCCGGATGAATCCGCGGGCGATCGAAACGGAAGGGCCCTCGATAGACGGAAACGTCGTATGCGGCCAGTAGCCGAGCCTTACGGCATGGGTTTCCTTCGCCTCCTTTTGCTCGTAATCCGCCTCGGGATCAAACGCGCCCTCGTAAATCGACAAGATCGCCCCCTGCTCGGCGTTTTTCTCAGCGGACACGAAGGTGTTCATCCGCGAGGCCCCCATCGGCCCGACCTGGCCGATGCCGACCATGTTGGACTGGCCGGAGAGGATGTAGACCTGCACGGGTTTTTCCGCTCCGATGGCAAGCCCCGTCAGAGCAAGCAAGAAAAGGAGGGAAGGCAGGAGTATTTTGTTAGTCGAAGCTTTCATATCAACGGATTAAACAAGGATATCATGCATACATGCCCAAGTCCGGCGGTCTTTCAGTATTCGCAAGCGGCTGATCGCCAGAGGGGCAAGGCGGCTTTTCCTTGGATCGACTTCCCGACGAATTTCCCGCTCGCGCGAGCGGTTCGAATATCGATGATGCGCGGCGATGCGCCGCTTTCTCCGATTGATCGAAACCGTTGGCAACCGCCTGCCGGATCCCGCCACCTTGTTTGCGCTCGGCACGGTGCTCATCCTCGTGGTGAGCCACCTTGCGGTGGTCGGTGATTGGCGGGTGGTCGAAATGCGGCCAGGAGACTCCGGCGATTGGGCGGCCACCGGCGAGGAACATCGCGCCAACAGCCTGCTCACGGCCGACGGCCTGTTCTGGGCCCTCAAAAACATGCGCAAGCACTTCATCGAATTCCCACCGCTCGGGGTGGTGCTCATCGGTATGCTCGGCGTCGGTATTGCCGAACGCACCGGCTTCATCGCCGCATTGTTAAAACTCAGCCTCGCAAAACTACCCGCCCGGATGCTCACCCCGGCCACTGTATTTGTCGGCATCATGTCCACACTTACCGTGGATGCGGGCTACATCGTCCTGCCTCCGCTCGCGGCACTCGCATATCACGCCTTCGGCAGGCACCCGTTGGCCGGCATTGCCGCAGCTTTCGCCGGCGTTTCGGCAGGATTTAATGCAAACTTGTTTATTACAAGTATTGATCCGATGCTGTCGGAGCTAAGCCAAAATGGTGCCCGCGTGATCGATCCGGATTACATCGTGAGCCCGGCATCCAACTGGTTTTTCGGCATCGCCTCCACCGTGGTGCTGACCCTCGCCGGATGGTGGACGACCGAGAAAATCGTCGAACCCAACCTCAACAAATCCCGCGAATCGATGCCGCTGGCCACGCCGACGGATCACGACGCCCAGGCCACCACGGTGACCGCCTCGGAAGCGCGTGGCGTGGCCTGGGCGCTTGGAGCATCGGCGCTGTTCACGGCGGTGCTGCTCGCTGCCATCTTCATCCCCGGTGCGCCGCTGCACGGCGAGGTCGGCGAGGGGGTCGCCGGGCCGGGGGAAAACCCGCTGATGCCGCGCTGGATCCTGGTGGTGGTGCCGCTGCTGTTCTTCGCGCTTTTCGTGCCCGGCGTGGCCTATGGCATCCACCAAAAAATGATCCGCAGCGACAAGGACGTCGCCCGGCTTTTCTGCGAGAGCATCGCCGCGATGGCCCCGATCATCGTCCTCGCGTTCTTCGCCGGCCAGTTCATCTTCTGTTTCCAGCAAAGCGGCCTCGGTCGGATGATGGCGGAAGCCGGCGGCCAATCGCTCGCCACCATTCAAATGCCGACGTGGGCGCTGTTGCTGGTCTTCATTGCGTTTGTCGGCGTCTTCAACCTGCTGATCGGCTCGATGTCGGCGAAATACTCGATCGTCGCACCGATTTTCGTGCCGATGTTCATGCTGGTCGGCATCAGCCCGGAGCTCACCCAGGCGGCATACCGCATTGGCGATTCCACCACGAACATCATCACCCCGCTCAACGCGTATCTCATCATCGTGATCACCTTCATGCAGCGCTATCAGCCGAAAGCAGGAATGGGCACACTGATCTCGATGATGCTGCCCTACACCTTCGTCTTTACCATCATCTGGTCGGTGATGCTGGTGGTGTGGGTCGCGCTGGGCATTCCCCTCGGCCCGCAGGGGCAAGGACCGCTGACCTTTCCGTGACGGACATCAATCGTCCAAGGTGAAATTGGGCGAGGCGGAGAGGAACTGGCGCGGGTTGTCGAAGGCGATCTTGCGGATCGTCTCACGGGAGTGACCGCGGCGTTTCATTTCAAGCATGCACCGGGGCACGGCAAGCGGATCAGAAACCCCCCAGTCGCAGGCGGAGTTCATCCAGATGCGGTCGAGACCCTCGGTTTCGAGCATGTCGATGGCGCGGTCGGGCGTGCATTTGCTCTGCGGGTAAAGCGTCATGCCCGCCCAGTAGCCGGCATCGAGGACATGGCGCACGGTATGCTCTTCAACGTGATCGATGATCACCTTCGAGCGGTCGAGGCCGGAGAAATTTGCCAGCGAATCAAGCATGATCCGGGTGCCCTTGAGCTTGTCTTCGAGGTGCGGCGTGTGAATCAGGATCGGCAAATCACGATCGAGCGCGATCTGGACGTGCTCCTCGAAGATAGCGAGCTCGTTGCGGGTATTTTTGTTCAGGCCGATTTCGCCAATGCCGAGGACGTTCGGCTTGTCGAGGAATTCAGGAAGCAAGCTCATCACCTCGCGGGCGAAACCGGGGTCGTCGGCCTCCTTCGGGTTGATGCACAGCCAGCTGAAATGCCGAATTCCGAACCTCGCCGCGCGTTTCGGCTCCACCTCGGTAAGCTGGCGGAAGTAATCGTGAAACGCCTGCGGCGACGATCGATCGAAGCCAGCCCAGAATGCCGGCTCACACAGCGCTTCGCACCCGGCGAGCGCGAGTTTCTCGTAGTCATCCGTCGTGCGGCTGACCATGTGGGCGTGGGGCTCGATGTAGCTCATGTCACTGGGAAAGTTCGGATGCAGGCGGAGCGCCGCAGGCTCCTTGAAAAGCGGCGGATTCCGGCATCGCGGTGGTGGTGTCGGAAAGCGCCTCAAGCACGGCTTTCGCCCGCCCGGCATTCTCGGATAGCAGGATCGGCAACGCGCGGCGGAGTGCCGCCAGACGGTGATCGTCACCGCCCGGGTGCCGGTCAATGCGATCAAGAAACGCCGCCACATCGATGACGCGGCTGCGGGCGTCGATGAACTGCATGTCGAGAAGTTCCTTGCGTGTCGGCATGCGCACATGATGGCCGGGCAAGGGTGGTTTGTCCAATCAATCGCTTGCTGCCGAGCCGGGTTTGCTTGACCCCTCGTGACCCGGGTGGGATATTGATTACAACTCTTATACCGCCATGAATGCCAATGCCCAAGCCAACCTTTGCCGCGCCTACCTCTACGCCGCCACACCTGATGCGTCGCGATCCGGCCAACGCGGCCAAACCCACGGCCCGGTGGTGACGATTTCGCGCCAGGCGGGAGCCCGCGGCAATTCCATCGCAAAGGCGCTGGTCCCCGAATTGAATGCCAGTGATTTCATCCCCAAAAAACGCCCCTGGACGGTGTTCAACCAAAACCTGCTCGACCACTGCATCCGCGAACACGACCTGCCGGAAAAAACAGCCGACTATTTCCCCGAGGACAAGCCCGAGGAAATCCGCTCGCTGGTTGGGGAAATCCTCGGCTTGCACGCCGGTGTTTTCACCAATGCGCGCAAGGTTGCCGAAACGATCCGGCGGCTTTCACAAGCAGGAAATTCGATCATCGTCGGGCGCGGCGGAAACCTGGTCGCCGCGGACGTGAAGCATGCGATCCATGTCCGATTTGTCGGCGATTCGAAAATCCGCGCCCGCCATTTCGCCAAGCTTCATTCGCTCACCCTGGAAGCCGCCGAGCAGGAAATCGCAAAACGTGATCGCGCGCGCAAGCGCTACATCAAATCCACCTTCGACCGCGAGATCGGCGACCCTTGCCAATACGACCTCATCATCAACACCGACCGATTCTCCAACGAGGCCATCGCCCGGGCCATCCGGCTCGTGTTGGAAGAAAAATTCCGATGAGAGAGCCCCCCCCTTGCATTTATTCTTGCTCGCTCTCGTCGCCCCCGAGAGACCCCCGATCCCCACGCGCATTGCAACTGCCTCCACATCGTCACTTTGTTGACCGCAATAATAATTTTCCTGGAAAATTATTTGTTTCATCCGCTTGTGAATGACCTTGATATCCCGGATGGCTGATGTAGGTTCTTTGGACAACACTGTAGGGGGCGTTCTGGTTTCGACGGGATGTTTCATGCGGAAGTTGCACGTGGAGGTTGATCGGCTGGCCTCCTAAAAAGCCGCTCAAAAACAATAAATGCAGACTCCAACGAGCTCGCATTGGCTGCTTAATTGACAGTCACGTCAGAACCCCCACGCCTTCTAAGGGGGATGGCGACCACTCAGAAGGCTGGATGGAAAATCGGGTGACCGGGTTTCCCATCGAGACACAACAGGTTCCTAGGAACGGACTCGCCGCAAGCGGGCCACGCCGCTCCGAAACCACCGACCGCTTGCTAAACGTGTAGAGACTTTCGTTGCCGGCATCTCGGACAGGGGTTCGACTCCCCTCGCCTCCACCAGTGTGTGCCTTTGTTCCATGTAGACGGACCGGAGGCCGTTTGGCCGGGGGGGATTTGAGAAATAGCGTGCCAACCGGCACCTTGCCCGCTACACGTCCGCCCCGGGGATTTATGGATGAGCATTTACCGGCGATTGGCATTGATTTTGGTGGCACCACCGTGAAGGCGGGTGTCGTCATGGGTCGGCGCGTAGTGCAGGCGGCTCCGGCCATTGTGACACAGGACTTTGAAGGGCCCGACACGCTGGTCGCGGCGATGGCGGACTCCATCGGAACCTTGCGCGCCGATTTCCCGGATGTTGCCGCCGTGGGGGTGGGCATGCCGGGATTTGTCGATTACGAGCAGGGGATCGTCCGCAACCTGACCAATGTGCGGGGATGGAAGGAAATTCCGCTGCGAACCTGGCTTGCGGAAAAATGTGGACTGCCGGTGGTGGTGGACAACGACGCGAACTGCATGGCCTACGCCGAATGGAAGCTCGGAGCCGGGCGCGGGTTCCGCCACCTGGTATGCATCACGCTTGGCACCGGTGTGGGTGGCGGGGTGATCGTCAATGGCAGCCTGCTGCATGGTTCGCGGTTCGGGGCAGGGGAGATCGGACAGATGTCGATCGACTACCAGGGCCGCATCGGGCATTACGAAAACCACGGCGCGCTGGAGGATTACATTGGCAACAACGAGATCACCGAACGCGCCATGACCGCATACGCGGCGGCCGGGGTTGCGAAATCCCGCGATGCCTGCACCCCGGAGGCGCTGGCCAAGGCTGCGGAGCAAAACGATGCGGTGGCGCTTGCGATCTGGAAAGAAACCGCGCGCATGCTTGCAACGGCGATCATGAACTGCTGCTGGCTGCTTAATCCTGAAGCCATCGTCATCGGTGGTGGCGTGGCCCGCGCGGGAGGCTTGCTGCTCAGCCCGTTGAAAGACTACCTGCTCTCGCAATTATACGGCCCGTTTCGTGATCATCTGGAAATCCTGCCCGCGGCGTTTTCCCACGAAGCCGGAACAATCGGCGCGGCGGCCATGGCGCTGGATGCGGTGCGGGAATGATTGCGCCCTTGATCCGAAAGATTCCGGATTGAAGCACGTATCCGAACGCATGGCCTTGATTTCACCCATCCTTGCCCGTGCCTTCGTAAAAGCAACGGCCACAGTTGTGTGGATAGCGGGCATGGCAAATGCGGATACGGCTGCCGGGATTCGGGACGCCGCCGCCCGCGTCGAGGGTCATCCGAGATTGTTCATGGACCAGGCCGCGGCCTCACAGCTGCCCGAGCGGGCGAAGCTGGATGCCCACCATGCGAAACTCGCCGCGATGACCGTCGCAAAAGCGGATGGCCTGATCGACGCGCCAGTGCTCACCCGTGAATTGATCGGCAGGCGCATGTTGCATGTTTCGCGCCATGCGCTCGACCGCATGATGACGCTGGCGATGGCATGGCATCTGACGGGCGATCCGCGCTACGCCGAACGAGGAGCGGCCGAACTGCGGGCGGTTTCCCGGTTTGACGATTGGAATCCCCCTCACTTCCTCGACACCGCCGAAATGACGCTTGGCGTCTCAATCGGCTACGATTGGTTGCACGCCGTGCTCGACGAAGAGACGCGCGAACTCGCACGCCGCGCGATTTTTGAAAAAGGCCTCACCCCCGCGTTGAAAAGCGACAGGCACTGGTGGTTGACCACCACGAACAACTGGAACCAGGTCTGCAACGGCGGGCTCGTCGCGGGAGCACTGGTCTTGTTGGATCATCACCCCGAAGCGGCCCATCAGATTCTCGAGCGCGCTGTTCGCCATGTGCCCAACGCCATGGCATCCTATGCTCCGGCCGGGGCGTATCCGGAGGGTCCCGGATACTGGGCGTATGGCACGAGTTACAACGTCGTCTTGCTTGCCCTGCTCGAATCCGCGCTCGGCAGCACATTCGGGCTTTGCGAGTTGGAGGGTTTTGCGGAGACCGGCGCGTTTCCGCTTTTGATGACGGGCCCATCCGGGCAAATGTTCAATTTTTCCGATGGACGCCCTGCTCGCGGCGTCCAGCCTGCGGTCTACTGGCTGGCGAAAAAATTCTCCCGCCCGGAATGGGCCGCCCATGAAGACGTGCTGCTTGGGAAATCCTCCGCCACCAACTGGATCGGGAGCCTCGCGTTGCTGTGGCGCGATCCTCAAGGCGAGGGAGCGGCTCACAACCTTCCGCTTCACTGGACGAGCCGGAACACGGTGCCGGTATCCGTCCATCGGAATTCGTGGCAGGATGATGGCGTGTTCGTCGGTGTGAAAGCCGGCCCGCCAGGCGCTTCGCACGGGCAGATGGACATCGGCTCATTCGTGATCGATGCCGGTGGTGTGCGCTGGGCGCACGACCTCGGGATGGAAAGCTATCATCACGCCGAGAGCCAGGGCATCACCCTCTGGCACAAGCATCAGGATGCCGGGCGCTGGCAGGTTTTCCGCAACAACAACCACAGCCATAACACGCTGGTGATTGACGGCCGGCTCCAGCATGCCGCCGGCGATGCTCCGATCGTCCGGTTTTCCGCGGATCTGGATTTCCCCCACACGGTGGTGGACATGACACCCGTCTATCAAGAGCAGGTGGCGCATGCGCATCGCGGCATTGCCCTGCTTCCCGGTGGAAACGTGCTGGTGAGCGACCATCTCGCCGGGCTGCGTCCGGGTGCCGAGGTTCGGTGGGCGATGGTCACGCGGGCCGATGTCGGTGAAACCGGCCGGGCGGATCTCACCCTCCGGGAAAATGGCAGGGAGCTCGAACTTTCGATCCATGGCGGCGAGGGTTGGCACTGGCAATCCATCGACATCTCGGAGCCCCGCAATATCTGGGATTCTCCAAATCGGGGGTTCTCCATGATCGTTTTCACCGCGATCGCGCCGCCGTCCGGAGAGCTGGACCTTCGCGTCGTGCTGCGCCCGGGGGATCGCCAATCCGCGACACTCGAATCCATCCATCTCGCGTCGCCGCTGATGTGGTCGGAGCCTTGATTTTTCCGACTCCCCGCCACACCGGTCTTGCGCGGTGCAAGGGATTTGCGCGGCGGTTTCTGGTGGCTTGCAACGATGGGGTCGCTGAGTCAGTCTCGTGCCAGATTCACCCCCGCCATGGAAGAACGCATCCTGACCGCCGAAGACATTGCCGCAGGCGTGGCCAAGCTCGCCAACGACATCCGCGCCGCCACCGGCGATCGTCCGATCTGCCTTGTCGGCATCCGCTCGCGGGGGGATGAGGTGGCCGAGCGCGTGCTCAACGAACTGGCCGACGAAGACCGCGAGCTCTCCTTCGGCGTCCTCGACATCTCGCTTTATCGCGACGATTACGAACACCTCCACGAAAACCCCGCCCTTCAGGAAAGCGACATCCCATTTACCGTCGATGGCGCGCACGTCATTCTGGTCGACGACGTGCTTTTCACCGGGCGCACGATCCGCGCCGCGCTCGACGCGCTCTCCGATTACGGTCGCCCGGCCAAGGTTGAGCTCGCCGTTTTGATCGACCGCGGCCACCGCGAAATGCCGATCCAGCCCGACTACACCGGAATCCTTCTCGACACACGCCGGCTCGACCACGTATACGTCGCGCTTGAAGGCACTGATTCGAAAGAAGAAGTCCGCATTGTCTCCAAGCAAAACCCATAGCCCATGCTGCCGGAGCAGAAAAAATCCCCCGAAGAAATCCATGCGCTGCGTGGCAAGCTGGGCATTGCCGGCGTGGTGCTTCAGGATGAGGCCGACACGACGCCCGTGGCCACGCTGTCGCCCGAACGGGTGAAGGAGGACGAGGCGGGCTCCAAGCCCTTGATCGACCCGGCGACCGGGCTGCCGGTGCACCGGCGAAGCAACGATGAGCTCGAGCGCATCCGCCTGCGCGCCTTGTTGGAGACTCAGCACAACACCCAGCCAAGGCCCGCACGGCGGGAGCGTGCGATGGTTGTCCTCAGCGGTTACCTGTTCGCGCTTTCCGCGGTGATTCCGGTTTATCACAATCTGCCGATGATTCTTCCGCTTGGCATCGCGCTGGTATCGCTGGCGTTCGGGGCCTATCTATTTTTCCTGCGCCCCTACTCCAAACACCACGGCCCGTTCATCGGGATCGTGGTTTTGTTTGTGCTTACCTACGCCGCCCTTCAATACTTCCCACAGCTCCGGCATGCCACGTAAAGACCTGCTCACCATCCAGTCCCTCGATCGCGCGGAAATCGACCACCTGCTTGATCAGGCAGCGCCGTTCAAAGAGGTTTTCACCCGCTCCGTCAAAAAGGTTCCCGCCCTCAAGGGGAAGTCCGTGCTCATGCTTTTTTATGAGCCGAGCACCCGCACTCACTCGTCGTTCGAGGTCGCCGCCAAGCGGCTCTCGGCGGACGTCACGAACTTCGACGTCTCGCAATCCTCGATCACCAAGGGCGAATCCGTCCGCGAAACGGTGGAAACGCTGCAGGCGATGCGCACGGATTTCATCATTGTCCGCCACGGGCGCTCCGGCCTGCCGGGGTTGATCGCATCGCAGACGCGGGCCTCGGTGGTGAATGCGGGCGACGGAGCGCACGCACACCCGACTCAGGCGTTGTTGGATGCGTTCACCATCAAGGAGAAATTTCCCGAGCCGGCCGGCAGGAAGGTGCTCATCATTGGCGACGTCCTGCACTCGCGGGTGGCGCGCTCGACGACGTCGATCCTTCTGAAGCTCGGCATCCAGGTGGCGTGGTGCGGCCCCGGCTCGCTGCTGCCCCGGCAGTCGCCACCGGAAGTCCGGCGGTTCACCAATTACGATGAAGCCATGGCGTGGGAGCCGGACGTCGTCTATCTTCTCCGCGTGCAGATGGAGCGCCAGGCGGTGCAGTTTTTCCCCAGCGTGCGCGAATACCACCGCTTGTATGGGGTGAGCGAATCGCGGCTTGAGGAAATCCGCGCCCGCGGGCTCTACCTGATGCATCCCGGCCCGGTGAACCGCGGCGTCGAGTTGTGCGACGCGGTGATGGATTACGAGCGCTCGCTCATCAACGATCAGGTTGAGAACGGCATCGCCGTGCGCATGGCCGTGCTCTACTGGCTCAAGCCGCAGGCGGAATAGGACGACCGGCAGATGGCCTACTTCGCGGCTTCGCGGAGCTCATGGAAGCGGCTGCGCATCTCGGCGAGTTTCTCCGCGTGCGCCGGATCGCGTGCGAGGTCGTTTTCCTCGAGTGGATCGCTCGTGAGATCAAACAACTGCTCGTAATCGTGCGCGGGCCAGTAAAAATATTTCCAATCCTTGCGCACCAGCGCCTGCGAGGGCGGGATGAAATCGATGTCGCGTATCACCGGATGCTCGTAGAAAAACTCGTCGCGCCATGCCGGCTTTTCATCGTCGAGGTAGAGTGGCGCGATGTCGCGGCCCTGCATGCGATCCGGTGCCGGGATGCCTGCGGCGGCGAGGATGGTGGGGGCGAGGTCGACGTTGAGCGTGAAGTCGTCGTTGCGCGTGCCGCGCTTCGCCTCCGGCATGCGCGGGTCGCGGATGATGAGCGGCACGCGGATGCTTTCCTCATGCGGATACCACTTGTCGCCAAGCCCGCGTTCGCCGTGATAGTAGCCGTTGTCGGTGGTGAAGATGACCAGCGTTTCGTCGAGCACGCCCTGTTCCTCGAGTTCGGCGATGATGTGTCCGCAGGCGGCGTCGACGCCGCTGATGAGGCGGTAGTAGTTTTTCATCATCGCCTGATATTTCTCTGGGGTATCGAACCGCCACCCCCAGCGGTTGCGGCCTTCGTTTTTCTCGGTGAAAAACGGCGGCAGGCGTTTCCAGGATTCCTCCGTGGCGTTGGCTGGCACCGGAATCTCGATGCCGTCATAGCGATGCATGTGCTCGGTTTGCGGGAGGAACTGGAGCGGATGCGAGTCTTCCGCATGCGGCGCGAAGAAGCATACGGCGATGGAAAACGGCTTCTCTTCCGGGCGGGTGCGGAGGAATTCCAACGCGTCATTCGTGTTGCGCGTCGTCACGTGGATCTGCTGGTCGAGTTTCTGCGGGTGCCAGTGCTTCACCTGATAGCTGCGGCAGAAGTCGAAACGCTCTTTGGGAATCTGTCCGTTGTGCCATTTCCCGACGTGGCCGAGATGGTAGCCATTCGCGCGCACCAGCCCGAGGTAGGTTTCCTCCCATGGCGTGGTGAACATGTTGAAGCCGACGCAGCCGTTGCGCGAGATCCATTGGCCGGTATAAAGACTGGCGCGGCTCGCGCCGCAAATGGAGGTCGTCACCCGGTTCTGGGTGAACAGCATTCCCTGGCGGGCCAGCTGATCGAGGTGCGGGGTTTCGACCACCGGGTGGCCAAGGATGCCGAGGACGTCGTAGCGCCAGTCGTCGGCGTAAAGGACGACGATGTTGAGCGGCTTGGCGGCAAGGCCGATGTGGGATGCGACGAGGAGAAACAAGGAGGTGAGCAGGCTTTTCATCAGATCGATGACGGGTGGTGGATTCAAGGAATGCGGATCGTCGCGGTGGGCGTGGCCACTGGATCGAGGCGATCGCCGAGGGCGGCGCGGATCGTCGCGAGTGTGCGCTGCGGCGTGATGGTGAATGCTGGCGTGTCGTTTACGGATACCGTGACAGCATCGTCGAGATCGATCAAGGCATCGGAGAGCAGGATTTCGGTGCCCGGCAGCACATCGCCTTCGAGGCGAATCGTGCGGCCCTCGATGTGGGCGGTGATTTTCCGGTTCACCACCGCGGTGCCCTCGGGGAGGCGCAGCCAATAGAACCGGTGGTGGACGACGTCGTCCTGGAGCCAGACGATTTTCTTCGGCCACGGGTTCCGCTGGTATTGCGCCATCCATGGCAGGGCTTCGGCGCATTTCAGATCCATCCAATGGCCGAGACCCGGATAGATCCGCGTGAGGTGGGTGTATCCGCCGGGGTCCGCCTTGTGGAGCGCGGCGAGCTCGGCGGATTTTTCGGCAGCGACGGTGTTGCGTTCGTAGGCGGCGTCGTTTTCCCCCATGAAAATGCCGAATGGCAGGTTGCGCAGCCCGAGCAAAGACGACTCGTTCGGATGGCCGGCCATCATCGCGGCGGCGGCGAAACGGTCGGCCATGCGCGGGGCCAGTTGCCAGACGCCGTCACCACCAGCCGAATATCCCATCAGATAGATCCTGTCCGGGCTGACCCCGCGCAGGGCGACCATGTTTTCAATGAGGCGGTCGAACAGCGGATCGACGTGATCCTGGTGCCACAGGTTCCAGGTATCGGTGGGTGCGCGTGGGGCGACGTAGATGCCCTCTTCCGGCTGATAGAGGCGGATCTGGTTCTGCCATTGTTGGTCGTTCACCCGCGCGGGTGCGCCACCGCCGCCGTGCATTGAGATCCACAACGAGCGCATGCCATGCGGCGCATCGCCAAAGGATTTCTCCAGCCAGCGCATGGTGTGATCGCCATTGCGGATGGAGCGGGCCTCGAGCTCCACATTCCGAGCCTCATTTTGTTCGCGCAACATCGTCTCATGCGTGAGGTAGATGGCGCGCATTGCATCCTCTCGAGAAAGGGGTGCCTCTTCGTTGGAAAAATCCGGGGCCGGCGCGAGATCGGCGGCGCGAATATCGTGAATGTTCCGCATTGTATCTTCCACGATGATGGGCTGCGTTTCGTGCGCCACGCCGAGATGGTCGAAGCGGAGGCGGTATACGCCAGGCTCGACCATGAGGCGTTGCATGTCATTCATATCGGCCGTGCCGGCCTTGGTTTCAAAAGACCCCAGCACCATGCCGTGCACGGTGGTGAGCTCGCCGGTTTTCACCACCCGCGCGTCACCCTCGAAAAAGCGGATGCCAATCGTCGTCGGAACCTCCTTGGTGTTTGTTAGGTAATTTTGGGTGACGTTCACCCCGCCGACCGTCCTGCTCTCCGGCGCCCACACCATCGGGAAATGGGTGCCGTCTTTTTTCCATGAGGTGGCAAAGATGGCGTGGCGTGGGTTGTCGGCGCGCGCCCGTGAGGCGTTGACGGTGAACCAGGCGTGGTTGAGGCCTTTGTCGTTGAATTCATCTGCCCCGGTGAAGTGCCATTGCTGGTCCCAGATCTCGACCCAGGTGTGGTTGCCGGAGTTGTCGTGCCACATCGGGGTGCCGACGGCGCGTGCGGGGATGCCGACCGACCGGCAGGCGGCCACGAGGATGATGGACAAGCCGGTGCAGGTGGCCTTGCCTTGTTCCATCGACTCCTTGGGCGACTGGTTGGTGCGTTTGCGCTCGGTGTGGTAGTGGGTGCGGATGAGTTTGAAAAACTCCCGGTTCAGGATTTGCGCGGCTTCGCTTGCGGTGTTGGCGTGTTTGACGAGATCCCCCGCCTTGCCGAGAAAATCCGCACGCCAGGGATCGCGCGGCTCGTCGAATACGGCGTAGGGCAGCACGTCGTTGAGAAAAATCTCCTCAGGCACATCCCCGGCCCATGGGAAAGTTTCGCGGGCCTTGAGCGCGAGGTCGAGGTTTTCGATGAGGAACCCGGCGGTGAGCGCCTCTTTATCGGATGCCGGCATGTGCTCGACAAGAAAGCGCGCGGCCTTTTCTCCAAACGCTCCGTGTTTTCCCGTGGCGGTGGCAATGAACTCATCCAGCGGATGAGCGAAAACCTGCACGCTGGTGAAAAGGAAAATGGCAAGCCACTTCATGGCGTTTTAGGTAACAGACCGCAGGGCGGGATGCACGCGCCATTCCCGGGCGGCCGTGTTTTTTTGGTAAAACGCGCCTGCGACAGATGCCGCAGACGCATTTTGAAAATCCGGCCCGAGTGGATGCTGGATTGATGAAGTGCCGGCTCAACCGATCACTTCCGGCCAATCGGTGTGGAAAAACTCGCCGCGCGGCTTGTCGGTGCGCTCGTAGGTGTGTGCGCCGAAGAAGTCGCGCTGGGCCTGGAGCAGGTTGGCGGGGAGCTTCGCGCTGCGGTAGCTATCGTAGTAGCCGAGCGAGGCGGAGAACGCGGGCACCGGGATCCCGGCGAGGGTGGCCTTGGCGACGACCTCGCGCCAGTTCTGTTGGAAGCGGTTGAGCAGGTCCTTGAAGAACGGGGCGAGCATCAGGTTGCTGAGCTTCGGGTCCTGGCGATACGCGTCGGTGATGTCGTTGAGGAAACGCGCGCGAATGATGCAGCCGCCGCGCCAGATGGCTGCGATTTTTCCGAGGTCGAGGTTCCAGTCTTTTTCCTCGCTCATGCTGGCGATGAGGTCGAGACCTTGGGCGTAGGAGATGATTTTTGAGGCAAAGAGCGCATCGTGCACCTTGGCGACGAGCTCCGCCTTATCGGCGCTGAGCACCGGCTCGGGGCCTTGCAGCTCGCTGCTGGCGGCGACGCGTTTTTCCTTCATCGAGGAAAGGATACGGGCTTCCACGGCGGCGTTGATGGTGGAGATGACGACGGCGTTTTCCACCGCATTCATGATCGTCCACTTGCCGGTGCCCTTCTGGCCTGCGGTGTCGAGAATCATTTCGACGAGCGGGTTGCCGGTTGCCGGGTCGACCTGCTTGAAGATCTCGGCGGTGATCTGGATGAGGTAGCTCTCGAGGTCGCCGTTGTTCCAATCGGTGAACACCTGGCCAAGCTCGGCGGCGGTGAAACCGGCCGCCTTGAAGATGTTGTAGGCCTCGCAGATGAGCTGCATGTCGCCGTATTCGATGCCGTTGTGGATCATCTTGACGTAGTGGCCGGCGCCGCCGGGCCCAATGTGGGTGACGCAAGGCTCGCCTTCGGCCTTGGCGGCGATCGATTCGAAGATCGGCTTCATCACGTCCCAGGTGGAGGCGGGGCCGCCGGGCATGATGGCGGGACCTTTCCGGGCGCCTTCCTCACCGCCGGAAACGCCGGCACCAATGAAACGGAAGCCGAGGTCGCCGAGCCACGCATCGCGGCGCTCGGTGTCGGTGTAGAGCGAGTTGCCGCCGTCGATGATGATGTCTCCCTTGTCGAGCAGCGGGATCAGCGATTCGATCACGGCGTCCACCGGGCCACCGGCCTTGACCATGATCATGATCTTGCGCGGCGAGGCGAGGGAATCGACGAACTCCTCCAGCGATTTCGCTCCGACCAGCTTTTTGTCCGGATGGGCGGCGACGAATTCGTCGGTCACGCTGGTGGTGCGGTTGTAAACGGAAACCTGGAATCCGCGGGATTCCACGTTCAGCACGAGATTCTGGCCCATGACAGCCAAACCAATTAGTCCGAAGTCGCTTTTGCTCATAGATGGTGTGCCCGGTGCGGGCGGACGGGTCGTTTATGACAACTGCGACAATCGCGCAACCCCTTGTTGCCAACCGCGCGCGGATTCCCCATGGTTGCCCGCGTGAACCTGCCGAATGCGATCACCTTCTCCCGCCTCGTGCTCACGGTGGCGTTCGTGATCGTGGTTTCTTGGAAATCCGCGACGCACTACGGCATCGGACTGGCGTTGTTTTCGATCGCGGCGGCGAGCGATTTCCTCGACGGCTGGCTGGCCCGCAAGATGGGGCTGGTGACGCCACTCGGGAAATTAATGGACCCGCTCGTCGACAAGATCCTCGTTTGCACCGCGTTTGTGTTTTTCAGCGCGAAAGGGCTGTGCCCGGTGTGGATCACCGCGTTGATCATGGGGCGCGAATTCCTCGTCACCGGCCTGCGCCAGGTCGCCGTGGAAGCGGGCGAAGTGCTCGCGGCGGACAACCTCGGAAAATGGAAAACCACCTTCCAACTCACCTACCTGATCACCGGGTTGGTGTGGTTGACGTTCTCGAACGTCTCCCACCCCGGGGCATTTTCGGATTTCCTCGTTTGGCTCGCCGCGCCCGACGGCTGGTTGATGATCCTCTCGCTCTGGGCCGCCGTGGCACTCACCGTGATCTCGGGATACCACTACTTCCACAACTCGAGGCATTTGATTTTCAAGCGCTGATCGGATGCCCATGGCCCGGCGCATCGCATGCCGCAACAAGCCGCAGGCTTTTTCATGGTCTTCGACGGGCAAGCCCAATCTCCCCCTCTCTCAATCCCCTCCTCATTCTCACGAGTGAGCCTACATCTTCCCCGCCGGCCCGATCGTCCCGCCCTCGACGAATTCCCCATCGAAGAGCATTTGCCGCCGGTCGTCCTTCCCCTTGGCCACGTTATCCACCCACTCAACCACCCGCTTGATCACAGGTTTGCGATCCCAACAGAAATGGGAAACCGCAGGATCGCACCACTCAAATGCGGGATCCGGATCACTGCAAATCAGCGACACATGCTCCGGAGCGTGAATCCCTCGCCGTGCCAGATACTGCTGGGCCGCTGCAAAGAACCGGGTCTCGCCGCAAATCAAGGCGGTCGGCGGGGTCACTTTGAACAACGCATCCAGACAGGCCCGAAGGCCGTTTGCATGGCCCGGCCAGTCCGGCAGGTTGTAAGGTCCGGTTGGCAGCCCGAGCGCCTTCAGCTCATCGAGAAAAATCTGCTCGAAAATGGCAGGGAAGGGTTTGTGGCGTTCCTCGCTCGACAGCATCACGATCCGGCGATGCCCCAGCTCCGCCAAGCGCCGCACCGCCTTCACCATCGCCGGAGCGATGCGCGGCGACGACGACGCAATCGGCAGCCCCGAAAAGCGCCCGAACATCGCGAGGGCTGGCACCGGACCATGCGCAAACCACTCCAGGATCTCACGCGAACCTGCCGCCACCACCCATGCATCCGCCGGCGTTTTCTTCACAAAGCTCGCAACGCGATCCACCTGCATCCCGAGATCCTTGAGCGACTTCAACGCAAAATCCGCCGCGTAGCCCTGCTCCTGCAGGCGGGCCAATAGCTCTGCAAGGTCGGGCATGCTGCGATCCACCTGCTCATAGAGCAAAATCCTCACCCGCATCACCCTCTTCCGCGCCTCCCCCCTCCGCAGGACGATCCGCCGCCGCTTCCCCGCTCCCTCCGTCACCAGCAAGCCCTCCCTCACCAACTGCTGCAACGCAGCCTCCACCGTCCCATGGCTGCATCCCAGCTCCTTCGCCAGCCGACCACGCCCCGGTAACCAGCCTCGCCAACGCCCAATGTGCATCCCCTCACGCAGCAGCGCGGCAACTTGCTCGGCCTTGGTCGCAAGCATGCGCATCGACATAGCAAAATACCTGCTGTGAATTGCGACAACTCGTCAAACGAAATCCGCCAGATCCAGGCACAAACCCTGAAATCCCCATCCCTCGCCACTCCACTCCCTGCCCGCCCAATCGCCGTCGGCAAAAATCCAGGCAATCCGCCGCTAATAACCTGTCTAAAAATAAGACCGGCGCCTTTATAAAATTTTATTCCGCCCTCCCTCATCCAGCCTTATATGTCCCACTCAAACACGGCGCTTCTTAAGAAAAACGATCCGAATCGCCAAATCTAAAACTCATGAAGCCTAACAAAGCCCTCCGCAACTTCCTCACCGCCATCGGCTCCTCGATGCTCGCGATCTCTTCCGCTTCCGCCAACGACCTCTATTGGGACTCCAACGGCGACACTCTCGGCTTCGGCAACACCAACGGCACCTGGGGCACCAGCGCTTGGTGGAATCTCGACAGCACCGGCACTCCCGCGCCGACCATCACCGACACCACGGCTGCTGACGACGTCTTCTTCGGCACTTTGCTCAACAGCTACAGTGGCACGGTCACGACGAATGCCTCGCTCTTTGCGAACTCCATCACCTTCGGGGGGGCGCAGCAGGTCATCCTCTCCGGCACCGGCAACATCACGCTCGGCAACGGAACTGCAGGCGAAGGCGGCATCACCCGGACTGGCAACGGCGCAACCCAAGTGAATACCAACATCACCCTCGCCAATTCCCAGACATGGACGAACAACGCCACAGGCTCACTCATCTTCGACAACGCCGGCAACAGAACCCTCAATATCGGGAGTCATGGCTTGACCCTCTCCGGCAGCGGCAATTTCTCCATCAATGGCAATAATGAGACTTTCGGCAGCCTCAGCGGATCCGGCACCCTGACCGTGAATAACACCGGACAGGTCATCCTGCGGGGAAACAATTCAAGCTTCACGGGCGACATCCTCATCAACAACGGCGGCAGCCTGGTATGGGGAAATAATGTTTCCCTTGGCACCAACAACAACATCACCATCACCTCAGGCATTTTGGAAGGCCGCTGGCAAAACCTTTTCAGCCGGTCTCTGGGAGATGGAGCCAACCAAGTCCAAATCACCGGCGGAGCCAGCGGCTTCGGCAACAACAATGGTGGCTCAGCCATTCGGCTTAACAACGATGCCAACTTCGAGGTCGTGTGGGGCGCCGCCAACGAAGCCGGAAATGCCAATGCCACCGGCTTCTTCAATCCATCCACCTTACTGCTGCAATCGGAATTTGCGCAGGATCCGAGCAGAAATCTCACGTTTGAGAACCGCATCGACCTCAATGCTTCGGATCGCACGATCTCGGTATCGGGTGGCACAACCGGAAGATCCAGCGCGGTCATCAGCGGGATCATTCGCACCAGCTCCGGCACGGCGGGCCTCACCAAGGAAGGTAATGGCAGGCTGATCCTTACGGGGAACAACACCTACAATGGTGCCACAATCATCAATGACGGGATTGTCCAATTTGGCACCGCCTTCGGCAACACGTGGAGCGGGTTTTCCCTTCCCAACGATTCCAATCTTACACTGAATGGTGGTGTGGCCGCCGGCTGGTTCTCATTTGATAGGGCACTGGGTGATCAAGCGGGTGAGGTGCAAATCACCGGTGGCCGATCCGGATTCACCATCATGCAGGGCGACCGCGTCGATCTGACGCTCGGTGCCAACGAGCTGGTCTGGGGCAGTGACTTCTTCAAGCCGACCACTCTGGTGCTCAACGATTCCGCCGCCGGAGCCGCAACTGTAATCCGCTTAAACAACGCCCTTGACCTCAACGGCGGCAATCGCACGGTATTTTCGGATGGTGTTGGAGCATTCGGAAATAATGCTGCCAGCATCGGAGCTTTGGGCCGCGTGCTGGAACGCGGTGCGCTGCTTGCCGGTGACATTCAGAATACCGACACCGGAAACACCGCCGGTATGGTCCTCACTGGATCGGCCCTCATCGGCTTTTCCGGCACCAACACCTACGACGGTGGCACCCAGGTGCAAGAAGGGGGAGCGTTCTTCAACAGCCTTGCCTCCATGCCCGCGACCGGAGCCGTCACCTTGGCTGATGGCACCTCGCTCGTCGTCAGCGTTGGCGGCGCGGGGCAATGGACCACCGGCACCAGCGGCAACGGCACCATCGGCGGCCTGCTCGCCGGTCTTGGTGGCCAAGCGGGTAGCACGGTGGACTACGGCAACGGCAATGTCACCCTCGGCCTCAACGTCGGCAGCGGCACCCAGACCTATGCTGGAGACATCGCCAATATCACCGGCACCAGCAGCACCGCTATCGGCATTTACAGTGACGGGGGGGCTGGCATCATGACACTTTCCGGAAACAATAGTTACACCGGCGGAACCACCATCAACACGGGGGGAACCTTGGGAGTCGGCAGTGCAAATGCGATTGGCACGGGAGCGCTCACCTTCCTCGGCGGAACCCTGCAAAGCAGCGACTCCACCGCGCGCACGATTGCCAACTCCATCGTGCTCGGTGGCAATGTGGGGATCGGCGGCACGGGGGACATCGCGTTCACGAATACCGGAACAGTGACCTTGGGAGCCAACAGAACCTTCACGGTCGGCAGCGGCATCACCGCCTCCTTTGACCAGATATTCACAGGTGGGAACGCAATCACCAAGACGGGTCTGGGTGACATGGTGCTCACCGGTGCTAACAGCTTCACCGGCAACGTCACCGTCCAGCAAGGCAACCTGATCGCAGGTGGCGACGTGCCATCGGTCAACAACGTGAATGGAGCCTTCGGACGGGCCAACAGCACCATCAACGTCGGCGTGGCCAATAACAACAATGATGCTGGCGTGCTCGCGGGCGGTGCCTACACCATCGGCCGCAACTTCCAGGTGCTCTCGCAGAACAACACCGACACCGGCACCCGCACGATCACCTTCGGCGGAAATTCAGCCCACGCATCCACCTTCAGCGGCAACATCATTCTTGGCACCACCAACCAAGCCACCAAGGGCATCAACCTCACGGCCGCCGCCGGTGGTTCGGTCACCTTCTCCGGGGTGATTTCCAATCCAACAGGTCAAGATGCTGCAGAGCAAACCGCCGCTGCGGCTGGCACGGCAGTGACGGTCAATGCTGCTGGTGGCCGGGTGATTCTCACCAACGCCAACACCTACACCGGTGCGACTTTGGTTTCGGCAGGCACCCTGCTCGTCAACAACACCAACGGCTCTGGCACCGGCTCCGGCACGGTCACGGTCGCATCCGGAGCAACTCTAGGCGGAAGCGGAACGGTTGCGGGCAATACGACGATCGCCGGTATCCACTCCCCCGGCAACAGCCCCGGCATCCAGACTTTTGAAGCCAACCTCACTTATGAGGCAAATGCCGAAGTGATTTGGGAATTGGTGAACAACACCGCCCTGCTCGCCAATCGCGGGACAGACTACGACGGCATCAACGTCGGCGGTGCTCTGGAATTCGAAGGTGCCACCACGCTTACCCTCGTCTTCAGCGGTGCATTTAACGATGATGTGAGTAGCGTCAACTGGTCGGACTCCTTCTGGGATAATTCGTATGTCGGCACCGAAGGCTGGCTCATCTACAGCGGAGCGACCGCTTTGATCGGCTTCGAAAACCTGAGCATCAACACCCAAAACTGGCTCGACGGGAACGACGTGGCGTTCAACACAGCTCGCGGTGGCGACTATTTCTTCAGTCTCTACCAAGACGGCAACAACATCTACCTCAACTACAACGTCATCCCCGAGCCCAAGACCGCGCTGCTTGGTGCGATTGGCTTCCTGATGTTGTTCCGCCGTCGTCGCTGAAGCTCCGTCCCGTAGCCGCGATTGTAAAAATCGCGGCTACGCCAAGCCAAGCGGCGTCCCAGGGCACCTACATTAGGAAAATGCCCTCAAAACAAGGTGGTCGGGAAACCACAGATTACGCAGATTTCACAGATTGGATTTCGTTCAGAACATGATTTTCCGGGATGATCTGAATCGTAGGCATTCTAAGATCATGAAAATCTGAGTAATCTGAGTAATCTGTGGTTCAAAATACCGTTTTCAAATAAGGCTCCTATTCAAATGTAGGCGCCCTGAGCGGCGTCCGCTCCGATCCTGTTCTCACGAATAAGCCTACGTACCATCCCGCCCCGCGTGCAGGATTGTGAGGCACAAACCCAGGAATCCAAATTTGTGCCCTATGTGCCTTTTGTGGCCAAGAAATCCTCATGCGCCGCGAAAGTGCAGCCCAGGCCAAGCGCGAAGCCGCCTCATCCGTGAATACCCGTGAAATCGGTGGTTCAAAACCGTGAATGCACCCTGCGGAAGGCCCAGCGCGCAGCTAGCTCGTTGTTAGATATTTCCTTGGCCTCGGCGCAGGCCCGCTTCCGCGATGTCGATGGCAAGACCACCCCCATCCGTCATCCTCACGCTTGTGCCTGCGTGGCATTGCGGAGGCGGAGCTGGAGATTTTCATTTCGGGATGGAACTCCGACATCCACTGCTTTACGCATTGCTGCGGATATCTGCATCCACCGAATCCCGATGAAACGCCACCACCTACTCGCTGCCACGCTGCTTGCCGTGCTCGGCATTTCCTCCGCCTCTGCCAAAAGCCCCGTCAAGGTCTTCATCCTCGCGGGCGATGAAAACATGCTGCGCCAAGGGTCGATCGATGGCACTTCTTATGGGCCGGGGGCTTCGAAAACGACGCCCGAGGAAGCCGCCGCAAAACCCGGCACACTCCACAAAATCGTCCAAACCAACCCGCGCTTCGCCATCCTTGGAAATCCTCAGGATGGCTGGGCGGTGCGCGACGACGTCGCGCTCTACGATGCCCATCCCATCTACAACAACACCCGTGAACCCGCGCGCCTGCTTACCGTGCCGACCGAGCCTGCCGATCCGCGCGGTTTCGGAGTTGGAGCGGAACTGATGTTCGGCCACCTCGTTGGGGAGGCGAGCAAGGATCCGGTGCTCCTGATCCGCTTTGCCACCAATCACCAAATTTGGTTCCGCCGCGGCTCGCGCTCGCTCGGCCACCATTACCTCTCGCCCTCCGGCGGTGGCGGGCTCGATCTCGATGGCAGTTGGGACGTCATCCACTTCAACCATGGGGTTTGGGATCAGGCATACCTTGATCCCGCGACGGGCAAACGCGCCGAACCCGGCCAAGGCCGCATCCGCACGTCCATCGAGGATTACGAAAAGAACCTCCGCACCATCGTCGCCCGCCTCAAGCAAACCGGCGCCACCCTCATTTGGGCCCACACCACCCCCATCCTCGAAGGTACCCCGCCGGGATACGTCGGTGGGGAAATGGTCGATCAATACAACGCCGTCGCCGCCAAGGTGATGGAGGAAAACGGCGTCATCATCAACGACCTCAACGCCGAATGCCGCCGCATGGGCAAGCCACAAAAACTCAATGTCCACGACGTCGGCGACCTCTCGCCCAAGGTCACCGAAGTCGTCAAAGCCGCCTTGGAGGCCCGCGAAAACCCATCGCGCCCGATCCCCCGCGTCCTCTTCATCGGCGATTCGATCACCGGATCGTATTGGGAAAAGGTGCAGAGCAACCTCGATGGCATTGCATTCGTCGCGAAAAATCCCGGCAACGGCGAACACTCTGGCACCGGTGCCCGCCTCGTCGATTCATGGGTCGATCTCAGCCAATATCGCCTCAGCGGCCAGGAATATCTCGAACTCATCGATTCGGTCAAAACCGTCTTTACGGATTTCGATCGCTACGCTCCCGATTTTGCCGGGCGCACCGCCGAGCTCGCCGGTTTTGTCTGGTTTCAAGGAATCGACGATGCCGGATCGCAAGCCTTCACCGCCGCATACGGCGACAACCTCAAGAATTTCATCCAGGACGTCCGCAAGGATCTCAACGCACCCGAGCTTCCCATCGTCGTCGCTGCCATCGGTCAGCATGGCGATGCCATGCGTGCGGGCCAGCGCGCGGTGCATGCCGCCCAAATGGCGATTCCCAGCGAGCTGCCCCGCGTCGCTTCCATCGACACCGTCCCGTTTTATTTCCCCTCGAATCAATCACCCGGCGGCCGCGAATGGGATTTCCACAAAAACGCCGAATCCTTCCTCCTCACAGGCGAGGCCATGGGCAAAGCCATGCTTGAATTGTTGGGCAAATAACCACGCGGCCGTGAGGGCGCATGTCGGCGATGCATCGTTTGGATAGGTCGGCCGGCGCGGGTGCGTATGCATCCATCATGATCCGCCTGCTATCTCCTTCGGTTGGTTTGGTTTTCCTCGCGCAACCCCTGGCCGCCTTCGAGGTGCGTGCCGACGCGGCGGCGCCGGATTCGCCTTTCGTCATGTGGATGGATGCGCCTGCACCACGCATGGAAAAAGCGCGGGTGGCGGTGCAGCCGGATGGCACGGATTTCCCCCTTGCCCGCGAAGCGCGCCATCTGGATTTCCACCATGCACTGCCCCTGGGCAACGGGCGGCTCGGAGCGATGGATTTCGGCGGAGTGGAACTGCTGCGCGTGGCATTGAACGAGCAGGGCGTCTGGTCGGGCGGGGAATACGCATGGAACCAGAGCGATGCACACGAGCATCTGCCGGAAATCCGGCGGTTGATATTCGAAGACCGTGTTGAGGAGGCGTTCAAACTCATGGAAGAGCACTTCACTTGGGCAAAAGGCACCAAGCGCTTCGAGCCAACCCAGTTCGGGGCGTATCAGACGTTGGGCGATCTCATCGTCTCGTTTCCCGAAAGCGATGCGGCGGCGGAAAATTTCCGTCGGGAGCTGGATGTGATGACCGGCCTCGCCACCACGCGGTTCGAGCGCGGTGGCGTAACCCACACCCGGCGGTTGGTGGTGTCCAAACCGGCGGAAATCATCGCGATGGTGTTGGAAAACGACCGGCCCGGAAGCCTGGATTTCTTCGCCACGCTGGCACGGCCCGCACAGGCGTCGATCCGCAATACGGACGATGGCATCCGCCTCGATGGCCAGCTCACATTCGACATGCCGGGCGGCGTGGGCACGCGATTCGCGGCGCTGCTCGATGTGATCGTCGATGGCGGCACCGTGGTGCGCGGAGACGATGGCATCCGCGTGACGGGTGCCGACCGCGCGGTCATCTTTGTTTCCGCAGGCTCGAGCCTCGGCGATCCGGACGGCTGGGAGCAGACTCTCGTGGAGCGCCTTGCCGATGCGAGGAAACAATCCGCGGAAAAACTGATCGCCGCGGCCACGGCGGACCACCACGCGCTGATGGCGCGCTGCACCTTGAATCTCCCCGCCAACAACGCGTCGCTGCTCCCGCTTCCCGTGCGGGTGAAACGCGCGCAGAGCGAACCGGACCCGGCGCTCGACGCGTTGTATTTCCAATTTGGCCGGCATTTACTGGTCTCATCGTCGCGAGCCGATTCCCGGCTCCCGGCAAACCTGCAAGGGCTCTGGGCGGAGGAAATCCGCACACCGTGGAACGCGGATTTCCATAGCAACATCAACCTGCAGATGAACTACTGGCCCGCCGAGCCAACCAATCTTTCCGAGTGCCACCTGCCACTGATGCGGTTGATCCAGACGACGGCACGCCAGGGCGAGGCGACGGCCCGGGCGTATTACGATGCGCCCGGTTGGGTCGCCCACCACACCCAAAACCCGTGGGGATACAGCGCTCCGTCGAACGTGAAGGCCGGATCCGGCGCCACCTGCGGGGCGTGGCTCTGTTGGCACATTTGGAAACACTATGAATACACCCGCGATCTGGAATTCCTCCGCGAGCACCTGCCCATCCTGACAGGAGCGACGGAGTTCTTTCTCGCGACATTGATCGAGGATCCGAAAACCGGGCACTGGGTGACCTCGCCATCGATGTCTCCGGAAAACAGCTACATGCTCCCGCATCCTGAATCCGGTGCGGACCAACGTGCGACCCTGACATACGGGGCAACCTACGACATGCAGATCCTCCGCGCGCTTTTCGCGACCACCGCCGAGTCTATCCGCCTGACCGGCGGCGATGAATCACTGGCAAGGCGTCTCGATGAAACCCGCGCAAAACTCGCGCCCACCCGCCTTGGGGAGGACGGGCGCATCCTCGAATGGATCCGCGAATTCCGCGAAGCGGAACCGAAGCACCGCCACGTGTCGCATCTCTGGGGCCTGCATCCCGGCAACGAAATCCACCCGGGCACGCCCGAGTTGTTTGACGGTGCGCGGGCAACACTCGAAGCCCGCGGCGACGCATCCACCGGGTGGTCGATGGCATGGAAAGCGAACTTCTGGGCGCGCCTCGGCAATCCGGAACGCTCGCACAAACTCTACCGGATGCTGATCGGCCGCGGTGCGCCGAATTTGTTTTGCCTCCACCCGCCATTCCAGATCGATGGCAATTTCGGTGGCACCGCCGCTGTGGCGGAAATGCTGCTGCAATGCCAGAGCACCGACGACCAGGGCCGCCGCGTGATCCACATGCTGCCCGCCTTGCCGCCGGATTGGAAAGAAGGCCGCGTCGCCGGCCTGCGCACAAGGGGCGGCCATGAAATCGCCATCTCGTGGAACCCGACGCGAATCATGGTGGAGATCACCGGCGGCGTCGCTGAAGAGGTCGTCATCCGATTGGGCAATGAAAGCCGCGAAGCCCGCATCGCGCCGGACCAACAGCAGGTGTTTGTTTTTTGATCATCCGGCTGGCCATCGATAGGATCCCGTTTCATCTTCGACCGCCATTCCCACGCTGCTCCAACTTCATTTGCTCGTCGTGATATTCGCGGCGACGACCGTGCTTGGCCGGCTGGCATCGGTGAGTGCACCCGTGTTGGTGACATGGCGGTGCCTGCTGGCTTTTCTCGGCGCGTTCGGCGTGGCGGCATTGGCGCGCGACGGACGGCTGTGGCCGGGACGGGTGAAAATCGCACGCTTGTTAGGCGTGGGCGTCATCATCGGCCTGCACTGGCTGTGTTTGTTCGGCGCGGTGAAGCTGGCGAATGTGTCGATCGCGCTGGCCGGGCTGGCCACTTTGTCGCTTTTCACCGCCTTTACCGAACCATGGCTGATGCGCCGCCGCGTGCGCCCGTTCGAGGTCGCCCTCGGCCTGATGGTGCTGGCGGGCATCGGGCTGATCGCGGGAGCGGAAACCAACCACCTGCTCGGCCTCGGCGTCGCGCTGCTAAGTGCGATGCTCGCAGCGGTATTCCTGGTTTTAAACCGGATGATCGTGATCGACGGAGCCGACCCGATGGTGATGGTCGGCTGGGAAATGCTGGCGGCGGCATGCGTTTGCTTCCTTGCCGTGCCACTCCTCGATCCGGCGGGATTTCCCGGCTTGTGGATCACGGACCGATGGGACTGGTTATGGATTTTGATCCTGGCATTCGCATGCACGGTGTTCGCGCAGTGGTGGACAAACCGCCTGCTGCTGCGGATCTCAGCATATGACCTGAACCTGGCAGCGAACTTCGAACCGGTTTACGGCATCATCGCCGCGGCGATGATTTTCCGCGAACACGCAAATCTCACGCCCGGGTTTTACGTCGGCGCATCGGCCATCGTGCTGGCAAACTTCCTGCACCCGTGGCTCAGGAAACGATTCGGCAGCCGGAACGCGTGGTCCTAACAGGTAAACCGCGGCCTATTCGCCACCTTCCGCTTTCTCTTTGGCTGCCGCATCGCGCGCTTCGGCAAGCTCGGCCTTGAAGCCGTCGAGATATTGGGCAACCTCGCTTTCGGGAGCGATTTTCGCTGCCTCATCCACCACTTGGATCGCATCGTCGAAACGCCCGAGCTGGGCGAAGACGGACGCGCGGGTGAGTGTGATCTGTTGGCGCTCGACTGGCTCCAGGCCCTCGACCTTCAGCATCTCGTCCACCAACGGGAGAATCCCTTGAAAGTTGCCCTGACCCGCGTGCGCGTTCACCTGTTCGATGAACGCGGCGAGGCTTTCCTGGGCGACGGATTTTTTGACGAAACCGCTCTGGTCGTCCGGATCGTTGGCTTTAATGGCGGCAATCTCGTCACCATAGAATTTCTGCAACACGCTGAATTCCAATTCCATTCCGTTGAGCGCGGCGGCAAGAGCCTTGGCTTTTTCCACGCCCTCGGCAGCGGTGGCGGCTTGCAGGGCGGCATCGCGCTTGGTGCGGGATTCGCGGAGTTCGGCGAGGTGTTCGAGGTACGGTTGCACGCCGCCCTCGCGGTAGCCGGTCGCGGCATATGGGCGGCCTTGGGCGTCGCAAAGCAACACGGTTGGGAATCCCTCGATGTCGTATTTTTCGGCGAGTTCCTCGTTTTGACTGCGAATCTCATCGGTGAGCGATGCTTCGTTTTTCGGAAAATCGAGCTTCACCAGAACGAAGTGCTCGGCGGCGGCGGTGAGGAATTCTTTTTTGGAAAACACCTCGCTGTTGAGCATTTTGCAAGGCGGGCACCAGTCGGAGCCGGTGAATTCAAGAAACAGGTCCTTGTTGTTCCCGGCGGCGGCCTTTTGCGCGGCGGCGAAATCCATGGTCCATTCCTCGGCCGCGATGGCGAAGGGTGCGGTGAGGGCGAGAATGGCGGCGCCCGTCATGGCGAAGGTTTTGTGTGTCATGGTGGAAAGAATCGATGGGATTGGAAAAATGTCGAGGCGGCAATTAGAGCGGGCGCAGCTCCAGATTGCGAAAATGAATCTCGGCTCCCTCGGATTGGAAACCGATCGGGCCGGAAACAACATCGAGACCCGTCGCCTCGTTCACCAGTTCACCATTCACCTTGAGGGTGAGAGTGTCGCCCGAAACGGTGATCTCATAGTGGTTCCATTCACCGGGGGGGGTTTCGGAGTCCTGAATCTTGGCGAGGCCGGTGAAGTCGCCGAGTTTTGGATTGCCGGTCACTTCACGGCCGCGCTCGCCATCGGCATTCAGGCTGGCGCCGTAGAACGCCCAGATGTCGCCCGCGGACCCGTGCTTGAGCTGGGCTTCGACGCATTTCGGCATGAACGTCTCGGGCTCGCTGGCGATGCGGAGCAAGACGCCGCTGTTGCCCGGTTCACCACCGGGAGCCCAACGCCATTCGAAGGTGAGGGTGTAATCCTGATAGGATCCGGCGGTTTCCAGGTATCCGAGCGGCTCACCTTTGCAGACGATCACGCCGTCGACGATGCTCCAGACGTCTTCCATCGGAAGATCCTCGACGAGCACGTGCGACCAGCCATCGAGATTCTCACCGTTGAAAAGAGTGATGGCAGGCGCGAATGATTGAGTGGGATCGCTGACTTCGATTTCCGGAGAGCACGAGGCGAGAAACGCGGCGGCGGTGGCGGTAATGGCAAGGCGGTGCTTCATGGGTGGGATACGCCCGAGAGGATCGCAACCTTGCGGGAAAACATGAGGGATCAAAAAATTCTCATCGCGCTGCCAGCCACAGGATGGGCGCGGGATTTTGGGTGAATGGCTGGGCGTAGCTGGCCACCCGTGCCCCGCGATGCGCCGCAACTTTCATCCATGCGGCCACCACTTCGGCTTCGTGTGCGCCCGCGGGGTGGCCGGGGTAGCAGGTGACCATCAGCAAGCCACCGGGCCGCAGGGCCTGGGTGGCGGCATCGAGCGCGGCCGCCGTGGTGCCTGCTTCCGTGGTAAGCGCGTGATCCCCGCCGGGAAGATACCCAAGGTTGAATACGATCAAGGCGGCACTGGCATCCGCAGCGTGCGCGCCCAGGGTGGTGTGGCAGCCTTGAACAAAACACACGCGGCCATCATGGAGATCCGCCAATTCGAGGCGGCGGCGGGTTTCTTCCAAGGCGGAAGTTTGGATGTCCATGGCGATCACGATTCCTTGCGGGCCGACGAGCCGGGCGAGATGCAGTGTGTCGTGGCCATTGCCACACGTCGCATCCACGGCGAGATCGCCCGGAGCGAGCGCCTGGGTGGCGAATGCGTGGGCAAGCGTGGTGGGGCGGGGCGGAAGCATCATGTCAGATCCGACGATCGGCAAAGGTTTGAAAATCCAACTCCGCCTCGATGGCGGTGCCATCGAGACATGCCGTGGCAAGACGGCGACCGCAACCCGGGGCGTATAGCGAACCTTTCGAGCCAAGGCCGTTGAAGACCCATCCGCCAACGGGATGGCGGCCAATCAACGGTTCGCTGCGCCGCAAAATCGGGCGCACCCCGGCTTCGTGCGCGAGGATCGTGAAATGATCATCGCCGCCGAGAGCTCGCGCGATTTCCGTCACACGCTCGAGCCCGGCGTCGGTGGGAGTCGAGTCGAGGGTGTCCCACTCGTAGGTCGAGCCAGCCTTGAAACGGCCGCCACCAATCGGCACCAACCAGCCGCCACCGCCAATCCGGATCTGTGCTTGCGCCCAGCCGGGGGCTTCGAGGGTGAGGATTTCGCCTTTTGCGCAGCGGTGCGGACCGAGCTGGTTCTCCAATAAGCCGCTTGCGCCTTGGCACAGGACGGTGCGTTCAGAGGCGGCGGGGAGGATGCCCAGAGCTTCGGAATCGCCGCCCGCACGTCGATGGATGCCGAGGCCCTCGAAGTGTGCCCGCGAGGCATCGAGAAACATGCGGGTGTCAAGCCGGCCGCCACCGCACAATTCGACGGCGGCGCGCCAACCAGGCGGCGGCCCGACCGACCCCACGACCCAAGGCTTGGTGTCCGGGCGGGCGAGCCGCTCTTCGATGCGCCGCCACTCCTTGGCATCCCGGGCAAGACGGACGACCGGCAACGGATGCCAACAACGAATGCCCAGTAACGATTCGATCTTCTGATAGAACGCCGCCGCCTCCGGCAGGAATTCCGCAACCCGCCAACTGGGCGCGAAGTTTTTTCCCGTCACCGGATTGACCAGCCCGGCGGCCACCCGAGAGCTGCCATCGCGCCCGTCACTCGAAATGACGCATTCCGCGCCGCGATCGAGGAAATGCCATGCGAGACAGGTGCCCGCGAGGCCCTGGCCGACGATGTGCCATGGCTCACCCGTAGTGCTCACGCTTCTTCAATGATCGCGGCGTTGGGATCGGGGCGTGCGGCATCATAACCTTTTGCATACGTGAAAAGGTCGCGGTGCAGGTAGGGCGTGAACGACTTGCGCTTTTCCTCGGGCAGGCCGGCCGCAATCACCTCGTTGAGCAGGCGGGTGAGCTTGATCATCATCCGCAACGTGAGCTGGCGGCCCTTGCGCGCGCGTTGCACCTGCTTGTGGGTGAGCTGCTCGCTGGCCGCGGCGACGAGCTGGGCGTTGGTCAACCCCCAGCGCTGAAGAATGGTGTCCAGCGGTTGCGCGCCGTGGTCGCGGCCGGATGCTTCGGTCAAGTCGATCATCCCCGATTTGTCTCCGCTCATCGAGCCCGTGTCCACCGCATATTGCCATGCCAAGGCACGACGTTTTCGAAGATGGTAATGCGGGAAATGATAAGATATGCGCAGTCAATCCATTTCCATGCATGGCCGCTTTTGCCCTGCATCGCTATCTTGATTCCCATCAATGGGGGCACTCCCCTTTCCCAAATCATTTGGTTTTGGGAATCGTGTCTTGCGCTCTCGAAAAACGCCCGACCGATTCATGGGCGGTCGGTAAATGCTCAGTTTCCCATGGGCAAAAAACGAACCCTACAATGCGATGAAGACGAAGGATACCCCCACCGTCAATCGTGCGACGCCGATGCCGCCGGTTGCTCGTTTCTCTCTCAAAACCCCGATGGCTGCGATTGCCGGGCTGATATTCACCGCCGCGCCATGCCATGCCGCGGAGTCCGCCCCGGAAACCCGCAACGAACAAGCCACCGCGACCCAGCAATCCGAAACGGGCGCGATTTCCTATGTCACCATTCAAAAACGCCGGGCTTACAGCCAATCAAGCATGGCGGACCCGACGGCAGATCCGGATTCGCCTTTTTTGCTCACCAGTTATGTGCAGGCGTCACAGCCCGGATTCCTGATGCCGACGACGACCATGGATCCGCCATCGGGTGCCACCGGCCGCATGCTTTATGAACATGGAAGCCACGGATTGATGGTGCATGCGATTTTCCGGACTGAGGCCGCGCTGGACGCGGCCTATCCAGCAGGCGATTATCAGATCCGGGTGGAAACGACGACGGGAGGGACGCATCCCGTGGATCTTGCACTGGGCGCCAGCGCTTACCCGGGTATTCCGAAAATCACCGGGGCCACCAACGCGGCATGGCAGGGCGATGTGCTCAAAGTGACCAACCGGAATCAGGATGTCGTGCTGCAATGGAGCAACCCGGGCAACCATAACACCAGGTTCTGGATCGATGATACCGGGGTGCACAGCCAGAATAACAACCCGTCAACCGGATTCACGATCCCCGCCGGAGCACTGGAGGACAATCAATTATACCGCGCATCGGTGCAATTCATGAATGTGTCGGGTTCCAGCTCGGCCAATGCCGGATACGCGACGGACTTGCATTTTCTCATCGAAGTCGGCACCCCGGTCGGGGAAGAAGGGGATTTCTACCTGCTCTTGAAAAGCCACAGCCAGGTCCAGATTTCAAATGATGGCCCGGCGGACGTGCCGATCCTGCTGTTTGATTCGGATCGCGAGCCGTATTCGATGACGGCGGAATCCCCGGTCGGCGGCGTACTCGCCGGCCCGCAAGATACCAGCTTTCCACTGGCATTCCGCGCCGATGGCGACGGCCCCGGCTACGAATACCTCAGCACTCCCGAACCCACGGCAGCCGCGCTCAACGCAACCCATCCAAACGGGACCTACACCTTTCCCGGTGAGGTGGCGGTGAGCCTGGATGGAGATCTCTACCCGGAGATCGCCACCATTCTCACCGTGAACGGAGCGCCGCCGGTATGGAATGCCCAGGGGCAGTTGGCATTGAATCCGGATGTCGAAAATACCATCACCTGGTCAAATGTGGTGGTGCCGGATTTCGAAACAACGGGCTATCAAATGGTCGAGTTCTGGAACAACAACGATTTCAACTTCGACGGCCTCGAAGAGGAACGCGGTGCCCCGGCTGAAATCCAGACCCCGATGACATCCTTGACGATCCCTGCCGAGTCGATGACGCGCACATTCACCTACAACGGAATCGTCGAATACGCGAAGATCACGACATTTGAGGAAAACGAAGAACTCGGCGCCGCTGCCGCTGCCGGATATTTTTCCGAAGTCCGTTTCATGGCGGTGGCCTTGAATCCGCAAACGATCAACTTCCCCGAGATTGCCGCGATGTCCTATCCATCGTCCCCTTTCACCTTGGTGGCGGATGCCAGCTCCGAGCTCCCGGTGGATTTCGATGTGGTCAGTGGGCCAGCGGAGATCGTCGACGGCGAACTAACAGTTACGGGCGAGGGCACGGTGACGGTGCGCGCCAGCCAGCGCGGGAATGCCACATTCGCATCAGCGGCACCGGTGACGCAATCGTTCGAGGTGGAGGCCGCCGAGGGATCGCTGCTGGATATTTTCCGGGCTGCCTATGGACTGGCAACGGATGGATCCGAAGATGCACTCAGCCCGGCGGGCGATGGCGTGCCGAACTTGCTGAAATTCGCCTTCAACATGATCGGCGAAAATGAAGGGCAGGCCGCCTCACTAACGACGCCGAACCGCAGCATCCTTGCGTTGGATGGCAATGCCGGACTCCCGAGAATGGACATCATCGGAGGTCGGCTTTCACTAACCTATGTGCGCATCAAGAGCGATGTCTCACCGGGGATTCAATACACGGTGGAATTTTCTAACACGCTCAAATCCACATCATGGCAGACGAACGCGGATGCGGAGGAAGCCGTCTCGGCAATCGACGCCAACCTCGAACGGGTAACCGTGACCGACCATCAGACATTCGGAAAACGCTTCGGCCGGGTGCGCGTGGCAGCCGATTGATGTGATTCGGTCCCGCTCCATCAAACACGCATGATTCGCAACCCATGGCGGATGTATTCCACCATCGACCAGATGACGAACACGGCCGCGAATGCCGATGGATAAATCGGTGAAAGCGTCGTAAAACGCAACATCACCCAGGCAATCACCAAAAACAGGCCAAAGGTGCAAATTTTCCCCGTCCAGTGCGGGCGAATCTCAACCTTGCGCTTCGCCGACCACATCACCCGGATGCCTACAAGGATCAGAACATCGCGCAGGATCACCAGGGCGGCGAAGGCCTTGGGAATACGCCAGCCGTCCGGCCCCCATTGGAAACATGTGAGAATCACAACCGCAGTGAGAACGAGCGCCTTGTCCGCAATCGGGTCGAGCATGGCGCCAAGCTCGGATTTCTGGTCGAAATGGCGGGCGATCCATCCATCAATGCCATCGCTTGTGGCCGCGACGACAAAAATACCAAAAGCCGCCCAGCGGTATGCCTCCACCGGCTCGCCAGCACCAGCACCGATGCCATAGAGAATCGCAAAAATTGCGAACACCGGAACCAGACAAATCCGTCCGATCGTGATTTTCGTGGCGAATGTCATGCCGGGATGGTAGCGATTCCGCACACGGATGTTCAATGAAATCATCCGAAGCACCCATGAGTCCGGAAATCCCCATCGAGAGCATCGCGGGCCATCGCGTTCTCTTCGTCATGGCGACGGACGCCGAATACGGTCCGGCACTGCGCGCACGCATCAAGGCATTCCGCTGCGGTGTTGGCCCGGTGGAATCCGGCGTGGCGGTCGCTGCGGCTCTCGCAATGAACCCCGTCGATCTGGTGGTCTCAATGGGCTCCGCCGGATCGAATCGGCTGGACCATTGCGGGCTCTACCAAATCCGCGAAGCGGCATACCGCGACATGGATGCCAGCCCATTCGGCTTTCCCGTGGGAGTCACACCATTTTCCGACCTGCCACGCCGCCTGCCGCTGCCGCTCCGGTTGCCCGGCTTGCCCGAGGCGACGATTTCAACCGGCGCTGGCGTGGCCGCAGGCCCGCAAGACTACGAGAAAATCGAGGAGCAAATGGTCGACATGGAAACCTGGGCCATCCTGCGCGCATGCATGCGTTTCGACACCCCGATGATCGGGCTACGCGGGATTTCCGACGGACACACCCCGGTTAAAGGACTTGCCTGCTGGACCGATTACCTCCACGTGATCGATGCAAAACTCGGTGATGCGGTGGATTCCCTGCCCACCGCAATCGCTGCGGGATTGCTCGCGCGGGGGGCAAATCACGAATCGTTGGTTTGAATCCAGCGCGGGACGGTTTATCGATTCCAATTCAACGGCCCGCTTGGTTTTTCATCGCGAAATTCAGGGCTGGGAACATTTCCCGCTTGTGCGATATCCTTTTTTCCATGTTGGTATTGGCCATATGCCAGCAAGTTGGAACAAGCCATCGGCAGCGAATCATCTGGCCGAATATCTGCGCGGGGAATTGGTGCGCGGGCGATGGCGCGAGCGGATGCCAGGAGTCATCCGCTTGGCTGGCGAGCTTGGAGCCGCGCGGAACACCGTGGAGGCGGCACTGCGAGAGCTGGACCAACAAGGAATTTTGATCCCACAAGGTTATGGCAAAGGGCGGCGCATTCATCAGGCGGAAGTGGCCGGCGCACGACGCATGCGGGTGGCAATCCTGAGGCAGGATCCACTCAACCAGATGGACCGGCACATCGGAGAACTGCTATACCAACTGCACGAAGCGGGATTTGTCGGCGTGCTAGCTGCGAAAAATCTAACAGAAATGCGCGGCAACTTGAAGAAGATGGAGCGGTTGGTGACCGCTACCCGTGCCGACGCATGGGTGATCGTCGGCGGCGCGATGCCCGTCCTCGAATGGTTCATCGCGCGCGAACTGCCCGCCTTTTCGTTGTTCGGCAGACGGCACGACCTGCCGATTGCCGGGGCGGGGCCGTCGAAGCCAGACGCCTACCGAGCCGTAGCGCGGCGCTTGGTAGGGCTCGGCCACCAACGCGTCATGATGATCACGTTGAAATCCCGGCGGCTCCCGAGCCCGGGCCTGCAAGAGCGGGTGTTTCTCGAAGAACTCCAATCGCTTGGAGTCAAAACTGGAAACTTCAACCTGCCCGATTGGGATGAAACACCGGAGGGATTGGAAAACCTGCTGCAGGAATCGTTTCGCGTGACACCGCCAACGGCGCTGTTGGTCGACGAGGCTTACCTGTTTCATGCTGTCAAACACCACCTTGCCGCACGAGGCATCCACTGCCCGCAACAAGTCTCACTGGTGTGCAGCGATCCAGATCAAAGTTTCGTATTTTGCCGCCCGTCAATCGCCCACATCCACTGGGATCGAACCAAATTGGTGCAAAAGGTCGTGCGTTGGGTCGCCAACATCCGCCACGGAAAACCGAACATAAGACAATCGGAAATTCCGGCGGAGTTTGTCGATGGAGACACAGTGGCAGCCCGTCCTGAAAAACCCAAATGAAGGACCTCAATCAACCCGGAACTCCTGAGATTGCCTCGTGGTCAAAAAAAGCCCGCACGGACGCTGGCGGTCCGGGCGGGCGGGATTCAAGGGCGAATAAGCTCAGACCTTGCCAAAGATGGTCCTGCCGGTGGAACGAAGTTCGTCACATGCCTGCTTCATGCGATCACAGAGGCCTTGCTCGCCTTTTTTCAAGTAGGCGCGCGGGTCGTAGGCTTTCTTATTTCCGACCTCGCCATCAATCTTAAGCACACCCTCGATGTTCTCGCAGATGTGGGTGACGATGGGACGGGTGAAGGCATACTGGGTGTCGGTGTCGATGTTCATTTTGACGACGCCGTAGTCGAGCGTTTCCTGGAGATCCTCCGGTGAGGTGCCGGAGCCACCGTGAAAGACAAGATCCATCTCAGCTTCGGGGCCGTGTTTGTCGGTCACGGCCTTCTGTCCATCGCGGAGAATCGAGGGCTTGAGCTTCACCGCGCCCGGCTTGTAAGAGCCGTGGACGTTGCCAAAGGTCGCCGCAAAAAGGAAACGACCAATCGGCTGAAGCGCCTCATAAACCTCGAGCATGTCCTCGGGGGTGGTGTAGAGTTTTTCAATCGGCAGCCCGGACGTGTCATGCCCGTCTTCCTCACCGCCGACGCAGCCGGCCTCAACCTCGAGAATAATGCCAAGCTCGGCACACTCCTTCAGGAGCTCCTTGGAAATACGAAGGTTTTCCTTCAGATCGACAACCGAGCCATCAAACATGTGGGATTGGAAAAGCGGCCCCTTGCCGGCCGCAACGCGATCCCGGGATGCCTGAAGCAGTGGCTTGAGGAATCCCTCGACTTTCTCAGGATGGCAGTGGTCGGTGTGGAGACCGATGAGGACGTCGTATTTCTCAGCAAGCTTGTGGCAGGCTTCGGCTAGGATAATCGCACCAAAGGCGGCGTCCTTCACGGCAGTGCCGGAAGCAAACTCGCCCCCGCCGGTGGAGATTTGAATGATGCCGTCGGATTTCGACTCGGCAAAGGCTTTGAGCGCACCGTTGATGGTGGTGAGTGAGGTGATATTGATCGCAGGATAGGCGTATCCGCCCTTCTGGGCGGCGTCGATCATGGCGCGGTATTGTTCGGGTGTTGCGATAGGCATGGCGAGGCGACATAGCCGCCCGGCGGGCGGCAGACAAGTCGGAATCGAGATGGTATGATGGATCTTCTCTTAATCGGTGCGCTTGAATTCGACACCTTTTGGTTGTTTCGACGGCGATCGGACTCTAGCCGCTATCCCTTGCGCTCCAAATCACCCCCGCCGCATCCTTCGCCGCGCCGCGCATCCGCCGTGCCCCGGTCTTCCGCTTCGGCCCGAAGCGATCGCGCGCTTGCTCAAAGCAATGCTCCACCGTCTCGCGGCTCCCGATCACCGCTCCCGCCGTAAAATACCTCACCCGC
>JBLRWN010000005.1:0-92241 GCA_047921195.1 Luteolibacter sp. | reverse complement strand
ACGGCGGGCATGGAAGTCCGCGGTCCGATAGGATTTGGAGCGGAGATGGGATTTGCGGGGATGTTGATGCGGCGGGTAAGGTATTTTACGGCAGGAGCGGTGATTGGGAGCCGGGAGACGGTGGAGCATTGCTTTGCGCAGGCGCGCGATCGGTTCGGACCGAAGCGGAAGACCGGGGCACGGCGGATGCGCGGTGCGGCGAAGGATGCGGCGGGAGTGATTTGGGCGCTGCGGGACTGTGTTGAGCCGTAATCGATAAAATGCGGGAAGGGATTATGGGCCTGCGGAATAACGATTGCACACCGAACGATTGATGGGTTGATAAAACCCGTAATAAAAACGTGGTAATTCGCAGAAAATCGGCCGTCAATCCATGCGCATCAACGGCGCGCGATCTGTTGCCGCCTCGATGCGCTTGGCAGAGGCGCGGATATCGCGGGCTTTTCTTTTGCTCAGATGAAGAGGGAAATCCACTTCACCGTTCTCGATGGTTGCGGCATGTTCGAGAAGTTGTGGGATCACGGGCTGTGCGTTCGCTCCATATGTTTCTAGGGTGGCGAGAATTTCAGGTGTGCGATTTTCGCTGCTCCAAGGGTTTTGGTTGCGCAGGTAATCGACACAGGCCTGGATGCCTTCCTCAATGTGGTGCTTTGCCAGCAGGCGCAGGCCGCTCATACGGATGCCGTCGGCAAACATGATCCCGCTCGGTGCCGGTTTGACGATGGCTTCATGAATTGCGGGCAAGATCGGTTTGATCTCGTCGAGCCCGAGGTGATCATATATCGTTGCAATGAAACTCCTCGCGCGACCGTCCTGATTTTGTAGGCCCGCAACGATGGCCTTGTTGAGTGCATCGCGATCCACACCATCCAGAGAATGTTTGAGCATTTGGCCAAAAACGGCGAAGCTCATGAATCGTTGCTCCATGCCGCGTGGATCCTGATCGGTGGGCCCGTGGGTGAGGCGCTTCAATAGAATCGGCACTGCCACCGCTGCCGACTCGCCGATGTGAGCGAGGGTGTCTGCCGCGAGACACCGAAGCCAGAGATCCTCGTGATTGAGCTGTGCTATGAGCGCTTGCACGGCTGGGGCGGCTTTGCCGCGCGCGAGCTTGAGTGCTTCACAAGCTCCGTAGCGGGCGTGCAGCGATGGCGAATCGAGCATGGTGATGAATGCATCGAGTGGCATGCCTGGATCGCGGCGGCGCGATAGCGCGATCGCGGCGCGCTCGCGCACCGTGGGCGACCAGCTTGCGAGGCGCTTGAGGAGTTCCGCTTCATCGAGGGCGTCGTATGCGCTGTGGCGGTCGTTGTTGCTCCAACCGCGACCGTCGAGGATGAGAGTTGCGGCATGTGTTTCCGTAAAGGGGAGGATGGTTGTCGGTTGCCTGCCGGTTAACATCAACTTGCGTTGTGGCATTGCGTATGCGAGCAGGTAGGCGCCAGTGGCGTCCCAATTGCCGAAGCTACAGGGTGTTTTTTGGGGTGGGCCGGGGTGGGGAAACCGGAAATTCCATGTGCGTGCGAGATCGAAGTAGCGCGCGCCGAATTCCTCCATCCACGTGCCGCTGGCATGTGGTCCTGCGAGGGCAACCGCAGGCATTGCCCAGAGCATGTTGGTGAAGTTTCCGGTGTGTCCGGTGTCGCGCTCGGGACCGTGTGACGCGACGCTCATGCGGGTGAAGAATGTGGCATGTTCGGATTCGCCCAGCAGGTTGAACAAAACCGCCGCCATGCCGGATTTTCCATTGTCTTCATGCGTCTGTGTCCATGGCGTGTGGTCGCCGTAGGGAGGCGCGCCTTTACCGGAATAAAAGCGGATGAGTTTGGCACTGCGGTCGATCGCAAGTTCTACAGCCGGGTCGTCTAATCCGGATTTGCGGGCCATGTGAAGCGCGATGGTGAGAGGGATGCCGGGTGCGTTCATCATTCCGTAACCCATAAGGCGGCCATCGGCCCCGGCAAACCGATGGCCCCACGAGCCGACGATGCTCTGGCCGCGTGCGGCTTCCAGCGTGAGGCGCTTCATGCCGTTCTCAAATGACCGGTCACCCGTGACTTGTTGGTACTCGGCCAAGAACATGATCACGTATGCATACCACCAGACTTGGAAGTTATCGGACGAATAATCCGCCGCCCATTCGGCTTCGCGGCGGATCAGCGGGAGATACGCGGGATCGCCGCTGGCGAGCAGTGCGAGGGCGTTGAGTGACCGTGTGATCGCGTTTTGGCCGCGCGGGTAGGCTTCGTTCCGCATGCGTTCCGCAAGAGCCGTGCACCCGCGCTCGAGGATGAGTGCGGATTTTTCGCAGTCAAATGGGGCGGTCGAGCTGTAGGAACCCAGAGGAGCCAGTGGGAGGGTTATCTCGGAGGAAACCCCATCTCGCCAGACGATGAGTGGCAGGCGTCCATGGTTGTCGGTTTTTTCTGCGGCGGTGATCGCGAGGCCAAGTTCCACACGCGGGTCGTATTCGAATGGTTTCCCGAAGACACCGAGGATCACATCGCCTTTGCGCAATTTGTCATCCGCGGGTGATCCCTCGTCGACCTCGGTTACGAGAATTTGTCTGGCCGATGTGGTCTCCAGCCGATGGCTGAACATCCATCCTCTTGCGCCGGTCGGGCCGAGATTCCAAGTATGCGTTGCTCCTGCGGGAATCGATTCGCCTTTGGTGAAATCCGGGTTTGGCATTTCATCGCGCTGGGCGATGGCAAGATGTGAAAAGATCAGAGTGGCCACGAGGGCAGGCGCGAGACGGGTCATGGTGGGAGAATATGGAGTGCGGATCATCCTGATTCAAATTACGCTCGACCCTACGCGCGCCTTCCAACGATTTCACGACCCGAAGCCGGATGGCGGCGGGGTGTTTGGCTGATACTGCCGCTCAAACGATTTCGAGCACCTTTTCGACCACACGTTTGGGTGAGGGGAGTTGCTCGTTTTCGATGTGTGGAGAATAAATGGCCGGGGCGTCGATGGTGCACACGCGTTTGACCGGGGCGTCGAGGTCGTCGAATGCCTGTTCCTGGATGATCGTCGCGACCATCGCGGAGACGCCGCCGAATGGTTTTGATTCGTCAACGAGCACGGCGCGGTGGGTTTTGCGCACGCTGGCGAGGATGGCGTCGACATCGAGTGGGCGGATCGAGCGGAGGTCGAGCACTTCGGCATCGATGCCGTGTTGTTCCTTGAGCGTCTCCGCGGCGGCCAGTGCGTGGAGTACCGAGCGGCCGTGGGCGATGAGAGAGATGTCTTTGCCCTCGCGTTTCACATCGGCCTTGCCGAGTGGCACGAGGTGGTCGCCGTCGGCGGGATCCGGGACTTCCCCTTGGATGCCGTAGAGCAAGGTATTTTCCATCACGTAGACCGGATCGTTGTCGCGGATGGCGGTTTTGATGAGGCCTTTGACATCCGCCGGGGTGGCTGGAGCGCAGACCTTGAGGCCGGGAAACGCGGCGAAGAGTCCTTCGGGGATGTGCGAGTGAGTGGCACCCACGTTGGTGCCGCCGTTGGCCGGCCCGCGCATCACGATCGGGCAATGGATGAGGCCGCCGGACATGTATCGCACGCAGGCGGCGTTGTTGACGAGTTGGTCGAAGGCGACGGAGTGGAACGACCAGAACATCAGTTCCATAACCGGGCGGACGCCGAGCATGGATGCTCCGATGCCCATGCCGATGAAGCCGGCCTCGGAGATCGGTGTATCGACGATGCGCTTGCAGCCCCATTTTTTCCAGAGGCCTTCGGTCACTTTGTAGGCACCGTTGTATTGGGCGACCTCCTCGCCCATGATCACGACGTTTTCGTCGCGTGCGAGTTCTTCATCAAGGCCTTCTCGGAGGGCTTCGCGGTAAGTGAGGATGCGGGACATGGTGAAATGGGTAGCTGAGATGAAATGGCGGATCAGGCGTTGAAGAAGTGGTGGCCGATCTTGGAGGCTTCGGTTTGGTTGTCGGTCTCCCAATAGACATCCGTCGAGATATCGGCGACGGTGGGTGCGGGGGATTCTTCGGCGAATTTGACCGAGGCGGCGGCCTCTTCGTTGGCAGCTTGGGTGATTTGCGCGTCGATTTCCTCAGTGAGTACACCCTCCTCCATCAGCTTGCGTCGGAACACATTGATTGGATCGTGGTTTTGCTTGTAGTCTTCGATCTCCTCGGGTGTGCGGTATTTCTTGTGGTTCGCGTCCGCGATCGAGTGGCCGTAATAACGGTAGGTGAAAATTTCGAGGACCGTCGGGCGGCTTTCATGGTGGGCCCGCTCCATGGCGATCTGGGTTTTGGCACGCACTTCGTAAATGTCCGATCCGTCGATCACATCCCACTCCATGTCGTAGCCTTCGGCGCGTTGGGCGAGACAATCCCGGAATGCGGACGACCGCTTCTGGGAGGTGCCCATCGAGTAGCCGTTGTTTTCGATCACATAAATGACCGGCAGGTCGAACAAGCCCGCGATGTTGAGGGATTCGTGGAAGGCTCCCTGGTTGACCGCGCCGTCGCCGAGGTAGCAGAGGCAGCTGCCGGTGCGGCCGAGGTATTTCACGCCGTAAGCAAGACCGAGGCCGAGCGGAGTCTGCCCGCCGACGATGCCGTGGCCTCCCCAGAAATTCTTATCGGGTGCGAAGTAGTGCATCGATCCGCCTTTTCCTTTTGAGCATCCGGTTTGTTTGCCGAAGAGCTCGGCCATGCACTCATTCATGCTCATGCCGACGGCGAGGGCGTGGCCGTGGTCGCGGTATGCGGTGATATAATGATCATGCTCGCCGCCGAGGGAAATCGTGCCAACCGCCACGGCTTCCTGGCCGATGTAGAGGTGGAGGAAGCCGCCGATTTTACCACCTTGGTAGTATTTTAGTGAAACCTGCTCGAAGCGGCGGATTCGGACCATTTGTGAGTAGAGCTCGATCTTGCGCTCGGGAGTGAGTGCTTGGTTGATCGGCGACTGGGAAAAATCAAGCTTCGGGCTGGCGGCGTCGGTCATGATGGTGTGTTGGAAAAAAACTCGGAACGGCGGGGGCGGAGGTTGCGTGAATCAACGGGACGGCGTCAAGCCGGGGGTGGCGGATGCGCAAGGAAATGCAAATGGCTTCCGCGCGATCAGGATCACTGCGGTGAAGAGGAGATTTGCCGCGACAAGGTTTTTCAGGAAGACCCACGATGGAATGGGGGAGCCGACCGGGCCGGCCCAGAGCGATTGCCAGAGGCCAAGAGGGGTTTTCGGGTAAAGTGGGCTTCCGATCCATGCGGCACCATTGGTGATGATGTGGAAGAGCAGCGCCGCAACCACGGCGCCGCCGAGCAGGGGCAATGCGCGCTCCGGACGCAGCGTGCGCCCGAGCAGGAACATCGCGCCAAAGGACAGTATGGAAACGAGCATCACGCCTGGCGTGAGCCAGTCGAGCCGCCCTTGGAGTAGGGCGGGCAACGGGTAGGTGAGAAAATAGATCGCCGCAGGCCAGGCAAATCCCCGCCAGCCCGGAGCCAGCAGGAATCCACAGAAGAACAACGCGGCCAGCGGCTGGAAATTCGGCATGGTTTCTGAAAAAACGCTGCCAATCACGCGGAAGACGATCAACAGCGCGGCAGCGAGAAGGAGTGGGAGCCAACGGGAGTTCACGGCGGGAAGCGTTCACCAGAACCGCCGCCCGTGCCAGACGAAATATCGTGCCAGTGGCAATTTTAGCGGCAATCCATCCATCAACGACGGTGGAATAACCGCCTGCTTCCTTGCAAGTCGGTGTAGCCTCTGAATAATTCCATGAACATCCGGCGTAAGAATGAATTCATATGTTTTCTGAAAAGTTCATCCCCATCCATGTCGTGGCCACTGCGCTTGTGTGCGCCGCGTCCCATGCATCGGAGCTGGGGTTCAATCGCCACATCCGCCCGATTCTCTCGGAAAACTGTTTCCTCTGTCACGGTCAGGACCCTGATCATCGTGGCGGCGACCTGCGTCTCGACCTGCGCGAGGAGGCCGTGGCGTTGCGTGATGGCATCGCGGCCATTGTGCCGGGCGATCCGGAAAACAGCGAGGTCATTCGCCGCATCGTCGCCGACGATCCGATGATTGTGATGCCCCCGCCCGAGGCGCACATGCCCGCGATGCCGCGTGAACAAATCGAAATCCTCAAGCGCTGGATCACCGAGGGTGCGGAATATGAACCCCACTGGGCATTCGTAACCCCGAAAAAAGCCGACGTTCCAGAAGGGGCCCATCCGGTCGACCACTTCATCAACAAGCGCCTCGCCGAGGAAAATCTCGCGCCCAACGGCCGTGCCGACGACGCTACCCTGGTCCGCCGAATCCACCTCGATCTCACCGGGCTGCCAGCGAATCCCTCGGAAATCGACGCCTACCTCGCCGACCCCTCGCCCGATCGATGGGAGCGCATCATCCCCCGCCTCATGGAGTCTCCGCATTTCGCCGAACGCATGGCCCTGCCATGGCTCGATGGTGCGCGCTACTCCGACACTCACGGTTACTCGATCGATGACCATCGCGACATGTGGGCGTGGCGCGACTGGGTGATTCACGCATTTCAAACCAACCGGCCCTACGATCAATTCGTTCTCGAACAAATCGCCGGCGACCTCATCCCCGGTGCCACACCCGATCAGATCGCTGCTACCGGATTTCTCCGCAACAGCATGAACACGCATGAAGGAGGCATCATCGCCGAGGAATACCGCGCCGCTTACACTCACGACAAGGTTGATGCCGTCTCCACCTCCATCCTCGGCCTCACCATGAAGTGTGCCCAGTGCCACGATCACAAATACGATCCTATTTCGCAGAAGGAATACTTCCAGATGTATGCCTTCTTCAACACTTCGTCATACAAGGGCATGGGCGCCACCAATGCCAGCAGCCCGCCGGTTCTCGAATATGCCTCGCCACTTGGCGATGGTGGGATGAGCGGCCTTAAGGCCCGCATCGCCGAGCTCGAATTCCTCAAGCTCCACCCCACCGAACGCGTCACCCAAGCCCGCGACGAATGGGCAGCATCGCAGCCGCAAAATGGAGGGCCGCCCTCCACCATCCTCGCCACCCCGCCCGCCGAACGCACCGCCGAGCAGTGGACAGCCCTCAACGATGCCTTCCAAAAATCCGACCACCCGCTGGCCGAACGCATGGCCAAGGTCATCCAGACGCTCGACGAGGAAATCAAGGTCATCCAGAGCGACATCGATCGAGGCAAGACCACGGTCATGGTCATGGATCACGATCCGGCCATTCGCAAAACCCACATTCTCATTCGCGGCGCATACGATGCGCCTGGCGAGGAAGTTGCCCCCGGCGTGCCGGCCGTGCTGCCACCGCTCCACTTCGGCGAGCATGCCACCCGGCTCGATTTCGCGAAATGGATCACCGCCTCCGATCACCCGCTCACCGCGCGGGTCGTCGTCAACCGCCTGTGGCAGATGATTTTTGGCCGTGGCATCGTCGAGAGTGCCGGCGATTTCGGCAACCAGGGCAGCTGGCCGAGCCACCCGGAATTGCTCGACTGGTTGGCCGTCGATTTTGTCGATCATGGCTGGGACCTGCGCCACACGCTGCGGACCATTCTGAGCTCCGAAACTTACCAGCGCTCCGCCACCGCCATGCCGGAACAGCTCGAAGCCGATCCGCGCAACGAACTGCTTGCCCGCTCACCGCGCACCCGGCTCGACGCCGAGATCATCCGCGACCAGGCGCTTGCCATCGGTGGCCTGCTCAATCTCACCATCGGAGGCCCCGGCGTGCACCCGCCGCAACCCGAACTCTGGAGCGAGATCAGCCACTTCGGCTGGAAGCGGCCGTTCACTTCCCAGATTTTTCTCCCCGGTCGTGGCGACTCCCAATACCGCCGCAGCCTTTACACTTTTTGGAAACGCACTTCTCCGCCGCCTGTCATGGCCATTTTCGACGCGCCCACCCGCGAGACCTGCGCCGTCGTCCGCAACGCCACCAACACGCCGCTGCAGGCGCTCGTCCTGCTCAACGAACCGCAATTCGTCGAAGCCGGCAATGCCCTCGGCCAGCGTATGATCGACGAAGGCGGCGACACTGCGGAAGCCCGCATCGCATACGGCTTCCGCCTCGCCACCGGTCGCAACCCGGATCTCAAAGAAATGGAAATCCTCACATCCGCCCTCGACCGCAATCTGTCCAATCATCGGGACGAATCCGCCGCCTACGGCATGATCGGCTCGACTCTCCTCAACCTCGACGAATTCATCAACCGTCCGTGACGCATGGCCCACTCCGATTCAGCCGAAGCCACGCCCCAGCCAACTGCCGGTTGTTTGGTGAACCTGCGTCTGAGTGACGGCACGCCCGTGATTGCGCGCGCGCTCGTCCCCGAAGATCGTTCGGCGCTGGCTTCGGCCTATCGAATGCTCTCGCCGCAGGCGCGCTACAACCGCTTCTGGACGCACGGTGGCGATCGGATTGGCGAGCGGATGCTCGATCGCGTGCTCAAGCAAGATCCCGCTACCCATATTACATGGGCCGTGCTTGATCCGGCGCGGGCATTTCCCGGAGTGGGTGCCGCCAGTTGGTGGCGTAGCGGGGCGGATGCCACGGAGGCCGAGTTTTCCGCTCTTGTCCTTGATGGCGATCAGGGCCGCGGCATCGGCACGCTTTTGTTGGCGATCCTCTGGCAATTGGCGCTCAAGGAGGGAATTCGCCAGCTTGTCGGCTATGCACTTACTGAAAACCGGCGCGCTGCGAATTGGATGCGCGACGCCGGAGCGCATGGCCAATGGGACGGCACGCAATTGGTATTCCGCTGGGACCTGAATGCGGAACAACCGGCGAATGAATCGCGCGCGGCCCACGAGTTGGCCGCCCGCTTGCGCGAATTTCGCGCACTCGGAGCGGACACTACTTCCTGATCGTTTTGGAAATTCGTTTTGATATCACCCACTGACATTCTCGTCATCACCTGCTAAATCTTCCTCATCCCCATGAACCCGCTCGAATCCCGCATCAACACCATCTCCCGCCGGAGTTTTCTCGGGCTCACCGGGCTCGGGATTGGCGCGATCGCCGCGCGTTCGCTCTACGCCGCCGATGCCTCCATCGCCGCAGCCTCGTCGCCGCACTTCGCGCCCAAGGCGAAACGCGTGATCTACCTCTTTCAATCCGGCGGCCCATCCCACATCGACCTCTTCGACCACAAACCGCACCTGGAAAAAGTCCACGGCAAGGAATTGCCGGATTCGGTCCGCCAAGGCCAGCGGCTCACCGGGATGACGTCCGGCCAAAGCGAATTCCCCCTCTGCAAAAGCCTCGCCGAGTTCCGGCAACGCGGCCAATCCGGCCAATGGATCAGCGATCTGCTGCCATACACCGCCCGCATCGCCGATGACATCGCGGTGATCCGTTCGATGCACACCGAGGCGATCAACCACGACCCCGGCATCACCTTCATCAACACCGGTTCGCAATTTCCCGGCAACCCGAGCATGGGGTCCTGGGTGTCCTACGGCCTTGGTCGGCTGAATGACAACCTGCCGTCCTACATTGTCCTTGTCTCCCAGGGCACCGGGAAAAACCCGGGCCAACCGATCTTTTCGCGCCTCTGGGGCAGCGGGTTTCTGCCATCGAGCCACCAAGGTGTGCAATTCCGCAGCAGCGCCGATCCCGTGCTCTTCCTCAACAACCCCGAAGGGATGTGCCCCACCGACCGCCGCGCCATGCTCAACGACCTCGGCGCGCTCAACCAACACCGCTACGACCAACTCGCCGATCCGGAAATCCTGACCCGCATCTCCCAATACGAAATGGCCTTCCGCATGCAGACCTCCGCCCCGGAGCTTGCCGACCTTACCAACGAGCCGGACTGGGTGTTCGACCTCTACGGCCCCGATTCGCGGACGCCCGGCACGTATGCCTACAACTGCCTGCTCGCCCGCCGCATGGCCGAGCGCGGCGTGCGCTTCACCCAGCTTTTCCATCGCGGGTGGGACCAGCACGACAACCTGAAAAGCCACCTCACCAACCAGTGCCACAACACCGACCAGGCCTCCGCCGCACTCGTCACCGACCTCAAACAACGCGGTCTGCTCGACGACACCCTGGTCATCTGGGGTGGTGAGTTCGGCCGCACCGTTTACAGCCAGGGGAAAATCGGCGAAGGCCGCGACCACCACGGCCGTTGCTTCTCGATGTGGCTCGCCGGCGGCGGCGTGAAGACCGGCCTCAGCTACGGCCTGACCGATGATTACAGCTACAACATCATCGAAAACCCCGTCCACATCCGCGACCTCAACGCCACCATCCTCCACTGCCTCGGCATGGACCACAACCGCTTCACCTTCCGCTTCCAGGGTCTCAACCACAAACCCACCGGTGTGGAAGCCGCTCATGTGGTCCGTGGCATCCTAGCGTGACAGATTTAACGGGTGCCGCCAACGATTGGCCCTAGGTCATGAAGGCGTTCTGCGACATGCGCTCCATCGACTTCGCCTGCAGCAATAACTATTTTCCAGGAAAATAATTGTTGTCATGATGGGTTTAGAGGTTCGTGTTGCGAGAAATCACGATTCTCCAGGCAATGCACCGAATCTTCGATGCCGCCGCTGGTATTCGGCCACGGCGGCCGTGAGGTCGTCTTTTCGGAAGTCGGGCCAATTCTTCTGGAGGATCACGATTTCCGCGTAGCTGATCTGCCAGAGCAGGAAATTCGAGATCCGCATTTCGCCGGAGGTGCGAATCAGGAGATCTGGATCGGGAATGCCTGCGGTTTCGAGGCGGGCTTCGAAGGCGGCGGCGTCGATTGCTTCCGGGTCGATGCGACCGGCGGCGGCATCGGTGGCAAGCGCACGCGCGGCCTTCACGATTTCCTCGCGCGAGCCGTAGGAAAGCGCGAGCACCAGCGTGAGGTCGGTGTAGTCTTTCGTCCGCTCGCGCAGGCGGTCGAGCTTGAGGCGCGTCTTCTCGGGCAGGCGCTCAAGTTGGCCGATGGTCAGGAGTCGCACGTTCTGTTTGTCGAGGTCCTTCTCCTTTTCATCAAGGAACCGGTCGAGCAGGTCCATCAGGGCGCTCACCTCGTCGGCCGGGCGGTTCCAGTTTTCCGAAGAAAATGCGTAGAGTGTGAGGTATTCGACGCCGAGCTCGCGGCAGCCGTCGATCACCTCGCGCACCGATTCCGCGCCAGCACGGTGGCCTTCGCGGCGCGGTTTGCCTCGCTCGCGGGCCCAGCGGCCATTGCCATCCATGATGACGGCGATGTGGCGGGGGATCTCCGGGAACTCAGGCATCGCGGGGGATTATTCAACGACCAGGGTTTGAGTGCGATCCGGGCCGACGCCGACGAAGGCGATCGGGGCCTCGCAGAGGATGGCGAGCCGGTCGAGGTATGTGCGGGCGTTTGCGGGCAGATCGGTGTAGCGAGTGCACCCGGTGGTGTCGGATTTCCAGCCGGGGAGTTCTTCGTAGACGGGCACCGCACGGTCCCATGCCGAACGGTCGGCTGGTGGCAACTCGTGGCGCTCGCCATCGACGTCGTATGCGACGCAGATTTTCAAGGTGTCATACTCGTCGAGGCCATCGACGTTGGTCACGGCAAGGCCGGTCACACCGTTCACCATGCAGGCAAAGCGTAGCAGCACCGTGTCGAGCCAACCGCAACCGCGCGCTCGGCCGGTGGTGGCTCCGAATTCGCGGCCAAGGCCGTGCAGGTAATCGGAAAGCCCTTCATCGCCTGTCGGAAACGGCCCGGAACCCACGCGGGTGGTGTAGGCCTTGCATACGCCGATCACGCGATGCACGGCTGTCGGCGGTAGCCCGCTGCCGGTGCAGCATCCGCCGGACGTGGTGTTTGACGAGGTGACGAATGGATAGGTGCCGAAATCGATGTCGAGCAACGTGCCTTGTGCACCTTCGAAAAGCAGGTTTTTGCCGGCCCGCCAGGCGCGGTGCACCACAGGGATGGTGTTGGTCACGTGTGGCTTGAGGCGTTCGTAGGCGGCATACACTTCCTCGATCACCTTGGCGGCCTCGAAGGTGGGTAGCTCGAATTTTTCCAAAATCTCATTAGCTTCCGCAAGGCGGTGGGTGATGCGCTCTTCGGCGAACGCGCGGTCGGCGAGGTCGGCCATGCGCAGGCCGCAGCGGTTGATCTTGTCGGCGTATGCCGGGCCGATGCCGCGCTTGGTGGTGCCGATTTTCGCGCTGCCGAGGGCGATTTCGCGGGCGGCATCGAGTTCCTTGTGGAATGGCAGCACGATGTGGGCGCGGTCGGAGATGAGAAGTTTGTCCGGGGTGATCTCGATGCCCTGGGCTTCGATCCGGGTGATTTCGGCGACAAGTCCAGTCGGGTCGAGCACCACGCCATTGCCGATGACGTTCGTTTTATCGTCCCACAGGATTCCGGATGGCAGTAGGTGGAGGACGTATTTCTCGCCTTTGGCGATTACGGTGTGGCCTGCGTTGTTGCCTCCCTGGCCGCGGATTACGACGTCGGCCTCCTCGGTCAGATAATCGACGATCTTTCCCTTGCCTTCGTCCCCCCATTGGAGGCCGGTTACGATGGTGTTCATGATGAAATAAGATGAATCCACGCGGACGCGCGGCGAGGCGCAGGCTATGGAGCCAACGATACTGATGCAAGAGAACTTCCTGAAATGCGGTTTCTTGGTCCGGATTCCCCCAGAATCCGCGCTGGTCATGCGTCGCTGCTTGTTTAAGGTGCGGCATCCATGAGCATCGACGTATCACTCCTCTCCCGCATCTGTGAAGTCCCCGGCGCGCCGGGATCGGAAAAACCCATCCGCGACCTTGTGCTCGCGGAACTCAAAGGTCTCGCCGACAAGATCGAGATCGACAACATGGGCAATGTGCTCGCCCTGAAAAAAGGGCGCTCGGCTGGAAAAAAATCGATGGCCGCCGCGCACATCGACGAGATCGGCTTCATCGTCACCCACGTCGCCGACGATGGCTTCATTCGGTTCAACCCGGTCGGCGGCTTCGATCCGAAGACGCTCACCTCACAACGCGTGATCATCCACGGCCGCAAGGACGTCCCCGGGGTGATGGGCTGCAAGCCGGTGCACATCATGCCACCGGAGGAGCGCAACAAGGCGATGAAGATCACCGACTATTTCATCGACACCGGCCTCACCACCGAGGAGGCGAAAAAACTCATCGAAGTGGGCGACTTCATTACCCGCCACTCGCCGCTCATGGAATTCGGCGCATGCGTGAATGCGAAGTCGCTCGACAACCGCGCGTCCGTCTACGTCCTCATCGAATGCCTGCGTTCCATGAAGAAAAACAAACTCAAGCCCGCATACGATTTCTATGCCGCATTCACCGTGCAGGAGGAAGTAGGCCTGCGCGGCGCGCATGCCGCCGCACTGCACGTGCAGCCGGATTTCGGCATCGGATTGGATACCACCATTGCATACGACGTGCCCGGATCGTCGCCACAGGAGCGCTGCACCCGCCTCGGGCATGGCGCGGCGGTGAAGTTGATGGATTCCTCGGTGATCTGCGACTACCGCATGATCGCCTTCATGAAGGCCACCGCGAAAAAACACAAAATCAAATGGCAGCCGGAGATCCTCGCCGGTGGCGGCACCGACACTGCAAGTCTCCAGAAAATGGTGGCCGGCGGTTCGATCGCGGGCGCCATCTCCGTGCCCACGCGCCACATCCACCAGACGATCGAAACCTGCCACAAGGAAGACCTCGCCGCCTGCGTGAAGCTGCTCACCGCCTGCGTTTGCGAGCTCGATAAGCACGACTGGAGCCATTGATTTCCCCCCATTTTCCCATAGACCCATGCGTGTGCTCGCCATCGACCCCGCCGTGCGCAATACCGGCTATGCGGTGGTCGAGGGGAACCCACGCGAAGCCCGCGCCATCACATACGACGTGATCCGCGTGCCCGCGAAAATCGTCCAGTCCGCCGCCCTCTCCGCCATTCGCACCCACCTCAGCGCCATCATCCGCCAATACGAGCCGGAGGAAGTCGCCGTCGAAGGCATCATCTACGTGCAATCGCACCTCACCGCCATCAGCATGGGCGCGGCACGGGCCGCCGCCATCATCGCCGCCGCAGATCATGGGCTGCCGGTCTTCGAATACTCGCCGAAAAAAGTGAAACAAGCGGTCGTCGGTCGCGGCACAGCCGATAAATCCCAAGTCGCATTCATGGTGCGCGCGTTGCTCGGTCTTGCCGAGACCCCGCCAGCCGACGCCGCCGATGCCATCGCTATTGCCATGGCACACCTGCAATCATCCGACCCGCTCAAAGGTCGCCTGCTCGAACGCCGCCAGATCTAACATCGCCATCATGCCCGCCCCGGAAATCATCCGCATCCGCGAACGCCTCACTCACGCCGATGGCTTGGCCATACAGGAAAACGCCGTCGATGCCATCCTCGAAGGAGCCCAAGGCGACACCATCTACCTGCTGGAGCATCAGCCCGTCTACACCATCGGCCGCCTGCGCGACCGCTCCTCCCTGCGCGATCCCACCTCGCTCCCACACCCCGTCGTCGAGACCAACCGCGGCGGCCAAGCCACTTATCACGGCCCCGGCCAACTCGTCGGCTACCCCTTGCTCGACCTCACCAAACGCGGCCGCGACCTCCACGAGCACCTTCGCCGCATCGAAGACGCCCTGATCCGCGGCTGCGCCGCCTTCGGGGTGCAAGCCGGGCGCCGCGACGGACTCACCGGCGTCTGGGTCGAAAATCGCAAACTCGCGTCCATCGGTGTCGGCGTCCGCAAATGGATTTCCATGCACGGCTTCGCCATCAACATCACCCGCGAATCCCTCCCGCCATTCTTCGCCATCACCCCGTGTGGCATCGACGGCGTCACCATGAGTTGCCTCGAAACCGAAGCAAATCAAACGATCACCATCGAGGACGCCACCACCACATTCGCCAACGAGCTCATCCGCGAGTTCGCGTGACTCCAAAGCTTCGCGGAATGCCCCAATGGCGATCCAATGTTCTCCTCCTTCCAATAATTTTGTTAGAATAAAACGGAAATTCTAACTTTCACATTTCCACGGCATCACGGTCGACTCTCGTCTCATCAAGTTCGCCTTCGGATTTGGCGACGATGCATGTGACGGCAGCATCGCCGGTGACGTTCACTGCGGTTCGCACCATGTCGAGCAGGCGGTCGACTCCGAGGATCAGGGCGATGCCTTCGACGGGCAGGCCGACTTGGTTGAGCACCATGGCGAGCATCACCAGGCCGACACCCGGCACACCGGCGGTGCCGATGGAGGCCAGGGTTGCGGTGAGGATGACCATCAGATAGTCGCCCACCGACAGATCCACGCCGAAGGCCTGGGCGATGAATACGGTGGCCACCCCCTGCATCACGGCGGTGCCATCCATGTTGATGGTGGCACCGAGTGGCACGGTGAATGAGGCGACAGAACGGCTGACGCCGAACTGCTGCTGCACCGTGCGCAGCGTCACCGGGAGCGTGGCGTTGCTGCTCGCGGTGGAAAACGCGAACAATTGCACCTCGCGCATTTTTCTCAGGAATGCATGGGGGGAAATGCCCGACATGAGCTTGAGCATGAGCGGGTAGGTGATCAGCGCGTGCGCACAAAGAACCCCCAGAACCAGCAGGAAGTATTTCAGCAGCGGCGGAATGGCATCAAACCCCTGAGTTGCGAATGTGCGGGCGATCAACGCGAACACACCGAACGGAGCGGCCGCCATGATGATCCACACCAGCCGCATGATGACTGTGTTGAGATCCTCGAAGATGCCCAGCAGCCGCTTTCCCGCATCGCCCGCGAGAGACATGGCTACCCCGAACAGGATCGCGAAAACGATGATCTGCAGCATGTTGCCTTCGGCCATCGCGTGAATCGGATTGCGTGGGAAAATGTCGATGATCACCTGCGCAAGCGAAGGTGCCTCGCGCGCGGCATATTCCACTTCATTCCCGCTCAGGTTGAATGCCTTGCCGGGCTTCACCAGCAAGGCGGCAATCAATGCCAGTGAAATGGCGATCGCGGTGGTGAAGAGATAAAGCCCCACGGTTTTCACTCCGATCCTGCCGAGGCGGCGGATGTCGTCGAGCGCCGCAGTGCCACAAACCAGTGATACAAAAACAAGCGGCACCACCAAGACCATCAAGCCCGCGAGAAATACCTGTCCGGCCACATGGAGAATCCCGTGGGTAAGGACGGCGTGGACGAGCGAATCGCCCTGATCGGGTGGCGAAACCCAATGGATCACCAGTCCCAGAAACAGCCCAAGGCCGAGGCCGAGGATGATGTTTCGGGTGAGCTTGGAATCGGTCATGGAATCAGCCTTTCCAGAGATCCTCACCGTAGCTCCAACCTTCACGCACCGGCTCCTTGATGAAGGCGTTGAGTTCCGGGTGGTTGGTGATGCGGGCTTCCTTGGCGTCCCACTCGATTGTGGTGTTGAACCTTTGGGCAAGCACACCGAGCAGGATGATTTCGGTCAAACGCGCGGAATAGGTAAAGCTCGATCCCGGTTCCGCCCCCTCGCCCTTGATCGCGCGCAACCATTCGCGGAACGGGCCTCCTTCGACGCGGGGAATGCTTTGCTCCGGTGGATTCGCCTGCCATGCCTGACGCACTTCGCCGGGAAGGATGGTCGGTGGCCCGGCATGGGTTCCGGTGCCGATGGCGCCTTTGCTGCCGACGATCCAGCACGCCCGCCCCATGTGCGCGGCGTGCTCGATGCCGAACTTGTCGATGCGGCCGACTTTTTCCCAATCCTGCGGGCCGTCGAACCAATACAAGGTCACGGGTCCGCGGTTGTCGTTGGCGGGGAACGTGTACTTGATCCGGCTTTTGGCGGGCACCACCAGATCGAGTGAATCAGACCTTTCAAGGCATTCGACGACCGTTGGCGGATCGAGGTCGAGCGCCCACACCGGCGTATCGAATGTATGGCACCCCCAGTCGCCCAGCATGCCGAGGCCGAGGTCGTAAAACGTCCGCCATTTGTAGGGGTGGTATTCGTTCGAGAAGTCGCGGAACGCGGCCGGGCCGAGCCAGAGGTCCCAGTTGAATCCCTCGGGGATCGGATCCGCGGGCAACGGCATGACCGCAGGGTTGGCAAAATGCCTGCCGCCCAATTCGGGACCGGAGTTGCGGGCGTAGACCTCGCTGACCTCGCCAATCACTCCCGTGCGATAGGCCTCAACGGATTGGCGGATGCCATGGCCGGCGTGGCCTTGGTTGCCCATTTGGGTGACCACCTTATAGCGATCCATCGCTTTGACCAGCGTGCGCGATTGCCAGACGTTGTGGGCGAGCGGCTTCTGGACATACACATGAATGCCGCGCTCCATCGCGGCGATTGCTGCAGGAAAATGCGTGTGATCCGGGGTGGAGATGACGACGGCGTCGATCTCCTTGTGCATCTTGTCGAGCATCTCGCGGAAGTCCTCGAAAAACGGCTGGTTCGTCCGCCAGTTTTTCATGTTTTCCGCGCTGTGTGCGCGATCCACATCGCAGAAGGCCACGAGATTCTCATCCGCGCATCCCTGCTCATACGGCTGGCGAGCGATCCAGCCGCCGGAGCCGATGAATGCGACGTTCAACTTGCTGTTCGCCGAGCCACCGGGTCTTCCGATCGCAAAGCGGGGAAAAACCGTGCTCGCCGCCACCGTGGCCGCCGTCTTGCTGAGAAATGACCTGCGTTTCATCGTGGCCATCCTTACGTTGTCGAGAGCGGGAATCTAGCTCCGAATTCGGCGCATCATCGTGGCCACTCACTCATCAAGGATGAACAAATGAAAGCCCGCCTCCGCGCGTGAGCGGGATCATTCCACGGCGGGTGGCGCCGCTTTTTCCAGCCCGTATTCGAATGCCAGGCGGGTAAGTTCGGCACGGAGCGGTGCGGCGAATGCCTTGTCGCCCGCCAGATTGTCGGTCTCATGAGGATCTTTTGTGAGATCGAACGCCTCGGTCCATTCCGGCTTGCCGGGGTAGTAAACGAACTTCGCGCCGGAAGTGCGAACTCCGAAACAGGTCGGCGTGTCGCCGAGCTCCTTGAAATAGTAGGCGAGAAACGAAGTCCTCCAATCGCCGGGTTTTTCTCCGGCCGCGAGCGGTTTCCAACTCCTTCCGTTCATGGTATCCGCTTGGGGAAGCCCGGCGATATCGAGATATGCGGGGGCGAGATCGATATTGAGCACCATTTCGTCGACCACCAGTCCTTTGGGGAACTGGCGCGGGTAGCGGACGAGAAACGGGATCCGCAGGGATGGATCATAGAGCGCGCGCTTGTCGCCGCAGCCGTGCTCGCCCAGGAAGTATCCGTTGTCGCTGGTGAAGACGACGACGGTGTCGTCGGCCAGATCGAGTTCGTCGAGCGCGTCGAGTACCCGGCCGAGGTTCTCATCGATGCCCTTGATGTGGCGGAAGTAATCGAGATGCACCTCGTTGTCCGCGAGGCCGCGCGGGTATGCGCCGGTTTCCGGGTGGGGCTTGTGGTAGATTGCGGGGACGTTGAGATTCGGCGACGGGCGGCTTGTCTCGCCCGCATAGAGGTCCCGGAGCCGATCAGGCAGATTGTCGCCGCCACGCTTGTTGTGCGGGCTTTTGAAACCGAGGACCATCGAGAATGGCTGATCATGATTCCGCTTGAGCCAGTCGATCGCGAGGCCGGTGCTGACGTCATCGACCCAGCCGGACGTTTCCACCAGCTCTCCATGGATCTCGAACGGGCAATTCTGATAGATCCCTTGATTGATGAAGCTGGCGGAGTGTTGGAATCCCGGCCTCGGTCCGCGCTGATTTCCCATGTGCCATTTCCCGAAATATGCGGTGCGGTATCCCGCATCGCGAAGCAGTGTGGCATGGGTCACGGAGTCCACGGGAAACGGCCGACTGTTTGTCGTCACGCCGTTGATGTGGTTGTATTGTCCGGTGAGAAAAGCCGCGCGGCCGGGCGAACAGATCGAGTGGACGACGAAAGCGTTGCGGAATCTCACTCCTTCGGCCGCCATGCGGTCCATCGCGGGTGATTCGAACCACGGGAAACGCGCGCTTTCCCCCTGCTCTCGTTGGACGACGCCCATGGCATCCCAACGCTGATCATCAGAGATGATGAAGATGAAGTTCGGCTTCCGGCCGGAAGCATGCATGGAAGCCGAAACCAGGGTGAGAATCGACACGGCGAGGGGTAGGATGAGACGGGTTTTCATGGAGGATGGAGCCGTGGCCTTTTACGCGTGATTGCAGGAGGTTCTTCCAAAGCTTGTTGGGCACGCCGCGTCCCGGGGCGCGTGATTTTCAAGAGCATGGGATGCGGAGCATCAGCGTGGTTCCCTCATCCGGAGCGCTATTCACATCAAGCCGGGCGGCGAGGGCGTCGGCGCGCTGGCGGAGGGCGCGGAGCGTGGCGGGGCGCTGGAGTTTTTCGGCGGTCATGCCCGCACCATTGTCGTGGATTTCGATGGTGAAAGCATGATCGGCGGCCTCGCACCGGATGTTTACCGACGTCGCACCGGCATGGCGGAGGATGTTGTGCAGGGCTTCCCGGAAAAACAGGAACAAATGGCGGTTCGACTCGTCGGGCAATTCGACGGACCAGGCCGCTTCGTTTGCATGAAACTCCCATTCGAGAGAATCCACCATGATCGATGCGGTTTCGCGCAGATGTTCGACGGTGCCGATGCGGTGGTCGCCACCTGGGCGCAGCAGCCAGACGATGTCGCGCACGGCGCTCACGGTCTCGGCGGCGATGCGTTGGATGCGTTTGAGCTCCTCGGAAGGTCCGGTGCGGCCTTCGGCAAGATCGGCGAACATCTGGATGCTGCCAAGATTGCTGCCAACCTCGTCGTGCAGGTCCCCTGCGATGCGCTCGCGCACCGCAAGCAATTGACGCCGCGAGTGCACCCGGAATCGCATCGGGAATGCGACAAGCACCACCGCGCCGGCGATCCCAAGCAGGGCGAATAGGGCAAGCGCTCCATTCCGCCAATCGCGAATCAGCTTCTGGGTTTCCTCATGGAGTTCGTGGATCCGTGTCTCCGTGGCGAGCCGCTCATCTAACAAAAGCATCCACTCGCGAATCTCGACGAGTCCACCGTCCGGGCCGTGGCCGTCGGTAAGGGCCGCGCTGCTCCAGTATCGACCGCCCGGGGCGATCAGATTTGGCATGCCATCCGCCGATCGCACCGGCTTGCCGAGAGCCACATTTTCGCCTGCGGACAAAACCTCAAGCTCGCTGAGCGCGAAAAACGCCGGGTAATTCTCGAATTCTTTCCACAGCTCGTCGGCAGTCACTCGGACCTGGCGGGCGCGATGCGGCGTATCAAATGAAATCCACACCGGATTGTGCCCCGGGTTGCGGAAGCCGCGCTCGGCGACCACCCGCCATTCGGTGTGGATCGTCGGGGTGGTATCTTCGGAAATGGAAATGCTCAGCCGTCTGGGGAATCCGAATCCACTTGGCAGGTCGGACGTCGGGCGGCGAGCCGGGAGCAGGCGAAGGCCATCGATTTCCAGCACCTCGCCGAGATCGAGCGTCAAACTAGCGGATTCGAGCGCATCGGCGCGCCCGTGGGAAAGCCAGCCGACGTGCCGGTGGCCGGCCACCGGAGTTTCCGGCAGCCCGAGCGGCGTTTGACCGTCGACGAGGAACGCCGCACTCCAATGCCATGGAGCCGGCGGCGTTGAACCGCCGGTGGAGCTTGCCTTTCCGCCGAACGCGAGGTTCGCTCCGCTTGGGTGGAATGCGAGGATTTCGGACCAGGCATGAACATGCCCGCCATCACCCTCATCGCCTTTCGGTAAATGCCGGGCGGAAACACGAACTCCCGCCGCCGCTACCGGTGGGTCGATCGGATAGACGAATGGATGCCCGCGCCGCACCGGATGATCACGCACGCTCCGCTCTTCCGCGATGGTGGCGATGGGTAGGCCTTCGGCATCAATCAATTCTACGGTGAATTCGCTCGGCAGCCCGTAATGCGCGTCAAGCCCGCGCGCGTCATAACGCCGTGCGGGAACCAGCGAGACCATCGCCACGGGATGCGGCCCGCCGTCCCAGATCACCTGAATCGCATAGGGAGTTTCCCGGGGTGATGCGTGCGGATGAACGCTTGCGAAACCTCCGGTGCCGCCCTGGTCGTCGATCGGAATGTTCGGAAGCTTCTCGAGCCCGGAGGCGATCCACGCGATCTCACGGTCGATTTCCTTGATGCGGGCGGAGAACCGCCATGCCAGCCGTTCGTCCCATTCGGCGGCGGGGGCGGCAGATGGAAAGGCGACCCATGCGGATAGGAATATCCACGTCATGCGATGGCTGTCGGAAAACTTCATCGCCGGTTTGGGATCGCGTATTTTCCGGAGCGTTTACTCCTCGTCCAGATTGAGCTCCTTGATGCGGACGTTGCGATACCAGACCGGCTTGCCTTCGTCCTGGAAGCTGATGTAGCCCTCGGCCGGGCGGTCTTTCATCGCGCCTTCGCTGAGGTCGAGCTCATTGACCTTCTCTCCATTGAGGATCACGACGAGGTGATTGCCGTTCATCGTGATGTTATAATGGTTCCACTCCCCGGCCGGCTTGATCGCATTGTGCGTGGGTGCTTGGGTGCGGATCACGCCACCCGCGTCGTGATGGGTGAGCTTGTCGTCCGGCTTGCCGTGCGTGTCGATGATCTGCACTTCGAACCCGGTTTCGACGTGGTTCTCCAGATCGCCAATGCGCAGGAAAACCCCGGAATTCCCCTTCTCGTTGTATTTGAATTCAAGATCGATGACGAAGTCCTTGTATTTGCGCGTGGTGGCGAGGTAGTCGCCGTAGCGTTGCCAGCCCCACTCGCCCGGGCGTGGTTCAAGCGTGATGATGTTGCCCTCTTGGACCAGCCAGTTCCCGCTGGTCTGCCATCCGGTGAGGTCTTTGCCGTTGAACATCTGGACGAAGCCGTCGTCATCCTTTTCCCCGGCGTTGCAGGAAATGGCGGTGACCGCAATAGCGGCTAACAGGATATTTCTGAATGTGGAATGGATCATGGTCGCGGGTATGGGTGTCGGCGGAGCTTCAGAATATCCTGCGCCGAAAGCAAGGATGGATCTTCAGCGAACCACCTCGGTGCCGACTCCGCCGTCGGTGAAAATCTCCAACAACAGGGCGTGCGGCTGGCGCCCATCAACAAAATGGACTTTGCGGACACCGGCGTTGAGCGCGTCGATCGCGCTGCGGATTTTCGGGATCATGCCGCCTTTGACAACGCCGTCGTCGATCAGTCCCGCGGCCTCGGAGCGTGTCACGGATTTGATCAGGGTGGAGGGATCGGCGGCATCGGCGAGCACGCCGGGGACGTCCGAGAGATAGACGAGTTTGGCGACCCGCAATTCCTTGGCGAGAGCGGCGGCCGCGAGGTCGGCATTGATGTTGAGCGGGCGGCCGCTGGCAAGCTCGGCCGCCAGTGGGGAAATTACCGGAACAATGCCGGCCTGGTGCGCGGCATCCATCCGCGCAAGCTGGCAGCCGACGACCTCACCGACGCGGCCGAGATCAACGGGCGCGCCATCCTCCCCTCTGGCACGGAGTTTTTCGCCGATGAACACATCCGTACCTGGAATCCCCACCGCCTTGCCACCAAAGTCGCGGATCATGCGGACGAGGCCGGGATTGATCTCCTCGGAGAGTACGCGCGAAACGATGTCGATCGCGGCCTCCGTCGTGACGCGCAGGCCGCCGACAAATTCCGCCTCAAGCCCGGCATCTTTCATGGCGGCGGAGATCGCCTTGCCGCCGCCATGGACGACGATCGGGTTGATGCCCGCGACCTCAAGGAACACGACGTCGCGCATCACCTTGGCAACCAAATCGGGGTCTTCCATCGCGGAGCCGCCCATCTTGATGAGGAACGTCTTGCCACGGAACGCCTGAAGGTATGGGAGTGCTTCGATGAGGGCGGAGGCTTTGTCGATGGGTTGCATGGCGGAAGTGAATGGGCCGATTAGCCATCATGGCGCAATCCCGGTCAAAGCAAAAGACTGGCAATGGATCGCAAGTCAGACATGGCCACGTGGGTTTCCCCGTTGCGCACGGCGGATCCATGGTGGAAAATCCTGTCCATGGACATAGCACAACTCGGGTGGTATTGGGACCAACTGCACCTGCTGCACGACACCGGGCCGGGTCACCCGGAAAGCGCACACCGCTATCAGGTGCTGGGCGACGCCCTGAACCCGGCGGCGGAAAAAATGGGAGCCATGCGCCTCGCGGCCCGGGAGATCAATCACGCCGAATTGTTGCGTTGTCATCGCGCCGAGTATCTTCATCTCGTCAAAACCGAATTATCCGCGGGGGCGCGCCAACTCAGCACCGGCGATACCATGCTCAGCAAGGACTCCGGCCGCGCGGCAACCGCCGCCGTGGGTGCCGGCCTCGCCGCGGTCGATCAGGTGATGCTTGGAAAACTCCAACGCGCATTCATCGCCGCCCGCCCGCCCGGCCACCACGCGACGCCCGATCGGGGCATGGGGTTTTGCATCTACAACACCATCGCACTGATGGCCCGCCATGCCATTGCCGCGCACGAATGCCGCAAGGTGCTGATCGTCGATTGGGACGTCCACCATGGCAATGGCACGCAGGATTGCTTTTATGAAGACGGCGACGTGTTTTTCTTCTCGTCGCACCAGGACGGCATCTACCCCGGAACGGGCGCAAAGCACGAAACCGGCAAAGGCAAGGGGCTCGGCACCACCATGAATCTACCGCTGCCTCGTGGCACCGGCGGTAAGCCGATTCTCGACGCCATCCGCGGCCCGTTGGCCGAAAAAATGGAGGCATTCCAACCTGGCCTCGTTCTCATCTCCGCCGGCTTCGATTCGCGCATCGATGATCCGCTCGGCGGATTTGTCCTGACCGACGGCGACTTCGCGGATTTGACGCGCGAACTTTGCAAACTCGCTGACAAGCATGCGAAAGGCCGCGTGATATCGGTCCTCGAAGGCGGCTACAACCCCGAAGGGCTCGCCAGCGCCTCGGTCGCCCACTTCCAGGCGATGGCGGAGTGAACGACATAAGGCGCCCCACCATCAGGCAACGATCGCCGGGAGGCCATGCCGTAAAGATTGAATCGCGGATTCACATGCATACCACAGGTGGGATCGATTCGCTTTCCGGTTCATAGGACCGAGTTTTCAGCCACTCCGCGGCGCGGCATCCGGCATGGCGTCCCGTGGCGAAACAGCCCTGGAGCAAATAGCCGCCGGTGGGCGCTTCCCAATCGATCATTTCCCCCGCAACAAAACAACCGGGCATCGCGCGGATCATCAATGTGGGGTCCAATGCAGACCAGCACAGACCGCCGGCACTGGAAATCGCCTCCGCGATCGGGCGGGGCCCGCTCAAGGGAACGGAATACGCCTTCGCCGCGCCAACGAGCGATTCGGCGTTCTTGCAATCCTCGGTGGCAAGCAGCGCGGCGGCCGCAGGCGAAAGCCTCCACGCGCGAATCGCCGCGGGCAGCGGATTTCCGAATTGTCTCCCGAGTTTTCCAATCAGTTCCTCCGCAGAGAACGTCGGCTTGAAATCGATGCATAGCTCTGGTTCCGCCATCCCGCGCAACGCATGCCCGAGCTGATAGATCGCGCCGCCCTCCAGTCCATAGCGGGTAATGAGGAGTTCGCCGGCAACACGCTGTCCGGCAGCCGATACCTCGATATTCTTGATCGGCAGGCCCTCCGCAGCGGTGAGCACCGACTTTGGCCATGAGGTTTCCCATCCGCAATTCGCCGGTTTCAGTGCATGGCAGGGCACGCCCAGCGCCTCGAATGATTTCAGCCAGCTCCCATCCGACCCGGTCTGTGGCCACGATCCCCCACCCATCGCAAAAACCGCCGCATCCACCTCCACTCTTGTGCCATTCCCAAACTCCAATCGCCATGGCGGACCTCCCTCGATCGACCTCCATGCATGATTCATTTCCATCCGCACCCCAAGCGATCGCAGCCGGTCAATCCACCGGCGCAACAATGGCGCGGCCTTCATCGCGGCGGGATAGACGCGGCCGGTGCGGGCTTGGAACGTTTCTATGCCGAGCTCGAGCGCCCATGTGCGGACATCGGCCGGGCTGGTTTCCGCCAGTAAATCCGCCCAAGGCACCGAAGGCTCGCAGGTGCCTTGGTATCGGGTGATGAATCGCACCAGCGGCTCGCCATGAGTGAGATTGAGCCCACTCTTCCCCGCCACCAGAAACTTGCGCCCCACGGATCGCTTCGCGTCGAAGAGCGTCACACGAATCCCCTCACGCGCGGCCGCCTCGGCTGCGGCAAGCCCCGCAGGCCCACCTCCGATAACTGCAAGCGTGCGATCCAACATCCCGCCCCACCATGAATGCACGAAATGGGAAAACAAACATCGAATGCGCGAATAATAATTTTCCAGGAAAATTATTATTGCGGGCGATGAAAGGCTTCAGGCTGGGGAAATGGCGGTGTTTCGGCGGTCGGATGGCGATCCGGCGATGGCTGGCTTGGAACTCATCCGCAACCACATCCGGTGCCGCAGGAAGTGGCGCGTTTGGCGGCGAGCTTCTCTTCAAGGGCGATGGCGGTGGGGGTAATGGAGAGGCCGCCGAGGTTGGTGCAGCGGAGTTCGCGCGGCATTTGTTTGGAGACCTGTTTGGCGGTCTCGATCACCTCGTCGAGAGGGATCACCGGATCGTATCCGGCGAGGGCCATGTTCGCGGTGGAGAGGGCGTTGGCGGCGGCCATCACGTTTTTGCCAAGACAGGGGACTTCGACACGGTTGGCAACGGGGTCACAGATCAGGCCGATCATGCTTTGCAGGGCCATCGATGAGGCGGCGACGGCTTGGGCGAGGGTGCCGCCAGCAAGAGTCACAAGGGCAGCAGCACCCATGCACGCGGCAGAGCCGCCTTCGGCCTGGCATCCGCCGACTTCGGCGGCGAACGACCAGCGGGTGGTGATGAACACGCCGATGATGCCGCTAGCGAGCATCGCCTTGGCCATTTCGGTTTCGTCGAGGCCCATGCTTTCGGCCATGCCGATCACGGCGGCGGGCAGCGCGGCACAGGCCCCGGCAGTGGGTGCGGCGACGATCACACCCATCGAGCTTTTTACCTCCATCAGCGCGGTGGTGTAGAGGATGATCTTGTTGAGCGTGCCGCCATCCAGCAATTTTCCGGCGTGCAGAAGTTCGCCGAAGCGGCCTGATTGATGGCCGAGCACGCGATCATCGTATTCGGTGCCGGCGATGCCTTGCTTGATCGAAGCGCGGAGGATGCGGACGATCTCGATCATTTTGGCCACGACCTCGTCCTCACTGAGTCCGCCGCGGGCCATTTCGTAGTGTGCGGCGAGTTTCCAAAGTGGCGTGCCGTTGCCGGCATCATGAGCGAGCATTTCACCGCAGGTGGTGAACGGCACTTTCGTGTCTTTACCCGATCGCACAGGCATGACTGGTGAGAGTCGCTTCACTTCGCGGACGTTGGCCATGGCGCGGACGAGCGCGTCTTCGACAAAGCGGGCGGCCTTCACCTGGATGAGGGTGTGTTTTCCGGCGGGGTGGGAAATCACAAAGTCCGGCTCGAACCCGGCATCGAGCGCGGCCACGGCATCACTGCCATCGCCATCGACCCAAAGGAGCGTCTCAAAATAATCGCCGCCCATCGACAGATTCACGCCGTCGATCCGGATCACCTCGAACATGCCGCCACCGGTGGAAATGGCGTGGATCGTGTGCACTTCCCCGGGTTTGCGGAGGGTGAGTCGGTAGGTGTTCGGGTGGGGGTCGCCGGCATCAATCGTCTCGATGGCGATGGCGACGCCGGATTTCCGTAAAATCCGCATCGACTCAGGCAGCCGGGGATCGACAGCATCCCAGCCCATCAATCCGCCGCAGAGCCCCATGTCGGATCCCTGGGTGTCGTGGGTCGTGGGCAGCGAGCCGTTTCGATCGAACTCGACGAGGACTTCGGAAAATTCTCCGTCCATCAGATCGAGCGCCAGCCGACCGATGCGCAGCGCCGCAGCGCAATGCGAGCTGGATGGCCCACGCATGACGGGGCCGATGACGTCGTTGAAAATACTGGGAATCATGATGGTAAAGGGCTCATGCCCCGCAACGAAAGAAACGCGAGAACCTCGGGTAAATCAACGCCTATATCCACCCGAACCCCGCCGCAGGATGATCCGCGGGTCAAGCGAGGTCGAGCACCTCGCCGGGGGCCAGCACGTTGACTTCGTGCCCTGATGCGGCGGCTTCGCCGGCGAATTTCTCCGCATCCTGGGCGATTGGCGGCCAGGTATTGTAGTGAATCGGCACGGTGATGCTGGGCTTGAGGAGCTCCAGTGCATCGAGCGCATCGTCCGGCCCCATGGTGTAGTTGTCGCCGATGGGCAGGAGCGCGAGGTCGATCCCGCCGCGTGCGATCAGCCGCATGTCGCTGAACAACGCGGTATCGCCCGCATGGTAGACGCGCAGGCCGTCGGCTTCGATCACCACGCCACAGGCAACCCCCATGTAAAGGGTGTTTGCCCCGGCGTTCATGGAGGAGCTGTGGTGGGCGACCGTCATTTTGACCCGGCCGAACGGGAAATGGAAACCGCCCCCCGGATTCATGCCATGGGTTTTGGCGACGCCCTTTGCGGCAAAGAACATCGCAATCTCATGGTTTGCGATCAGGGTGGCATCGTTCGCCTTGGCGATTTCTTCCGCATCGCCGCTGTGGTCTTCGTGCCCGTGGGTGAGGATGAGGTAGTCGCATTTCACGTCGGAGGCCTTCATTGTTGCAACCGGGTTGCCGGTGAGAAAGGGATCGATGGCAATCCTGCTGCTGGCGGTTTCGATGAGGAATCCGGAGTGACCGAGGTAGGTGATTTTCATGAGGGTTTAAAGCGGGTTGAATTCGAGCAAGCATAGCCAAATCGCTGAACAAATCACGGAATTTCGAACAAAATCGATTCAGATCAAACCGGGTCGTTCCCTGGGCGTTGATGTGTATTGGGAGTGTCTCGCGCGGATGCCGCCACCGCGCCGCGTCATTGTTCGGATGCCTGGAAATCCCCGCCCACAAGAGCCGCCCGTGCCTCGCCGGCGAGAAAAAGCGAGCCGGCAATCAGGATTCGCAGGCCAGTCTCGCGCGCCGCAGCGAGCGCATCGGAGCATGTGTGGAAACATGCATGTGGTGGCCCATCGCGCGGCATCGCGGCAGCAAGCTCATCCGCCGAAAGGGCTCGTGGCGTATCGACGGGGCAGAGGAAAATCCGTGCTGCAAGCGGGGCGAGCGTTTCAAGAATTCCGATGACATCCTTGGCGGCGACCGCACTGAAAACCAGCGCGGCTTTTTCCTCCCGATATTCTTCGCGCCACGTCTCGGCGAGCACGCGTGCGGCGTGTGGATTGTGCGCGCCATCGATGACGATTCCGCCACCTTCCAATCGCTCGAAGCGTGCGGGCCAGTGGATGTTTCCGAGCCCATGTCGGACGATCTCGGGACGGAGCGCTACTCCGGCAAGGTGCAGCGCATTGACCGCGAGCGCCGCGTTCCAGCGTTGGTGTGCGCCCGCCAAGGCGATGTTGTAGCCGAGTAGCGGTTCGCTCACAAATTCCAGCGGTGTCCTACGCTCGTTAGCCTCGCGTTCGATCACCATGGCTGCGGCAGGGTCCTGGGGTGCAACGACGCACGGTTTTCCGGGCACCAGAATACCGGCTTTTTCGAAGGCGATTTGTTCGATCGTGTCTCCCAGCCATTGCATGTGGTCCATGCCGATCGGCGTGATGACGCAGACGTCGGCATCGACCGCGGTGGTCGCATCGAGGCGTCCGCCCATGCCGGTTTCCAGCACAATGAGGTCGCACTCGCGCACGCGGAACCATTGCATGGCGAGTGCCAGGGTGATTTCAAAAAACGTCGGGTGGGGATCGAGCGTCTCACAGATTGCGCGCAAGGCCGTGAGCATCGTGGCGCATTCCTTTTCCGGAATCTCCTCACCCGATACCCGGATGCGTTCGCGGTAATCAATGAGATGCGGCGAGGTGAACAACCCGGTCCGCATGCCGGCGGCGCGCGCCACCGAATCGATCATCGCGCATGTGCTGCCTTTGCCGTTGGTGCCGGCGACGTGGATCACGCGGGTCCCGTGCCGCGGGTGCGCGAGCGCGTGTTTCAATAAACACCTCGGACCATCGAGCCCGAGTTTGATGCCGAACATCTGGGTCGAGAACAGCCAGTCGATCGCCTCGCGGTAATGCATGTGCGGTCCCGAGTGCGGTCTCACGCGAAGGCCAATTCGCCAGTCACCTCGCGAACGTGTTTGGTGATGGCCTCGGCCATGGGAAGTTCGCCATCTTCACGCAGTAGCTCGCAATATTTCTTCGCAACCTTAATAAATTCGCTGTGAAAATCGCGGCCAAGCGATTGGTATGCCTGCACCGCCTTTTCAAACAACCTGCGCGCACCAGTGCGGTCGCCGGTATTGAGATGCACCGTGGCGAGGTGGACGCGGGATTGCGCGGTGTCGGGATGGAAGTCTCCTAAAACCGCAGCGCGGGCATTGACTGCGATCCGGTACATTTTCGCGGCCGGTCCATGGTGCCCGGCTTCCATGTAAAGTTCGCCGAGGTTGGCCGCCACTGTGGCGGTTTCCTCGTGCCGCTCTCCCAGTTCTGCATGGAGGATTTCCAAGGCCTTGAGGAAGGCGTTTTCGGCGGAGTCGTAATCCCCGGCGGATTTTTTCAAAAAGCCGAAATTGTTCGCCATGGCGGCGACATCCAGCGGTGACGGCGGGACGTTTTTTTCGAAGCATTCCATCGAGAGCTCCCATTGGCGCGCGGCGATTTCCGATTCGCCCAAGGCGGCGTATGCGGCGCCCAGACCGGCGTGAAGTCTGCCGAGCTGGATCAGGTTGTTCTCGCGTTTTCCGAGTTTCTCAATCGCCAGGATATAATCCTCGCAAGCCTGCTCATTGGCATCGCCGAGACGGAGCATGTCGGCGCGCGACTCCAAGGCACCGGCCAGGAGTTCGGAATATTCGGGATCGCTTTCCGGAAGCTCCTTGCATTTCTCGAAATAGATATTGGCGGCTTGAAGCGCCTCGTGCAGCTGACCGGATTCGTAGAGCGCGTCGATGTTCTGCTTGAGCTCCTGCAAATGATTCTTGGTATCCGCGTCCATGAGTTTTTTTGGGGGTGGTCGGTGCTGTTTATTCCGGAGAAAAACGGCTTTGACGAGAGTAATTCTCCGGTTCGCCCGCCGAAAGCAAATCCAAAATCCTCGCCCTAGCGGATGGCAGCACCCCGAGAACTTCACGGAGGGCGGATTCCGACTGCCCGGGGTGCTCGGAAATCCCGAGATTTCTGGCGATTTCCGCCTCGTAAAACTTCAGCGCAAGAAGAGTCGGTGGCTCGCATTCCAAATGATCGAGTGCCCGGCCCAACAAATCGAAAATTTCCGGCTCCGGGTGGCCTGGTTCGACCACCGTCTCGGCGAGCTGGCAGAAATACCCTGCCATCAGCGTCGCCGGCCACGATTTACGCAGCTCGTCGCGGCAATTCTCAATCACCACCTCCTTGAGCGTGTCGAGCGACCCACGCCTGGCGCGGGTCAGCGAGATTTCTCCGCTGAAAAACAAATCCAATTTTCCTGCAAACGGGCTTTTCGGCCTCCGCGCCCCGCGTGCCACGGTTTTGAGCAGGCCCGCATCCGCGGTGAACCAATGGGCGATCAGGCTGGTGTCGGTGAGTTTTGTGAGGCGTGTGAGGATGCCGCGGGTGGTGATCACCCGGTGAGTTTCCCGCGCGGATTGCAATTGGCGAATGAAAAATCGCGGGAGATCCCGATTGCCACGTGGCGGATTCCGGCCATCGTCACCGCTGATGAATTTTGCAGCGGTGTTGTTTGATTTTGATGGTGTGCTGGTGGATACCGAAATGGCGATCTATCAGGCATGGCGGAGGACCTTTCTCGAGCACGGGCATGATCTGCCGCTGTCACTCTACACGCGCTGCATCGGATCGGATTTCGACACTTGGTCGCCGAAGACCCACCTCGAAGAACTCACCGGCCGCGGGTTCGACTGGCACCAGCTCGATGCCACCCGCCAGCGCGAAATCGAATCCGCGTTGGCAGGGCAGGGGGCGATGCCGGGCGCGGCAGCATTGTTGGAAAATTTGGCCGGTCGCGATGTGACCCGCGCGGTGGTCTCGAGCTCGTCGCATCATTGGGTCGATGGCTGGCTCGGCCGGCTCGACCTCGCCCGCCACCTCCCGCTGACGATTTGCCGGGGCGACGCCCCACGCATCAAACCCGCGCCGGATTTATTTCTCGAAGCCGCGCGACAGCTCGATGTCGCTCCCGAGGCGTGTCTGGTGGTTGAGGATTCGGCCAACGGTCTGCTCGCCGCCAGCGCCGCCGGCATGACGACATGGATCGTGCCAAACGATGTCACGCGCGACCTCGACTTTTCCCTTGCGCAACGCGTGCTTGCTTCACTCGAAGAGGTTGCGGAGTTATTGATTCCGTCTGATCTGGGTTGATCGGAATCTATCTTATTCACGCCTGCAGCCATGGACGCTTTGGCGCGGTGATGTGGGGTGGCTTCAAATAACAAGGTTGAGGTGGTGCAGCGGCCCATGCCATGCGTTGTGCTTCCGGTGCCTCCAGCCAGGCCAGCCAGAGCGCCGAGGCATGTGGTGATTTTCGCACGACCTGCACGTCGCTGCCGAATGCCTCCGGGTTTTCGAAGGTGAAAATTTCGCCTCCTGATGTGGCCATGGTGTCCATCGCTTGCCGGAGTTCATCCGCATCGCCGAGGGTGGGGGCGGGAGATTCCATGTGGCGGCCGCGAAGACGAGCCCACCACCAGTGGCCGCGCCGCGCATCGCCAATGGCAAGCGAGTGATCCGTCGCATCCTTGAGGCCCACAAGCGACGGCATCGCAATCGCAGGACAACCCCGTGCGATGGCAATCCCCTGCGCCACCGCTATCCCCACTCTTGTGCCGCTGTAGCTGCCTGGCCCCGCACCCGCGATGACCTGTTTGATGCGGCTGGCCATGGATCCCGCCAGCATTTCCTCCAGCGGGCCAAACATCAGCGCGTTATGATTCCGATCGCTCTCAAAGCCTTTCTCATCGAGCACCTCGTTTGTCGACATGCTTGCAAGCGCCGCCGAGCCATGTCGCGTCGAGGTCTCCAGAATCAGGCAGATTTCATCCGTCACGCCGGGAGCTTAGTCCGCCATCGTGGCCGCGCCAATTCGAATTTCCTCGTTGGCCAGCCCGGATGCAGCCTGCAATGGAAACGTTGATTTCCCCGCTGCGCGCGTTTATGACGTCTCCGGCACTCGATCGGCTTGCCCAAACAGATCCGTGCCATGGACTCAAAATTGACCCACCACCTCGTAACCGCTCATGCGCACCACCTCATTCACTTCCACCGCCACCGCCGCCATCGTGGCATTGGTTTGCTCGGGTTGCGCGAGTTTGAAATTCTGGGATCGCACCGAGGCCGCCCTAGATGATTCCGCTGCCACCGAGATTCATGCCACTGCGGAAGGGGAAACACCCCTGCAAGCTCCTTCGGTAGAGAGGCCTGCGCGTCGGCAGATCGTCGATGATGGCTATCGCCTCCCCGACAACATGCTTTCGCTTCCATCCGAGCGTGACCTCCGCCGACCACCACCGGAAATTGCCAACGAAGGCAATACCGGCGTCATCGCACGCCCCCCTGTGGGGGAACCGAAAGACTGATGACAGATCCGCCGCCACCAGCCTCGAATCATCCATCCGAAAAACCCGCCATTTTCATGAACCTCCTCATCAAAGACACCCGCATCGCCAGCGAATCCAGCGTGGATCTCACCTCCGCCGATGTCCTGATCCAGGACGGGATCATCACCGCCGTTGGCCCTGGATTGCAGGAGCCCGAAAACTCCCGGGTGATCGACGGTGCCGGACGCATCGCGATGCCCGGCATGTTCGACGCCCACGTCCACTTCCGCGAACCCGGTGGAGAATCCAAGGAAACCATCCGCACCGGCAGTGAAGCCGCGATCAACGGCGGAATCACGGGGGTCGTCATGATGCCGAACACCAGCCCGGCCATCGATACCGGGACTGTTGCGAAACAAGTGCTCGATATCGCGGCCCGCGATTCGAGGATTCCGGTGTTTGCCTCCGGCTGTGTCACCATCGGCCGTGCGGGCAAGGAGCTCGCCGCCATCGACGGGCTGCGCGGTGCCGGCGTGGTGATGCTCACCGATGATGGCGACACCACCGGCGATCCGGCGGTGCTCTACCGCGCCATGCAATATGCCAACGAGCTCGGCATGTTTTTCGCCAGCCACTGCGAAGTCCCCACGCTCGCGGGCCCCCGCGCGTTGAACGACGGAATGGCGAGCTACCGCCTCGGCATCCAGGGATCCCCCGCGTGTGCCGAGGAAATCATCATCGACCGCGACATCCGCCTCGCCCACGCCACTGGCGCGCACATCCACATCCAGCACGTCTCGTCGCGCCTCGGCATGGAGACGATCCGCTGGTGGAAACAGCGCGGCGACGTGAAGGTGACCGCCGAGGTCTCGCCGCACCACCTGCTCTTCAACGAGGACGACATCGGCGACTACGACACCCACTACAAGATGAACCCGCCGCTGCGCACCAAGGCGGACAACGAGGGGCTGTTGGAAGGGCTGCTCGAAGGCGTCTTCGATCTGATTGCCACGGATCACGCGCCGCACACGCCGTTTGAAAAAGCCCAGGACTTCGTGAGCGCGCCCAACGGCATCACCGGACTCGATACCGCGCTCGTCTCGCTTTACCACCACTTTGTCGCGAAAGGCGTCTTCGGCTGGGATCTTATCGTCAAACGCTACTCCGCAGAACCCCGCAGGCTGATGGGCCTGCCCGCCGCCACAATCGCCCCGGGCGCGCCCGCCGACTTCCTGCTTTTCAATCCCACCGCGCAAACCACCTTCTCGGTGGATTTCATGAAATCGAAATCCCGCAACACCCCGTTCCTCGACAAGACCTTGGATGGCCGCGTCGATCTCGTCGTCCTTGGTGATGAGATTCTCCTGGAGCGGATTTGAACCGATCACGTGCGCAAATCGAACCGCAACTCATTCGCAACGCCTCGCGGGAAAGATCCGGTGGAGTCCGTGCGTCGTATCAACCGCCGGTGGATCGTCCACGGCGGGTTGAGGGAATCCGCAGCGGCATACTTCGCGCAGCTCGAAAAATCCGACCCGGACCGCCTGCGCCGGAGCTGCCAACTGGCCATGGATCTTGTGCACAGCAAGCTCGGCCATGCCGATCCGAAGCCATGGTTTTATGCCGGATTGTTCGCCCATGCCGGGCACGATGAAGCGGAGCGGTTTCTAACCGACCACACGCTGACCCGGTTGGTCTGGGAGACGCTCCATGGCATCCCGCACCAGGAGGACGCGCCTGAGGGCGTGCGCGTGCTTGGCCGGCAGATCGTCCAGGCGATCCGATGCCAGTGAGCGATTATTTCCCGTCAAATCCGGTTTCTGGCTTCACAGCGCGGATCGGGCCGCTAGATTGGCACCCGCATGAGCGAATGGTATTACTCCAAAGACGGCGCCCAGCTCGGACCGGTGAGCGAAGCGGAAATCAAGGCGCTGCTGGCCAATGGCACCATCGATGCCAACACCACGCTGGTTTGGAAAACGGGCATGGCCGATTGGATCCCCGCGGCACAAACACCCGAGCTCGCAAGCACAGCCGCTCCTGCGGCAGCCAGTGATCCCTACGCCGCACCCGCCAGCGGATTCGCCAGCGAGCCAGCGGAAGGCGCGATCCCACTGCCGGAAATCGCGCCCGGGAGCGAATCGATCGACGCGGTCGCCTGCTTCAAACGCGGCCTCGATCTCACCGTTCGCCATCTTGGAACCTGCTTGCTCACCATGGTGGTCTTTTTCGCGGTTACAATTGGTGTAGAAATCGTCCTCGGAATGATGGACGTGGCCCTCGGATGGGGACAGGGGGAGGAGATTCCTCTCGGTGGTGGCGAATCCATCACCCTCCCCGGAACATCCAGTGTGTTGAACTACGTTTTGTCGCACATCGCCTCGGTATTCCTCTCTCTCGGTCTTGCGCGCTTCTGCCTCAACATCGTTTCCGGCCGGGAAGCCGGCATCGCGGATTTGTTTGGCCAAGGCCGCCTGCTGGTGCGCGGTGTGCTCGCGACCTTGCTTTTCGGCATTGCGGTGGGCGTTGGCTTTCTGCTGCTCATTGTGCCAGGCATCTACATCATCGCCAGATACGGGCTGTTCCTCACGGCGATCGTCGACCGCAACTGCGGCATCAGCGCCTCGTTCGAATACAGCTCGCAACTGACGACCAACAACCGGATGAATCTGTTCCTGATCATGCTGATTTCGATCGCGGCCGCCGTCCTGGGCTGTCTTGCGTTCTGCGTCGGCCTGTTGTTTGCCTATCCGGTGATCATGCTCGCATGGACGGTCGCCTACCGCTGGCTCCAATACGGCAACCGCGCCGCCATGGACCACCCGGGCACCGCCACCCCGATGCTCACGCCAACGCGCTGATCGCCACCCACCCGCAATTCACGCGCCTCACGATCTACGCACCCAGCTTGGCGCGGGTGCGGTCGATCTCCTCGGAAAGCGCGCCCCAGCGGGTGTACGCTTTCTCCAAGGCTTCGGTGAGTTTCGCCACGGCGTTGGTGGCCTGACGGAACTTATCGGCATCCGCCGCGAGCTCGGGTGACGACAGGCTCTCGCTCAGCGTGGCCTGCGCGGCCTCCATTTCGGCAATCCTGGTTTCGAGCGTCTCGAATTCGGCCTCGAGCGGCTTGAGCACCTTGTTGCGCAGTTCGCGGGCCTCGGCTTCGAGGCGGCGTTGCTCCTTGCGGTTCACGCCGGGAGTGGACGATGGGCCGTTGGACGCCGGGGATTTTCCGGAAATACCCGGCACGTTTTTCGCCGCGTCTTTCTCGGAAGCCACTTTTTCGAGGTAATACGTGATGTTACCGGTGAACAGGCGAGGGGGCTGGCCGGGGCGGAATTCGAGGGTCTTGGTAACGACCGGATCGAGGAAATCCCGGTTGTGCGAGACGATCAGCACGCTTCCCGGGTAATCGGCGAGGGCCCGGCGCAGCACGTCCTGCGATTGCATGTCGAGGTGGTTCGTCGGCTCGTCGAGAATCAGGAAATTCGCAGGGCGCAGCAGCATGCACACCAGCGCCACGCGCGAACGCTCACCGCCGGAAAGGACGCCGACTTTCTTGAAAACGTCGTCGCCCCGGAACAGGAAGCAGCCTAACAGATTGCGCGCATGCGGTGCGGATTCGCGGGACGCGGAGGCTTCGACGGTTTCGAGGATGGTTTTCTCGGGATCGAGCTCGTCGGCGTGGTTCTGTGAGAAGAACGAGGTGGCCACCTTGAGGCCGAGCTCGTGGTGGCCGCTATCCGGTGTTTCCTGTCCGGTGATCAGGCGGCAGAAGGTTGATTTGCCCGCGCCGTTGGGGCCGACGATGGCCACTTTTTCACCTTTTTCGATCTGGAAGTCATATCCCGTAAAGATCCGAATACTGCCGTAAGCCTTGTTCACTCCCTCCAGCTTGGCGACAACCTGGCCGGAGTTCGGCGGCTTGGGGAATTTGAAGTTCATCACCGCGTCTTCGGCCTCGGGCGGCGGAATACGCTCGATTTTATCGAGCATCTTGATGCGGGATTGCACGAGCGTCGCCTTGTTCGCCGAGGCGCGGAAGCGGTCGATGAACCGCTGGATTTCGGAAATCTCGCGCTGCTGGGATTCGTATTGTTTGCGCTGGATTTCCCGGCGGTGCACCGATTCGCGCTCAAAGTAGGAGAAATTCCCCGCGTATTCCTCGGCGCGGCCGTTGGAGAACGCGATGGTGCGCGTGCATAGGCCGTCGAGCAGCGAGCGGTCGTGCGAGATGATCAGGATGGCTCCGGGGTAGCTGTGGAGGTATTGTTCGACCCAGAGCTGGGTGTCGATGTCGAGGTGGTTGGTCGGCTCGTCGAGCAGCAGGATTTCGGGCTCCTGCAGGAATAACTTGGCCATTGCGATGCGCATCTGCCAACCGCCGGAAAACTCCGAACAATCGCGCGTGAAATCGCTGTCGCGAAATCCCAGCCCCTTGAGCACCGATTCGATGCGCGGCTTCATCCGCGCGGGATCGGTGGCGTCGAGCTGGAGCTCAAGCCCGCCGATTTCCTCAAGCATCTCGGCGTAGGGCGAGGAGCGCGGGTCGAGCTTTTCGAGCTCGTGCGAGAGGCGGTCGATGTGTTTGCGCAGCTCCATGGTTTCGCCGAAGGCCGACTCGGTCTCCGCCCACAACGTGCGCCCGCGCACGTGAATCCCCTCTTGGGGAAGATAGCCGATGCGGCAGTCCTTCGGCTTGTGGATCGCCCCGCCCGAGGGGCGGATGATCCCGGCCACGCACTTCATCAACGTGGATTTCCCCGCGCCATTATGCCCGGCAAAGGCGATCCGTTCGCGCGGCTTGACCGAGAACGAAAGGTCTTCGAACAAAACACGTGCGCCGAATTCGACGCGGAGAGACTGAATGGAAATCATCGGCGCGCGGGTGATCGCAGCTTTCGCGGCGGCGGTCAACGCTGATGGCGGGAGAGTCTCTCACTCATCCTCAAGTCCACTCGCCGAACGCGCGGAATTTCTGGTAGCGATTTTTGAGGAGTTCGTCGGTGGAAAGTTTTTCCAACTCCTCCAAGTGGCGGAGCACCGCTTCGCGGAAATGGTCCGCCGTCGCTTTGTGGTCATGGTGGGCCCCGCCGGCAGGTTCGCCGATGACGTCGTCGATCAGGTTGAGTTTGAGCAGGTCCGGACCGACGAGTTTCATCGCTTCGGCGGCCTCGGGCGCGTGCTTGCGGTGTTTCCAGAGAATTGCGGCGCATCCTTCGGGGGAGATCACTGAGTAGTAGGCATTTTCCATCATCAGGACGCGGTCGGCCACGCCGATGCCAAGTGCCCCGCCCGACCCGCCTTCGCCAAGGACCACGGCGATCACCGGCGTCTTGAGAAGCATCATTTCGCGGAGATTGTAGGCGATGGCTTCGGCAATGTTGCGCTCTTCCGCACCGATGCCTGGGAATGCACCAGGAGTGTCGATCAGGGCGATTACCGGAAGGCCGAATTTTTCCGCCGTTTTCATCAGGCGCAGTGCCTTGCGATACCCTTCGGGATGCGCGCTACCGAAGTTGCGCTTGAGGTTTTCCTTAGTGTCGCGGCCCTTCTGGTGGCCGATCACCACACAGCGTTTTCCGCCAATGCGGGCAAATCCGCCGGGCATCGAGGCATCGTCGCCAAAATGTCGGTCGCCATGCAACTCGCTGAAATCGGTGAACGCCAACGAAACATAATCCAACATGAACGGGCGGTTCGTATGGCGGGCGATCTGCACGCGCTGCCACGGAGTGAGGTTTTGGTAAATCGAGGCCCGGGTCTCCTCCAGTTTACGCTCCATTGTGGCGATCTCGCCGGAAAGGTCGATGTCCTGCGATGTCGACTTCGAACGGAGCTTTTCGAGCTCGCGGGCGAGTTCGGCGATCGGTTTTTCAAACTCAAGCAGTTGCATGGCGTGGGCGGAAGGATTGCGATTGGCGACGCCGCTGGCAAGGATGGAAGTGGCGGCATCCGCGGAATGCGATCACCGATCACCGTGCAAGCGGCCCGCTGATGATGGCGCGGGTATCCGTCCAGCGAACACCCGCATGGGTGTCGATTCCCGGTGCGGATGTCGAGATCGCAATGAAATGCCCCTCGCGTGTTTTGACGCGGTCGAGCATCTCCTTGAGGCGCGCGGTGAGCCAATCCCGGGCCTCGGCGTCCAGCCTCCCGGTGGCCTCATCGGCGGGGACGGAGCGCATCTTGAAGGAAATCCCGGTCGCGATGTCTTCGGCCATCAGCCAACCGCCACCAGTCTCGCGAAGAAAAATGACGTCGATGCGGTGCGGGAAAGTCGAGACAAAGCCACCATTTCCATCGCTCTCGATTCTGCCACGCGATGGCGTCACGGCGCTGAGGAAATGACCCTGCTCGGAACGGCTCTGGAACCACTCTCCCGTAGCGGCAATCCCCGCGCCACTCGGCTGGAGATTGAAAGTGCCGCCGGAATCGTGGCGATTCGTGAATCGGGCCCAGCGGTTCTGCGCGATCGGAACCGGATGAATCAATGCCGGTACCCCAGCCTCAAATCCCGTGCGCGTCAGGATGCCGGTGCGCGAAAACTGCTCCTGGTGGATGAATGCCGCGTTTTGCCCGTCATCCGGCCTCACTTCCATCAACAGCACCCGCGCGCCTTTGCCGCCGAAACCGTCTTGGAAGATGATCAAGCCCACCATCACCAGACTCGCCCCAAGGGAAATCAAAGGCGTGGTCACGAACAACCGGTGCCGCTTGCCGGAGGATGCCAGGAAAAACAGGTTCACCGGCCCGACGAGAATCGCGAATGCAGCGAGAACGATCAGGAAAATCCCGAAATGGAAACTCTTGGTCCCGAAATGTTGCTGCAACGGCCACGAACGGTCGAAGTCCTCCGAGAGGGATTTGCCACGCGTGGCAAGCACTCTGGATGCAGAGAGGCTGCGCACGAACTGAGTGGCATCAAGCTTGAGGTCCGCGCCAATCGGTGCGCCCGAAATGGTTCCGAATCCCGCATTTTCCGGCAGCCCGAGTCGCCCGCGGTTGAAGCTGTCCATGCGGTGCCGCACGTCTAGGTTGCCACCCAGCCTCACCCACGCGAGAATCGCATTGCGCTGGCCGGCCGGGATTTCGGCCCAGTCCTCGTCGGTGAGAACCATCCAGTCATACGCACCGTATGCGAGCCACTCGGATGGCAGTTGTTTGGGTTCGAATCGCGATCCCAGCCGCGTGCTCCCGCCGCGATGCGAGCTGCCAAATGCGGATGACGCCGCGCTATCCAGTGCCGAACCATTCACCGTGAAAAGCCGGTGGCTGAGCAACACGCGCGGCTGCGTGTTCGAGGTGTTCTGGTAATCATGATGCTCGTCGCTGCCCATGGTTCCGCTGAGCCGCAACGTCAGGTTCGACGCGATCCCTCCGCCGGTGATGCCCGGCAAGGTCGGCACCAGAATGTCCCGGGTGACGACGCGCCCCGGTTCGGCGGATACCGCGAATACCGCCGAGCTCCGCGCCCCGCGATTGCCATACATGTTGCCGGCTTCGCTCTTCAACTCGATGCGGTGCGCCCGGTTCTGGTTGTTCACGATCGTGACCCGAAGTGGCAAATATCCCCCCGGCGCGGGATGTGTGAAAAGCCCGAGCACTTCAACGTGGGTGTCGGTTTTTGTGTCGTGCACGATGCGCATCAAGGTCTCCTGCGCCATGGCGGACGCGGCAGAGAGCAGGATGACGATGGAAAGGAAATGCGGCGTCATTCGGATCAGGCGGGCGTGAGGGATTTCGGCGTGGCGATGGATTGGGCGGGCACCTCTTCCAGCAAGCGCGCAACCACCGCCGTGGTGTCGAGGCCGTCGATTTTCGCCTGATAATCAAGTACCAGCCGGTGCCGCAAAACCGCCGTGGCCACAGCCTTCACATCCTCGAAAGACGCGTTCGGCCGCCCGTGCATGAGGCCGCGGGCGCGGGCACCCGCCGCAAGCGCGAGCGCCGCACGCGGGCTCGCTCCGTATCGCACCGATCGCGCCGCCTGCGACCGGCCGGGATGCGTGGCATCGACCAGGCGCGCGATGAAATTCGCCACCACCTCCGGCATGTGGACGCGGCGCACAGTCGCCAGAAGGTCCTCCAGTTCCGCCTGGTCCATCACCCGCGAAACCTCGGGCTCAACGCCGATTTCACGGCCGCTGACGATCCGCTGTAGCGTTTCCACATCGTTGCGGGTGACTTCGAGCTTGAACAAAAAACGGTCGAGCTGTGCCTCTGGCAGCGGGTAGGTACCCTCCAACTCGATCGGATTCTGCGTGGCCATCACGAAAAACGGCTGCGGCAGAACATGCGTTACCCCGAGCACGGTCACGCGGCGCTCCTGCATGGCCTCCAACAGCGCGGACTGGGTTTTGGGCGACGCGCGGTTGATCTCATCCGCCAGCACGATGTTTGCAAACAGCGGGCCGGGCTGGAACACAAACTCCCGGCGGCCATCGATTTCCTGAAGCACCGGGTTGCCGGTGATGTCGCCGGGCAACAGGTCGGGCGTGAACTGCACGCGCTTGCTCTCAAGCCCCAGCAGCTTCGACAGGCCTTTTACCAACTCGGTTTTCCCAAGCCCGGGCAACCCCTCCAACAGCATGTGCCCGCCCGCCAATACCCCGGTGATGACCTGTGCGATCAAATCGCGTTGGCCGAACAACACCCGGTTCAACCCGTCCTCAAGCAGGGCGATGCGTTGGGCGGCGCGGGCGGTGTCGGATTCGTTCGGCGGTTCCATGGCAATGGAGGTCAGGGCACTAGCGAAGCGGATCGGCCTAGCGAAGCGGATCGACTTGGCGTGGTTCTAATCAAGCATTCCGGATTTGCCCATGCCAAAGATTCACCCGCAGGGCGGAAAAAAGGGGGGGGTGATCCTTTGCTCCGATTCTTCCTTGTCGTCCGCCCCGCGATTCCGGAGAATCGCGCACCGATATGTCCGAGACCCCGCAAGAGCCAGAACAAGCCCAGACGAAAGTCGCCGCCGAGCAGCAATACGACGCCGCACAGATCGACAAACTCGAAGGACTGGAAGCCGTTCGCAAGCGCCCCGGCATGTATATCGGCGATCCCGACGAACGCGGCCTGCACCACTGCGTGTTCGAGGTGCTCGACAACTCGATCGACGAACACCTCGCTGGCTACTGCTCGCGCATCAAGGTGGCGATCCACGTCGACGGCTCGGTTTCCATTTCCGACAACGGCCGCGGCATCCCGGTGGACATGCACCCGAAATTCGGCATCCCCGCCGTCGAACTCGTCCTCACCAACCTCCACGCCGGCGGTAAATTCGGCCAAGGCGCATACAAATACTCCGGCGGCCTCCACGGCGTTGGCGCGAAATGCGTGAACGCCCTCGCCGATTGGTTCCGCGCCGACATCATGCGCGGCGGAAAAATCCACCGCATCGGCTTCGAGCGCGGCAAGACGACCCAGCCGCTCCACGTCGTCGGCGAGGTCGATCCGAAGAAAACCGGCACCATCATCACGTTCTTTCCGGACGCCACCATTTTCGTCGACACCATCGAATTCAAATTCGACCGCCTCGCCACCCGCCTGCGCGAACTCGCCTTCCTCAACCCCGGTCTCACCATCGACCTTGAGGACGAGCGCCCCGAGTCTGCGAAGAAAACCTCGTTCTTCTACGCCAAAGGCATCGAGGAATTCGTCGTCCAGCTCGGCGAAAACAAAAACTGCATCCACGAACATCCCGTCGTCCTCAACGGCAAGCGCCAGATCGAACTCGACTACGACGGCAAGCAAACCACCGACGATGTCTTCGCCGACGTCGTCTTCCAATACAACGATTCCTACAACGACCAGATCCTCTGCTTCGCCAACTCCATCCCCAATGGCGACGGCGGCACTCACCTCACCGGCTTCCGCGGCGCACTCACCCGGGCAATCAATCAATACGCAAAAAACAACAAGATTCTCAAGGACAAGGATCCCGCGCTCTCCGGCGACGACGTCCGCGAAGGTCTCGTCTGCGTGATTTCGGTGAAAATGCCCAACCCGCGCTTCTCCTCGCAGACGAAGGACAAGCTCGTCAACACCGAGATCGAAGGCGTCGTCTCGTCCATCGTCTACGAAGGTCTCACCCGCTATTTCGACGAAAACCCATCGCTCGCGAAAAAGATCATCGAAAAATCCGTCAACGCCGCCCGCGCCCGCGAAGCGGCCCGCAAGGCGCGCGAGACGGTTCGCAAATCCGCCCTCTCCGGTGGCGGCCTGCCCGGCAAACTCGCCGACTGCTCGGAGCGCGATCCCGCGAAATCCGAACTCTACATTGTCGAGGGTGACTCCGCCGGCGGCTCCGCCAAACAAGGCCGCGACCGCCGCACCCAGGCCATCCTGCCACTCCGCGGCAAGCTCATCAACGTCGAGAAAGCCCGCCTCCACCGCGCCCTCCAAAACAAGGAAATCCAATCGATGATCACCGCCATCGGCGCGGGCATCGGCGATGGCGAACAAGAAGGCTCTTTCAACATCGAAAAATGCCGCTACCACAAAATCGTCATCATGACCGATGCCGACGTCGATGGCTCGCACATCCGCACCTTGTTGCTCACCTTCTTCTGCCGCTTCATGCCCGACCTCGTGAAACGCGGTTTCCTCTACATCGCCCAGCCACCGCTCTACCTCGTTACCCGCAAGAAACGCTCCGAATACGTGCAGGACGACGATGAACTCAACAAGATCCTCATCGAACTCGGCTCCTCCGAAGTCGAACTGCAAACGCGCGACCAATCTCGCACCTTCACCGCCGATGAGCTCAAGGTGGTCCTCGAAAACCTCTCCTCGCTCTCGCGCTACATCCGCTCGATCGAAGGAAACGGCGGCAACTTCCGCGAATACCTCGACGCCCGCCGCGAAGACGGCCACCTCCCCGAGGCGATGGTCCGCGTGCGCACCGGTAACGACGAAAAGGTCATCTACTTCGCCGACGAAGAAACCCTCCACCAATACGCCGCCGACAACCGCGACTTGCGCCTGTTCGACGAGGAACTCACCGACGAGGAGCTCGCCGCCCACACCGGCCCGACCCGCCGCGCCGTGCTCCACGAGCTCCACGAATCGACCGCCATCCAGAAAATCTTCACCCGCCTTAACGAAGCCGGCATCGACACCACCGTTTTCCACGACGACGACCAGCCGCTCTTCCACCTCCTCGAAGGCGAAGGCGACAAACAGAAATCCCTCGCCGTCTTCTCGATCGACGAGATCCTCGGCCGCGTCCTTGAAATCGCCGCCAAGGGTGTGCAGATCAAGCGCTTCAAGGGCCTCGGTGAAATGAACGCCAAGCAGCTCTTCGAAACCACCATGGACCCGGAGACCCGCCAGTTCCTCCGCGTCCGCCTCGACGAAGACAACGCCGTCGAAGCCGACAAAATGTTCGACGTCCTCATGGGCGACATCGTCGAACCCCGCAAACGGTTTATTGAAGATAATGCGCTAAATGTTAGGAATTTGGACGTGTAACCCGTGGCGGCGGTTTGCAACCGCCATGCCCAACCATAAATCACCAAGACACACTCTCCAAAGAACAGATCCTCGCTGCACTCTCGCGGTTGAACGATCTGCTCCACGAAAAAGGAGCCATCGGGGAACTCTGCATCTTCGGCGGAGCCGCCATGGTCCTTGCCTTCGACGCCCGTGAATCCACACGCGACGTCGATGCCGTGTTCGTCACCAAAGATCCGATTCTTTATTGAAGAACTCATTGAGGAGATCCGCCCATGAAAACTCTAACCAAACGAAAAACCTTGGCGGACAGCCTCAGATTCGTCAATGAGCCGGACGACTTCCACTACGCCATCGCGAATTTTCTCGATCGGTTCAAAAATGATCCGACCTTGGAAATGGTTTCCGAAGAACCACCAACTCTTCGCGATCTGTTGGATGACAACGGACTTGCAGATGCATACGCCGCTGCGGCCGCCGCCCACCTCTGCCAATTGCATGGCATTCCCTTTCCATCCTGGGTGGACAAAAAATCCCGCAGGATGAACAGACCCTGGTTCGCCGCCAAATCCCACAACCTCCGCATGATCCTCCTCCAGGAATCCCCCACCGCCTTCCGCATCCGCAACCTCTTTGTCTCCGCCAACGCGCTCTCCCGCGCGTAGCCGGTGCCTCCGGCTCCGGTTCTCATGACCCACTCTGCCACACGCGATGCTCAAAAGCACCCACGCCGATGCCACATGCAATTACCAGCGGCGCTGGCCTGCGTGGAAGTGGTTGCTGCTCGCAGTGTGTAGCTTCATAGTAGTGGTGGTGGTGCTCTTCGTTCCACCTCTTGTGGTGAAGATTCATTCTGGGCATGGGCACAATTTCAACGAGGCGACCAATAACATGCGACAGATCGGCTTGGGTTTGCTTATGTTTGAAGCCGATTTCGAAGCTTTCCCGAATGATCTAACCATCGAGTTGGTTCGAGAACGCCACCCTGGAAGCAAGATCCTTCTTGGAAGGTCATCCTCGAATGATTACTTCCACCAGTTGTTTGCGGCCGAGATCGTACAGAGTCCATCGATCTTCCACGGCTATGGCATTTCCAAACGCCGGCACCGCGAATTACTGGATGGCGAGTCACCTCTTACCCCTGGCACATGCGGCTTTGCCTATATCATTCGGGATGCCGAAACAACGCCAGACGACACGCCCATTCTCGCCTATCCAATGATCCATGGAAAATTGATCTTCGATAAAAAACTCTGCAAGCGCTGGGGAAACAAGGCACTCGTCCTTCACGCCGATCTGAGCGCTCGCCCCTACCCCATCGATTCCTCAGGCCGCATCATCATCAATGGTCGAGATTTCTTCGACCCCGCACAACCCCACTGGAACGGCCACCCCTTCCGCGTGGTGTGGCCGGAGTGATTGATCCACCCTCAATCCACTTCGAGCGCGAACTCGACCGCCGGAAAAGCCCGCCCGTTGATGCGGGACTCGAAGCGGTGTCCGCCCGAATAATACACCCGCGTCGACACCGGTTGGAACTTGTGTCGGCCTTCGATTTCCCAAGACTCCCCGGCGGCCAGCTCGCGGACTTTGCCTTTGAATGGTTCCATGCCTGTTTTTCTAATTCACGGAATCCTGCCGCGCCAGCCCGTGATGTCCGCTGCGGAGTTGCCACGGCCTGCTCGCCGCATTATCGCTTGGCGCACATGAAATGCCGATCCAAATACCAGTCCAATCCAACCAAGCCAACGGAGCAGGGCATCGGCTGGTTGATTCTTGCGCTTGTCTTCGCCTCGGGATTCGCGGGGTTGGCGTATCAGGTCCTCTGGATGGCGCAACTCGGACTGCTTTTTGGCAACACCTCGCACGCCGCAGCCACCACCTTGGGCGCGTTTTTCGCGGGGCTCGGTGCGGGGAGCTGGTGGTGGGGCAGGCGCGCGGGATCGATCGTCCGTCCGCTCCGGCTTTACGCATGGCTTGAATTTGGCATCGCGCTTGCGGCCCTCACGTATTTCGGCGTGCTCAAGGTGTTCCATGCGATTTACCCGTGGCTTTACGAATCGGCATCCGGCACCGGCTGGATGCTGGCACTCAAATTCGCCCTCGCCCTGCTGCTGGTCTTTCCTGCAGCTTTCTTCATGGGCGGCACCGTGCCCGCCATCGGCCAGGCGGTGATCCGGCAACCGGAACGCCTTGGCCGCACCGGCGCCTTGCTCTACGGAGTGAACACGCTGGGTGCGGCACTCGGTGTGGCCGTCGCGGCTTTTATTCTCGTGCCCTCGCTCGGATACCGCGCGACCTATCTGTTAGCTGTATTGCTCTCCGCAGCCGTCGGCGTGGTGGCGTGGCGGATGCGGGAGGTCGAGGGTGTTGCCGCAGAGAAAAAGCAGGAGCCCGCCCCCGAGCAAGACGCCGGACCCACAGGCGAGCGGCTTGCTGTCGCGGCTCTCTGTTTTATCTCCGGTTTCGTCATCCTCGCACTTGAAGTCGTGTGGACCCGGGTCTTCGCGCAAGTGCATGAAAACTCGGTCTATTCCTACGCTATCATCCTGATCGTGGTGCTTGTCGGTTTGGCAATTGGCGCGGGCATCAGCTCGATCGTTTCTCGATTCGTCACCAAACCATGGACCGCCCTCGGCATCATGACCGTGGTGGGCGGTGGCTTGCTGGTGCTCGGCCCGTCGATGCTCATGCAATCAACCGACGGCCTGCGTCCGGTGGATTCGATCGAACCATGGGGTGACTACGTGCGCGGACTGTTCGGCACCGGATTTCGCGGTGTGGGATTTGTCGTCATTGCGATGGGCACGGTGTTCCCGTTTTTGATGAAACTCTCCGAACGCGGCGACGCCGCCCCGGGATGGAAACTCGGTCGACTGCTCGCCATCAACACCGCAGGGGCCATCGCCGGCGCACTGCTCTGCGGCTTCGTGCTGCTGCCCACCTGGGGCATGTGGGGCACCCTGCGGGCGTTGGCGGCGGTCTATCTGATCATCGCATTGGTGCTGCCATTGGGGTGGGGGAAACCGGGCATCATTGTGCGGGTTGCCGGTGTGGCATTTCTGGGGATGGCCTTCACCTTCCTCGATCCAACAGGGCTACCGGTCGCAGGCATCAAACGAGGCGACGAAGCCGACAAGGTCTTGCAGGCATGGGAAGGCAGCGACGGCACTGTGACCGTGATCGAGCGCCCGAGCGGCCACCGAATCATCAAGGTGAACGGCGGCTACGGCCTTGGCTCCACCGAGGCATACCTCGAGCAGGCGTATCAGGCGGTCATCCCGCTCCATCTTTTTCCGGAAACCGAAAGCATCTTCTTCCTCGGCCTCGGTACCGGCATCTCGGCGGGGGCCTCGCTGGACCCACGTTTTCCCAACGTGAACCGCGTCGTCAGTTGCGAGCTGATCCCCGAGGTGGTGGAGGCCGCAAAGAAATGGATCCCGGAGGAAATGACCGGAGGCGTCTTCACCGATCCCCGGTCCACCGTGTTGATCGAAGACGGTCGACATTTCCTGCGCGCCACCCGCGAGCGCTTCGATATGATCAACTCCGATCTGTTCCTGCCATACCGTCGCGGCGCGGGTAGTCTCTACAGCCTCGAACATTACCAAGTGGCTGCCGGGCGGCTCAACGAAGGCGGCGTCTTCGTGCAATGGCTGCCGCTCTATCAGCTCACCGAATTCGAATTCGGCGTGATCGCGCGCACCATGCTCGAAGTGTTCGGCGAAGTCACGATGTGGCGGAACAACTTCCGCCCCGGCCTGGAAAAGGTCGCCCTGATCGGCAGGCTCGAGCCCGCGACTGTCCAAGTGCCACCGTCCAGAAAGCGCGAGGCAATGCTCGCGGCGGTCGAGGGTCTTGCGTGGCAGGTCTCGGATCCCGACATGTTCCGCGTCGCCGCGGAATCGATGCCGTTCCTCTATGCGGGGAATCTCACGAAATCGGCGGACCTTTTCCGCGACTTCCCGGTCAACACCGACAACCGCCCGATCATTGAATACCAGACGCCAATCACCTTCCGCAAAATCGCGGAAAACGACCAGGTGATCTGGTTTGTCGGTCCGCATCTCACCGGATGGGTCGACCGCATGTTTGCCGCCTGCCCGCCCGAAGAAGATCCGCTGTGGGCCGGGCACCCGCCCGAATCGAAACACCTTGTCCGAGCCGGTGCCGCATTCCACCGCGCCATGGTGGGCAGGGCCTTGGGCGACCTCGAAAACCTCGATACCGATTGGGAGACGTTCGTTCGCGAATGGCGGCTCGGTGCGAGGTGAAAAACCGACTTGGGATATGCAAACATTCCAAGCATTGACCCACGCATCGCATTTCACAAGTCTCGGCCATCTCCAACTTGAAAGCCTCCATGTCGTTTTTACTCCGCCTTCTTATCCTAACCCCCACAATTGCCACCGCCGCGTCAAAAGTCGCACCGGTTGCCGCGCGCACGCCATTGGTCGAAATCGAGGATCATCCTCAAATCGTTCGATTGGCCGATGATGGACGCGTCTTGATCGACTTTGGTCAGGCCACGTTCGGCTACCTCGAATACCGCCCGAAGAATGGCGTCGCGCGCCCGGCGCTCTCCGCATGGCTAGGTGAAAAAGGGAATGATGACGGCACCGTCGATCGCAAACCGGGTGGAACCATCCGCGCCCAGCGCATCGAATCCGCTGCCGGAGATGGCCCGGCAATCTTCGAGCCCACGTGGAAGCCGATGTATGAGAACTGGATCGAGAATCCACCCGGCATTCGCGAGATCATGCCATTCCGCTTCGCCGAAATCGAAGGCCTCGACCGCCTGCCAGATACCAGTGAGATCGTCCGAATCACCCGCCACACCGCATTCAACGACGACGCATCCTCATTTCGCAGCGACAAACAGGATCTCAATGAGGTGTGGGAATTCTGCAAAACCAGCATCAAACTCACCACCTTCCTCGGGCTTTACGTCGATGGCGACCGCGAGCGCAAACCCTACGAGGCCGATGCCTACATCAATCAACTCTGCCACTACGGCGTCGAAGATCACTACCTCACCGGCCGCCTCACCCACGAACACCTCCTCGAATACCCGACCTGGCCGATGGAATGGCGGCAGCATGCGGTTCTCATGGCATGGGTCGATTACCTCTACAGCGGATGCGATGCATCAATCCGCAATCACTACGACACTCTCGTCGGCCGCCTGATGCTCGAACGCCGACGCGACGACGGATTGTTTCTCGGCAGCAACGACCGACCGATCCGCGACATCATCGACTGGCCCGCCGGCGAACGCGACGGATACGACATGGCACCACTCGTCAAGACCGTCACCTCCGCTTTCAACGCGCATAGCCTCAACCTCATGGCCCGCATCGCCACTGCCCTCGGCAAATCTGAAGACTCCGCCCGCTTTTCCCGCATGCATCAGGAGACCACCGCCGCGATTCGCGAAAAGCTGCTGTGCTCCGAGCGTGGTATTTTCATCGATGGCATCGACCACAAGACCGGCAAGCAAAGCCCTCATGCCTCACTCCACGCCAACATGTTCCCGCTCGCCTTCGGCCTTGTCGCCGAGGACGACGTGCCCGCCGTTGCCACCTTTATCCGCAGCCGCGGCATGGCCTGCTCGGTGTATGGCGCGCAATTCCTCCTCGACGCCCTATACGACGCCGGGGAAGCGCAACACGCCCTCGATCTCATGACCGCCACCCACGATCGCGGTTGGATTCACATGTTCCGTACCGTCGGCTCCACCATCGCCCTCGAAGCATGGGACATGAAATACAAGCCAAATCTCGATTGGAACCACGCCTGGGGTGCCGTGCCTGCCAACACCATTCCGCGCAAACTCATGGGCATCGAACCAATCGCGCCGGGCTTCACCCGCTTCCGCGTCCGCCCGCAAATTGCCTCACTGAAAGAAGCCGCCATCCGCGCACCCTCCCCGCGCGGGCCGATCGACCTCAAGGTCACCCGCGAAGGCTCCATCTGGAGCGCCACCCTGGTGGTGCCCGCCGGAACCGTCGCCGAAGTCCATGTGCCGGGCAAGCTGGATGGAAATGTCGAGATACGGCGCGACGGCACAGCTGTCGCGCCCAATCCCCTCCGTGTGGAAAACGGAAGCCGGGTATTCGAGGCCACACCGGGCAGTTGGACCTTCCTCGCCGAGTAGACCGTTTGCAAAAAGTCCTATCAGGCGACCCTCCGGCTGAATCCGGTGGGTTGCCAGGCCGGGCAAGTTGGAAAACAACTCGCATTCTCCAGCAGGGTTTGGAACAGATGGGGCCACATCCATGGAAACCATCACAAACTTTTTCAGCCAACACCTGCATGGAATCGCCATCGCCGTCATTGCGACATTGCTGGTGATTTTCGGGGGCGATATCAATCGCGTCATCAAGCGGTTGATTGGGAAGAACCATTTTCTGGTGCGGCTTGGGATTTTCGTGCTGGTTTGCGCGCTTGGCTATGGATTCGCAACCATCCTCCTGACGGAAGTCCTGACGAAGATGCTTGCCTCGATTCCGCGGCGGTTTCTTTCCATCAGCATCATCGGCATTTTCATCCTGCTGGGCCTGACCGCCGAAAGACGCAGGCAGATCTGACGAATCAACGCGCCGCTCCCTCAACCACCTGATGGCTCCATCCTCCATGGCGATTCGAATGCTCCCATTCACCGAATTGATTCCAATGACCGGCTGACCGTCCGCATGCCCGACTTTCCGATCCCGCCAGGTCCCGAGGAAACGGCAACGACTTCCCGACGACAGACCCGATGAGCAAAACGAGCCCCCGCCGGAAAATTTCTGTTAGCAGATTATTGATGCGGCCGCATCAATAATCCGTCGGGTTTTTGGGCGGATTTTCATGGTTTGCGGAGGCGAAGGCGGGCACGTGAATCGCGACGGGGCTCCTTGGCTGGCTCGACAGGGGCGCGGGACAACGGCATGATGCTGTCATGACAAAGGCACTCGTCGCACATTTTGATGAAATCGAGCCGGTGGCATGCCCGTGCGGAATGTCGCGGCGGGCGTTTGTGAGTCCGGATAACCCGACGGCGACGATCCACATGGTGGACATTTCCGAGGATGCGCGGGCGCATTATCACAGGAAGCTCACGGAGATCTACCTGATCCTTGATGGCGAGGGCTTCATGGAATTGGATGGTGAGCAGGTTGCGGTGCGCCCGGGTTCCACGGTGTTCATTCCGCCGGGCGTGAGGCACCGGGCGATCGGGCGGATGCGCATCGTGAACATCCCGGTGCCCGCTTTCGATCCGGAAGACGAGTGGTTTGATTAATCAAATGACCCATGGATGGGAAGATCCTCATTTTTCTAAGGGTTTTTTTTCGAGGCGATCGCCCATGCGATTTCCCCATAGATGCGGATGATCACGAACAAAAGCATGACCGCATACCACCATCCCGTGTGCGAGCGGAACAGGATGTGGAAAAAGGAGAGTCCGTCCACATACATGAACGAGCAGAATACAACTGAGGCGGCCATGACGCACGCGAGCCATGCGCCGTAGCGATGGTTGGAGGACTTCGAAAAGAAAGCGAAGCCAAGCGCCAGCATTCCGACGATAAGATTTGTGGTAGAGAAAATACGAAGATCGCGGATCAAGTCGTCCAGCGTGTCGTCGTAATACCTGCGGATCTGCGCTTTGATTCCCGCCACTTTCGCCAGCATCGGATTCTCCGGCGCCGCCACCTTCCCGAGTGGTGCTTGATTGGTCAGATCCGCGATGAAGGAAGCGGGATCCCTACGGTAAGCGGTGATCTCATCGCGGATGACTTCCGCTCGCGTTTTTGGAAGCAGCCTTTTCACCACCGGTGACTCCAGTGCGTCTTCCGCCGCATCCACAAGGGGGGCTGAATACTTCACCGTTTCCTCCGTGACAAATTCCCGTGCCAGGGAATTGAGATGGGGCCGTGCGTAAAAGGTGTAGCCCAGAAAGCCCGAGAAAAACACAGTCACGATGAGATTGAGGGTCAGTGAAAGCGTGCGCATCCTCAAATCTTACCGAGCTGCGCCAAACTTGGCGAGCCGGAGGAAGTGAATGCGGGGATTGTTTTTTGACGGGCGATTCGTGCCTGCGGCAAGTGCTCACGCGCCGTTTGCCAAATCCTGCGCACATCATGAGATGCGCGAGTGTTTCCATGAAATCCACTCCATCATTCCGCTTTGTAGAAAGGTGAAATCATGGACCAACCGGCATCCCAACCCGCCAAACCGGCGAAACCCGACGCAAAACGAGACGGGCTCAGAAAATGGATTCCGCGGATCGGCAATCTGCTGCTTTGGCTGCTTTTCTGCATCATGTCAGGCACCGGGCTTTTGCTCGCATACCGGCTTCCGCCCGGTTCGCGCGGCGGCCACGGGTTGAGCGCGCTGGGCTGGACGCGCCACGATTGGGGCGATCTTCACCAGTGGATTTCCTTTGCGTTTCTGGCCATGGTCTTTGTGCACATGGTTCTCCACTGGCGGTGGTTCTGGCAGGTCGCGTGCAGGAAACGTGCATGGCCGTTGCTGGCCGGCATTGTTGCCGGGCTCGTGCTGTTGGTTGGGATTCTCTGCCTGCCCGTGAAACGCAAAGCGGACGATGCGCGCGCTCATGTGGACAAACCGCACTCCGAGCAACGCGAGGGCGCTGGCGAGAGGCTTCGATATCGTGGAGGACGGGAGTGAGGGAGGGCGGCGACGCGGATCAAATCACCACCTCCATTCCAGTCGGTTCATTCTACCGGCGCGGGCTTTCCAGTCAGTGAAATGAACGCGGCTTTTGCCATCACCCCGGCGCCTTCCGCGTTGGGATGGACGCGGTCCGGAATCAATTCCGGCTTACCGTCGAGGGCGGCATACATGTCGATGATTCCGAGCTCCAGTTCCTTGGCGACGGTATCGATGTGGGGCATCAGCTTCTGGAGATTCTCCTCGGTGATTTTGAAGTTGCCCTGGCCGATCACCGGCACCGGGCGGCAGAGGTAAACCCGGGGTTTGCTTTCGAGTTGGAGGAAGGATTTTGCGAGGTCGCGGAGGTCGTTTTGGAAATCCGCCTCATGCTTGAAATTCTGCGGCTTGGTGTCGTTGGTGCCGAGCTTGATGATCACGACGTGGGGTTGGAATTCGAGTGCGTTTTGGTAGGCCTTCTCATCCCAATACGGATGATCGCCCTTGCGCAAAAGGGTGCGGCCACTGACTCCGAAGTTCCCAATATTCCACGCATCGCCGAGCAGTTGCTGGAGTTGTTTCGGATAGCTGTTTCCCCGGGTTCCGGAACCTTGGGTGATGCTGTCGCCGACACAGGCGACGCGAATCGGGCCATCGAAATCCGCCAGGGTGATGGGCGATGCGGTGGCAAATGCGGGAGCTAGCGCGAGGAGCGCAAAAAGCATTTTGATTGGAGACATGGTAAAAGTCTATCAGCGTTAGGCGGCATGTAAACAATGGAAGCAGGTCATCACGCGGGGCTCTCACGACCTACCATTGAAAAACAGCTAATCCCACACCGGGACGATCACGTTTTCGGAAATCACGACTTCCTCGCAATTCTTGATGCGGAGCCAGTCGGCCTCATGGCGCGCGGCGTCGCCTTTGATGGTGTTGCCTGTGATGTGCAGGCCGCTGGTGCTGCTGGCGATCACGGCCGCCGCGCCTTCGCGGGGGATGATGAGGTTGTTTTCGATCCGGATGTTCCGGTGCACGGCAGGATTCGGTTGGTTGTTTTGCGGGTGGATGTGGATGGCCGCGCGGCCGCAATCGTAAAACCGGTTGCCGCGAATGCGCATGTCGCGCACGACGCCGGATTCGAACCAGCCCCGCGCGTCGCATTCGATCAGGATGCCGGGCATATGCGTGGCGAAAAAATCGTTGTCCTCGACGACGACCGGGCGGCGGGTGGTGATAAGAAACCCGCGCGTCGGGATGTGGCGCACGGTGCATCCGCGGATGTCGACCTCGGGCGCCCAGGTGACGTTTTCCAGCACATCGTTTTCGCCGATGTCCTCAGGCATTGGATTGGCGAGTTTGAGCCGCATGTTTTTCGGATCGATCAACGTGGCTTCCAAAATACGGTTGGGCCCGTAGGTCTCCAGTGTGTCGTGACGGACGAATTCGATCTCGTCGCCCGCGAGGAACGCCTCGAATCCGAAGGTTTGGTCGTGCATGAAACGCGCCATCACATGACGGGTCTCCGGGTTATGCGCCACCACGCGCAGGTGGGTGCCATGAATGTTGATGGCGTCATCGTGCGCGCCTTGGAACACACAGTTGTGGACGATCACCTTGCCACGGCAGCCGGATGCCTGGATGCAATCCGCAAAGGCCGAAGTGGTGCGACCGCTGCCTACGGGCGGGGCGAAAACGATACCGTCGAAGGTGAGGTTTTCGGAGAACTGGTTGATCATTCCCATGCCGTGAATGAAGCGGAAATGTACATCACGCCAAGAGATGTCGCGGCTGTGTTGCGTGAAAACGCCCACGCAGTCGCGGAACGGATTGCGCACCTGATAGATGCGCCCGACCACGAAGCGGTGGGTGCCGTGTGCGCGGACGTGGTTTGCTCCGATTTCCTCGAAACGCAGGCCGTCAAACAGCCGCGCTTGGCGGAACACGCGACCGGTTTCCAGATCGAGATTCTGCGCCAGCCCTCCGGTTTCCCGCCACCCCTCACCCAACCAAGCCAGTCCACCATCCTCGATCGCGTATGCCGAATCCGGGTGGATCGCGAAGTCGGCGAAATCGCTGCCTGCCGCCGTCACCGTGAACTCCGAGACCGTCGGGCGGTGGTAATCGAATGCCATCCCTTCGACAGTGATATGTTCGGATCGTTCGATGCACACGTGGATCGCCTTGCCGCGCTGGAAGATCACCGCGGCCCGGCCCACAATTTCGAGGTGGCTGGCGTCTTTGATGTGGATCGCCACCGCCTTGAGCCCTTCGGGATCGGAGTTGGTGTTGGAGATCTGCCAGGCTTCGCGGTAGGCGGCCGCTGGATGGAAATCATATCGTCCCGGAGCGAAGCGAATGCGGATGGGTTGCTCGCCGGTGCCGGTGCCGGTGAGTGCGAGTGTTTGTTCGAGGGGACCCGGGCGCATCACCTCGACGCGGTCGCCCGCCGCCAGCTCGATCTGGTTGAGTTTGCGGAACGTCCGCCACGGAGCATCGGCGCGAGTGCCCGCTGCGGAATCATCGCCGTGCACCGGGTCGATGTGATAGATCGTGTTTCCCGGAGAGACTTCCCGGGCGCCCGCCGGTGGATAGGGATTTGCCGCCGCAAGGACGGGACACGCGAACCCAAGGAAAAGAAAGCAGCGGATCATTGCCATGCCATGAGCAACGTCGGCATCGGGCGCCATCTTGCACCCGGCTGGGATTTCTCCGATGGAATTCCGCTTGATCGCGGCACGGGTTCCGGTTGTGGATCTTTTTTGTGAGCCCGCCACCGCCCGTCACCTTGCACGACATGAGCTTCGCCGAAATGGAATCGGCGTTGGCCGGGGATGGCGTGCGCCCGCACCACGCCAAGGCACTCTGGCGCGCGGTGCACCACGAGGCGCGGGTCGACCTCGTGGATTACGATCCGCTGCTGCCGCCGGTGCGGCGCTGGCTGGTGGAGCATGTGGGAGACGGTAAACGCCTCGGGATCGACTTGCCACAACAGGTCGAGGAAATCCGCAGCAGCGACGGGCTCACCCGGAAATTCCTGCTCCGCCTCACTGATGGTCAGGTGATCGAGACGGTCTTGATGGCATACGACGGGAGATTCACCGCCTGTCTGAGCACCCAGGCTGGATGTGCCATGGGGTGTGTGTTTTGCGCGACCGGGCAGATGGGGTTTGTCCGTCATTTGCGGCCCGGGGAGATTGTCGCACAGGTGCTCCACGTTCGCCGCGCCCTTGCAGCGAGCCACCCCGGACGGAGCCTGCGCAATCTCGTGCTCATGGGCATGGGTGAGCCGATGCACAATTACGACGCCGTCATCAAGGCGATGCACAGCGTGAGCGACCGCCGCGGGTTGAACATCGGCCCGTCGCGCATCGCCATCAGCACGGTTGGCGTGATTCCGGCGATTTTACGCATGGCGGAGGAACAACAACCGTTTCGCTTGGCCGTGAGCCTGCATGGCTCGACCGAGGAGGAACGCCGCGCGCTGGTTCCCGTGAGCGCGAAATGGCCGCTCGACGCACTCGTCGATGCCTGCCGCGAATACGGCCGCCGCACCGGACGCCGGATTTTCTTCGGCTGGACGCTCATCGCCGGAAAAAACGATTCGCCCGAAACCGCGCGGCGCGTCGCCAAGCTGCTCGACGGCATCGACGCACACATCAACCTGATCCCGCTCAACCCGACCGACGGCTTCGCCGGTGTGGCCAGCCCGGCCGGGCGCGAGTTCCAGCGCATCCTGCTCGACGCCGGTTTCCCCTGCACGTTCCGCCAGCGCCGCGGCATCGACGTCGCTGCTGGTTGCGGCATGCTCAAGGCGGAAAATCAGCGCCGAACCAAGACGGCGGGGTGATGATCTGAGAGTGGCGCATGGAATCTCTTGGTGCATGATTCCATTTCCCCGCTTGCCTCCGCCGGGCCCGCACCCCAACCTCCGCCCGCCATGGCCGGGATGTTTTCATCGTTATTCAACAAGCTATCGAACCGCGCGGAGATCGATTGGGACGACCTGGAAGCCGATCTCATCGCCGCAGATCTCGGTGTGAAGACCGCGACGGCGGTGCTCGACGAACTTCACGCCCTCGGCCGGGTGATCACCGCCAAGGACGTCGTCACGATCACCCGCAGCTACATCGCAAGCCGCCTGCCTGCCGATCGCCCGCCGCCGCTGCCGCTGCCCGGCGGGAAACCCCAGGTCATTCTCATCGTCGGCGTAAACGGTACGGGAAAGACCACTTCCACCGCAAAGCTCGGCCATTGGCTGAAAGGGCGGGGATTTCCCGTGACCTTGGCGGCCGCCGACACCTTCCGCGCCGCCGCCGTCGAACAACTCCAACGCTGGGGCGACCGACTCGAACTTCCGATCGTCGCCGGCAAGCCGAATGCCGATCCGTCCTCTGTCTGCTACACGGCGCATGAAAAAGCCATCGCCGATGGCTCGAAATTCCTCATCTGTGACACCGCCGGGCGCATCCACACCCGCCACAACCTGATGGAGGAGCTCGGGAAAATCCGCCGCACACTCGCCAAGCAGGATGAATCCGCCCCACATCTCACACTTCTCGTCGTCGACGCCACCACCGGCTCGAACGCGCTGCAGCAGGCCAAGGAATTCCACAAGGCCTGTCCGCTCGACGGGCTGATCGTCACCAAGCTCGATGGATCCGGGAAAGGTGGCATCGTCGTCTCCATCCACGAACAACTCGGCATTCTGCCCCGCTTCATCGGCACCGGTGAGGAGCCCGACGCCTTCGCGCTTTTCCAGAAAGATCGCTTCGTCAGTGAGATCCTTTGAGAGGAGCCGCCGTTTCAGGATTTTCTTCTTTCCGACTCGGCCTGTGAGATCGTTAATGGGCCGACTCTGATTCGAGACCCATGAAATACTTCGACACCGCAAAAATCGCCTACGAGGGCCCGACCTCGAAAAACCCGCTCGCTTTCAAGCATTACAATGCCGACGAGGTGATCGACGGCAAAACCATGAAGGAGCACCTGCGTTTCGCCGCGCCGTATTGGCACGTCATGCGCAACGGCCTCGGCGACCCGTTCGGTGCCGGCACCGCGCTGATGCCGTGGGATGATGGCTCCGACTCGGTGGACAATGCGCTGCGCCGCGTCGACGTCTTTTTTGAATTCCTCGAAAAGATCGGGATCGACTTCTACTGCTGGCACGACCGCGACATCGCACCCGAGCTCAACAACCTCGCCGCATCGAATCAGGCGCTCGACGCCGTGGTCGCCAAGCTTGGTGAAAAGCAGGCCGAGACCGGCGTGAAGCTGCTTTGGGGCACCGCTTGCCTGTTCTCGCACCCACGCTACTCGCAGGGTGCCGCCACCTCGCCGGACGCGAATGTTTATGCGTATGCCGCCGCGCAGGTGAAAAAAGCGATCGAGTGCACGCACCAACTCGGTGGCCTCGGCTACACGTTCTGGGGTGGCCGCGAAGGATACGCCACCCTGCTCAACACCAACATGAAGCGCGAGCTCGATCACCTCGGTGCCTTCCTCCACATGGCTGTGGATCATGCGAAAAAAATCGGTTTCACCGGCCCGTTCTACATCGAGCCGAAGCCGCGCGAACCGTCCACCCACCAATACGACTCGGACGCCGCCGCCTGCCTCAATTTCCTCCGCGAATATGGGTTGATGGATCATTTCAAACTCAACATCGAGACAAACCACGCCACGCTCGCCGGACACACCATGGAGCACGAGCTCACCGTGGCGGCCAATGCCGGCATGCTCGGCAGCATCGATGCCAACCGCGGCGACACCCTGATCGGCTGGGATACCGACCAGTTCCCGACCGATATCTACGGCACCACTCAGGTGATGCTCGTGGTCCTCGGCATGGGTGGCTTTACCACCGGCGGACTTAATTTCGACGCCAAGCGCCGCCGCGAATCGCACGAACCGCTCGATCTCTTCCACGCCCACATCGGGGGGATGGACGCGTTCGCCCGCGGGCTCAAGATCGCCGCCGCGATCCGCAAGGACGGCCGCCTCGCCGAGTTCGTCGAGAAACGCTATGCCACCTTCGACTCCGGCATCGGTGCCAAGGTCGAAGCCGGCACCGCCAGCTTCGCCGAGCTCGAGGCATACGCCCTGGCCAATGGCGAACCTCAACTTGCCAGCGGCCGCCAGGAAATGCTCGAGAACATCCTCAACGAGTTCCTCTGAAAACCGTGGCGCGGGCATCCTGCCCGCCGCCTCTATTCAATCCAACAAAGGCTCTGGGCGAAATGCCCTGAGCCTTTGTTGCATTCATATTCAAAGGAACGAGCAGACATACTCACAAATCCCGTCCGCCACGGTGATTGTGAACCCACTGTCACCCGCGACGTCAAACGAAGCGCCCGCCTCCACGGCGGACGTTTCCGTGGTGCCATCGAGCACCACCGTGCACGCTCCGGCGATGATGTCCATGCGCTCGGGCGCACCGGTGCCGAAGTGGTAGGTGCCGGGGTAGATCAGCCCGAGCGTTTTGCGCGAGCCATCGGCGAAATGCACGGTGTGGGAAACGACCTTGCCATCGAAATACACGTTGGCTTTGGCATCGACAGTGACGTTGGAAAAGGAAGACATGCGCGGAGTTTGCACCAGACTTTCCGCTTGTCGAGACGGCTTTGCCCAGTGCCTCACTGGCTTTCATCCCCGTGTCACCCGCGCCCGCTTCAGCGGGGCCCATCCGGAAACGCCGCCGCCCACTCTTTTTCGCGAAATCCATGGAGATAAATTCCTTGGCGCGCATTCACGGCGAACGGCCGCTTCACCAGCATGCCGTTCGATGCGAGAAGTGCCAGCGCCTCGTCCTCATGCATTCCGGGCAGGCGGTCCTTGAGCCCGAGCGCCCGGTAATCCATCCCGGATGTGTTCACCACCGACTTCAGCGGCTTTCCGCTCGCACGCAAGGCGGCGCGCAGCTCGTCCGCCGTCGGCGGAGTCTGCCGGATCGGCACCGGTTTATGGGCAATGCCGCGTAAGGCAAGCCACGCCAGCGCATTCCGACAGGTGGAGCATTTCTCGTGATGGTAGATCTTGAGCATGGATTTCAAATATTGTTAGGACATACGGTTCATTCCGGTGAATAGACCACCACTGGCCCCACTCCATGCCCCTGGACCCGGCGGAGCTTGATTGCGGCGGCGGAGATTTTCTCGACTGCAAGGCGGGCATCCGCCTCCGTGGCATCGCGCAGGAAGGCGACGCGCAGGCTCGTCTTTGCGCGGGACTCATCGATGCCCATTGCGAGTTGCACGTGTGAGGGTTTCGATTTTCCGGTCATGCATGCCGAGCCCGCGGAACACGCGACTCCCGCTTCATCGAGCAGAATCAACATGCCTGCGGCATCGCAGCCTGCGATCGACAGATGGCTGGTGTTCGGCAACCGGGGCGCGGCCGCTCCGTTGAAGACCACGCCATCAAGCGCCTCCCGCAATTCGCATTCGAACCGGTCGCGCACCGTGCCATCGGTGAATCCCCCGGATGCCAGTTCCGCAGCCGCACCCATGCCGACGATGCCCGCGGTGTTCTCGGTGCCGCTGCGCCTGCCGTTTTCCTGGCCCCCGCCATGAAGCATCGGGGAAAAACGCAGACCGCGCCGCACAAACAAGGCGCCGATGCCTTTCGGTCCGGCGAACTTGTGGGCCGAGAGCGATAGCATGTCGACCGCCGGGTCGCGCACATCGAGCGGGATCTTGCCGGCCGCTTGCACCGCATCGCTGTGCAGCGGGATGCCGTGGGCCCGGGCCAGCTCCGCGATCCGTGCAAGTGGCTGGATCACGCCGGTTTCGTTGTTCGCCGTCATCACCGAGATAAACGCCGCACCCTCGATTAAACGCTCAGCCGCCGCAACATCCAGGCATCCGTCGGGCAGGCACGGGATTTGCGCGACTTCGCGATTGATCGCCGCGACCGTCTTCAGCACCGCGCTGTGCTCGATGGATGAGACCAATGCGTGCCCGCCAGCACACAGCCGGTGCATGGAAAAGAGCGCGGCATTCACGCTCTCGGTGCCACAGCCGGTGAAAATGATTTCCTCTGGGGTCGCCCCGATGAACGTCGCGACCTGCGCGCGCGCGCGATCGATCGCTTCGCGTGCGCGTTTCGCCCCCGCGTGTGCTCCCGATGGGTTTGCATATCCCTCGCGCAACCACGGCATCATCGCATCGAGAACCGCAGGAGCGATTGGCGTCGTCGCATTGGCGTCAAGATAGAGCACGACGCAACGTTGAATCCGAATTCCTCGGGCCGCAACTCCGATCATTCCGCGCGATCGGAAGGCGGCGGGTCTTCGGCGGGTGGCGCGGATGTTTCGCGAGCTTCCGAGGGCGGTTCGGGCTGCGGTTCGGGTTCCTGGGCTTCGGGTTCCTGTTGCTCGGCCTCCGAGGGTTCGACCGCAGGTTCCGGCTCTGGTGCGGAAGTTTCGCTGGCTTCCACCGCCTGAATCTGGGTGGGCTTTTTCTTCTTAGCCTTTTTCTTCGCCGGAGGGGTGGGCTCGTGATGTTCTTGGACGACGAGGGTGTCGTCGGTGAAAAGCAGGATGTGCCCCTGTTGCAACATCCAGAACAAGTCCGCAGCGTATTCTGCGGGTGGCGCGGTGCCACCTTCGGGGAGCACCGCCTGCCACAGGCCTTCGAGCTTGGCCGGAGTGTTGGCGCGGATCCACTCGACCATCCGGCCGGGACGCTCTGCGAGGACCGCATCGGCAGGCAGCGCGAGTGGCCGGGCCGGGCCGGTGAACAGCTTGCCCTTGCGTTTGAAAACCGGAAGGTGCTCGGCCTCAAGCGCCTTGCAAACCGCGGGGATGAGCATGGCGGGATGCTTGCGGGCGTGGCTGCCGGAGCGCTTGAGCGTGCTCAACAGACCGGGTGAGAGATTCGCCGCCGCGATACCAGCCGGCACATCCGCGCGGCGCGTCGTCTCGAATGCCTGATCGAACGCCGCCGCTTCGAGGGCGCGGGGTGCTTCCGCGATGTCCGTGATCCACGGCGCGTCCTCGGCGGCGTTTTTCGGGCGCCAGCGGGTGAGCTTTTTCATCGATTCCAACCATGCGTTCACGGCCTCCTCGCCGCGCTCGGTGCGCACCCGGGCATTGTATGCATCGAAAGGCATGCTGGCGAACCGCTCGCGGTGCAGGCGCCGCAGGTTCGTCTGATAAGTATGAAAATTCGGCGGGCCAAGCCACTCGCCGGAGATCCCGCATTTGGCGACTGCCACGAAATTCCCGCTCGGTGGGTCGACCTCCACGGTTTCCTCGTCGAGGAATTGATCACGCAGTGCGCGTGACTGCCACAAATGGGCGACCGCTTCGCCTCGGGTGAGAAACAGCGAATCATCGAGCTTGCCGCGGAACATCGGCGGATGGTTCTCGTCAACCTCGAAGACGGCCCTACACCGGTGGCGGTCCGCCAACAAGGTGGTGGCGATGTCGAACAACGAATACACCCGCGCCACGTGGTGGACCTCCTTGGCAATCAAATGCAGCGCGGCCGGATCCGGAACCACGGAAAGCCGGACGCCGGGTGCGGGTGGCACGAATTCCTCTTGTGGGAAATCCCGCCTTTGCCTGTCATCGCGCCGGTTGCCTGTGAAGCGCCTGCCACCCTTCTCCGCGCCATCGCGTCTGGGTTCCTTGTCACGCCTGCGGTCGCCACGATCCCGGTTTTCCTCGGAGGATCGCTGGCGTGTTTTGCCTCCATCGCCCGTGCGTGATTTGGATTTCCCGGCATCCGCCCGCGCCCATGCGGGGCCCAGCGCGAAATTGGCGAGCAGGTCGCCAATTCCTTTTGCGGATGCGGGAGTTTCGGGTGCCGGGGCGTTTTCGGAATCGCTCACGCGCGACGTCATACGAGGAAATGCGCGTCATGCCTATCTCAAAACAACGCGCCCCGAAGCGGTAATACCCCGAGCACGAGAGGATTAGGGATTGCTTGCGGATGATCCCCCGCGCATGGTGTTGGCGGACGTCATGAGCTTTCTGCGGTATTTCTTCACCAAGGCCGATTCTTTATCTTCCGAGATGGAGGGGAATGGGATCGCGCCGCCCCAATCGCACAGCGACAGATTGGGGGCGGCGCGCAAGCAATGGATCAAGCAAGCTGCGAACCTGGATCACGGAAAGCGGATCGCACGGCTTGAAACCGAGTTGGCCGATGCCGGGCTGGTCATTGAGTCATTGATCGAACTGCTGGAAGAGAGAATGGGGCTCACCCGCGAGGAGATCGAAGAGCGTGTGGAGCAACTTTCGATCGCACCGGTCGCGATCAAGCCCGCCCACATTCCTGTCGCCATCCCTGCCGCTGAACAACCGGTCGAGCGAGCTCCCTATGTGCTGACGACCGAGGAAAACAAGGATCGCTTCCAGCCGCGACGGCGCTGGCGCGATGCCCGCGGGCCGCTGTGATCGGGTGTAATCGACCAAAAGGCTTGCGCATCGGGCTTCCAACCACTACGCGAAGCGCATGCCCACCGAGACAACTTTGATCCTCTTCAAGCCCGATGCCGTTTCCAAAAACCTCACCGGCAAGGTGCTCGCGCGCTTTGAAGATGCCGGTTTCCGCATCCGCGGCATCAAGATGATGCAGCTCAACGACGCCTTGCTGCGCGAACACTACGCCCACGTCGCGGACAAACCGTTTTTCCCCGACATCGTCGCATTCATGAGTAAAACGCCGGTGATCGCGCTCGCTCTCGAAGGAGAGGATGTGATTGCCAAGGTGCGCGACCTCCTCGGCCCGACGAATTCCCAAGCGGCGCCGGCCGGCACCATTCGCGGTGATTTCGGCGAAGACATGATGGTCAACGTCTGCCACGCCTCGGATTCGCCCGAAGCCGCCGCCGCGGAAGTGAAGCGCTTTTTCGGCGCTGGCGAGGTGTTCTCGTTCTGACGCGCGATTCACGCTCGCCAATCGTTCCATGCTTGGAAATCCTTCCGCATGGCAAAGGACGATCTCAAAATCAAAATCCGCCACCTCGAACTCTCCGATTTCGAGGACCTCCGGCGCGCGCACGAGCTGTCCTATGCATCGATCGATGACGATCCGTGGCGCAAACGCGATTTCACGCGCCTGCTGAAGGTTTTCCCCGAAGGGCAGATCGGCGTCGAAGTGAACGGCCGCGTCGTCGGCTGCGCGTTTGCGCTGATTGTTGATTACGACGATTTCGGCGACAAGCACACCTACGCCCAAATCATCGGTGAAGGGAAATTCGACACCCACAATCCGGACGGCGACGTGCTCTACGGCATCGACGTTTTCGTGCACCCCGAATACCGCGGCATGCGGCTCGCACGCCGGATGTATGACGCCCGCAAGGAGCTCTGCGAAAACCTGAACCTGCGTGCGATCATCGCCGGCGGCCGAATCCCCGGTTACGGAGAATACGCGGCAAAACTCACGCCACGCCAATACATCAACCGGGTGCGCGCCTGTGAGATCTCAGACCCCATCCTGAGTTTCCAGCTCGGCAATGGATTCCACGTCCGCAAGGTGCTCACCGGATACCTGGAGGGCGACAACGAGTCGCAGGAATACGCCACGCTTCTGGAGTGGAATAACATCTACTACGAGGAGAAACCGAAACTCATCAGCGTGAAAAAACGCGAGGTGCGCCTCGGCGTCGTGCAATGGCAGATGCGCCCGGCCGCGCGGCTCGATACCGTGCTCGAACAAGCGGAATACTTCATCGACACCGTCAGCGACTATCGCTCCGATTTCATCCTCTTCCCCGAGTTCATCAACGCGCCGTTGATGGTGAACTACAACGACCTCTCGCCCGCCGAGGCGATCCGCGAACTGGCGAAACACAGTGAGCCGCTCGTCGAAAAAATGAAGGAGTTCGCCGTTTCCTACAACGTCAACATCATCACCGGCTCGGTGCCATGGGTCGAGCGTGGCAAGCTTTACAACTGCGCGTTCCTCTGCCGCCGCGACGGCACCTCGGAGATGGCCCGGAAAATCCACATCACGCCGAGCGAACGCGAATACTACGGCATGACGGGCGGAAACGAGCTCGAGGTGTTCGATACCGACTGCGGCAAGATCGGGATTCTCATCTGTTACGACGTCGAATTCCCCGAGCTCCCGCGCCTGTTGAAGGAGGACGGCATGGAGATTCTCTTCGTCCCGTTCATGACCGACTTGCAGACCGGCTATCAGCGCGTGCGGTTCTGCTCGCACGCCCGCGCGGTGGAAAACGAATGCTACGTCGCGATCTCCGGCAACGTCGGCAACTTGCCGCGCGTCGACAACATGGACATCCAGTATTCCCAGTCCGCCGTTTTCTCGCCCAGCGACTTCCAGTTTCCCAGCAACGGCATCGTTGCCGAGGCCACGCCCAACACCGAGATGGTGCTCATCTGCGATGTGAATCTCGATCTACTCAAGGACCTCCACGAGAGCGGCTCGGTCCGCAATCTCAAGGATCGCCGCACTGATCTCTACGAACTCAAACTGCGCAAAACAGCGAAGCGAAAAAAACGCAGTGAGAGCGGGGTGGGTGACAGGACGCGCAGGTCCGGTCTTTTTGTCATGCGCTCCTGGGACGTGCGCTTTGAAAGCCTGAACACCCAAAGTCACTTTGAATCTTGTTTGATCGGCTCGAAACTGAAACCTCACCACTCATGGATCGCCACCCGCCACACATCCTGCTTGTCGAGGACGAGCCGTCGTTGCGCGATAACGTGACCATCGCGCTCGAAGCCGAAGCGATGCGGGTGAGCTGGGCCGGCACCGGCGCGGATGCCGAATCCCTCCTCCTCAAAGAAACCATCGATCTCATTCTGCTCGACGTCGGCCTGCCAGATACCAGCGGGTTCGATCTGTGCCGCGAATGGCGCGCCCGGCAGATTGCCTTGCCCGTGCTTTTCCTCACCGCACGAGATTCCGAAATCGATCGCGTCGTCGGTCTCGAAATCGGCGGCGATGATTATCTCGTCAAGCCGTTCAGCCTGCGCGAACTCGTCGCCCGCATCCGCGCCGTGCTGCGCCGTATGCCACATCCCCCCGCAAATGATCCGCCGCCCGCGCCATCGGGCCTGCGGGTGGACGACGTCGGCATGCGGGTGCTTGCCGCTGGCCGTCCGCTTGAACTCACCCGCTACGAGTTCCGCCTGATGCGTGTTTTTCTCACAAATCCCGGCCGCGTCTACTCCCGCGCGCAATTGATGGATCTCGTGTGGGAAGAGCCCGATGCCTCGTTCGACCGCACGGTCGACGCCCACATCAAGCAGCTCCGTTCCAAGCTCGGCGACCGCGCCGATTCGATCCGAACGCATCGCGGGCTTGGATACTCGTTCGACGCACAGCCATGAGCCTCACCCTGCGCTTCCTCATCGCCGTCGCCCTGCTCTGCACCGCCGGCTGGTTTGCCGTGGTCAAACCCGTGCTCGCCCGCGTCGAACGCCAATACCTCGAAGCCGCCGAGGAGCCGATGGTCGATCTGGCCAATCTGCTCGCCGAAATCGCCGCAGGATCGTGGAACGATGGCGATCCCGCGCCCGATCTAACAGGTGCTTTGCGGCGCGCCCGCGCCCGCGAGTTCGAAGCGCGCATCTATGATCTGGTGAAAACCCGCGTCGATCTGCATATCACGCTTGCCGATGCCCGCGGTATCGTCCTGATGGATTCGATGGACTCCGCCCGGGTCGGTAAGCCCCATGGTTATCGCGACGTGCGACTGACGCTGGAAGGTAGCTACGGGGCGCGCAGCAGCCGAATGGATCCATCCGATCCGCTGAGCGCCGTGATGCACATCGCCGCGCCGGTCCGCGATGAATCGGGCCAGCTCCTCGGTGTGCTTTCCGTGGCCAAGCCACAACGAGACATGCTCGTCTTCATCGAACACACGCGCAGCCGGGTGAAGGCATTCGCGTTGGCAGGAGCGGCTGCCGCGTTTCTTCTCGCCATCCTGCTCGCCCTGTGGATTGCCGAACCGCTGCGCAAGCTCACCCGGCACGCCGAGGCCGTCGCCTCAGGTGGCCGGCCACCCGCGCCGCGTCTGCCCGGCCGCCACCTCGCGCGCCTCGGCCGCATGATCGAGGAAATGCGCGACGCCCTGGAAGGCAAGCGCCACGTCGAGACCTACGTCCGTAACTTGACCCACGAAATGAAAAGCCCGGTCGCCGCCATCCGCGGAGCCGTCGAGCTGCTCCAAGACCCGCTGCCCGATGAACAACGCCGCAAGCTGCTCGCAAATATCGATGGCGAAAGCCAGCGCCTCGAAGCACTCAGCGGCCAACTGCTCGACCTCGCCAACCTCGAAAACCGCAAGCAACTCGAAGCCACCGAGCCAATCGACGCCGCTGCGATCGTGCGCAGCGTCGTCGATGCGAAATTCCCCGCCGCTCAAAACCACCGCATTGCCCTGGATGTCGTTGTCCGCGAAAACCCACGCCCACACGGCGACGCCACGCTCATCGAGCTGGCCATCGCCAACCTCCTCCAAAACGCCATCGATTTCGCGCCCGAGCAATCCACAGTCGCCATCGAAATCCGCCGCGACGGGGCTGACGCCGTCATCGAAATCACCGACTCTGGCCCCGGCCTGCCCGGCTTCGCCATCGACCGCGTCTTCGAGCGGTTCTACTCGCTGCCACGCCCGCGCACCGGCCGCAAGAGTTCCGGCCTCGGCCTTTGCTTCGTCCGCGAAACCGCCGAACTCCACGGTGGCACCATCACGCTGGAATCCGCGAAACCCACCGGTACCCGTGCCGTGTTGCGCCTGCCCGTTGCGTCTCGGAAAACCTGAATTCCGCGCTGGTCATGTGTGATGTGCGGGGGAATAAGCTGTCCATTTTCGCCGCCATTGTTATTCTCGTTACTGATGGCCTTCTCACTGCCCCAATTGCGATTCACCCCTTCTTTTTTCCTGCGAATCCTTGCTGTGCTGCCCTCCGTTTCGATGCTGCATGCCACACCGGAACGGGTGGTCAACATTGACGAGCGACTTATCGGCACAAGCGACGGCAGTCATGCCATCCTCCGCACCGAACGCGACAACCTTGGCAGCCATTACAGCGATCGCGAAAACATCTGGCTCGATGAATACGTGTCCGGCGAAGCCGGAAGGCAATTGGTGAAAAGCACGCATCTCCTCGATGTGTCCTACATCATCGATGCGAACCACACCGATCCGAATACCCCACCGGCTGTTGAGCGCCGCGTCGCGCATGAGGATGATACACTTGCACTGGCAAGTGTCCTAAGCCGCTACCCGCTGCGCGAACCGCTCATGTGGCCGGAGTCACGAATGGAAATGATCGTCAGCACTCTGGAAAATGGCATCCGATTCAAAAACAAGGTCATGCTCTTGAATGCGAAAACCATTCGCGAGACCTTTGGAAAGGCCTACGCCGAACATCCCTGGACCTTGAAATCGATCATGGAAAGTGGTGGCATGCTCTTCCTCACCATCGGAAAATCAAGACCCGACGAAACCCGCGAAATCCGGATTTTCCACGTTTCGCCGGAGGCGTCACAAACCGTCCGCGATCAGTTGGAGCTCCAGCCCATCTACCTCGTGGCCGGAAGTTTCGAATCGATCGACGAAGCGATCACGGCCGCCCGAACATTCAAGGCGCGGGCTCGGGAAAACAAGACATACGGTTTCCACCCAGAGATCTGGGAAGAACGCCATCCCTCGCCCCGTGTTCGCTATCATATTGCCCTCCCAAACACAATGCACCTCATCGAATCCGGCCGCCTTGTGAAAACCCAGGAAGCTCTCGGCCTGCACCTCGTCCCCACATCCAGCAAGCACTTCTGGAGGCGAACCCATGTCGAATGAATCGCCCGCGGCGAATGCGTGGCGATGCTGCGGATTTGACGAAGCAGAGCGGGTTGTGGAGTTTGCGGGATTTGGGGAGCGGGTGAGGGATCGGATTGTCGTAGAGCTGGCAAGGAGCAGAATGTCTCTTGGATGGCCTGGCAACAGGTTCGTGATTATCGCCACTGGGTGAGTTGTTCAGGGAACGGGCAGGATGCGCATTCGGAGAAGTCCTCGAGGCAGAAGTCGTGATAGACCTGGAGGAGCGCCTGGTGGTGGCAGAGGCGGCGTAGCCATGGGGCGGCGCGGCCGAGATCGCCGAAGAGGCGGATGGCGCAGCGTTTGACCTTTTCATTCGGCTGGGAGGTGCGGATTTTGTGATATTCGCGCCAGCTGATGCGATCGTCCTGTAGGGCGAGTGGGAGGAGGTGGTTGGCGAGGAGTTCGAGTGCGGTGGCTTTGCCAAAGATGGCGACGTCGCGGTTCGCGGGGGCGGAGGTGAGGGTGTGGCGGCGGCTCCAGAGCGGGTGATTCAGGCTGTGGAGGAAATCAACGACCGGCTTGGTGGCGAACGGCTGGGCAAGGGCGAGTTTGCGGAATTTGTTCCATTGCGGGACCACGGCGGCCAGGGCGGCGACGCGGCGGTGCGGGTGGTTCGCCGGGCGTTGGCCGTGGGTGCGCCATGGGATGGGGCGCCCGGGGCCGGGATCGAATCCGGCGCGGTGTTTCCACCACGATTCCCAGAGGTTTTCCAGGTGTTCGCGGACATCTTCGGGGGCGGATGCGTGGAGGTTGGGCGAGAGAAAGCCGGCGGTTCCGAAGAGGATGGCGTGGGCGTCGTGAGCGGGGACGGCGTGGAGGGGCGCGCGCTGGGCGAGCAGTCGCATGGGCAGGGTGTTGTGGCGGTATCCGAGTGTCTCGGCGACGGCCTGATAGAGCGCGGTGTCGACGCCGTGTGCGTCGGCGGTTCGGCGCAGGCGGAGCGCCTTGGCGTCGGCGCGTTTTCTTGCAGCGGCTTCCAACAATCGCTCGACGGATGCGGCGGGCATGCGTTTGAGCGGCTGCACGCAGCGGCCGGGGTTTGCGATGGCGGTGAGGCGCGGCGGGCGGTTGAGCGCTTCATCGAGCAAAGTGGCGGGAATCACGACCTGCGGGACGTCGCGGTTGTCGCAGGTGCGGGTGAATCGTTTGGCGGATGGTGCGCGGAAGATGACATGGAGGATGGTTTCCCGGAAATTCGGATCCTTGGCGTGGCCGTGGTTTTCCCATGCCGCGGCATCGGGATCGATTTCCAGAGGGCCCTTGTGAACCACTCCGTCGATCTCGACCACGGTGTGGCTGAAATCCGGGCCCGCGCTGCGGTTCCATTCGCCGAATTGGATGATGCGGACCGGGCGGCCGCAGGTGGTTTCAAACTCGCGGCCGAAGGCACCGGAGAACCACAGTGCCTGCAGCTCGATCTCGGGGGGTAAGCCGGATTCCATGATCCCGGCCTCTTGGAATAGCGGCGGGTGCCAGACCGAGTCGTAGAGGAATCCGTATGTCATGAAGGCGGGAAAAGAGGGCTTACTGGCCGTTCGTGGCGGGAGGAGGTTCTAGCAAATGGCTCCACGCATCAAGCGCCTTTGCTTCCGGGTGGTCGCGGTGTGCGGCCGCTGCTTTGCGGAGGATGGCAAGCGCAGCGGCTGGATTGCCGGCATGGCGCAGGATTGCGGCATGGTGGAAGGTGGTGCGAATTTGATCGGTGTGTTGGGGATGCAGTTCGGCGGCGCGAGCGAGCCATGGTTTTGCGGAGGCCGGTTCGTTGCTGGCGATGAATTCCAGGGCGAGGCTTTCGGCGAGTGTGCCGCTGCGGGTGCGCTCGACGGCTTGGGCGAGTTGCTGGCGGCGCAGCTTGTCGTCGGCAGGCCATGTTTTGCGTGCCATCGCGAGGGCGCGGAAATCGACGTCGCGTTCCTCGATGTGTCCGCGATCCGGGAAATGGGCATACGGCCGGTAGAGCGGATCGCCGATGGCGACGCCCTGCCATGAGGTGCACGGCATGGCCATCCACGCCGCCTCGACGAAGGTGAATCCTCGCAGGAGGCGGTCGTGAAAGACATCGAGGTGGTGGCTGAGGTGGAGGTAGGGTTCGTAAACATTGCCCAGCGTTGCGGCGGCGCCCGCCGCGAGGATCGGTGCGACCCAGTTGCGCGCGGGGTTTTGGATTTGTGCGGCGCTGAAGGAATGGATGTGTACGGCCACCGCGCCCCGGCGGAGGCGGAATCGCGGGTTGAGGAATGGGCCGCTGAGGTGGTGGTCGTACCATCCGTAGTAAAGCGCGGCATCGTGCATCGGGTAGTGGTCGGGCAGGGTGGCGTCGAATCGGTCGGTGACGGTGGGGATGCCTGCGTTGCGGTTGGATTTGACGATACCATCGAGCCAGTCATCGCCTTGGGGGAATTTGTTGGAGAAATCGGCATAAGCCATGCCCCAGAGGCCGGATTTTTCAGTTTCGACCGCATCGAGGATCATGCGTTTGGAGACCGCGAGTCCGGGGCCGTCGATGCGCGCGGTGAGCACCATGAATGGGAGGTTGGCATCGGCGAATCCGTGTTCGCTGCGGAAGTAGCGGTTCTGCAGCACTCCTGCGACCGGGATTCCCTCGACGCCGAACATGGCGAGTTCCGAGTCGACGGAGGCTTCGTCGCGATCCGCGAGCGGGTTTTTCGGATCGGGCGGCGGCGCGTTTTCGGGTTTGGGTGTTGGTGAGATGCGCAGGGGTGTGCCGCGGATCAATGCGATGGCGCGGATGCGGTTTTCGACCGGCATGGTCACGCCGTGTTCGGAGTCATACCCGCGCCGCCACCAGTGCATGCGATCGAAATGGGCGATGAGGGGTTGGCGGATCTTGGCTTCGTAATCCTCCCGGGTGATGTCGGCCTGTGCGGGCATGGAGAGGCCGATCAAGCGGTCGGACGGGATGTCGCGAGCGGCGGCATAGGTTTCCGCGAGTTGGACGGATTCGGGGACGTCGCGATTGTAAAGAATGGCGACTTGGGGTGGTTCGATTGCGACGCCCCGCGATGCGAGTGTCACAAAAACAAATCCGATCCATGAGGGAATGCGCACGTGGCGGATGATGGCCGATTGTCCGTGGCATGCAAGCCGTGTGGGATGACGGTTTGTCATTCGAAGAATTTGCGCAAGGTGCGTTGCTCGGCGGGGTCGAGCGCGTCGCGCCAGATGCGTTCGCCCCCGCGGCCGGTGGCGCTGGTGTCGCCGCCTTGGGTGGGAGCGGCCGGAGAGGTGTCCGGTTCGTCGTGCGGGCTGGATTGCATTTCCAACAGGTCGCCAAGAGCGGCATGTGAGAGGTCGCGTGCGGCGAGTGGAGTGAATTCGCCACCTTCGATTTCGTGATCCGGGGGGGTGCCGAGGACTCCCGGTGCGTGTTCGCCATCTTCGCCGGGCCCGTCGCCACCGGGCATTGGTGCTCCGTTTTCCTGGTTATTCGGGTCGGCGGGATCGCCGGTGCTATTTTGCATGGCGTCGCGGAGGGCATCGTTGGCGTCGCGCAGTTGTTCGCGGAGTTTTTCGAATTGTTCGCGGGTGAGGTGGTTGAGGTTGTCGGGGCCGATTTCGGCGAGTTGCTGGCGCAGCGCGTCGTTTGGCTGCATGGCTCCGTTGGCCATGTCATCGATCGCCTTTTGGTATTCGTGGAACTGGCGTTCGCGGGCATCGGGATCCGCCTGTTGCATGCGCTCGACGGCCTGTTGGGCACGGCCAAGGGCGTCTTCAAGGTGGTTGGCTTCGGTGCGATGTGCTTGGGCGATGGAATCGGTGGCTTCCATGGTGTTGTGGGAATACCATTCAGCGGGGTCGCGGGTGCGGAGTTGTTCGATGCGGCCGCGGGTTTCCTTGACGTAGGTTTCCTCGACCACGGCGGATTCCATGAGGGCGTCGAGTTCGGCATCGAGCTGGGTCCATGCGAGCGGTTGGCGGGGTGGGGAAGTGGGGGTGGCGCTGCCATGGTGGATCGGCATCCAGAGTGCGGCGATGAGCGAGGCGCAGGCGACGGCGGGCGGGAGTGTGAGCCGCCGCCAATGCCAGCGCAGGGCGGCATGGTGGGTTGCGGATGGGCCGACGGGCTGTGGCCATGTGGAAAATCCGGCATCCGCCGTGCTGAGTGCGTTGTGGAGGCCGAGTGAGGCCTCGATGCGGACGAGCGACTGTGCGGGCGATTCGAATCGCCGCCGCGCGACGAGCCAACATGCGGCGGCGAGCGCGCCAGCGAGAGCGAGGATGGCTGCGGCTGCGGTGGTGGAAATCGCGTCGCCACCGTGATTTCGCCAGACGAGAATGGCTACAGATGCGAGAGCGCTGGTGATGATTGTAGGCGCGGCGAGGCGATCCAGCCACCATGCGAGGTTGATCCGCCACGCGGTTTTCCGGGCCTGGGTCCGCCACCAGGTTTCCGGGTCGCGGGTGGGGTGGCGGTCGGGCATCGCTGGGAGGCTGTTATTTCGGGATCGACGCGTCGATTTGCTGCAGGGCAAGCAGCATGTAGGTGGTGGTAAGGACCGGGTTGGACTCCATCCAGCGGCCGTTTTCATTCACCCATGAGCCGTCTTCGCGTTGGTTTTGGAGGACATGGATGGCGAGTTCCTTGCGCCAGTCGATTTCCTTGCCGTCGGGGGTGATCAGGGTGTTGATGTTGGCGGCGGTGAGTGCCTTGGCCATGGTTTGATAGTAGTAGAAGAGCCCTTGGGCGCCCATGCCGGGGTTTTCCTCGAGGGTGTAGTTGCGGTTGAGCCAGTTTTTCACAGCGGCGACGCGCGGGTCCTCGGGGCTGAGTTTTGCGTAGATGAACGAGAGCAGGCCGGCGTAGGACATTGAGCCATAGGAGCGCAGGGCGATGCGGCCGTCGGGGAGTTCTTGTTCACCGGCCTTCGACTGGCCGGGTGCGTAGACGAATCCGCCATGGTTGTCCGGATCGTTCGAGGCCCATGGCTGGTCGTTGGTTTCCTCGAGGTTTTGGGTGCGTGAAACGAAGCGGATGGCGGCTTCCCAGTTGAGCTTGGGTTGATCGCCGAATTCGCCGTCGTTGACGATGTGTTCGGTGAGGGCGAGTGCTTCGAGGGCGAGGAAGGTGTTGGAGAGGTCGGTGTGGGTGTTGTCGGAACCGTAGCCGATGCCGCCGTCATTGATCGGATCGGTATCGGGGTTCACGCTGCTGTCCCATTGTAGGCCGATGATGTGTTTGCGGGCACGGACAATGGCGGGTTCGAATTCCTTGCGGCCACTGTGCGCAAGTGCGGTTACGGAAACGGCGGTGTTGTAATTCGAGAGACCGCGATCGTAGATGCCTCCATCCTCGCGTTGCTTGGTGAGCAGCCACTGATAGCCTTTTTCGATGTGATCGGGGAACGGCTTCGAGGTATCGAAATCGGGGGCGAGCACCGCCGAGGAAAGGGCGAGGGCGGTGAAGGCGGGCAGGCGTTCATCGCCCCAGTAGCCATCCTCGTGCTGTTGGGTCTTGAGCCAAGCGTTGCCGCGGGCCATGGCTTGGCGGATTTCTTCCTGGATCGAGGCATACTGCTGGCCGGATGCGGCGGGAGCGATGGCGAGCAGCCCGGCGGTGATGAGTGGAATGGTGGATTTCATGGTGAAAGCTTGCGGTTGTGGTTCGAGGTTCATCAAGTGGAGCGTCAATCGGCGGGTAGTTTGTTTTTATCGTCCGTATCCTGGAATGATGCGCCGAGGAAACGCGTGGTTTTGGGTTTTTCTACAGGGAATTGAGCAATTCACCGAATTTTTTCCACTGCAGACGCGTGATCTGGGTGTTGAGGGCTTCCCGAGGGTCGCCCTCCTCGGGTGGATCAGGCGGACGTTTGATTTCGGGTGAGTTGCGCAGATGGCCTTGGATGAGTAGGTAAAGCGTGCGGTGCGTGTCGTGTTCAAGCGTCTCCGGGGTGGCCACGGTGAATGAGAGGACTTCGGTGCTGGGTGCTTGATCGTGGGTTCCGGACATCCAGATGGCGACCGGGACCGGACCGTCGCCGATATCAATATCCGGTCCGGAGTTCACCTTCGATGCAACCGTGAGGATGCCTGACGAGGCGCGTGCGATTTCGGCGGCGGCTTGGCGGAGAATGGGTTCGAGGGCTTCGGCGGATTTTTTTCCGGTGCCGGCGTGGATGACGATGGCGAGGCGTTCGCCGGTGTTGCCGTTCCATGAGGGGTTTCCAGGGTTGAGGCGAGCCATTGCAGCGATGGCGGCATTTGTCTCGGATTCGCTGGCAACCGCCCGGTCGACCACGCGTTCCCAGGCGAGCAGTGCGCGGGCGAGGTGCCCTTCGTTTTCAAGGCGGTTTGCCAGCTCGATCAGGTATGGCGCGCCACGCACCGCTCGATCGGCATATTCGGTGAGCAGGGGTGGGGCGGAAAGATTTCCGAGATGGACGGGCGGCGCTTCGGCAACCATGCGGGTGCCGGTGCCGCCGGCTGAGATTGCATCGGACTGGGTGGAGAGGCGGGGTAGGGCGCTCTCGGCATGGGAGCGGATTGCGTCGAGTGCGGCATCTTCGGGCGGCGTCAGGAAGTCGGCATTGCGCATGCCAAGCCATACCGGGATGGCGAGTGCCAGCAGGCAGAGGATTGCGGCGACTGGGATCGGAATGCGCACGGGCGGATTGTTCGCGCGATTGGATGAAATGAACATCCCGAAAAACCCGTGATGGCACAAAAAAACACCCCGCAGGCTTTCCAGCGCTGCGGGGTATTATGGGGAAAATCATGGAAGATTGATGATCAATCCGCGCTCTTGACGAGGAGGGCGCGCTTGCCGACGCGGTCGCGGAGGTAGTGGAGCTTGGCACGGCGGACCTTGCCGCGGCTGACCACTTCGATTTTGGCGATCCGCGGGGTATGGACCGGGAAGACGCGTTCGACGCCCTCGCCATAGGAGATTTTGCGGACGGTGAACGAGGAGTTCACACCCGAGCCCTTGCGGGCGATCACGAGGCCGGCGAAAATCTGGATCCGTTCTTTACCGCCTTCGACCACCCGGCAATGGACTTTCACGGAATCGCCGACGTTGAAATCAGCGACTTCGGGCTTGAGTTGTTCCTGTTCGATTTTCTGGATGATGGTGCTCATGATCTGCCTCCCTGAGGGTGAAATGGTGATGTGGTCCGGTGGTTGCCGACGGGATGTCGGGATTTGCGGGGCGGGAGAGCTAGCGGATCCCGCGAATGATTGCAACCGCGAAATCACGCGAATTTCGTCTTTTTCGACTTGGTTGCCGATCCGGGACAATGGTTTGTGAAATCGGGATGGGTCGGCAAATCCTTGGTTTTCCTTGCCGAGGCGGTTTTTTTTGCTAGTTTGCACGTGAGCGCGTCATGTGCGACGTGGCTCACCAAACGGAACCAACAAACAAACGCAAATTATGAAATATCTGAAAATCGCCCTCGTCACCGCTGCCGCTCTCTTTGCTGTGGCCTCCTGCTGCCCACCGGCCGCTCCCGCTTCGGCCCCTGTCTATCAAGCCCCTTCCAAGTAATTGGGGAATTGATTTTGAAAAGCCGGGCGTGGAAAATTCCATGTCCGGCTTTTTCATGGCCAATCAGATCACCCGGACGCTTGCCTCCCCGAGGTGGAGGGCGTCGAGAGGCGCATTCCGCTTTAGGAATCCCAGCGCAAGGCAGGGGGAGCTGGGAGCGATGCTGGTGACGATGCCAGCTTCTTTTCCGTCCGGCCCGGTGATCGGGCCAGGGCTGGCATTCGCACCGGTGATTTCGAATTGCGCGAGCAGGCGGTTCACCTTTCCAGCGGATTTGATGCGTGAGATGACTTCCTGGCCGATGTAGCAGCCTTTTTGGTAGGAGATGTCGGAGGGTTCGAGGCGGGCTTCCGGCGGCAGGATGCCTTCGGTGATTTCAGCGCCCCATGTGGGAATTCTGCGCGTGATGCGGAATGTTTGGTATGCGTCGCCTTCGCAAGATTGATAACCGGTTGGCGGTTCGGCGGGCACGCCCGCAGGCACCCACCAGTCCCACCCGGATTCACCGAAGCGGGAGATCTCCCGGGAAATGATGTCCGCCATCTCTGGCGGTGCTTCGCCGAGGAAATGGTGGATTTCCATAGCGGCTGGCGCGATCGTGGCTTCGACGTCGTCTGCGATGAGGTAGCGGGTGAGTCGTGCTTCGAGCGCTTCGCCAAGACCTTCCTCGACGCCAACAAGAATGGTTCCGTTGGTTTCGGCGGTGAGTGTGACGCGGAACTGGAGCCGGCCCTTGGCGTCGGTGACGCATGAGAATGCGGCGCACGAGCCACCGGCTACCTTGCGGACATCCTGGGTGAGCTGGCCGTTGAGAAAACGAATGGCGTCCGGCCCGGTGAAGGAGACGACGTCGAACCGTCCGAGAGGGATCCGGAGTTTCATGTGGCGGGGCTTATGGCTGTTCCTGGCGCTGAAGGGAGAGCTCGACGAGCCGGTTGGCCATTTTGAGGATTTCCTCGATATGTTGTGGGGTGATTTTATCGGGATCCTCAAAGAGCATGACGTTGCGGAGCCCTGAGAGGATGTCGCGCATTTCAAGGAAGTTCGGCCGCTCGGAAATGCGGGGTTCAAGCCCGCCGACGGACTCGGTGTAATAGTCGGCGATGTCTTCGCGCATGATTTTTGAGGCGCGTTCGGTCGAGAACTGGCGATTGACGGCTGCGGATGAGACTTCGAGCGCGCGGATCCAGCCGCCGAGGGAGATGAGGTGCGCGAGGTCGGTATCGCGAAGAGTGACGAGTTCGATCTCGACGTCGCGTTGCGCAGAGGCGAGTTCTTTTTTCAATTGGTCGACGTCCTGATTGCGAGCGCTGTCGAGGAGGGCGGCGGCGTGTCGGTTCACCCGATCGCCGGCGCCGAGGGCCTTGCCGTAGCGGGTGAGGTCGGTTGCGAGGGTTTCCACTTTTTCGAGTTGTCCGGCCTGGACGACGAGGAAGCCGTCGGCGATGAGGAATCCGAGTTCGATGGCGAGGTCGGCGCGGTCGAGCGGCATGCGTGCGGGCATTTTGCGCTCCATATCGATGAGCGGCAGCGGCATCAGGAATTGCAGCGTATCGAACATTTTGGAAATTGATGGCGCGGTGAATTCGTTGACGGCGAGTTCTTGGCGGACGTGCTCGTCGTCGAGCAGGTCGGCGGGCACATTGCCGAAGAATTCGCGTCCGTTTGCCTGCTCTTCCGCGTGGGCGGTGAAGGCCAGAGTGAGTCCAACAGAGAGGGCGATGAACCAAGGTGATTTCATGAATCGAATCCTGCCACGCCGGCGGCTTCGCGGCAACCGACAAATGAGGTGAAGGCGCTGGCGCGCCCGGTTGGATTGACTCCACCGTCCATCCGGGGTGTGCCCTCCGGGCAATGAGGTTGAGGCGCTGGCGCGCCCGGTTGGATTCGAACCAACGACCGTCCGCTTAGAAGGCGGGTGCTCTATCCAACTGAGCTACGGGCGCGTGGGCACGGGAACAGGTAGCGGCACGAATGGGATTCGGGCAAGGGAATATATTCCGCGCGTGCGGATTCCAACACCGGGCTTGCGGCGGCGTATGAGTGGCCGCATGCTGCGCGCGCATGTGGCGCATTTTGATTTTTCTCTCGTTGATACCGCCGGTCATTGCGATGGCCATGCGTTGGTGGTTTGGCACCCGTGTATTGGCCACGCAGGGGCCGCGCTTGTGTCATGCGGATTTGGAGAAATGGCTGCCGGAGCCGGAAGAGGCCGTGGTCGCGCGCCGCAGTGATGAGACCGCGCACGTGATTGGTTTCCACCTTTGGCAGTATGCGATGCGCGATTGGGCGCGGCGCGATCCGAAGGCGGCGATGGCGCGGCAGAAATCGAAACGCCTAGGGATGGTGTTGCCGCCGTTCATGGTGGTGATTATCGCGTTTGCGCTGGTTGTTGGTAAAATCAACGTCCTTGGTGCGTTTGCGTTGGTGTTCGCATCCATCGCGCTGGCCGCATTGTTTTCGTATCTCACCCTTGGCCAAGAGCTCAAGGAGGTGGCGTCGGCGGCCAACCGGTTGCGCAAATCCGGGGCGTTCCGTCTGCGCGATGACGAGGATGCGGTGGTCGAGTGCGCGATGGCGCACGCATGGCATCAGGCGCTTCCGCCGGTGTTACGCTGGTTGCAAGGAGGCTGAAAAACAACACGCCCGCATGCGCGGGGCGCAAGCGGGCGTGGTGGATGATTCTGGAAAGGATTACTTCGTTCCGCGGATGGGGGCTTTGGACGGTGCCGGGGTGTATTCCGGTGCGTGGGCGGGTTCGATTTCCTTGAACTTGGGAGCCGGGCGGAGTTTGGGCGGCTTGCTGTCGCTGGTGCAGCAGCACGATGCGCTGGCAAGGGCAAAGGCGGCGGCGGCGAGGGTCGTGAGGATACGGATCATGGGGATGCGGTGGTGGTTTTCTTGCAAAAAACGGACACGCGGCACGTGTTGGTGTGGGGAGACTAGAGCGCGCCGCGTTCATAGGTAAAGACCGAATCTTGGGCGTTCGCGAAAATTTTTTCCTGTCGGGCATCGTCAAATCGACCGATTCCGGGTAGGTTCCGCCCATGGAAATCGACCGGCTGCATGTTTTGGATTTCGGCAAACCCGCCGAGGTGTTGGCCTTGGAAACCGGGGTTGCGTGGAGCCCTGCTGCGGATGCGGTTGTGGTGGAAATGCACGCCGCTCCGTTGAACCCGGCGGATTTGAATCTCATCGAAGGCACGTATGGCGTCCGCCCCGAGTTGCCATTCACGCCCGGGATTGAGGGGAGTGGTATTGTTGTTTCTTCGCCGGTTGCCGATTTTGCGCCTGGCGACCGGGTGGTGATGCTGGGTCGTGCGGGCACATGGGCGAGTCATGTGTCGGTGCCGCCGGACCGGCTGATCAAGTTGCCCGAAGCGATCGACATGCGGCAGGCGGCGATGCTCAAGGTGAACCCGGCCACCGCGTGGCGATTGTTGCATGGATTTCGCGGGATGGAGCGCGGCGAGTGGGTCGTTCAGAATGCCGGCAACTCCGGGGTGGGGCGTTGTTTGATCCAGCTTGCGAGTTCGCTTGGCATCCGTACGATCTCGATGGTCCGGAATCCGGAACTGGCCGGGGAACTGGAGGCGCTGGGCGCGGATCATGTTTTGATCGACAATGCCGACGGTCTCGCCCGTGCGCTTGAGATTCTGGGGGGGCGCAAAGCGGTGCTCGCCTGCAATGCAGTGGGGGGCGAGAGCGCGCTGCGCCTGATGAACCTGCTTGCGGACGGCGCGACGCATGTGACCTACGGCGCAATGGCGCGCCGCCCGCTCACGGTGCCCAACGGGCTGTTAATTTTCCGCGATCTCGCGGTGCGCGGATTGTGGGTAAGCCGCTGGATCGATTCCGCGCCGATCGATGAGCTTCGCTCCGTTTATGCCAACCTCGCGCGGCGGGTCGCTGATGGAACCCTTGTGCAACCGGTCGACTCCTGTTTCGCTCTGGCCGGTTTCGCCGAGGCGATGGGCCGCCAGATGGAGCCGGACCGGAAAGGAAAAGTGATGTTTGCGATGGCCGAGTGAATCCCTCAATCCCACGCGGGTGGCGTGATGAAATCCTGCCCGTGGATCACGTGGTCGAGCAGTGGAAGCCCGGTGAGTTCCTCGATCACGCCCTTGTTGGTGATCATTGCTGTGTCCATCTCGTCTTCGAGTTGGTTCAGGTAGATTCCGGCGCATTCGAGGCCCCGCGCGCGGATTGCGGCGGTGGTGAGGAGGATGTGATTAAGCGCCCCGAGGCGGTTGGCCGCAACAACCACCACCGGCAGCGCGAGATCCGCCGCGAGGTCGGAAATGCGGTATCCCTTGCACAGCGGCACCTCCCAGCCGCCGGCGCCCTCGACGATCACGGTCTCGTGCTTCGCCGCGAGTTTTTGGTAGCCCTCGATCAGGATCGAGCAATCCAGTGTGTGGTTCTCGAGCATGGAGGCGACGGCGGGTGCGAGCGCGTTTTTGAAATGAACGGGATTCACCTCGTCGAGCGGAAGACCGCCGGATGCGCTGGAGAGGATTTCGGCGTCGCCGCGATCTCCGGATGCGACGGGTTTGTATCCGACGGCATCGATGCCATCGGCCCTCAGCGTTTCGAGAATGAGCCGGGTAACGCGGGTTTTTCCGACACCGGTGTCGGTGCCTGTGATGAAGTAATTCATACGGATCAAGGGAATGGAAAAAAACGGAGGCATCAGCGATTGCGCCGTGCGTTTCCGCCACATGCTGGTCGGCCCGGACCCGGCGCTCAACCTCATTCCGTTGAAAATCGAATGAGGCAAACTCATACTGACCCATCCAAGGGGGAGGCGAAAATCCGGTTTGAAATCCGCGCTTCATTCCAACAGGTTGTCGGCATGTCGAAATTCGAGGTTCTCACTGCCGCCGAGCAGGTCGCGAAGCATTTGCGCGAGGAGATTGCTCGTGGGACGTGGACCGGGATGATGCCCGGAGAGGACCGTCTGATGGCGCGACTTGGAGTGGGCCGCAATACGATCAAGACCGCGTTGAAGCGATTGGAGAATGATGGTTGGCTCGAAGGCCGGGGGGCGGGACGCCGGCGCAGGATTGCCATGTCGAATAGCGACACGCGGGCGGCGCCGCGGATCCGGATTTTGCTTTACGAAAAAATCGCCCGCGGATCGCCGGATATCATTGAGTTGATCTCCAAGTTGCAGGAAGCCGGGTTTGTAGCGAGTTTCGCGCCCAAGACGCTGCAGGATCTCGGCATGAAATCCCGACGTGTCGCTGACTTTGTGGCCGGGCATCCCGCCGACGCCTGGGTGGTCATGGCGGGTTCCCGTGAGGTGCTCACATGGTTTTCGACGCAGCCTTTTCCAGTACTCGCGATGTATGGCCGGTTTACCGGTCTTCCGATCGCGGCCGCTGCGCCGCGGAAGATCCCGGCGATGCTCAACGCAGTAAGGCAGTTGGTGGCTCTAGGTCATCGCAGGATCGTGATGCTGGCGCGCGAGGATCGCCGCAAACCGGTGCCGGGGTTGGCCGAACAGGCGCTATTCGACGAGTTGGTGGCACACGGGATTCCGATTGGACCCTACAATCTCCCGGATTGGGATAATAGCCGGGCCGGTCTCCACGATTGCCTGCATTCGCTCTTTGATCGCACTCCGCCGTCCGCCCTGATCATTGGGGACACGGTGCTCTACAGTTCTGTGCAGCAGTTCCTGGCCAGTCGCGGGATACTTGTGCCGAAGCATGTGTCTTTGCTTTGTCTGGATCCCGATCACTCCTTCGCATGGTGTGATCCGGTGATTTCCCACATTGATTGGGACTACCACCGGGTGGTTCGGCGGGTGCTCAAATGGGCCGAGAATGTGGCGCGCGGACGCGAAGATCGGCAGCATCAGGTCTTCGAGGCGAAGCTCATGCAGGGCGGGACAATCGGTGCGGTTGGGAAATAGCTCAGGGGGCGTCATGAGTTAGAAATCAAACAAAATCTAACAAAAAAAGGGTCCGTGACGCCATGGGGATTTGAATTCATTTTCAACCCGTATGTGGGCGCGTTGAGGTTCGGGCGATCATGAAATAAAAACAACCCAATCAGGTTTCGGGTTGATCCGCTTAATTAAAGAAATAAATTTCTTGATTACTGATCCGTGTTGATGAATGGTCGATCCATGGCACACGCACATCATCCCAATATCATCACGCCACCTGGAACCGCGCTACCCGACCGCACGGTTGGAGAGCTTGTCGCCGAGCGCCCCGGGCGCTCGCGGGTTTTCCAGGCCTTTCAAATCGATTTCTGCTGCCAAGGCGGGCGCACGCTTCGTGAGGCATGCGATCGCAAGAGTGCTGATCTTGCGGTTGTGATTTCCGAGCTGGAATCCGAAAGTCTCTCGCCCACCGAGCCGCAATCCAATTCGGCGGAACTCGCGCCGGCGGAATTGTGCGAATACATCGTCGAGGCGCACCATGGGTATCTGAGGCGCGAGCTGCCGCGCATCCATGCGATGGCGCAACGCGTTGCGCATGTGCACGGAGGGCATACGCCGTCATTGTTGGAGATTTTCGAGGTGTTTGACGGACTGGCCACCGAGCTTGGCGAACACATGATGAAGGAAGAGCAGGTTTTGTTCCCGGCGGTGAGGGCGCTTGCGTCCGGTGAGGACACCCCGATGCCGCTCGACGGCCCGATCGAGTGCATGATCCACGAGCACGATGTCGCCGGCCAGGCCTTGGCGCGACTTCGGTTATTGACAAATGCCTATCAGCCGCCGGCGGAAGCATGCAACACCTACCGTGCGCTCTTCGATGGGCTCGCAGATCTGGAAAAAGATCTCCACCGCCACATTCATCTCGAAAACAACGTCCTGTTCCCTGCTGCCATCGCGATGGGGGAGGTTCGGGAAACCGTGCGTTGTTGCTGAAGCGGAAGCCGGTTCATCGCATGCGTCGCCGCGATGGCAACACCGTGCCATCCGTCGGCTCGCGTTCGGCGAATCCCTCGAGGGTCGTGTTGCACAAAAACTCGTGGGTATGGCGCTCGATTTCCTCGAAGTCATCGTGAAGCGGGCAGGGATTTCCCGTGCCACACCAACCCGGGCCGAACGGGCAGAGGGAATCTCCGTCTTTTTCGAAAATCCTCACCACCTCGTCGAGGGTGATTTGCGCGGGCTCCCGGGCCAGGCGGTATCCTCCGCCCGGGCCGGGGCTTCCTGTCAGGAGCCCGGCGCGTGCCATTTCCGTCATTAGCTTTGCGGCCAGCACGGGAGTCATCCTCCGCGCCTCGGCAACTTGCTTGGATGAAAGCGGCTTCGCATCCACCAAGCCATGATGTTGTGCGATGTAGCTGATTGCAGCTACCGCCTGCCTTGCCTGTTTGCCGTAACGGAGCACTGCGCAAATGCTATCGTGCCGCAGTGGCATGGCAATGACATTTGCGATTCGCTGCGTGGTTCCAGACGCCGACAAGGCCGGGTTTTCTCACATCCACACAAACCAATAAAATTATGAAATCCACCATCCATGCATTCCACGGCGTCATCTAATGCGGGTGCACGCATCTGATAGACGCACGATCAACGCTCCGCATCCTGCAATGGCACGCCTGGCTCGAAGCGCATCAGTTCGGCGGCGAAGGTGAGCGGGATGTGGCCGGTTTCGCCGTTGCGGTTTTTCGCGAGTACCAGCTCAGCCTTACCGGCCTCTTCTTCTTTTTCCTCTTCGGTTTCGGCGTAGTAGGCGGATCGGTAGAGCAGGCCGACCATGTCGGCATCCTGCTCGATGGCACCGGATTCGCGGAGGTCGGACATGCGGGGGACGCCGACGTTTTTGCCGGTTCGCGATTCGGGTCCGCGGTTGAGTTGGGCGAGGATGAGGATGGGCAGGCTGAGTTCCTTGGCCAGCGCTTTGATGCCGGCGGAGATCTCGGCGATCTCGCGTTCTCGCGAGTTTTCCGCCTGGCGGGTGCGCGATTTCATCAACTGCAGGTAATCGATGGCGATGAACTGGATGTCCTCGTCGCGTTTTTTCCGGCGCGCCTTCGCACGCAGTTCGTTGATCGAGATACCCGCGGTGTCGTCGATGAAAAGCTTGCATGTCTTCAGCTCGGCGGCGGTGCGGTTGATGCGGCCGAGGTCCTGCTTGGTGGGTGTGTAGCCTTTGTTGAGTTTGCTGGATGCGAACTTGCTGCGCGCGAAAAGCAGGCGCTGCACGAGTTGTGCCGAGCTCATTTCGCAGGAGAAAACCATCGTCGGTTTGCCTTCATCGAGGCAGATGTGCTCGACGATGTTCATCATCAGCGACGTCTTGCCCATCGATGGGCGGGCGGCGAGAACGAACATTTCGCCCGGCTTGAGGCCGTTTGTCATGCGGTCGAGCACGGGGTATCCGGTGGGGATGCCCTGTGCGGCCTTTTCTCCGGAGATGAGCGCTTGGAATTGGTCGAGCACCTCTTGCACGGTTTGTGCGAGGCTTGGCGCGCGGCTGCCTTCGGTGTTTTCGCGGATCGCCAGTACCGAGGCCTCCACGGAGTCGAGCAGTTGTGCGACTTCATCGGGCGCGTCGTATGCGCTGGCGATGGATTCGTTGGCGGTGTGGATGATCGAACGCAACACGAACTTGTCCTTCACCATTTGCAGGTGGTGGTGGAAATGCCCGGGGGTGGGGGCGTAGGTGTAAAGGTCGGTGAGCGTTGCCGGGCCGCCGCAGCGGTCGAGCAGGCCGAGGTCGAGGAGTTTCTGGACGAGCGAGACGAGTTCAATCTCCTCGCCCCTGCCGAACATTTCCAATAGATGGCCGAACAGCGTGCTGTGTTGCGGCAGATAGAAATGCTCCTTGGTGAGTTTTTCCTCGATGGCGCGTGCGAGGTATTCTTGGGGATCCTGGAGGATCGACGAGAGAAGACTCTTCTCCGGTCCCAACGCGTGGGGCAGCGCGCGCGTCACATCGGCGGCATTGCGGGCGTCTTCGGCATTTTGCAAAGAGGGGGCTTTTTCGGTATCGGTCGGCATGTGCGGAGGGCACTATGCGGAACGCGCGGGCGGCAGGTCAATCTTGGCAGTCTGTGAATAACCGTGCATAACCCCGCCATGCGCGCGGTGATCCAACGAGTGAGCGAGGCGGCGGTGGCCGTCGATGGACGTGAGGTTTCCCGGATTGGCGGGGGATTTCTCGTGTTGCTCGGTGTGGCGGACGGTGATGAACCGGCCGATGCCGAGTGGCTTGCGGGTAAAATCGCGTCGATGCGGGTTTTCGGCGATGCGGCGGGAAAGATGAACCTCTCGTTGCTCGAAACCGGTGGCGACGCCCTGGTGATCAGCCAGTTCACCCTGCATGCCGCCACCCGCAAGGGGAACCGGCCGTCGTTCATCCGCGCCGCCCGCCCGGAGCTCGCGGAGCCGCTTTACGAGACGGTTTGCCAAAGGCTCGAATCGGCGATTGGCAAGCCGGTAGGCCGGGGCGTTTTCGGCACGGACATGAAGGTGGCTCTGGTGAATGACGGTCCGGTGACGATCGTGATCGACAGCCGGGCGAAGGAGTGATGGTTAAGCCCGGATCAATTTCAGCTTGGCGGAATCTCCGCCGAGAATCGGTTTCACATCGGGCACGCGGAGCCAATCCTGCAATACGGTGGCATACACACTGCGGAAATCGACGGTGTGGGTGATGTCTCCGGCATCGAGATTTTCCAAACCCGGATGGGTGCCGTGGAGGCCTGCTTGGACGGCGGGTCCGATGCAGAACATGCACGACGCCTTGCCGTGGTCGGTGCCGGCGCTGGCATTTTCCGCGACGCGGCGGCCGAATTCGGAAAACGTCATCACGACGACGCGCTTGTCGTTGCCCTGCTCACGGAGGTCGGTGAAGAACGATTTCAGTGCGCTGTCGAGCTGTCCGAGCAGGCGGTCGTGCGAATTGGCCTGTTGGTTGTGGGTGTCGAATCCGCCATGGCTGACGTAATAGACGCGGGTGGGCATGCCGCCGGCGATCATGCGTGAGACGAGGTTCAGATTGCGGGCGACCGGGGTGGCGTCGTATCGCACGCGGGTGCGGTGGCGTGCGGCGAGTTCGAGGATGGTTTTCGAGCTCACGCGGGCGTCGAGGGCGACGCGTTCGAGGAATTCGACGTTTGATTCGCCCGCGATGCCGCCGGGTCTGCCGCCTGCGGCCATGGCGATGGAGCCTCCATCGACGGGTGCGTCGTTGTCCGGTTGGTTGAGATTTGCGAAGAATTCCTCGGCCATGTCGCCCTCGCCGCCGCCGTGCAGCCAGCGGTAGAGTTCGGGCGTGTTGATCGAAACGCCGGGGTTGCGCAGCGCACCGAAACTTTCGGGTTGCGAGCGGTTGAAGCTGATGCCGACGGTTGGGTCGCTGCCTTGGCAGGCGTTGTCGAAATACCGGCCGAGCCAGCCGGTGTTCGAGCGATTTGCGGGGTCGGCGGTTTCCCAGATCGAGGTGGAGACAAAATGCGAGCGGTTCGGATTTGGATAGCCGACGCCCTGGATGATGCCAACGCCGCCTTCCTGGTATTGCGATCCAAGCCATGGCATCGCGTTGTTGAGGCCGAGGTGGTCGTTGATCCGCATCACATCCGAGGCCTTCTTGGCGATGCGTGGGCGGGCGCGGTGGTATGTATCGTCTTCGAAAGGAACCAGCGTGTTGAGTCCGTCGTTTCCGCCAGCGAGCTGGAGGACGACGAGGATGGTATCGTCCTTCCCGGTGGCGGCCTGGATCGCGAGATCCTCGGTCGAGTCGTGAAGCTGGGCGAAGGTACGGTCGATGAACATCGGCAGCGTCCAAGTGGCGGATGCACCGAGCATCGTGGTGCGGAGGAATTCGCGGCGGGTTTTCATGATATTTCGGGTCCTGGGGAGTTGGTCAGCAAAGCTGATGGTACGGGGTGCTGAGCATGAGGTGGCAGAGTTCGCCGATTTCCTTGTTGGTGAAGACGACGCCTTGTTTGGCGGTTGCGAATTCGATGAACGATTCGCGGGCGCGGGGTGGAGCGGAGGCAAGGCCGAAGCGGTCGATGAGGTGATCGACGACGGCGGCGGCATCCTCACGCATGGCACGCGGGACGAGCGCTTCGTAATCGGGCCCGTTCCACTGGCGGGCGCTGCGTCGTGCGGCATTTGCCATGCCGCCGCCACGCATCCCGGGTGCCGCCAGTGCTTGGGCCGATGTCTCCGAGCCGGTGGCGATGAATCCGGCGAGGTTGTAGCGGGCGAGCAGCGTGTTGGTATTGATCCACGCCTTGCCATGGTCCCAGCCGGCGACGTTGGGCGGGTTGTAGAGCATCTGCCCGAGCTGGCCCTGCGCCGTGAGCAGGAAACCGCGCGGCGGCTCAGTAATTTCCAACTCGTGAAGCATCTGGGCGAGGAACTGCACGGGCGACTTGATTTGATTCCCGATCACCTCGGGCTGATAGAATTCGCGGGACCGGAAAATCGCGCGAAGCAGCGGTTCGATGCGGTGGTCGTGATCGCGGAGAATCTTCGCCATGGCATCGACGGCGCGCTCCGGTGGTTCCTCGTATGCGAAGAATTCCCAAAGCTTGCGGCTGATGAATCGCGATGGCTCGGTGCGCTCGAATGTGAGATTGATCACATCCGTGCCGGTGAAGGCCCCGGATTTCCCGAAAACCGTCTTGCGGCCGTCGTCCCAATGGCGGCGGTTGTGTGTGACGGTGCCGGTGATGCGGTTGAGTTGGTATCCGGTGAATGCGCGCGCCGCCTCGCGGACGTCCTCTTCGGTGTAATGCCCCTCACCGAGGGTGAATAGCTCGAAGACCTCGCGGGAGAAATTTTCGTTCGGATTGCCACGCTTTGAGGTTTGCACATCGAGGAATACCATCATTGCGGGATCGGTGACGATCTCGCGGGTGAGCGCTTGAAAGCTGCTGAAGGCATGGCGTCGGAAAAGTTCGTTTTGCCGAAGCATCAACGCGGGTTGGCGGACTTTTTGCAGCGAGCAGGCAAAATGATCGTGCCAGAAGAGTGTCATTTTTTCGCGAAGCGGCGCGCGGGTCGCAAGGATGCGGTTCCACCAGAGCCGTTGGATGTCGAGTCCCTGGTTGCGAAGTTCGCGCTGGGCTTCCTGCTGCAGTCTGCGGCGCTCGGCGGTGGCCTGTGCGGTGGCCGATTCGGCGGTGGGATCGATGCGGCGCTGGGCGCGCTGGATTTCCCGGCGTTGCTCCATCCGCTGCCGCGCGACTTCGCGGAGGGATTGCGGATCGGCCCATGCGGGAGCGGGAAACATGCCGTCCGGATCGTGCGCGGAAAGCAGCCGGTCTACTGCGGCATCGCGGCCGAGTGCGTGAATGCGCTTGATTTCACCAGGAGCCGCGCCAAATCCGGCGCGGCGGATCAAGTGCGCCGCCTCGGCAAGAGTCCACGAATGAGTCGCTTCGGGTAGCATGGAAAATAAAACACGCGGACATGCGGAGAGTCGCATCCGGAGTGCATCATTTCGGAAAATATTTCCTGATCAGGACTTGCAGGCGTGCGAATCCACGCCACGCGGGTTTATCGAATCTCGATGGTGGCTCCGGGGCGGATCAGCTTGGGCAGGCGGATGGCGTCCCAGTTCGACAGGCGGATGCAGCCGGCGCTGCGGGCGCGGCCGATGGTCTCGGGGGTGTCGGTGCCGTGGAGGCCGATACCGGATCGGCTGGTGCCGCACCAAATTACGCCGATCGGGCTGTTCGGGCCAGGCGGGATGTTGAGGGCGTTTTCACTGCGACGGCCGGTATCGAGAAATTGCTGATCGAAGCGCCACCATGGCATTTCGACCATGTTGCGGAGTTCCCACGCACCGTATTGGATGAAGCGCTCTTGGCCGGGGGTGATCGGGAAGCTGGCGATGAGCGCATCGTTTGGCCGGATGGCCGGGGCGACGGTTTCTCCATCCTTACCTGGTTCGGCGATGACCGCCGGGCGGGGCACGCCTTGGAAGATCCGGAGCTGGTTGCTCTTGGTGTCGACAACGACGTAGCGCTCGCTGAGCGCATCGGCGCGCTCATGCTGAGCACCGGTGACTTCGGTCTCGATGCGAAACGGGGTGACGTTTGGAACGAGCAGGGTGTCGCGCGGTTTAAGCGAGCGCACGGCTTGCGCGCCATTCAGTTCGATGAGGTAATCGAGAGTTGTGTGATAGCGCTCGGCCATAAACTCGGCAACGCTGCGGTAGCTCATGCGGCGGCGTTTCGCCTGGCCTTCGCGGCTGGTGGGCAGAGTGGTGTCGACCCAGGATTCGACGACATCCGGCACCACGGCCATGGCGAAGGCGTTGGGCACGGCGGTGCGGGCGGTGGTGTTGAGCGCGAGCCAGGAATCGGGCGGGTGGCCGTTGCGCTCGTTCCATGAGTTCGCGGCCTGGGTGGTGAAGCGGCCGGGTTTTCCGTCGATCACCCCGGGCCCGAACATCGATTCATCGAGAAAGATCTGCACGCGCACGGCGTCGACGCCCTCGGGGCGTTCGTCGAGTGGAGGAGGCAAAGTCTCCAGCATGCCGCGCGCATCCAGCGGCTGGGCGCGCAGCACCGGTGTGATTTCGGCCATGGCGGTGGCGGCCATGGCAAATGTGGCGAGGGCGAGCGGGAAATTCATGGAAACGTGTGGGCGGTCATTGTGGCTTGGCGGCATCGGCATCGATGAATTCCACCAACCGCCCGTGCACGGCGGCGGGGACGACGGCGGAGACGAGAACATCGGCATCCGCATAATCCAGCGACAGCACCTTCGCCTCGGTGTGCAACAAATTCAACAAATCACCTCGCGACTGTGGGATGCGGTATGCGCGGCGGCGCACCCGGTCGGCGAGTTTTTCCGAGCAGGCACGGAGAATTTCATCGAGCCCGATCCCGCGCAGGGCGGAGGCGGGGATGGCCTCGGGAAAATCGCGGGCAAGGCGGGCGAGTTGTTCCGGATCGGCAACCTGGTCGATCTTGTTCAACACGGTGACGACCGGTTTGTCGCCCGCGCCGAGTTCGGCAAGCACGCTCAGCGTGGTGTGATGCAAGCGGTCGATTTCCGGCGATGAGGCGTCGAGCACGTGAATGAGAAAGTCCGCGAGCGTCGCTTCTTCGAGCGTGGCCTTGAAGGCCTCAATCAGGCGGTGGGGAAGGTTGCGGACAAAGCCGACCGTGTCGGTGAGCAGGAGCGGCTGGCCATCGGGAAGCTCGATCCGCCGGGTGGTGGTGTCGAGCGTGGCGAAGAGCATGTCCTTGGCGAGCACATCGGAACCGCTGAGGATATTGAGTAGGGTAGACTTGCCGGCGTTGGTGTAGCCGACGATCGATGCGTGCGGAGTCTCGGTTTTTTCCCGCTCTTTGCGGCGGGTTTTTCGTTGCTTGCGGACGGCTTCGAGTTCGCGTTTGCATCGGTCGATGCGCATGTTGGCGAGGCGGCGGTCGACTTCGATTTGTTTCTCACCCATGCCGCGCGCGGCACCGCCGCCCTGGCCACCGCCGGATCCGCCCTCGCGGTCGAGGTGGCCCCACATGCGGGCGAGGCGTGGTAGCGCGTATTGCATGCGGGCGAGCTCGACTTGCAGGCTCGCCTCCTTGGTGTGTGCGCGCTTGGCGAAGATATCGAGGATCACCTCCTCGCGGTCGATCACGCAGAGGTCGGCGAGTCTTTCCCATTCGCGCTGCTGGGATGGGGCGAGGCCGTTGTCGATGACGATGCAGTCGCACTCGTGGGCGCGAGCGAGCTCGACGACTTCGGCGGCCTTGCCGGTGCCGCAGAGGAGCTTCTTGTGCATTTCGCGGCTGCGGGCCAGCACGATTTCGACGACTTCGATGCCGAGGGTTTTCACCAGCTCGGCGAGTTCCTGGAGCAGGGCGTCGGCCTCCTCCTCTTCGCGCACGTCGAACAAAAAGCGCACCAGCAAGGCGCGCTCGACCATGTCTGGCTTTTCCCGAACTTCAAACATCCGCGCACGGGATAGCACCATGCGGGCCGGCATGCCATTGCGAATTTCGCGGGCTCAACACAAGCTTGAGACTACAATTATTTTTCCAGGAAAATAAATATTGCGAACGTGCGAGCTTTTTTTTGGGGCTGAGCTATTCCTCCAGCATGCGGCGGATGCGTTCGCGAAATACCCAGCGCATCGTGTGGATGAGGAGGATCAGGCAGAGGATGGTGACGCCGGTTTCGATGAGCGGCGCGTGGGCGCGTGGGCGGTCTCCAATCATGAAGGCGGCGAGTTCGGGCAGGTTGGCAAGACCGCGTGCGGCACCAAGCAGAGCGACGACGCCCGCGCCGATGATCCCGTGCGCGGGCATGCGGAGGGCAAACATGCCGGCGATGAAAAGCGCGCCGCCGAGGGTGAGGCAGCCGTTGAGCATGGCGAAGCGTTCGTCATCCCCAAGCGTGCGGAGGGCGATTAGCCCGAGTGCCACAATGCCAAGGCCAATAAGGATGATGAGAATGGTTTGGAAGCGTGGCATCACTTTTGGTGTTGTTGCCTGATCGTGACGTTTCTGATTCCGACGATCAGTAACCTACGCAGGAGAATCAACCCCCGCTTAGCCTTTCTTCCGCAGGAACGGTGGGAGATCGAGGTCCTCGCCATCGACGACGTTGGGGCCTTCGCCTTGGAAGCGGCCTCGGGGGATCGCGTCGAATGGCAGGTCGTTTTGGGGTTTCTCGGTTTTAAGGTTCAGGGCGAGCCTTGGAGTGGGTGCTTCAGGAGCGATTTCGCGAGCGGGGGGGGCTTGCGATTCGACGGGCGGCTCCGCTTGTTTTTGAGGAGGAGGGATGGTTGGAGGAAGATCATCGGGGAAGCCATCGGTTTCTGCCGGGTTGCTCAGGTTGATCCGGCCGGTGGTGCGGCGTGGTGGCAGGATGGTTTTGCGAGGTGCCGCGGGTGGTGATGCAGGTGCCTCGGCAGCAGGCCTCGAAACTTGGATGAGCGGCGGAGCAGGCGGCTCGATTGGTCGCACGGGCTTGGGTTCCAGAAGGGGAAGGGGCGGCTCTTGATCGGAGGCGGCGGATGTCTCCGCAAATGGCCGATCTTCCGGGCGAGCGGTGTATGATGGACGTACCTGAAGTGGTTTTGGAACACGGATTGGTGGCGGGACAGGCTCGGGCTCGGGTTCAGGCTCGGGTTCAGGCTCGGGTTCAGGCTCGGGTTCAGGCTCGGGTTCAGGCTCTGGCTCTGGCTCTGGCTCTGGCTCTGGCTCTGGCTCTGGCTCTGGCTCTGGCTCT
>JBLRWN010000004.1:0-95049 GCA_047921195.1 Luteolibacter sp. | reverse complement strand
ACGGCGGGCATGGAAGTCCGCGGTCCGATAGGATTTGGAGCGGAGATGGGATTTGCGGGGATGTTGATGCGGCGGGTGAGGTATTTTACGGCGGGAGCGGTGATCGGGAGCCGCGAGACGGTGGAGCATTGCTTTGAGCAAGCGCGCGGTCGCTTCGGACCGAAGCGGAAGGCCGGGGCACGGCGGATGCGCGGCGCGGCGAAGGATGCGGCGGGCGTGATCTGGGCGCTGCGGGATTGTGCGAATCGGGATTAGACTCGTGAGGAAAAGCCCGGGATAAGAGAAGGGTTGACGGACCCTTTGTTGGGTTCACAGAGATATACACACCTCACCCATTTTTCGATATGGCTAGCATTTTTTCGAATAATCCAGCTTGCATCGAGCAAGGGCGCGCGTATGCCGAAGGTCGCATCATTACATTCACAATTCAACGCGCCATCGGATGACTCCATTGATTATTGCATCTGTCTGCGTGCCTCTCGCTTTCGCGTTGGCATGGGGATGGGCTGTGAAAATCGGAAACTACTCGTTGGTTGATGCTGTTTGGGCCTTTGGTATTGGAGTGACAGCATGTTTTTGGCTCGCCATGGGAACCGGTGACCCGACTTGCCGGATCGTAGCCGCATTGTTGATCGCCATGTGGAGTTTGCGCCTCGGAGGATACCTGCATTTGCGCATTCACCGCATGCACCCGAAGGAGGATCCTCGTTATGCAAAGCTGCGCGAAATATGGAAAGATCGCCAAAAATCCGCGTTCTTCGGTTTTTTCCAAGTGCAGGCCGCGTCCGTCGCCCTGCTCGCCCTACCGTTTTTCGCCATCGCGCATCAACCTGACGGCTGGGGCGTGATTGAGACACTCGGGGCAGGGGTTGCTTTGATCGGTCTGATCGGTGAATCCCTAGCCGACCGCCAGATGGCCGCATTCAAGCGTGCGAATTCCGATTCGCGGGGCGTTTGTCGCGACGGACTCTGGCGTTATTCGCGCCATCCGAATTATTTTTTTGAATCCGTAATCTGGTGGGGTTTTTATGTGATGGCTTGCGGGTCGCCATGGGGCTGGGCGACGATTCATGCTCCACTGGCCATCACTTGGTTGCTGCTCCGTGTCACGGGTATCCCTCCTACGGAGGCCGCCGCAGTGTCACGCAAAGGAGAGGCCTACCGCCAATACCAAGCCACCACCAGCGCTTTCATTCCAATGCCTCCGACAAGGTCTGATGGTAAATAATCCAACAGAAACTAACAAATTACAAATACCCCCATGATCCGCACTGACGAACTCCTCGCCAAAGACGTCCTCCCAGACGCGCTCATCCGAATTGGCATCCGCCGGCGTCTCGCCGGCACGCTCGCGCCCTTCGAGTCTCTCGACGTCGAGGGCCGCCAATCGAAGCTGATGGAGCACATCCACGGGCTGAAACAAATGCCGGTCGCGATCGCGACCGACGAGGCGAACGAGCAGCACTACGAACTGCCCACCCGGTTTTTCGAGCGCGTTCTCGGCAAGCACATGAAATACAGCTCCGGTTATTGGGATGAGGGTGTTTTTGATATCGACACTTCCGAATCCCGGATGCTCGCGCTCACCTGTGAGCGCGCCGCATTGGAGGATGGCCAGCGTATCCTCGAGCTAGGATGCGGTTGGGGATCGCTTACGCTGTGGATGGCGGAGCATTATCCGAACGCGAAAATCACCGCCGTTTCGAATTCACGCACGCAACGTGTCCACATCGAAGCCCGCGCCGCCGAGCGCGGGCTGACTAACATCGAAGTCCGCACGGTGAACATGGTCGAATACCAGGGTGAGGGTGAAGGGATCTTCGATCGCGTCGTCTCCGTCGAAATGTTCGAACATATGAAGAACTATCAGACCCTGATGCGCCGAGTCGCTTCGTGGCTCAAGCCCGGCGGAGCGCTTTTCGTCCACATTTTCACCCATCGTGACGTCGCTTACCATTACGAGATCGAGAGTGACGACGACTGGATGGCGAAATATTTCTTCACAGGCGGGCAGATGCCGTCCGACGACACCTTGCTTTATTTTCAAGATGACCTCCGCATCGAAGACCACTGGCAGGTCTCCGGTACCCACTATCAGAAAACCTCCGAGGCATGGCTCACCCGGATGGATGGCGCGAAGGACGAGCTCCGCCCGTTGATCCGCGAAACCTATGGGGCTGAGAACGAAACACGCTGGTGGGTTTACTGGCGCTGCTTCTTCATGGCCTGTGCCGAGCTTTGGGGATATCACGACGGCGGCGAATGGATTGTTTCGCATTATCGTTTCCGGAAATGACGCCCGAGCCGCCCACTCAATCCAGGCGTGAGGCCGTGCGGGAAATGCCAGCACGCACCGCTGTGATGCGCCAGCGTTGGGCGGGTCTGGGATTTTTCCATTGGCGGGTCGAGCCCGGGATGATCGCCGCGCGTCTACCCGCGGGCCTGTATGTCGACACATGGGATGGTTCCGCATGGCTTGGTGTCGTGCCGTTTTTCATGCGGAGGGTCCGGCCCACCGGATTGCTGCCATTGCCATGGCTCTCGTGGTTTTTAGAACTCAACGTGCGCACCTATGTTTACGATGGCGCGGGGCGGGCCGGTGTGTGGTTTTTCTCACTTGATTGCAATCAGCCGTTGGCGGTCGTGTTGGCGCGGCAATTCTACCATCTGCCATACGAGCACGCGGAAATGCGGGCATCTTGTGATTCCGATGGCATGATTGATTATTATTGCCGGCGCAAACCTGATGCCGATGTCGCGAAGTGCCGGTATCCGGCCGTTGGAAGCGCGGTTACCGCTCCGGCCGCGCCCGGCACTCTCGAGTGGTTCCTTGCCGAACGTTATCTGTTGTTTTCCTCAAACAAGCGTGGCCGAATTTTCACCGGGCAGGTGCATCATGCGCCTTACCGTCTTGCCCCGATCGACCCTGTGCGTTTTCCCGGTTCAAGCCGCCCGCTGGCATGGAATGGGTTCGAAATCCCGGACACGCCACCGGTTTCCGCGCTGATCGCCGAGGCGGTGGATGTGAAAATCTACCCACTCGAAGGATTCCGGTAAGAATCCCGGCACGAATGACGTATTGAAAAACCCGCCAACGAGGCGAAAGTTTCCCTGTTCATGGCAATCGTCCTACGCATCGTTCCACCCGTCCTCATCCTTGCACTTGGTGTGTTTGCATGGATGCGCCTGAGCGTGCCCGTAGAAGAACCTCAGCCCGAACGCCGGGAAGCGCAACTGCTCAAAACCGAGAGACTTGAACTCCAACGCACCGATTTCCCGGTCATTCTCGATTCCCAGGGCATCGTGCGTGCTCATTTCGAGACAACGCTTGCCGCACAAGTCGGCGGCACTGTGGTCGCGGTCCATCCGTCCTTTGAAGACGGGGCGTTTTTCCGGGCGGGTGAGGTCCTCCTTGAACTCGACACGGCGGATTACGAAACGCAGCTCGTCGCCGCCGAATCGCGCCTCGCCCGTGCTGAAGCCGCGCTCGCCCAGGAAGAGGCGCGTGCGAACCAGGCGCGCCTCAACTGGGACGACATGGGATACACCGACGAGCCATCGCCGCTTGTCCTGCGCGTTCCGCAACTCAAGGAGGCCCGCGCCAACGTCAGCGCCGCCGAGGCCGATCTTGATCAAGCGAAACGCAATCTCGAACGCACCAAAGTGCGCGCCCCGTTCGATGGTCGCGTCAAATCACGTCTCGTCGGCCTCGGCCAGGCGATCAATGCGACTACGCCGCTCGGCCAGATTTTCGCCTCCGATAAGGCCGAAGTCCGCCTGCCACTCACGCCCCGGCAGTTGGAATTCGTCAACCTGCCCACTCGCGAGGGAGATGCCGCGGTGCATGTTACCCTCAGTGATTCGCTCAGCTCGCAATCCAGCGGTCGCACCTGGGACGCCCGGATTGTCCGCACCGAAGGCTCGCTCGACGAGAATTCCCGCGAGCTGTTCGCCATCGCGGAAATCGTGGACCCCTTCGGTCTCGCTAGCGGGCTTCCCGAACTCCGCATTGGCCAACCGGTGCGCGCCGCCATCGACGGAGTTCTCTTGCATGATGTCTTTGTTTTCCCGCGCAGTGCGCTTCGCGGCATCGACCGCGTCTTTTTGATCGACCGCGATCCCGACCGTATCCGCCGCGCCACCATCCAGCCAGTTTGGACCACCAGCGACATTGTCGTCGTGCGGGACGATTTGGAAAACGGCGACTGGATCGCCACTTCGCGTCTGCCCTTGGTGCCAAACGGCGCTCCCGTCGAAATTGTCGAACCTGCAAGTGCCGCCGAGACCCTCGCCGAAGAGAGCCACACGTCCTGAATTTCATCCGAAATCCACGGTGCGCCAGCCCTGCATTTCGCGTCGTCTGGGCAACCCCCGAAGCCAAAAGGAAATCCGGATGTTTCCGCATGGCTCTCATCCGATCGGTGCTCTTGACCTTCCGGCAGCAACTCCGGCACGATGCGGAGGTTATATCCCATATTCATGATGGCCGCCGAACCCACGCCTGACGACATCACCCGGCGCGACCATGCCTGGATGAAGCGGATTGGTGAAGGGGACCATCAGGCATTCCGCGAGCTGGTGATCGCCTACCAGGATGTCGTCGTCGGCACGGTTGCGCGGATGTTGGGAAACACTTCCGATGCGGAGGACGTCGCGCAGCAGGCGTTCCTGCGAATCTGGCGCAGCGCGAAACGCTACAGGCCGGATGCGAAATTCACCACCTACCTCTTCACAGTCACTCGCAACCTCGTGTTCAACGAAACCCGCCGCCGCTCCCGCAAAAAGGAGGTCTCGAGCGACGCGCGCGAAGACGAATTTCACCTCCAGAGCGAAAGCCCCGAAAGCGGCCGGCCGGATTCCGAAGTCCTGCAGGCCGAGCTCCAGCATGCTGTCGACGCCGCCATCGCCGCCCTTCCCGAGCCTCAGCGCCTCGCCGTCGTTCTGCGCCGCTACGAGGACATGCCTTATGAGGACATCGCCAAGGTCCTCAGCCTCACCGTGCCTGCCGTCAAAAGCCTGCTCTTCCGCGCGCGGGCGTCGTTAAGGCAATCGCTTGCGAAATACCTTGATGCCGAATTTTAACGGAAAATTAGCATCGATAGTAGCGCGAGAAAGATGATGAACACGAAGTTCATCCGCAGGCCGCTGCGCATCATGTCGCGCTGTTCGACAAATCCGGTGCCGTAAACCAAGGCATTCGGCGGAGTTGCCACCGGCATCATGAACGCGCAGGACGCCGCAAGCGCGAGGGGCAATACAAGCTGCCCGGGAAGCATGTCCTGCTCGATTGCGAGGGCGTGGAAAACCGGCACGAACAGCGCGGCAACCGCCGTGTTGCTAGCCAGCTCGGTGAGGAAAATCACGAAGGTGACGACCGCCGCTGCCAGTAGGAAAACCGGCCAGCCGCCCGTGAGCGCGGTGAGCCCGCGCGCGAGAAACTCGCTCGCCCCTGTCGAACTAAGAATACCGCTGAGCGCCAGCCCGCCGCCAAACAACAGCAACACACCCCAATCGGTGCCCGCGTTGATGTGCCGCCATTCCACCACCCGGAAAAACAGCAACAGAAACACAAGCCCCAGCGCGACCAGCGAATCCATGTCCGCCTCGACGCCGAGCAATCCGCCGAGCGGCTTGCCAAAAACCCAGCACCCCGCGGCCGTCACGAAGATCGCCAGCATCGCGAATCGCCTCCAGTGGAAGTGGAATTCCTCGACGCGGATCTCGATTTTTAAACGGTTGTCCGGGCGCCAGATCCACCACAGCACCGCGCTCATCAAGGGCACGCCAAGGATCACAACGGGCAGTCCGATCATCATCCATTGCGCAAAGGTCAGGTTGAGTTTCGCCGCGGCGATCACGTTCGGCGGGCTGCCAATCACTGTGCCAAGCCCGCCGATGCTCGCGGCATAGGCCAGGCCTAACATCAGAAAAACTCGATTCCGCCGCATGTGCTCGCCCGGCTCCATTTGTGAGAGAATACCCAGCGCGAGCGGAATCATCATGGCCGCAGTGGCGGTGTTGCTCATCCACATCGAGAGAAACGCCGTACCACAGAAAACCAGCGCCGCCACCGGAAGGAACCGCCCGCGCCCGAGCCGCACCAGGCTCAAGGCCACCCAGCGGTCGAGACCCTGCACTGCCATCGCGGTGGCCAGCGCAAACCCGCCGAAAAAGATCACAATCAGCGGATTGGCAAACGGTGCCACCGAGTCGCGAACGCCACCGACGCCGGTGAGCACGGCCAGTAGCGGAACCATCAGGGCCGTCGCTGCGAGTGGCAGCGCCTCGCTGATCCATAGGAACGCGATGCAGACGAAAATGCCAAGCCCAAGGCGCACCCGGTCCGCATCGAGGCCATCCATCATCGCCAAATTCTCAAGCGGAAGAATCAAAACCACCGCCATCAGGGCGAAGCCGATGAGGATGCGTGTTTGATAGGTCGTCGCCTTTTCCGTGTCCCGCTTCGTCTCGAGCGGGTCTTCGTGTCCGATGTGTTTCGGGTGGTTCACAAATATCACCTTGGGAAAAACCGCCACCTCAGGCAAGCGGCATCGGTATAAAAAAGCCGCCACCCGTTGCGGGTGGCGGCTTGCTTGATGGTTGGATGGAATCGATTAGAGCGACGCCTTGAGGGAGGCGAACTGCTTTTTCATCGCAGCAAGCGACGTCTCGGCGGCGGCGATCGCCTTGTCGAGATCAAGAAGCTTGGCCAGCTTGGACTGCAAGGTGCCACCGGCTGCGAACGGGGTCACGGTTTTGGCCGCGGCTTTCGCGGGCGCCTTCTTACTTGGCTTGCGGCCCGGCTTTTTGGCGGATTTCTTCGCGGCCTTGGTTGCGGCGGCGGGCTTGCTGCCGCTCTTCTTAAGCCAGCTTGCGATGGTGATTTGCGAAACACCCCACTTTTCAAAAGCGCGCATCTGTCCGCCACGGCCGTTCTTCGAGTTGTATTCCACAATGAAATCAACGATCTCCTTCTTTTCGGCGGGCGTGTAGCGCTTGCCTTTCACCGCGGCTTTCTTCGCGGCAGGCTTGGCCGAATTAGCCTTGGCGGCTTTGGTGGCTTCGGGTTTTGCGGCCGCCGATTTGGCTGCTGCGGTTCTCTTTACGACTTTTTTAGCGGATTTACTGCTCATGTCGCGGGCACCATGGGAATGATATGATGATAAATCAACATTTAATTCATCAGATATCAATTGTTCGAGACTTGTCATCATTTCGCCAATCTTCCGCATGTCATGCAATTTGATATCCGCCCCCGCGGAAACATGCGGCCGATCCACCACACCGGTATAACAAATGAACGCGTCCACACATTCCCGCGTCTCCAGATCGGATGCGCCGTCACCCATCATTACGGTGGCCGTCGGCATGGTTGCCTCCTGCCACTCGCGGATGATTCTGCATTTCCCCATGGTGTGGGATGCCGGATGGGTAGCGTCATATCCGAGGAACTCGCCATGCGCGTCGACTACAAGCGGCACCGCCTCGACGTGATCGATCCCGATAGCGCGGGCCAGCGGCTCGATCAATTGCCTGAAGCCGCCGGAGAGGATGATCGGCGTCCACCCCGCGCGTCGCAAGTCGGCCGCCAACTGCTTCGCCCCGGGGACCATTTTTTCCATATACAAATCCGCCACATGCGCGCGGGTCGCCGCATCGGGCCGGATCAGGTCGATGCGTTTGCCGAAGACCTCGTCGAGACCAATCTCGCCTTGCATCGCTGCACGCGTCATGCCCGCGACTTTTTCATAAATGACCGGGCCGCTCGCGCGTGCCAGTTCATCAATCCCCTCGATCGAGGAAAGGGTGGAATCACAATCGATGAAGAACAGCTTCCCCTTCGGCTTCGTCTGCGGCTCGATGATGATTTCCATACCCTCGTTGACCATCGGGAACAGGTCCATGATGTCGCTGGGAGACATTCTCACACATCCTTGGCTTGCCGGGCGCCCGAGGTTTTTCGTGTCGTTGGTGCCGTGGATGTAGATGAAACGGTCGCGGGTGTTGCGGTTTTCCGGATCGAGTCCGTCGAGCCGGAGGATTCGGGCGAGAATGAGATCTTCCCCATCGTCGTTGCCGGGTTTCCATGCACCTGTCGGGACGCGCCCTTTGAAAATCGTATTGGCTGCCGCTTCGTGTCCGATCTTGTCAATCAGCCGGAACCTGCCGGTCGGCGTGCGGAAGCTGCCTTCGGCAAACCCCATGCCGCGGGCGGATGTGGAGATGCTGTATTCGCGGATCACCCGATCGTTTTCGACGAGGGCGAGCCGCTGGCGGTCGATGGATACTCGGATGTGGCGCGCTTGGTTCATGGCTGTTGAAGATATAATAAGGAATTGTGGCCGCCGAGCGAGTGGGCGAGTTTGCAGATGGTGCCTTGGAATCGGCCGGCTTGGGCATCCGCAAAACGCATTCCAGGCATCGGCGTGAGGCCTGGAAAGGCGGGTGGCAGCCGATTCTCGCGAAGAAATCCGGCGAGAATCGCGGTTTCAATAAGCCCGCTCGCGCCGAGAGTATGGCCGATCCATGGCTTTAGCAAACAGACATCCGGTTTCCACGAGGAAAACATCCGGCCAAACATCGCCGCTTCAGCGCGCGCCTGCGCAACCGTGCCGGTGGCGTGCGGTATGACCACCGCCGGCGCTCCATGCCCGTCCGTCGCAAGCTTTAGCAAATCTGGTGTGCGCCCGCCATTCGCGGGAATCGCCAGCGGATGGGCAGCGTCGCAATTGCCGAAATGGCACACCAACCGCGGGCCGGGTCCGTCCGTCATTTCAATCGCAATCGCAGCAGCCGCCTCGCCAGGAACGAAGCCATCGGTCGCCGCATGATATGGGTCAATACGGTCGCGCTTCGAGAGCAGGCCGGATGCCGCGTAGCTGTCGAGCAATGCCGGAACCAACGGCAAATCCACCGCCACCACCAACGCACGCTCCGCCTTTCCCGTCGCCAAAAGCATCATCGCCACCCCGAGCGCGTCGAGCCCTGCAGAGCAGCCGCTGGCAAGCACGTGGCTCGGACCCTGAATGCCGAGTCGTATCGAAACCGCGGACGCCGGCTCGTTGTGAATCGTGTTGCTCACGGCCATCGTCCGGAATGGCCGCCGTCCCGGCCAGGGAGCCAGCCAGCCAGCCGCATTGCCACGGCTGGTGCCGAGCACCAGTGCGGAGCCCCGGACATCATCCCCACTCCATCCTGCGTCCGCCACCGCCTCGCGGGCGACGTGAGTGGCCGCCATCGACGCCGGACTCCACATCCGGTTACACAATGCCGCGCGGTCCTCAATCCATCCGGCGCGCAGCCCGGCGTGCGGCGAATCTTTTCCTAACAAATCCGCAAGCGGTCGGAATTCGCCGCGCCCTTCGTCCATTGCCATGCGGTGCGCCGCCATGTCCGTGCCCAGCACCGACATGGCACCTACGCCGCGGATGACGGGATGCGTTTCGATGCCGTCTGCGTATCAAGCCGCACAACACCTGCAACCACAAAACGCATCGCTCGCAATGCATCTGGATTGGCGCCGCGCCATTCGATCCCGAAAGCCTTGCCCGCTCCTCATTTCCGACCGTGCGCACGGGCCGGTGGCGCCGACCATGGATCCATTCGCACGCCAAGCAGCATCGCCGCCATCCGCATCAGCCGATGCACTCGCGATTTCCACGGGCGAGCCGGCCGGATGATCTCCCAGCCGTGAGCCTCACCGAGGCGGGTAAGCTCCGCGCCGGGATTCACCAGCGTCGCCTTCTCACATATCCACAGCAATGGCAGATCCGCACAACTATCAGTGTAACCATGGCTATTTTTCAAACGCCCATCCACTCCAAACCACTCGCCCGGCAACAGCCCGCGAAGCCGCGCCACCTTGGCCGCCCCCTTGTGGTTTTCAAGATCTGGAAAAAACCGGCCATGCTCCACCTCGGTGCCGAGTGAAATATCAAATCCGAGTCGCACGCCGATTTTTGATACATAACACGCCGGGCTCGCCGACGTCAGAACCGTCAGATGCCCGGCCGCACGATGCGCGTCGATTGCGGCGCGCAGCGCCGGGTAGGCATGTCCGGCCGCCTCCGCCGCGAAGCGCTCGCTGTGCGCCTCCAAATCCGCCTCGGGCATCTTCCAGAGGTAACACAGAAACACCCGCTTCATCCCGCCATCGCCTAACAACCGGAACAGCGGCAGGAAAATCAAAAACACCCCGAGAAAAATCCCGCGCCACGGTTCGCATCGCACCACCTGATGGCGGAACACAATCTGGCAATCCCACGGCAGCAGCGTGCCATCCAGATCGAACAACGCGATCCCTGCGGGAGGGTCGCCTTTTATCTTGGGGTCGGCATGCGGCGGCTCCATCGATCAGCTCAGGGTGATGCCCACCGGGCAGTGATCGGAACCATGCACGTGCGGCAGGATGAATGCCGAGGACACCCGGTCGATCATCGGCGTGGATACCCCGAAGTAGTCGATCCGCCAGCCGACGTTCCGCTCGCGCGCTCCGCCACGATACGACCACCACGAATATGCATCCGCGCGGTCGGGGTGGTGATGGCGGAACGTATCGATAAATCCGGCAGCCAATAGCTCACCGAAACTCGCACGCTCCTCGTCGGAATATCCCGGACTGCGCCGGTTCGATTGCGGGCGCGCCAGATCGATCTCCTGGTGGGCTACATTCAGGTCACCACAGAAAACCACCGGCTTGCCGCGAGCCAGGTTCCGGCAATGTTCGCGAAATGCCGCATCCCACTCCAGGCGATAGGGCAGACGCCGCAGCTCATCCTGCGCGTTAGGCGTGTAGACGTTCACCAGATGGAAATCCGCGAACTCCATCGTCAGCACCCGGCCTTCACGGTCGTGCGCCTCAATCCCGAGGCCCAAGGAAACATCCAGCGGCGCCTCTCGCGTGAACACCGCCACCCCGGAATACCCCGCCTTTTCGGCAGAATTCCAATACGCCTTGTAGCCCCCAAGCTCCAGCGGAAGTTGTACCTGCTCTGGCCGAGCCTTCGTCTCCTGAAGGCACAACACATCCGGAGCCTCCGTGGCGATAAAGTCACAAAAACCCTTCGCCAACACGGCGCGCACGCCGTTCACATTCCATGAGATCAGTTTCAGGACGAAAATGGGTTCGGGGGACCTCAATCACCAGGTTTTCACCATCGTCTTCATGCTCGCGGTATCACCAACCGGCACTCCGGGGCTGTAAACCGCAACCCGCCGCCGGTTCAGGCGCACTTCCGTCGCCCCATCAATCCCCGCAGGTGTGAATTCAAGATAATCATTGAACTCCGTATCCATCTCCACGGTGTAAGGGTTCCCCCACGGATCATACAGCCCAAGAGCCGTGCCACTCGCATCAAACACAACTCCGTCCATGCCACCCGTCCCCTGGCGCTTGCCCTCCTTGATGGCCAGGAAAGACATCCCCCGCGGATTGTATTGGCGGCTCGTCGCATCATCCCCACCCAACAAAATGTTCAATAAAATCGCACCCGCTGGCGTCCCCGTGTTGATCGTGCTGGAATCCCCGTCGGTCGGGAAACCACCGTATTCCGAATAAAACGCGTTCACCGCCTGGTCCACCGCCGTCGCCGCATTCTGCGCCTTCAACTTGAGCGCACGATTCAGCGCCGCAGTACCCACCGCAAATCCGGCGGCCGCAAGGACCATGATGATGGCAATGACAACGAGCAGCTCGATCAAGGTGAAACCACGCTGCGGGCGGAAAAGGGTCGGAACTTTCATGGAATTAGGTTGGTGGAAAAACAACACGACGGAACAAACATCAATGCGCCGCACATTGCAACGATCCAATCACGGCAGGCATCACAATGTATATACTATCGGCGCTGCCCTCCTCTGGCAAACCCTTTTTTCAAAACCACCCCTGCCACCCATGCCAGCAAGGTCTCAGTCGAATTCCTTCTTCTCCAGGCTCTTGTCGAGATGGGTAAGGAATTGCTCCACCGTCGGATGCTGCGAAGCAAAAAACCGCGTGAACTCCTTCCCCTCACCATCCAGCAGAATGATCGTCGGATAACCCTCGATCGCGTATTTCTGCGCAAGCGGCATGTTCTTCTCACGCAACTCCGGATTGCCCCTCGGAAAATCCAGATGCACCAGCACGAACTTCTCCGCCGCCTTCTCCAAAAACTCCGGCTTCGAAAATACATTCTTCTTCATCGCGATGCACGGCGGGCACCAGTCCGATCCCGTAAATTCCAACATCACCGCCTTGTTCTCCTTCTTCGCCGACGCGATCGCCTCGTCGACGTCGGTCAGCCAGCCCTCAGGGGCCGTCGCAAATGCGGTGGCGGAGAGCGCGGCGATGCCGACACTTACGGATGCGAGCCATGTGATTGCTTTCATGTTGTAATGAACGTCACCAACATCCCGATTATTCAAAAAAACTCGCGTTTTTTTCATGCCCGGTGCAGGGAATCCCCGTCATGCCTCCGCCAGATCCACTGATCCTCGCCACCCGCAACGCCCACAAAACCGCAGAAGTCCGCGCCATGCTCGGCACCCGATTCCTCGTCCGCGACGCCAACGACTTCCCGGACTTCCCCGAAATCCCCGAAACCGGAACCACCTTCCTCGAAAACGCACGCCTCAAGGCCCTCGGTATCAGCGCCCGCATCAACGGCTGGGTCCTCTCCGACGATTCCGGCCTCGAAGTCGATGCGCTCGATGGCGCACCCGGCGTCTGGTCGTCAAGCTTCGGCGGCGTCGAAGGTGACCACCTGCGCAACAATGCCCGCCTCCTCAAGGAAATGCAGGGCATCACCGACCGCCGCGCCCGCTTCCGCTGCACCATGGTGCTCGCCCGCGATGGTGCCGAGGTCGCCCACTTCTCCGCCACCGTCGATGGCCGTATCCTCGAAGCCTCTCAGGGCAATGGCGGATTCGGATACGACCCGCTGTTCGTCCCCGACGGCCACACCGCCAGCTTCGCAACCCTCGGCACCGACGTCAAAAACCGGCTCAGCCACCGCGCTCGCGCCCTCGCCCAAGTCATCGCATATCTCGCAAACTCACCCGCATCCTGAAACATTACCATTGAAGGCCGCCGCCCCGCCCGCTTCACTCACCGCCCGGCCGCAATCACGCCCGCATTCTCCCACCGCCAGCCATGATCGAAAACATTCGCAAATACACCGGACTGATGATCGTCGTCTTCGTCCTGCTCTTCGTCAGCTTCCTGCTCCTCGACACCAGCTCCGTCCAAAGCATCGGCGGCGGCGGAGCCGTCCTCCGCGTTGATGGCAAGACATACAACGAAAAGGAATACCGCCGCCTCGGCCAGAACGGCTTCGAACTCACCCAGGAACTCATCCGCAGCGGCAATTGGGATCTCTACCAATTCCTCATCGCCTCCACCATGGACGCCGCCGACGACGACGACAGCGTGGAAAAATTCTTCATCACCCGCATCATGCTCCGTGCCGCGGCGGATGAATTCGGCCTCCGCCCCGCCGAAACCGAAATCAGCTCCCACATCCGTTCCCTTCAGGCATTCACCGGCCCCGATGGCGAATTCGATCCCCAGGCATACGCCACCTTCATCGAACGCCGCATTGGCCGCCTCGGCATGAACGAGGCCGACGTCCGCACCCTTGTTGCCGACATCCTCGTCTTCAATAAACTCAACAACGTGCTCGGCTCCGGCCTCGCCCCCATGCGCGACGCCATCGCCCGCATCGACGCCTTCGACAACCAGCAAATCACCGGCGTCATCACCCACTTCACACTCGCCCCATTCGAAGCCGCCGTCGAGCCCACCGATGACGACGTCATCGCATTCTGGGAAAACCTCAGAGACGCCTTCACCACCGAACCCCAGCGCCGCTTCACCTACATCTACGCCAAGCCCGACATGCCGGCCGATCTCTCCCCGGAAGAGGAAGAACTCCCCACCTTCAGCTTCCAAGACCTCGCCCTCAGCGAGGAAGAACGCGCCGAGCGCGATGCCAAATACCAGGCCGATCAAGCCGCCAAACGCGCGCAGGAACGACGCACCAAACAACTCGAAAACGATACCAAGATCAATGACTTCCTCTTCAAACTCGAACAAAAACAAGGCGAAGGATTCGAGCAACTTGCCGAAGACATGGGCCTCGAAGTCAAATCCACCGGCCTCTTCATCGAATCCGAGCCCCCAGCCGAACTCGCCGCACCCCTCCGCCAATCCGCACGCGGCGAAACCGTCGTCGGTCAACTCTTCCGCATGACCACCACCGTCGACCCGTTCTCCAAAATCTCCAACCCCCTCGCCGTCGGCGATGCCACATGGGTCGTCGCCCGTCTCGATGAAGTCGTCCCATTGCGCCCCAAAACCTTCGAAGAGGCCCGCGATGAAGCCCGCGCCCTCTTCATCGAGGAAAAAGCCCTCGACGCCATGCTCGAAGCCGCCGAAAACGCCACCCAAATCATCAACCAAGCCATCGCCGAAGGCAAATCCTTCGCCGAAGCCGTCGAACTCGCCGGCCTCGAAAACGCCCACTCCTTCCAAAACATCAACAGCGCCCACCAACCCGATCGCGACCACGAACCGCAGAACCTCTTCGAGGCCGCCCGCGGCGTCTCCCCCGGCAGCCTTGCCGATGTCATCACCGAAGGCGACCGTGCCTTCATCCTCTTCGTCGAAAAACGCGAACTCGTCCGCAGCGAAAGCGACGGCCCGCGCATCGATGGCCAACTCGCACAGACCACCCGCGCAAACGAAAGCACCGCCTTCATCGCATGGATGCGCTCTCGCACCCAAGCCGCCGACGTCCAGCAACTCTACCGCCGCCGCTAAGACAATCCATGTCCCAATCCCAACCCGGCCAGCGTGACGACCTCTTCGACGAGGCCAACGGCCACCTCGCCATCGGTGAACTCGACCACGCCGTCGAACTCTACCGCCGTTGCGTCGACATCGACCCCGATTTCTTCGACGGCTGGCACGCCCTCGCCATGGCCTTGATGAAAACCGACTCCATCAAAGAAGCCATCGGCTGCGGGCTCAAAGCCGTCACCCTCCACCCCAACGACCTCCTCGCATGGACCGCACTCTCCCAGATGCACGTCCGCGACGGCAACATCCCCGAAGCCGAAGCCGCAAAAGCCAACGCCCGCATCCTTTCCCTCGGTGGGAAAATCGACCGCAACGCCTAGCGCCTCCCTCTTAGCTGGACACAATCATCGCCAACCCACTCCACTACCTCGGAGTGGCGGCATCCAGGCCGAAAATCGCGAGCCAAATCAAGGAGCGTGAGCGTCTCACCCGCTGCCAAAAAATAACCGTAGCCGGGACATTCTGTCCCAGTTCGTCCTAGGGACATCCTGTCCCCAGCCCCACAACCTCCTATTCTCGACCCGTAGCAGGTGCCTCCGGCTCCTGCTTTCGAACCCCATCACACCCGCCCTCCGCCCTCCGCGAAGAAATCGCCGCACAAATCGAAACCGCCCGCCAACTCTGGCAGGCCGATCGTAAAGTCGGCCTCGCCGGCGTCCACATCCCCGGAGCCCTCGCCCGCAAATACCGCAACGCCTCCACCGCCTTCGAATGGTTCTGGCTCTTCCCCGCCCAACAACTATCAGGAGTGTTACAATGGCAAGCAGGAAGGTCATGATGTGATTCTTCTTGTCGCACGTCCATTTGGACGTGCATCGCGTCCATACTCTATTCGCATATTCCGATCAATTGATTTTAATGAATATACAGACAGGAGAAGGGCATCCCGCTATATATTATATTGTCCTGTAGAGCAGGCTGCATTCCTAATCCAACACAAGACGATTGAGCAGGAGTCTCCAAATGTCATAGTTGGATTCGGAATCCATTTAAATGAAGACGCGCCACCAGAATAATCAAGAAGCAGGGCTTCAAGAGTGAATTGCAACATGATAACTTTTAAGAGAATAATCCGATAGGCCCACAAAATTCATATCTTTACGTGGTCGTTCGTTGAGCTCGTTGGCAATCCAATCACACTGCTTTTGAGTGAGTTCATTCATGCTGGTTCCTTTCGGGAGTTGCTGGCGGATTTGGTGATCTGCAAAAATCCGGTTTTCCGTTCCACGGCTGTGAGGATGCAGGATTTTCCACTTCCAAGCACCGTATCGATCTTCCAATGGCCGGTGCGACTCCGGTTCTCCGCACTGGGAGGTCGCTCGGTGATCGGCCGCTTCCCCGCAAGCCTTCCACGGCTGCCGTAATGTCCGTATCGCTTCCTGCCGTTTTCCAAAGCCGGTAATGTCGTATACTCCCCGGTTTTCTCTCTGTGCTTGATCTGTGTGGGGGCAGCGCTAGGTTGCGCACGCAAACCAGTTGCCATCATCATGAAAAACGCATCCCCGAACATCACCGTCTATCTCAAAACCTTCTGTGGCTGGAGCGAAGGCGTACGCGCCATCATGCGCAAATACGACCTGGCTTTCGAAGAGAAGGACATCATCAAGAACCCCGCATTCCGCTGGGAAATGGAACAGCGCAGCGGTCAGCCGCTGTCTCCATGCGTCGAGATCAACGGCACGATGCTCGCTGATGTGAGCGGCGAGGAAGTCGAGCAATGGATGATTGCAAACGGCGTGGTCGAAGCGAAGGACGATGCGCCGGACGCGCCGATTGATTCGGCATGCAGCGATGAACAGCATCGGAAGATGGCGGAGGCCGATCGGACAGTCGTGCCAGGGAAAATCCGTTTTTTTGATTGATCGAGTGTCGCGGCCTGGATTCAGGCCGCCCCGGCATATGTTTCCCGCTGCATCAAGCGACCTGCGATGTGCCGGGCCTTTTCTTGCGCGTGGTGACAACCACCACGAGGAACAGCGCGAAGAGGATGATTCCGAGCCAGCCGAGGCGCGACCAGAGCGACCACAAGCTACCGATGGCGGCGAAGGTGCATGAGCCGGCCATCAGGACGTTCCAAATGATGCGCTTGCGTCCGGTGGGCATGTCTTTGCCAAGAATGGTCTTGTTATTCATCATCAGTGCGAAGACGACGTATGCGATGGGCAGCAGGACCATGGCGAACACCGAGGTGGGCACGGCGAGCCACATCTGGGCGGTGCCGGTCCAGAAGAATGGACCGAGGATGCCGACACAGACCATGAGCGAACCGGCGCGCTGGGTCCACCCGCGCGGGGCGCGGTTGCGGAGCTCGCAATAGCAGAGGCCATTGATGAGCATGAGCATGGTGGCGGCGTTGAGGGCCATGCCGAGGACGCCGAATCCGAAGACATAGTTGGCGACTTTGGCGCCGACGAGCGGTTCGAGAGTGGCGGCGAGATTGAAAGCGTCGCGCTTCACGAGCATGGCGGCCATGGTGCGGTCGGCCTCGGGCAAACTGGCGGTCTGCTCCTTGATTTCATCAACGCTGAGCGCAATGAATGCCTCGTTGCCGATTTCGTTCATCAGGCGGCTTTCAAGCAGTTTGTGGTATTGTCCGACGAGATTGGCGGCAGGTTCGACCAGTTCGCCATTCGCATTGATTTCGCCGAGGAAACCTTCGGCGGGTTTGGCGTGGAATTGAGATGCGGCGGCGATGACGACGCAGCCGGTGGCGAGCATGAAGGGAATGAAGAGGCCGGTGGAAAGGTCGAAAATAGCGAGTCCGCGGAAGTCGCGGTTCCAGCCTTTGCGGAGCATCGAGTAGGGGAGCAGGAACGTCATGTTGATACCGACGGCGGTGGCGGCGGCCCCGATCATCACATCGCGTTGTTGACCCACGATCATCGAGGACCAGAATTCCTTGCTCGCATTGTCGAGGTTGGCGAGGAATGGGGTGAAGGTTTCGGCGGGCTGGAACAACGTGTCGAAGCGCGGAATGAGCCCTGAGCCGATGGCACCCCAATTGATTTCACCGGCGACGGTGAGCTGGATGACCACACCGAAGAAGCAAAGGACGATGGCTCCGACCATGAGCTTCATGATGATCTCGAAGACTTTGGTGCCTTTGCCGCCGGAGATGTAGATCATCACGTTGGTGATGACGAGGGCGAGAATGATGATCGCGGCGATGAGTTTGCCGGTGAAATCAGAGAGTCCGGATTCCGCACCGAGCAGGCCGGGGAGCAGGTTTTGCCGGAGCGCGGCGACGGCGAGGGCGAACTGCGGGAGCGACCAGACGAGGTTGGCCATCATCGAGGCGAGCAGCCAGCCCCAGCCGAGGATCGGACTGATGTTGTTGTTGATCTCGCGCAGCGGCCGACGGCCGGTGGACAGGGTGATGTAGGCGATGGCGCTCATCATCACGATGCCGAAGATCATCGCCATTGGTTGCAGCCACATGAAGGCGAAGCCGCCGAGGACGCCGAGGTAGAGTGCGTTGGCAAGCGAGCCGCCACCGAGGGTGATCGCGCTCTGGAGCCAGCCTGGCCCGGAAAGGCGGGCGTATGCGATAAATCGTCCGGAGCCGCCTTTTGCCTCGCCATCGAGAATGATTTTGCGGTGTTCTTCAATCAGCGGGTTGACCGACATGTTGGACGGCTCTTCGGATTTTTGGGCGCTCATGGGATTTTTCAGGTGATGGCTTGGCGGGCTGGCATGTATTGCCGTGAAGGAATCGCTAGCGGGCTAAATCATGGAGTGGAAGTGATCAAGCCCGAAGTGCTGTTATTACGCGAGCCGATCCAGCGGCTTATCAGGGAACATGGATGGTGGCAGCGGGTTGTGGCCAGCCTGCCGGGTGTGGATTTTACGGTGCCTTTACAGACGCGTGGAGAGTTCTTCGCCATGATGGAGGCGCTATGAAAACCAAATCACTCGCATCCTTCCTCGTATTTACGGCACTTGTGGGCACCTCGCTGGCCGATCCTGCGCCAGGCGGTCCCGCTCCCCGGGAAACGAAAGTCCAGATCGCCCTGTTGCTCGACACCTCCAACAGCATGGACGGCCTCATCGAGCAAACAAAGACCCAGCTCTGGAAAGTCGTTAACTCGTTCATCGACGCGAAGCGCGACGGCGCGACGCCGTTCGTCGAAGTCGCGCTCTACGAATACGGCAACAACGCGCTCGCGGTGACGGATCATTACATCCGCCAGGTCGAGCCGTTCACGCGCGACCTCGATGTCGTGAGCGGCCATTTGTTTTCGCTGAGGACGAATGGCGGCCAGGAATATTGCGGAGCGGTGGTGCGCCGCGCGCTCGACGACTTGTCATGGGACGATGACGAGAAAACCTACAAGGCGATTTTCATCGCCGGCAACGAGCCGTTCACCCAAGGCCCGATTGATGCGATGCAGGCATGCCGGGACGCGCGCGCCAAGGGCATCATCGTCAACACCATTCACTGTGGTCCCCGCCAGCAAGGGGTATCCGGATCATGGCAGGAAGGTGCGGCGAACGGGGGAGGGGAGTTCATGGTGATCGACCAGGATCGCGCCGTTCGCCACATTCCCGCGCCGCAGGACAAGCGCATAGCGGAGCTGGGCATCGAGATGAACAAGACCTATCTCGGGTATGGCAAGGGCTGGGCGGCGAATGCGATGCGCCAGCGCGCTGCGGATGAAGGCGCGATGGACAACGCGAAGGCCGGAGCCGCAGTCGAGCGTGCGGTGGCGAAGGCGAGCAAGAACTACCATAATGCATCGTGGGATCTGGTCGACGCGGTGCGCGAGGAAAAGGTGAATCTCGCGGAACTCGATGCCGCCGATCTGCCGGAGGAGCTCCAGGGGCTTTCGCCCGAAGCGCTCAAGGCGCGGATTGACGAATCTGCGAAAAAGCGCGCCGATCTGCAAAAGGAAATCGCCGAGCTCAACGGTGCCCGCGCCGCATTTCTCGATGAAGCACGCCGCAAGCAGGCCCATAGTGATGGGGAGAAGACGTTCGACGAGGTGATGGTTGAAACCACCCGCGCCCAAGCCACCAAACTCGGCTACCAATTCAAACCCTAACGGAGCGTGGGCTTCAGTTCACCAGTCATCTCACACTCGAACAATCATGAAAGGAGCGGCCAGCGCGCACCATGGTCTATTCATGGGCCCAGCGGAGAAAGTCCGCCTCTCCTTGAGAAAATCCGCCGAGTCCACCGCCCAACTGCACGATTGCGCCGACCATGAATCCACAGCATCATCCAGCCGATAACCCATGACGAACCCACCCGTCATCCTTGTGGTCGAAGACGATCCCGCGATCCGCCGCGGGATTGTCGATGTGTTGGAGTATGCCGGATACCGCAGCATCGAGGCGGCGGACGGCCACGCCGGGATGGAGGCGGCGCTGAAGGCGGAATACCGGCTGTTGTTGCTGGATGTGGTGATGCCGGGGCCCTCGGGGTTTGACATTCTCGCGGCGATCCGCCGCAAGCGGCCCGGGCAGGCGGTGATCATCCTTTCGGCGCGGGGGGAGGAGCACGACCGCGTGCGCGGCCTGGCCGATGGTGCGGATGATTATGTGGTGAAGCCTTTCAGCATGAAGGAACTGCTCGCCCGCGTGGACGCCGTGTTGCGGCGGACGTGCGAGCGCACCGCGCCGGCGGACCGGCGCGCGCTCGCGGGCATGACCATTGATTTCGCCAGCGGAGCAATCACGTTTCCCAATGGCGGCAAGGCCGAGCTTTCCGAGCGTGAGGCGTCGTTGTTGAAGTATCTGATGGATTGCAACGGGCGTGTCGTCAGCCGCGAGGAGATCCTGCGCAACATCTGGCATCTCGACCCCGACCGCACCGAGACGCGCACCATCGACATGCATGTGATGCATCTCCGCGCGAAGCTCGGTGCCGATCTGCTGGTCACGGTGCGCGGCAAGGGTTATCAACTTCTCACTGAGATTCCGGAATGAGAATGCGCAAGATCCTCCTCGTGTGGTCCGCCTTCGCCGTTTGCGCGGCTCTGGTGCTGGGAGCGATGGCTTGGCTGACGCGTGGGGTTCTGGCCGCCGAACGCGAGCGTGCCGCGGCGGATGTCGAGCGACGGGCGGCGGAAGCGCGTGCGGATCTGGAAGAGCGCACGCGCCTCGCGTTGTGGCGGATGGATGCCGCCGGGGCGGCGATCATGCTGCGGGAAAACGGGCGCGCCGTGGATGTTTCGCCGCAGCCTGGCGAGGAGACAGGCGAGGTGCTTCTGCGGTTCGACGTGAGGCGTGGCGGGCCGTTTGTTTTCCCCGCATTGGAATCCGCGGGTGCGCAGCGTGCCGAAGTCGAGGCGCGGATTGCGCGTTTCCATGCCTTGCTGGCGTCGCATCCGCTGCCGGGTGGTGAGTGGTTTTTGCTCAACACGGCGGCCCTTGAAGGTCAGGTGAACTGGGCGGCGGTTTCCAAGGAGCCGCCGGTGGAGACTGCGGCGTATCTCGACATTCCCGCGCCGGAGCGGCGGCAGAAGGCGAGTGCGCAATTGGAATCCAACACCAAAGAACGATTCCGGCGAGCCCGTGCGATCGAACAGGCGCTGGACAACAATCCATCCTCGCCGCCACCCTTGCAGCAGCGACAAGTTGAATCCGTGCCGCTTGCCATTTTGCCAAGCGTTTCTTCCATGCATGCCTCGTGGCTTGGCGACGAGCTGATGTTGCTGCGCCAGATTTCCAATGGCTCGGATGCCGCATACGAACGGCTGCAAGGTGTGTGGATCGATTGGCAGGTGCTGGCCGCGCATTTGCTCCGCGAAATTCCGGACCTGCTCCCGAACGCGCGACTGGAGCCGGCCATCGGTGAAGGCGCGAGCGGCGATCCGCTCACGCTTGTTTCGTTTCCGTTGCGACTGATCCGGGAGGCGTCGCATCCACCGGTGGCGGCCGTCGCCCGAGTTCCGTTCGGCATGCCATTGCGGGTCGCGTGGTTTGCGGTGGGGATCGCCTTGATTGCTTCGGCGCTGTTGGCGGCGGGCATCATGCGCCTGAGTGAGCGGCGAGCGTCGTTCGTCTCCGCAGTGACCCACGAGCTGCGCACGCCGTTGACCACGTTCCGGCTTTATTCGGAGCTGTTAGAGCGCGGGGTGGTAAGGGAGGAGAAGCGCGGCGATTATCTGCGCGTTTTGTCGCGCGAGGCCGACCGGCTCACCCACCTTGTCGAGAACGTGCTCGCGTTTTCCCGGATCGAGAATGGCGGTGGCCGGTCGAATCTCCGCGAGATCACGCCCGCCGAAATGCTTGGTGAAATGCGTACCCGCTTCGAAGACCGGCTCGCAACCGCCGGGATGCGGCTGGAAATCGACACCGCTTCCGCCGTGGCCAACATCCGGCTCAAGGTGGATACTGCGGTGGTTGAGCACATTCTCTTCAACCTGATCGACAACGCCGCGAAATACGCCGCTGGTGCGGAGCCGCCGATGGTCTGCATCGATGTAACGGACGCCGCGGACGGCGGTATCGAGATTGGCGTGTGCGACCATGGACCGGGCATCGCACAGGGCGAGCGGCGGCGGATTTTCAGGCCATTCCACAAGTCCGCAGATGCTGCGGCTGAATCACGCCCCGGCGTCGGCCTTGGCCTTGCGCTTTCGCGGCGACTTGCCGGGTCGATCGGTGGATCGCTCGATTGCCGGTCGCGATCGCACGGGGCTTGTTTCGTTCTGCGGCTCCCGCGTGGTGCGGTGGGAGCTCCCCGCGTTTTCTAACACAATTCGATGCCGACCCCCTCTTCGGGAATCAGGATGCGATCGCTGAGTCCGAGCCGGTCGGCTTCCATGAGCAGGCGTTCCACGGGCTCTTCATGGGGTTCGTTGCCAAGCGGAAAGGTGCCGTAGTGCATCGGGATCATCACCTTGGCGCCGAGGTCGGCGAAGGCCTGCACCGCCTGTTCGGGATTCATGTGCACATCGCGCCCGCTGGGGGACTCGTATGCGCCGATGGGCATCAAGGCCACGTCGATTTCCTGCCGCCGACCGATTTCGCTAAACCCGTTGAAATACGCGCTATCGCCGCAGTGGAAGATGCTTTTTTTCGCGGTGCGGATGAGGTATCCACCGTAGTTGCGGTGTGTGTCGTGCAGATAGCGGGCGCCCCAGTGGTGGGATGGGGTGTGGGTGACTTCGAGTTCATCGAATGCGATCGCGTCCCAGACCTTCATTTCATGGACCGCAGGGAACCCGAGCCGCCGTACCAATGGCCCGCTGCCGCGCGGCACCACGATGCCTTCGCGTGCCTGGAGGACGCGCAAGCTCGGTTTGTGGAGGTGATCGAAATGGGCGTGGGTGACCAATACCAGATCGACTTCCGGCACATCGCGGAGTGGCAGGCCCGGTTCGCGTTGGCGTTTCACCGGCCCGTGGAATCTGGCCCAGTTCGGATCAACGATCACCGAATGCCCGGCAAACTGGAGGTAGAATCCGGCGTGGCCGATCCACGTGACGCGCACCTGCCCCTCCTCCGGCGGGTGGTGAATGGGATCGGAAATCACGCCCACACGGCGGGTGAGCAGCCCGGGAATGATGCGGTGGCGCCAGAACCGGTAATTGCGCATCGGCCATCCCTTCTGAGGCAACAGCCCGGAATAGTGGGTTTGGATCGGTGGCGGGTGGTCCATGACTTGTAGATAATCAAAACGTCGCCGCGAATCACGCAATTTCAAAAATGATCGTGGGGGCGCTCCATGCCGGATCGGCGCTTGTCCCCGCCCGCCGCCCGCGATATCGCTGATGTCATGCACCGTGCATTTCATCTTTTCGCCGCCGCATGCATCGCGACCGCTTGTGCTCCAGCCGGCCCCCCGGAACGGGGGGATGGCGGCAGTCCTGCAATCCGCCTTAGCGAGGCGCAAAAAGCCGCGATCGGGCGGAAAATCTGGCAGAATGAATCGGGCGGGAGCGTCACCGGACTCACGGCGTGGAATACGGGCGAGGAATTTCCGTCGCTTGGGATCGGCCATTTCATTTGGTATCCGGCGGGTTTCAACGGGCCGTTTGAGGAAAGCTGGCCGCGGTTTGTGCGATACGCCGTCGGGCGCGGTGCGAACCCACCAGCCGTCGCGCGCGAGCGCCATAGCCCGTGGAAATCCCGCGCCGAATTCCAGCGAGATTTCGACGGCCCTCGCCTCAGATCGTTGCGCCAGTGGCTGGCGGCCAACGTCGGCCTGCAGACGGATTTCATCATCCTCCGCTCACGCGCCGCACTGCCGAAAATCCTTGCCGTCGCCCCCGCCGGGCAGCGCGCCCGGATCGAGGCGAATTACCACAAGGTTGCCGCCACGCCGCAGGGGACCTATGCGTTGATTGATTATGTGAATTTCAAGGGTGAGGGGACCAACCCGAACGAGCGCTATCGCGGCGAAGGCTGGGGCCTGTTGCAAGTGCTCGCAGGCATGCGTGAGGTTCCAACAGGGCCTGCGGCGGCCCGTGAGTTCGGCGAATCGGCCAAGCGCACGCTCTCGCGCCGCATCGCAAACAGCCCGCCGGATCGCGGCGAGCGCCGGTGGGAGGCCGGTTGGCACAACCGCTGCGATACCTATGGCAGGCCGCTTTGAGAAAGGTGCCTGATGGAGTTGGGAATTCAGCCCTTCGGGTCGTCTGCCTCGATTTTCTCCAGGCAAAGGTCGCAATACTCTTCCCCGTCCGCACCCACGCGGAATTCGCGTTCCGGGTCCATCACGTCGTTGCGGTGGCATTCGGCGCATTTGTGAAACGGTTCCTCGTCGTCACCGAAGCCGCCTTGCAATTGCTTGCGGAAGGTTTTCTGCGCGTGGGTGCGCTGGCTGCCGCGCCAGATCGGCAGCACCACCCAGAGTAGGTAATTGCCGTATCCAAGGATCAGAAACGGCACCACCAGCGGCCATGCAAGCACCAGCAGCAGCAACAGCCCCGCTTTGAACATCGCGATGAAGCGGACCTGCACCGGAAGAAAGAAAAACAGGCAGAACTCGACGCGGGGAAACATCGTGGCGAACGCGAAAAACGCCGCACCATAGACGATGAACCCGCTCCCGGGCAGGGCGACGGGCATCACGAAATTCCCGACCAGCAGCCCGAAAACCGCAAAATAATGGAACAGGCTCGTTTTGAATACGCCCCATTCCTCCTCCAGCGCGTCGCTGATCATCATCATGATGCGGATCAGAAAAAAGAAGAACAGCACCCCGATCGGATCCACCCCCATGTTGCCGGACGACGCGAAAAGAAACGTCGCCATCCGCCACACTTCGCCCGCCATGATTTTTTCCCGGTCGAAATCCAGCAGGCTCCCGATATCCGGCCGGAAGATCTGCAGCGAATAGACCATCACGTGGAACAACGCGTAAAACCGCAGGAAACCGGGAAACGACAGCCGCCCGAACCGGCGTTCCAAACGATCCATCAAACTCATCGCGCCGAGCATCGCCATCGCTAGCGGAATGACAAGCCCGCACCCGCGATTTCCGGCGGATTCCCCGCTTGCCAGCCCGCCCGCCGCCCACGATGGTGCCAGCATGTTCACGCCGAAATGGAAAAAAGACGCGACGCATCTGGTGAAGGGCGCGCGCAAGTTCCTCCACTACAAGCGCGATTTGCTAAAGCCCGAGCGCATCGATGAAATCGAATCGCGCCGCACCGATCTCCTCGCCGCCATCAAGAGCGCCGACCGCAAACGCGTGGACGAGGCGTCGAAACAGCTCCGTGCCGCCTGTGAGAACTCCCTGCCCTACGAAAAACCCACCGGCTGGCTGGAGGAGAATGTCGAGGTGATGTTTGTCGCCATCGTCATCGCCCTCGGCCTGCGGGCATATTACCTTCAGCCGTTTCGCATCCCCACTGGTTCGATGCAGCCGACGCTCAACGGCATCACCGGCACCCCGCTGCCGAAGGCCGAGTGGCCGGCGCTTCCGGTGCGCCTTGCCGAAGCCGTACTGCGCGGTCGCAAATACGTCCACATCGTCAACGATCGCGACCGCACCATTGCCTTCGATGGCCGCGGCAATTCGGTCTACGACATCCAGCACATGCATTTCTTCAGCCGCTCGTTGTTGAATTTCCACGATTCGAAACCGCTGCGCCTGCCCGCTCCGGCCAACCCGATGAAAGAGATCGGCCTGCTCGACGCGCTGCGCGAAGCCGCCAACCAGAACAACGGCCGCCTTGCCAAAGACACGGTGCTTGCCGAAGGCATCATCGATTCCGGCGACCTCGTGTTGGTGAACAAGTTCTCCTACCACTTCCGCAAACCGAAACGCGGCGAGGTTTTCGTTTTCGACACCCGCGGGATCACCGGGATCCACGAGCGCGGCGGCGAGCAAGGGAGCGGTTCCCACTACATCAAGCGCCTCGTCGGCGTGCCGGGGGACACCCTCTCGATCCAGCCGCCCCATTTGCTGATCGACGGGAAAATCGCCGCCGAGCCGGGCATCCGGCGCGTCAGCGATGGCCGGGAGGAATACGCCATCAACCCCGGCGGATACATCCCCGCGGACCCGCGCGAAGTCGCCGCATTCCCGACCTTGCGCCAATCGCTCGGCTCCACCACCGCCACCCTCACGCTCCACGGCGGCGACGCCGCGCCCGGCATGCGCCAATACGCCGCCCTCGGCGACAACACCGGCAACTCGCTCGACAGCCGATACTGGGGCGCCGTTCATGAATTCAACCTCGTCGGCCCCGCGGCCTTCAGCCTCTGGCCGGTGACCACCGGGCACTGGGGGTTCATCCGTTAGAAATTCCCGCCATGTCGCACGCATCGGAAATCACCCGGCGCGCCAAATCCAACCTTGCCATCGCGCTGCGGCTGCTGCCCGCCGGCCGGCGCGACGACATGGTCGTCTTCTACGCGTTCTGCCGGACGATCGACGACCTCGCGGACGACGATTCCCGCCCTGCCGCCGGGCGCGCCGCGGAGCTCGACGCATGGGAGCACGGGCTGCTTCATGGCTTCGAGACTCCCGATGATTTCCAACGCGAGGTGGTCGACCTGCGCGACCGCCACCAACTCCCGACGCACCTGCTCACCGCCATCATCCAAGGTTGCAAATCGGATCTCGAACCCGGCCGGCGTTTCCAACGGTGGGAAGGCGACCTTGAAGCCTACACCTGGAACGTCGCCTGCGCCGTGGGCCTTATTTCCGTACGGCTCTTCGGCTGCACCGACCTAGCGGCCGCCGGGCGATACGCCACCGCGCTCGGCCATGCCCTCCAGCTCACCAATATCCTGCGCGACGTCGGCGAGGATCTCGACCATCGCCGCGTTTATCTGCCGCTGGATGACCTCGCGGCCTGCGGATACCCCGAAGCCGACCTGCTCGCCCGCATCCACGACGCACGATTCACCCGCGTGGCCGAAATCACCGCCGCCCGCGCCGAGGCGTTTTTCCAACAAGCCGAACGCGAACTCCCCGCCGCCGACCACGCCGCACTCGCTCCCGCCCGCGTCATGGCCGCTATTTACCAGGAGCTGCTCCACATCATTCGCGACAGTGGATTCCGCGTTCTCGACCACCGCCACAAGGTCCCCAAGACCCGTCAACTCGCGATTCTTGCCAGGCATTTCATGGGGTGAAAAAGAATCCATTTAATAACTAAAGCAAAATGGTTGCATTAGTGTGCTGGGTGTGATTGCTTCCCTCCATGCACGTGCCGCGCATGCTCATCGCCCTTTTGTTTTCACTGACGACCGCATGGTCTTCCGCGGAAATCAAGGTATCCGCCTTGCATCCGCTGATGGCGGATCTGGCCCGCCAAGTGGGTGGCGATCGGGTGAAAGTGTTTGATTTGGTGGGCGAAGGCGGCGATCCGCACCGTTTCGAGCCGCGCCCTTCGGACATGCGGAACATGCAGGCCTCCGCGTTGATATTGGCGGGTGGCAAAAACCTGGAGACTTACCTCGACCGCATCCGCGCCAGCCTGCCGAATGTGCCGATTCTCGAAGTTGGCCGCACGATTCCCTCGCTCACCGTGGGCAAGGACGCTGTCTACACCTGTTGCCCGCACCATGCGTATGAAAACGCGCTCGACCCGCATTGGTGGCATGGCATCGACAACATGCGCCGCGCCGCCCGGGTGGTGGCCGATGCCTTTGCCGAAGTGGACCCCGGCGGCAGGGATCACTATCAGAAACGGGCGCGCGATTACGCCCGGGAATTGGCCGATTTGAAAAGTTGGGCGCGCCGCGAGCTGGCAAAAGTGCCGCGAGGGCAGCGCAAGCTGGTCACCGCGCACAACGCCTTCGCATACTTTGCCAAGGAATTTGGATTCGAGGTGATCGCGGTGGCCGGTCTGAACAAGGAGCAGGAGAGCGCGCCGCAGGATCTCGCGCGCACCATCGAATCGGTCCGAAATGCCGGCGTGCCCGCGATTTTTCCCGAATACGGAGCCAATCCGAAGGCGCTTGAATCGGTCGCCCGCGCGACCGGCGCGAAACTCGCGCCCGCGCTCGTAGCCGATGGCAATGGCAGCGGCGACAAGGCCGGATTCAAACCGATGATCCACCACAACGTGAACACCATCGTCCGCGCGCTCGCAGGCGAATGAACCGCGACATGAACTGGCTCTCCTCACCCCTTGCCGCGACTGTCGTCGTCTGCGCCGTGCTTGCCGCACTGGCGATGCCGTTGCGCAAGCTCACCACCGGCCGGGTGGTGGCTGCGGTGCCCGTCGCGGTGCTGGCGAACGACGCCCACGGGCGCGATCACGTGCATGAATTCCGCGGCATTTTGCGCGTGCGGCTTCTCGCCGACGCCGCATCGCTCCACGTCCGCACCACCGATGGCAAGATGCTGTGGGACGCCGCGAATCTCGAAGCGGGCGAACATGAGGTGGACGTCGATTTGCGGCTTGTCGACGACGCGCTCGAGCTCCTCATCGAAGCCAGTTTCAACGAGCTGGCAGGTGACACCGCGCTTTTTCTCACCGTGCTTCCCGACGGCGTCGAGGAGATCACCCATTACGCCATCGGCTCCGGGCGCATCGAGGAGGTCCTGCATTACGAATGGGATCTGCACTAACAGAAAATCACGATGAGCCACGAAACGCACGACACCTGCGCGCACTGCAACCACCACCATGAGTTGGTGGTCGAGGGCGTCGGCGTGAATTACCGCGCGGTGCGTGCGCTTGAGGACGTCTCGTTTTCCACCTCCTGCGGATCGTGCCTGGCGTTGATCGGGCCGAATGGAGCGGGCAAAAGCACGTTGCTCAAGGCGATCGCCGGGCTGCTCGGCACGGACCGCGGCCGCATCCTCTGGCGGGGCACCCGCGTCGGCAAATGGAGTCGCGAAATCGCCTACCTGCCCCAGCGTGAGGATGTCGACTGGAAATTCCCCATCACCGTGCGCGGCGTCGTCCGCATGGGCCGGTACCCGAACGCCGGATGGTGGCGGCCGTTTTCCAAGACCGATGAAGCAGCGGTGGACCGTGCGCTGGAGGCGATGGACCTCACCGCCCTCGCGCATCGCCAGATCAGCCAATTGAGCGGCGGCCAGCAACAGCGCGTGTTCCTCGCGCGGGCACTCGCCCAGGAAGCGCACGCGCTTTTGTTAGACGAGCCGTTCACCGGCCTCGACCGCACGTCGAAAGCCGCGCTGGCCACCTTGTTGCGCGAGCTGGCAGCCGAGGGTCGCTTGGTCGTCGCCTCGCATCACGACCTCGACACGGTGCGGGACATTTACGACGAGGTGCTGTTGTTGAAGCGTCGCACGGTCGCCTTCGGCGCCGTCTCGGCGACTTTCACCGAAGAGAATCTCAACGCCACCTTCGGCAAACTCGCCACCAGCGGAAAGGAGGTCGCATGATGGAATGGTTGCTCGAACCGCTGCGCCATGAGTTCAACCAGCGCGCGCTGATCGCCGCATTGATCATCGGCCTCACCAATGGCTATGCCAGCGCCTTCGTGGTGCTCAAGAAATCCGCGCTCAAGGTCGGCTCGCTTTCGCATGCCCTGTTGCCCGGCATCGCGGTGGCGATCCTGGTCGTCGGCCTGCACGACTGGAGCGCGTTTCTCGGCGCGTTGTTCGCCGCCTTGCTCATCGGCCTCGGTTCGTTGGCGGTGTCGCGCGGCACGCGCATCGATCAGGACTCGGCGCTCGCCATCCTCTACACCGCCGCCTTCAGCGGTGGCATCATCCTGCTGCGCCGCCTGCAGGTGACGCAGGAAATGGAGGCCTGGCTGTTCGGCAACATCATGGGCATGCGCGATGCCGATCTTTGGACGAACTTCTGGATCTCCTTCGGCGCGCTTGGCGTGCTCACCGCGCTGCACCGCCCGTTGTTGATGACGCTCTTCGACGCGGAGGTCGCCGCGACGCTCGGTGTGCCGGTGCGCCTGCTCAACTACCTGCTTTTGGCGATCCTCATCATCGTATTGATTTCCTCGCTGCAGGCCGTCGGCTGCATGCTCGCCTTGGGCCTGCTCGTGACTCCGGCCGCGACCGTTTATCTTCTCACCGATTCGACCAACACCCTGTTTTGGGGCGGCTCGCTGTTGGGCGGGGTATGCGCCGCCTCGGCCGTCCTCATCGGTTGGTGGCTCAACCTCGAACAAGGCCCCACCATCGTGCTCGTGCTCGGCGCGGTTTTTCTCACCGTTTTCATCTTCAGCCCACGATACGGGCTGATCCGCCATTGGCTGGCGAAACAAGAATCCCAACACCCTGACCTATGAAACACACCACCACCACCACCACCACCACCATACTCGCTGCCGCCATGTTGGCTGCCGCGGCCCATGCCGAATCCACTGGCCCCGATGCCTGGGAGCGGTTTAACGATTGGAACCTCAACGACGTCCTCTTCGGGTCGCTCTACCTGCAGGGCGTCGGCGGGTTTTCCTCGACCCATCCGGACGACCTCGCGCTCGGCGAACACGACCCGAAGCGCCAGTCGTTCTCCGCCCAGGCCATTGAGCCGTCGCTCGCCCTGAGGACGCCGTATTTCGAGGCGTTTTCGAACTACCTGTGGTTTCAGGACGACCATGGCGATTGGGATGGCGAACTCGAAGAGCTCTTCGGGAAAATCCTGCTTCCCGGTGGATTCTCCATCAAGGGCGGCCAGTTTCTCTCCCGCTTCGGCCTCGTCAACGACCGCCACAGCCACGCTTGGGATTTCGCCGACGCGGAAATGACCGTCTCGCGTTTCCTCGGCGAGGAAGGTCTGATGCTCCGCGGCGTGGAAGCGAGCTGGGAACTGCCGTTCCAGTTCACCCCCGGCCTCACCAACATCGCCACGGTCGGCTACGGCAAGGCGCGTTCGCACGGAGACCATGGCCACGGCCACGGAGGTGGCGCCCTGTTCGATGAAGACGAGGCCTACCTTGCGGAAAAAATCCTCACCGCGCGCTGGATGTCGCGTTACGCCATCAGTGATTTCCATTCGATCGCGGCCGGCCTCTCCTATGCCGGTGGCGACAATGAGTTCGACCGCAGCACCCACGTCTACGGGTTCGACATCAGCTACCAGTGGCGTGAAAACGGGCTCGAGCCCGGAGGCCGCGCGTTCCGTCTTTCCAACGAGTTCGCATGGCGCCGCGTCTCCGCATTCGAAGAAGGGGAGTTTCCCGATCCTGATGAAAGCGGCCGCTACACCGAGTTCGGCTTCTACACCACCGGCGTCTATACCTGGAACAACCACCTCGACACCAGCCTGCGCTTCTCCTGGCTCGAAGGGGTGGACGATCTCGGCCTCGAAGAGCGCTTCCGCATCTCCCCGGCCGTGACCTGGTGGCTCGACGGCGACCGCCGCGTCGGCCTGCGTTGCCAATACAACTACGACCGCGTCGAAGGGCACAGTGAGCACACCGCATGGTTCCAGCTCAACATCGCCCTTGGTAGCCGCGTCGAAGTGCGTTGATCCCATCGCATCACGTTCCTCCCCAACCTCACGGCGGGCGCGGCAATGGCCGCGCCCGCTTTTTTTTGCCATCGATCCTCCAGCCGCTGGCCGGGCGGCGTTTCCCCATCAATCGCATTGCCGGTTGCGCGGGGTGCCCGGCTGGCGCATGATTCCCCGCCTGATGATCTCCGAGGACGACGAAGCTGACCGGCGGATGCGCCGCACCTTCCGGCTCGAGTTGAGGCGCGCGGCCGCATCTGGCATTCTGGAGACCGCGGCGGCGACGTTTCTGCTGTTGGTGGCCGTGAGCCATTTCCAAGCCGGAGCCACTGCCAAGGCCATGCTGGTGGCGGGCGGGCCGCTCGGGTTGTTGTGCGGGCCGCTTGCGGTTGCGGCGACTCGGGCGCTCGGCTTGCGGGCGGCCACCGGCGCGGCCGCTTGTGCGGTCTCCGGCGCACTGGGCTTCCTTGGCGCGGCGCTGGTGGATCATGTGCACCTGTTTGTCGCCTGCGGGGCGCTCGGGATCTTTTCCCTGACGGCCGGCATCCCGCTGATGACGCAGATCTATCAGGAAAATTATCCGTCTGCGCGGCGCGGTCGTTTGTTCTCCCTTGCCGCGATGGCGCGGGTGGCGGCGGCTTCCATTTTCGCTTGGCTGGCAGGCTGGTGGCTGGACGGGCGGATCGGGGAATACCGCGTTCTGATGTTCACGTTTTCGGCGGCGGCGCTTGCCGCCGCCTGGTTCACATGGCGCTGCCCGTCGGCGGTGTTCACGGAAGAGACCTCATCCAATCCCCTGGCCGGGTTGCGCCATGTGCGCAGCGACCGGGTATTTCGCTGGCTGCTCGCGAGCTGGATGCTGATGGGCCTTGGCAACCTGTTGATGCTGCCGCTGAGGGTCGAGTTCATCGCCAATCCCCGCCACGGCATCGCACTCTCGCCGATGGCGGTGGCGCTGCTGGTGAGCATGATTCCGAGCGTGACGAATTTTGTCTTTGCCCTGTTCTGGGGGCGGCTTTACGACACGATGAATTTTTTCCTGCTGCGCATCATCCTCAACGTGTGCTTCATGGCGGCGATCGCCGCGTTTTTCCTGCACCAGGGCATGGGCGGCTTCGTGCTCGGTTCGGTGCTCTTCGGCATGGCCGCATCCGGCGGCAATGTGGCATGGAGCCTGTGGGTCACGAAAATCGCCAAGCCGGCACTGGTCGCCGAATACATGGGCGTGCACACGTTTCTCACCGGCGTGCGCGGATTGGTGGCTCCATTTCTCGCGTTCTGGTTGATCGAATCGTGGTCGATCTCCACGCTCGCCTGGTGGTCGCTCGGGCTGATGGCGGTGGCATCGATCATGCTGGTGCCCGAGGCCCGCACGTTGAGGCGCCGCCGCGCGGCCAATCCCCATGTGCCAAAACCGGGCGGGATGATTTGATGGTCCGACAGGCCGGATTTGCCGCTTTCTATGCCAAATACGGATTTCGCAGAGTGAAACCCAATCACGCCGGATGTTTCTTCCTCTGCAATCGCTTTGCTGAGTGTCGGCGGATGCGTCCAGCCCGTCGGCCGGTTGGGGGATTTTTCTGATCCTTGGCGTGGCTTGTTTTTAATCTGGATCTGCCGCCGCCTTGTCTATGAATTCGAGCATCTTTTCGGCGTTGCCGATTTCGAGCGTCATCCATGCTTCGGTTTCGGGCGATTCGAGTACTATCGCGAGCGGAGATTTTCCATCAGGAACTTTTTCAACTCCGGCGGGCGGATTGCGCAACACGTCGGCCATCGGTCGATTTCCCGTTCGGCCGAGGATCATGCCGCGGCCGGCGAGGTCTCCGGGTCTGACCGCCACGCTGGAAAGAGGCGCATAGACGGATTCGAAGAATTCACCATCGATCCCCCGGTGGGCTAGAATCACGGCGTGCATGGAATCGCGGAAGCCCGCAAAAACGACGATGCCATCGGCAACGGCAACCGCATGTATCCCATCATGGCTCGCTGGGCCGATTTCCCGGGCGACGGGCGCGGCCGCCTGGGTCCATGCATCTGGAAGTTCAAGCCATGGGTCCGCTTGCGATGAGCCGGATTCCGCCGCATCCGCGTGCTGCCAGCCAACCTGACCGGCCGCCGAGGTCGCTTGCTGGTCGACACGCCGAATCACCCACCAGACGACGATCGCGGCAAGTGCCAGCGTAATAAGAAACGCCAAGGTCGATCGATTCGAGTGCACATCCCCAAGATGCATTCCGCGCGAGCCGGAAGCAAGGACGGGATGATCCGAGCCATCCCATCGCGATGTTACGTGATCGCGTTATGCCAGGGAATTTCGAATCCATTTATAAATCTAATTGTTTTGTCTCATTCCTACACAGAACATTCACTTCGGCGCCATCGCGGCCTGACATTGATTGAGTTGACCATCGTTCTAGCGGTCATGATGGCGTTGCTGGCCATTCTTTTCGTCGGTGCAAGGGCATGGCGGATGGGAAGCGACCGCTCCTCGTGCATTCTCAACCAGCGCTCGATGCAAATGGCGGTCAGATCTTATCAAAACATGTATGGTCTGCGGAACGGTCCGTTGCCAAATGGGGAAAGTCTGCCCGAGGCCCTTCGCTCGCGGGAGTTCATCAATGATTATCTCTACCAATGTGCCATCGGTGCGGCGGTCTGCCCCGGGGGTGGGGAATACACGATCGAGGATCCGAGCCAATTTCCCGAGTATGGCGTGCTTTTCATGACATGCTCGCTGGCCGAACTGCGCGGGCACATACCTGCGGATACCTCGGATTGGTGATTTGGCGGGAAAATTGGCAGGAAAAAATTACCGCTTGCCGCGGTGTCGGTCGCGTGATCCATTGCTGTTGATGAGAATGAGTCGCAACAAAATACTGCTCGGCCTATCGCTGCTCGCTTTGGGGATGCCATTGGGCGCATTGGCAGAAGGAGTGCTCAACATTTATTCGCATCGCCACTATGGCGTTGATGAGCAGGTGAACCGGCTGTTCACCGAGCGCACGGGGATAGAAGTCCGGGTGGTGAATGCGGATGCGGACCAGTTGATCGAGCGGCTTCGATCCGAAGGCGTCAACAGCCCGGCCGATGTTTTGATCACGGTGGATTCGACTCGGATGGAGCGCGCGCGCGCGCTGGGTTTTCTTCAGAAGATCGACACGGACGGGCTTGAGATTCCAGCCCCGCCAGAGGGATTGGGCGACCCGGATGGCATTTGGCACCCTTACATGGTCCGCGCCCGGGTGATTCTGACTGCGAAAGGCCGGGTGAAACCGGGGGAAATCACGCGCTACGAGGATCTGGCGAAGCCGAAATGGCGCGGGCGCCTGTTGATCCGCTCCTCGACCAGCAATTACAACCAGGCCCTGATGGCCTCGATCCTCGCAGTCCTTGGCGAACGCGAGGCAACGGCGTGGGCGCGCGGTGTGGCCAACAACCTCGCGCGGCCGCCACAAGGGGGCGATCGCGATCAGATCAAGGCCGTCGCCGCCGGGCTGGCCGACGTTTGCGTCGCCAACAGCTACTACCTCGGGATGATGCTCGAATCGTCCGATCCGGCGGAGCGCGAAGCCGCGCGCAAGGTCGATCTGGTTTTTCCAAATCAGGCGGACCGCGGCACCCATGCCAACGTCTCGGCCATCGCCATGCTCAAGCATGCCAATAATCCCGATGCCGCCAGAAAATACCTGCAATTCCTGCTCAGTGGGGAAATTCAATCGATGCTGGCGAACGGCACCCACGAGCATCCCATCAATCTGGATTGCACGCTCACCGAATTCCACCGTGCGTGGGGGGAATTCAAGATCGACACGCAAACATTTCGCGATCTGCCGAAGCACCACGATGCGGCGGTCCGTGCCTTTGATGCGGCACGCTGGCGGTAAGCCGTTGGTCTGCCATTCTTCTTGCTTGCGCAGGCCTGCGTCCGGGTTCACGATTTCTCCCACCCAACGCCTCGGTAGCTCAGTTGGTAGAGCAGTTGACTCTTAATCAATTGGTCCTTGGTTCGAATCCAAGCCGGGGTACTTTTTTCTCAGGCGGGAGGGGACCCGCTGCATCCAAAAAACCATCATGACGGCGATTGTTCTTGGCTCCGGGTTGGGTCCGCTAGCGGATGCGGTCGTGGTTTCCCGCGAAGTGGCTTTTGCTGAGGTGGGGCTGCCGGTCTCGACGGTTCCGGGACATGCGGGGAAATTCATCTTCGGCACGCTCGATGGCCGTGAGGTGGTGCTGATGAAAGGGCGGGTGCACCTCTACGAAGGGCATTCGCCGCACACCGTGACGGCCGGCGTGCGCTGGCTCGCGGACCACGGGGTGAAATCCATCATTCTGACCAATGCGGCGGGCACGCTCAACGCCGGTTTTCCTCCGGGGGATTGGATGATGTTGAGCGATCACTTGAATCTCACCGGAGCAAGCCCCCTGGAGGGAGCACATTTCCAGGATCTTTCCGAAACCTACGATGCGGCATGGCGGGCGTGCTTCCGGCAATCCGCCGCGCAACTCGGCGTCGCGCTTCACGAGGGGGTCTATGCGGGAAACCGCGGGCCGCAATACGAAACGCCCGCCGAGATCCGCATGCTGCGCGCCATCGGCGCGGATGCGGTGGGCATGAGCACCGTGCTTGAGGCGATCCAGGCGCGTGCGCTCGGCATGCGGGTCGCAGCTTTCTCGTGCCTCACCAATTGGGCCGCCGGAATGAACGCACAGCCGCTCGATCACCACGAAGTGATGGAGACTGGCCGGCAGGCGGCGGCGGCGATGATCCGGTTGCTGCGCGGGACGCCTTTGGGCTGAGCGTGTTGTTCTAACCGGGCGGCCAGGAAAGCGCGCGTCCGCCGAGTAAATGGACGTGCAGGTGCGGCACGGTTTCTCCGCCGTGCGGGCCGTGATTGATGACGAGGCGGTATCCGGTGTCGGCAATGCCTTCGTTGCGGGCGACTTCGGCGGCGGCGAGCAGCAGGCGGCCGAGCAGCGCCTGTTCATCGGCCATGGCATGGCCAATCCGCGGGATCACCCGCTTGGGAACGACGAGAATGTGCACCGGAGCCCGCGGGGAAATATCGCGGAATGCGAGGCAATCGTCGTCCTCATGAACAATCTCCGCGGGGATCTCGCGGTCGCGGATTTTTTCGAAAAGCGTTTTGTCTGCCATGCCGTGAATCTCCATGGCGGCAGTGGCCGTGGCAAGAGCGGAGCGCGGCGCGAATTGACGGCGCGGGGAACGGCGATATGCTTCTTCTCATCATGATACGTATCCTGTCCTGTGCCAGCGCCCTGGTCTTGCTTTCTTCTTGCGGCAGAAATGATGCCCCGCATGCCGCGGGTGGGCCGGGCGAAACCCTCGATCGATTCTTCACGCCCGAGGCGCATGCAGACGCCGGGCAAATCCACATCGTGCGGCAGAGCGCTGGGCCCGGTGACGAGGTCACCCTTCAAGGCCTGGTGATGGGTCGATTGAAACCCTTTGTTGATGAGCGGGCGGCATGGGTCCTTGGCGATCCCACGGTTCTCACACCCTGCAATCAGAAGGATGGCGACGAATGCGCGACGCCATGGGATGTGTGCTGCGATTCCAAGGAAGACAAACGCAGGGGCACTGCCACCATCCAGCTTGTGGGAGAGGACGGGCGCGTCATTTCCCAGTCGCTGAAAGGCGTGCACGGCCTTGTTGAGCTGAGCTCGCTGACGGTCAAGGGGACGGTGGCTGAGGGCTCCTCGGAGGAATCTCTGATTGTGAATGCCACGGAGATTCACGTGCGCCCATGATGGCGTTTCAAATGTCCGGAGTCGGAAGTTCGGGCTCAATCACATCCGGCAGCACGTCGCTCGGGAAATATTCGGGAAGCGGTTCGAGGGGTGCCTGCATGCCGGCCGGATTGAAGGCGGGCTGGGATGGCTGGGATGGCTGGGATCCCGGTTGCATGCTCGAAGCCGCGCTTGCGTCCTCCACCATCACGCTTGGAACGAAGCCCAACTCGCCGCTGTCGAGCTCCACCCGAAACAGACTGCCGGACGTGCTGATCACCTTCATGGATGTGCCGCGTTTCAGAAGCTTGTCTGCCTCGGCTTCAGGCCCCGGACGCTGGTTGTAAAAAGCCGTATTATCGATGGCGGCCGTGACGAATTGACCGGGGCGGATGCGCTGGGTGCCGCCAAAGGCTTCCGCATTGCCATGCGCACCGGGAACTCCCAGCGGATCGAAGCCGCCGTTTTGGCCCACGCCGTTCATGTTGTCACAGGAAGCCATCGCCAGTATGGCACATGATGTGAGTGCGGGAATCGTCTTCATGCGAAAAAGTCATGCCACGGGGTCGGTGGCGGGTCAATCCCGGAACCCGCAGAATGTTGGATTTTCCTTGTCGTATCGAGGGTAAAACGGTGGGATGCGACACGCCAATGCCACTTTTTCAAGCGCCACCCTCGGTCAATCTCGCCCGGCTCACCTACCTGATCGTCTGTGAGGTGGCCGGAATCGCGATCGCGCTGAGCACGCGCGGAACGTTCCTGGAAATCCCGATTTCCTATGGCGTCATCGGTGGGTTGGTAGTGGCCGCGCTCTTTGTGTTCATCGAGAGCCTGATGCGGGGGTTCTCCTTGCGGGGGTTTTCGACCGCCACCTTTGGTCTGGGTGTCGGCTTGTTTTGTGCGTGGCTGCTCACGCGCGTCGAGGTTTCGCAATTGATCGAGCTGGCGTTGCGTCCGCGGTTCGAGCCGAATCCCGGCGCCGATGAACTGGTGAGCGTGGTGATGCTCGCCTTTGATGTTTCGCTTTACGCGAGCTTTGGGTTCCTCGGCGCGGTGCTCGCCCTGCGCGGCAGCCGCGATGATTTCGCATTCATCATCCCCTACGTCCGCTTCCGGCAGGATGCCGCATCCGGTCAACCCGTGGTGCTCGACCACGAGGCGCTGATGGATGGACGCATCCCCGGCGTGATGCGCGCCGGCTTCCTGCATGGCAGGCTGGTGGTGCCGCAATTCGTGCTCGAAGACGTGCAGGCGATGGTGGAATCGGACCATACCGCCTACCGCCAGCGCGGCCAACGCGGACTCGGCGCACTTGCCGAACTGCGCGAGGCGGCGGACATCCAGGTGACCATTCACGACGACCGCGGCACGGTCCCCAACGGCCAAAGCCGAACCCAACACAGCCGCATGATCGAAGTCGCCCGCCTGCTGGGCGCGCGGATGATGACAATGGATGACAATCTCGCGAAAATCGCCCGCCTTCAGGGAATCGACGTTCTCAATCTCAACGAATTGTCCGACTCGCTCAAGCCGCCGATCGAAATCGGCCAACGCATGCGCATCGCCCTGGTGCGTCCGGGCAAGGAGGATCACCAGGCGGTCGGCTATTTGCCGGATGGCACCATGGTCGTCGTCAACCAAGCGGCCGCGCGCATCGGCGGCATGACGGACGTCACCGTGACAAGCACGTTGCAAACCACGGGGGGCATGATGATTTTCGCCGAGACCTGTGGTTTGGTGAATTGAGGATTGGATTGCCGGCATGAAAAGCTAAGCTCGACGCGTGGATGACAACGCGGACGAATCGGCGTTTTTCGAGTTCATGGCGACCGAGCGCACAGCCTCGCCACGAACATTGGTGAACTATCGCCTCGCGCTTGCCTCGTATCGCACGTGGAAGGGCGGCGGGGAGATTGCGTGGCGCGATGAGGTGGCGGACGATTTCCGGGACTACCTGTTCACCTTGATGAAGCAGGAGCTCAAGCGCTCGACCATCCGGCTTCGTTTCGCCGCATTGCGGTCGTTTTACAAATTCCTCGTCCTGCGCCGCGGTCTCGCCCGCAGCCCGGTGGCCGACGTCCAGCTACCGAAGCCCGAAAGGTCCCTGCCGGTCACCCTCACGCGCGCGCAGGCCGATGAATTGCTCGAACTGCCGTTGCGACATCCCTTGCCGAAAAAATCTCCCGCCTGGCTGCCTGCGCGGGATGCCGCGATTCTCGAAACGTTCTACTCCAGCGGGCTGCGGATCTCCGAACTCATCGGCCTCGATGTGAAGGATATCGACTTCATTGGCGAATCGATCCGCGTGCGTGGCAAGGGTGCCAAGGAGCGCATCGTCCCGCTCGGCGGGCCCGCGCTCGCCGCGATCCAACGCTACCGGCGCGAGGCCGCTGTCACCAACGGGCCGCTTTTTCTCAGCGTGAGGATGCGGCGGATCACCCAACAGGCAGTCGATTTGCTCTTGCGAAAATACATCAAACACAGCTCGATTCCCTTCGCCATCAGCCCGCACAAATTGCGCCACAGCTTCGCCACCCACATGCTCGATGCCGGGGCGGACTTGCGCAGCGTGCAGGCCCTGCTTGGCCATGCCTCGCTTTCGACCACCCAGCTCTACACCCACGTCACCCGCGAGCGGCTCAAGCAGGCATACGACAACGCCCATCCCCGCGCCCAATGACGCCGACCCGCCTTCGTATCATCATGAAATGGTCCTCCATCCTCGCAGGGCTCGGCCTTGGCGCATGCGCGCACCGTCCGCCGGAGCCGCTTCCGCCGATCCATGCGGACCCGAAATCCGAGCTCCGCGAGCGTATCGCGAAATCCCCCCGCCCGTCAGTGCTTTTCGTCGGCAATAGCTACAGCTTCGCACTGCCGCATGAGTTCGCCCGTGAGGCCGACGCCCGTGGCAAGCGCGTCCGCACCGGCCACTCGACCCATGGCGGGTGGTCGCTCGCCCAGCACGCCTCCCACGAGCCCACCCTGAGGAAAATCCGCGAAGGCGGCTGGGACGTCGTGGTTTTTCAGGAATTCAGCCAGCTCCCCGCGCGGCCCCGCCGTGTGCGCGAGCGCGAGATGCATCCGCCGCTCCGCCACCTCGTCGCCGAAGCCCGGCAAGCCGGAGCGGTGCCCGTCCTTTACCAGACGTGGGGCCGCCGCGACGGCAATCCGGGCACGCCGGGCGATGATTTCCATGCGATGACCGCCCGCCTCCGCCAGGGCTACCACGAGGCCGCCCAATTCATCGGTGGCGCGGTCGTTGCCCCGGTCGGCGACGCATGGGAGGAGGCATTCCGCAATGGCAAAGCCGAAAAGCTCTTTGATCCCGATGGCAGCCACCCTGCCCCCGAGGGCGAAAAACTCACCGCGCGCGTTTTTGCCGATATTTTGCTTGGTGGTGGAGGCGGCTGAGCGATCCGTGCCGCATCGGTCCATTCTTGCGTCTTGCCAAGTGGCCGGAAGTCGGCTTTTTACATGAGTCCATGCCCGGGTCTTCGCCGATCATTTGCAAACCGACGCGCTGGTTCTTGATCCGCGCGCTTGCGATGCTTGGCATGTTCGGCGTTTTCACCGTGTGGTTTTATTACGACGCGGCAATCGGATACCGCGGCAAAAACCAGGCATTTTTCACCGAGCGTGCGTTCCACAAGGCGGTTGCGGATTTCACCCGGCTCAATGCGGGCGGACGGCTCACGCCGGAGGCATGGCGGGAACATGCGGCATCCCAGAACGTCGATTTGCCGAATGAACCGGGAATCCTTCCCGCCTCTCTCGATCTCCCGCTGCCATGGCCGGAGATCCTCCATGATCTTGAAAAAGTCCGCCCGCTCAACGCCGGCCTCCTCTGGAGGGAATACACCAAAAGCCAAGGCATGAACATCGATCTGCCCGAGGAGTATTACACGCCCCGCAAGATCAAGGAACAGTGGGTGGTGTTCTGGATCTGCCTCGCGCTTACCGTAGTGGCCCTGTTCTTCCTTTTGCGCACCTTGCGGCGCAGCATCCGCTTGGACCCATCGGGCATCCAGGGGGCGACCGGGCATCGCTTGGCTTTTGAAGACCTGACTCTCCTCGATCTGAGAAAATGGGACACCAAGGGAATCGCGTTTCTCGAATACCAGACGGCGTCCGGCAGCGGGCGAATGCGGCTCGATGGCCTGACCTACGGCGGATTCCGCCACGAGGACGGGCAACCGGCCGAGCGGATGATGGAAATGCTGCGCGCGAACTTCAGCGGTGAAATCCTCGAATACACTTCAGTGGGCGGCGCCTCGGGGATTCACGGCGGCGAACTTTCCGACGGCAGAAGCGCACACATCACCACCGGCGAACGCACCAAGGACGCGCCTGGCGAGGAAGCCGGATGAATCCGATTTTCATTTTTCCGTTTTTCGGGATTGCCAAGCGCCGCTCCGCCGCCATAACCATCCCCCAACGCAACCCCAGCAACCAACCACACCCTATGTCCGACAAAAGCATCGAAGAACGCGTCAAAGATATCATCGTCGATCAACTCGGCGTGAATGCCGATCAAGTGAACCCCGAGGCGAAGTTCGTCGAGGATCTCGGAGCCGACTCGCTCGACACGGTTGAGCTGGTAATGGCCTTTGAGGAAGAGTTCGAAATCGAAGTCCCCGACGAAGAGGCCGAAAAGCTCACCTCCGTTGGCGACGTCATCACTTACATCACCTCGCAAAAAGGCTGATCAAAAAAGCGATTTTCATCGGAATGGGCGGGCGTCATCCACGGCGTGCCGCCCTTTTCTTTGCATTCCCGCGCATTCCGGTGGATCATCCCGCACCGATGCACTCGCAAGACGACATCCAATACGCACTGGCGACGACGAAGGTTCTTCACGAACCCGACCGCCGGATCGACACCTTTGGCGACACGCGTTTCGAGTTCCAGCTCATCAGCGAGCTGATGGATGAAGTCGGCCGCGTGCGGATCCGCAGCGGCGAAATGGACGCCCATCGCCCGCGCATCATGCGCCCGGAGGCATACCGCGATGTCGAGCTCGACGGCTTCGATGAAGAGACACGGGCGAAATTCGACCGCATGGTGGAGAAATTCCGCAACGAAGGGCGTGACATGGCGTTCCTTCAATACGGCTTCCGTTTCCGCCGTGGCAAGGTGCGCGAGGAGATTGTCCAGGAACCGATCGAACATGTGCGTGAGCGGGTGCTCGAAGACCTCCGGGTTTCCGGCAACCCCGCACTCGCCATTATCGAAGGGGTGGACGACGCCTGGGAAATCTCCATCCTCAAATTCTCCTTCGAGATGATCATGCGCTCCCAGGAAATCAACGCATTCGACTTCAAACGCCGCGGGCTGCTTTGAACCGCGCACGGCGACCGCCATGAAAATCTCCATCATCCTCAAGCTCTTCGCCACAATCGTGGTGCTCGGCGTGCTCTGGTTCACCGGCATGCTGGCATGGCACGTGGCGGTCGAGCCGCGCGGCTGGATCTTCGAGCGCCTCATTCCCGGGCCGCGTCCGGTGCTGGCCGCGGAACGCGACGAGGATTTCGTCCGCGCGCTGGAATCCGCCGAGGTCCCGGTGGTCGATCCGGGCGAAGGCGTCTTCCAGCAGGCCCGCGAAATGATCGTGATGGGCAATGCCGATGAGGCACGCGAAAAGCTCGGCACCATCATTCACATCTACCCGGCATCCAGTGCCGCCCCGGCCGCAAGACGCATCCTCGGCGAGATGAATCTCGACGCCCTCCTCACCACCGCCTCAATGGACGGCAAGATCGACTACACCGTGGTGAGCGGCGACGCGCTCTTCGCAATCGTCAACCGCCACGGGACAACGCTCGAGAACCTGATGCACATCAACGGCCTCACCGGATTCGGCACCCTCAAGCCGGGCGACCGCTACATCCTCATGCCGCTGGATTTCCGCATCATCATCACCCCGGCTAGGCAATCGCTGGCGCTCTGGCAGGAGGGCGTGTTCATCCGCGAATATCCGATCATGGAATTCAACCACACCCGCGCTTCGGGTGCGGAAATCACCCGGGTCGAATCGAAAGCCGCCAGCATCGGCGGGCGGCGCGTGCAGGCGCTTTCGGAGGAATACGCCGGGGCCGACAAGACCATCCAGCTGGCCAACGGCATCACCATCCGAGCCTACAACGAAAACCACGAGGAGCGCCCTCGCGGCATCCACTTGCGCCGTATCGACATCGAGGAACTCAACCTGCTGGTGCGTGCGGGCAACGAGGTCGAGTTCCGTTAGATCCTCGCGGTGCGCGCCACCAGCATCGACATGATCTCCGCCGGCGGGCGCTGCTTGGCAAGCAGGTTCGCCATGATCCGCATGTAGGGGTCGATGTGCCCGAGGAACCGCTTGTATCCCGCACACAGGTAGTTGAGCCCGGGCTCGCCGTCGGGGCTGGTCAGAAACCGGTGCTTCGGGCATTCCCCGTTGCAGAACGATGCAAACTCGCAGTTGCGGCAGTATGCCGGAAGCGAGTCCGCTTTTGCATTTCCGAATGCCCGCTGCCGCGCGGAATCCACCAATTCACGCAACGGCATTTCCATCAGATTGCCGAGCCGGTATTTCGGATAGACGAAATGGTCGCACGAGAAGATGTCGCCGTTGTGTTCAAGCGCCACCGCATTCCCGCAACGCTGCGAAAACACACAAAGCGACGAGCCCTGCCCGGCCCAAAGGCCGAGCATCACATCGAAGATCTGCACGTAATACCGGCCGACGTCGCCGCGCACCCATTCGTCGAAAATCGTGCAGAGGAAATTCCCGTAGTCCGTCGCCCGCACGCTCCACGGGGTGATCTCCGCGTCGTCGGCCCCGCCGCCGTGGCACGGGGGCGGGGCGAGTTGGTTCTGAAAACCACAGCTCTGCGACGAACCCGCCCGCTCCACCAGCGGAATGAACTGCATGTAGCGCGAACCGATTTCCTTGAGAAACCGGTAAACACGCATCGGCTCGCGGGAATTGTGGCGGTTCACCACGGTGAGCGTGTTGAACTCGACGCCGTTGCGAATCAGGCATGCCAGCCCCTGCATCACCCGCGCGTGCGTCGGCCCTTCATGGCGGTCGCGCCGGTAGCGGTCGTGCAGGGCTGCAGGCCCGTCGATGCTGATGCCTACCAGGAATTGATTCGCCGCAAGGAACTCGCACCATTCATCATCAAGCAGCGTGCCATTCGTCTGCAGCGCGTTGTGAATCCGCTTGCCCTTGGCATGGCGCTTTTGCAGGGCGAGGATCTTACGGAAGAAATCGATGCCCATCAGCGTCGGCTCGCCACCCTGCCAGGCGAACGACACCTCCGGCGTGCTCTGCGCGGCGATCGTCTGGCGGATGTAGGATTCCAGAACCTCGTCGCTCATCCGCCAGCCGTTCACTTTCGGGAACATACCTTGTTTTTCGAGATAAAAACAATACTCGCAGCGCAGGTTGCACATCGGCCCGGCGGGCTTGGCCATCACGTGGAATGGTGCCCGGGGCGGCGGACGTTTGGTCGGGTTCTGCTTCATCGGCTTGGCTGCGGCTATGGATTGCGAGCATCGATGCGGGATGGGGTTCGCCGAATCAAGGCGATCCTTCCGGATCACAAGATGCGCGTGAAATTCGCAAAGATCCCGGAGGTTCCCCGGGATCTTTCAAAAATTTCTTTTCACTGCCGCATTGACAAGACCGCGGATCTGAATAGTCTGCGCCTCCCGCGCCATCCCGGCCGCGACATCGAACCCCGAGGCACGCCATGAGCAAACGCACCTTCCAACCTTCCAAACGCACCCGCAAACAACAGCACGGATTCCGTGCCCGCATGTCCACCAAGGCCGGGCGCGACATCATTCGCGGCCGTCGCCAAAAGGGCCGCAAACGCCTGATTCCCAAGGGTGCTGAAATCCAATTCAGCCGCCACACCGTGCAACACGGCCGCTGAGCGGGCGATGCGCCATGAGACTCCCGCGGTCTTCCAGCATCACGAGCCGCGAGGATTTTCTCAAAATCCGGAAAACCGGACGGTCCAAAGCCGGCCGGTTTCTCATTTTGAGCACCTTGGCAGATCCAGCCCTCGATGGCGTGCGTGTCGGCTTCATCACCACCAAGCGCTGCGGCAAGGCGCACGACCGCGTCCGCCTGCGCCGGCTGTTCCGGGAATTCGTCCGCGCCGAAGTGCCCCAGTTCGAAGACCCACGACGCTACCTCGTCACCATCGCCCTCAAGGATGCCAAGGATGTCGATTTCGCCGAACTGCAAGCCGATTGGCGGAAACAGGCAAAGCGCCTCGGCCTCTACGCAAACCCACAACCGTGATCTCCAAAGCCGCCACATTTGTGATTCGCATGTTGATCCGCTTCTACCAGCGGTTTCTCAACCCGATGATCAAATTCACCGCCGGACCGGGTGCCGGATGCCGGTTTTCCCCGACTTGCTCGAACTACTTCCTCCAAGCCGTCGATGCGCACGGGCCGCTCAAAGGGTCATGGTATGGAATTCGCCGGATTTTCCGCTGTCATCCATGGGGCGGGTGGGGTTATGACCCCGTCCCGACACCACGAGGCTCGGAACCACCTGCTGGAAACCCACCTCCCGAACGTCCGCCGGAATCCTGATTCCATCCACCACTCTTCACACCCACCAACCTCTCCATCATTTCCATGTACGACCGTACCACCTGGATCGTCCTGATTGTTTGCGGCGGATTACTCGCCCTCAACTTCCACTTTTCCGCGAAAAACGAAAAAGCCCGCGCGCAATATCTCGCCGAGCAACGCGCGGAACAAGCCGCTGCCGCGGCTGCCGCAGGTGAGCCGTTCGATGTGGCGGACCCTGCCGCCCGCCCGGTGACCGATGGACTCACCGTCGAGCCGCCTCCACCACCCACCGAAGAGCGGCTCGTCACGCTCGCTAACGATCGCGTCACCCTTACCCTCACCACCTGGGGTGGAGGCATCAAGTTCGCCGAGTTCCAAAAGGAATTCGAAGTCGGCAGCAGCACCGAACGCGTGCGCGCAAACCGCCACGGTGCCGGAGCCATCGGCGCGTTCGCCGGCGCCGGGGATTTGTTGGAAAACACGTCCTATCAATATCGCGAAGACCTCTCCGTTCCAAATCGCAAGGCGGTATTCGTCGCCAAGCTTCCGTCCGGCCTCCTCGCCAAGAAAACCTACACGCTCAACGACGCGGAAAAACCCGGCTCCGACTACCTGATCGAGTTCGGGCTGGTGGTGGAAAACGCCGGCGAGACTCCCATCGATCTGTCGGAAATGAGCCTTTTCATGGGCGAGGCCCACCCGCTCTACCAGCGCGAATACGCGAACATGACCGGGTTTTTCTGGCGCGAAAGCGGCGACTTCCATTTCCGCCATGGCGGCAAGTTCACCGGCGGCTGGTTTTCCGCGGCCAAGCCCGTGATTAGCAACCCGCCCGATCACGTTGTCCAATACGCCGGCGTCGCCAATCAGTTCTTCGCCACCGTCATCCGCCCGGCCGAGCCTGCGGTCACCCGCGTGTGGGCCCGCGCCGAGCAAGTGCTCATCAACGAAAACGCCCGCGCAGTCAGCTCCGTCCGCGCCGGCATTCACCTGCCGAAAACCACACTCGCCCCGGGCCAGCCACCAGTCGCACTCAACTACCAGATCTTCATCGGCCCCAAGCACAACCCGATGCTCCGCCGCATGAACAACCACTGGGGTGAGGGCTGGAGCGACATGATGCAATACGGCGTGTTCGGCTTCGTCTCGCGCCCGCTCAACTGGTTGCTCAACTCATACCAAAACCTCATCGATGGCATCGCAAGGAACTGGTCGTGGGGCCTCGCCATCATCTTCCTCACCATCACCGTGCGCATCTTCATCTGGCCGCTCCACGCCAAATCCACCCGCACCATGAAGCGGATGAGCAAGCTCCAACCTGAAATGGCCAAGCTTAAAGAGAAATACGGCGACGATCCCGCCAAGCTCAACACCGAGATGATGGGCCTCTACCGCAAGTTCGGGATCAACCCGCTCGGCGGCTGCCTGCCGATGCTGCTCCAGCTCCCGATCTTCTTCGGCTTCTTCCGCATGCTCCAATACGCCGTCGAGCTCCGCGGCCAGGGGTTCCTCTGGGTTTCCGACCTCTCGCAGCCGGACACTCTCGCCTTCGTCTTCGGCATCCCCATCAACATCCTGCCCATCGTCATGGGCATCACCAGCTTCCTCCAGATCGCCATCACGCCGAAGACGGGCGACAAGATGCAGCAGCGCATCATCATGTTCATGCCGCTGATCTTCTTCATCTTCTGCTACAACTTCGCCTCCGCCCTCGCGCTCTACTGGACCGTCCAGAACATCTTCTCCATCGGCCAGACGTGGCTGATGAATAAAATGCCCGAGCCCGCACTCGTCGCCCGCAGCGACGGTGGCAAGAAATCCTGGGTCCAGCGCATGGCCGACAAACAAGCGGAAATGCAGAAACTCCAGCAGCAACGCGCCCGCCAGGGCGGCGCCAGTGGCATGCGCGACGTTACCCCCGAATCCAAGAAAAAGCGCCCGCCGCGCACCGGTGGCTGATCCCTCGATTCAAAGAAAATTCAATTCTTTGAATGCTCCGGGGCGGCTGTGAACGTAACCATCGATGATGACCCGCTCCCACGCTCTGACCCTGGTCGCCGCCGTCGCGTTGATGCCTCTCATGGCTCAAGCGAGGCGCGAGGCGCTGCCCAACCCCGATTTCACCCAAGGCGGTTCCATCCCCGCGGGCGCCACCCACACGTGGAATCTCGGCCCCACCGGCGCACGTGGCTGGATGCATAGCGAGCGCCTTGAAACCACCGAAGCCCGGCAGATTCTCATCACCGAGGTGGCTCCCGGCTCGCCCGCCGATGGCAATCTACAAAAAGGCGATGTCATTCTCGGAGTGTCCGCCAAGGCATTCACCCACGACCCGCGTGTCGAATTCGGCTCCGCCATCACCAATGCCGAAGCCGGCGAAGGAACGCTGGCGCTGACGGTCTGGCGCGACGGCGGCCCTCAGGAAATCCGGCTCAAACTGCCCGCGCTGGGGAATTATTCGGCCACCGCACCGTTCGATTGCGCCAAATCCACCGCAATCCTCCAACGCGGCTGCAAGGCCCTTGCCGAACGCATGCAGACGGAGGGCTACGCGAAAAGCCAGAATGCCATCACCCGATCACTCAACGCACTCGCCCTGCTCGCCAGCGGGGACCCGTCGCACCTCCCGCTGGTGCGCCGCGAGGTCGAGTGGGCGTCGGATTTCTCCGCGAGAAACTTCCAAGTCTGGTGGAACCCATACGTCATGATGCTGCTGGCCGAATACCAGCTTGCCACAGGCGACGCCGCATTCCAAGGCGGCCTTAAGCGCCTTGCCCTCGAGTCCGCGAATGGCCAGAGCATCGTCGGATCATGGGGCCACACGTTCGCCGGGCCGGACGGCCGGCTGATCGGATACGGCATGATGAACGCTCCCGGAGTGCCCCTCACTATCGCCCTCCACCTCGCCCGCACCGCTGGCGTCGAAGATCCCATCATCGATCTCGCAATCGATCGCAGTGCCAAGTTGATCCGCTTCTACTCCGGCAAAGGCTCGGTGCCGTATGGCGACCATGCGCCGTGGACGCAGACTCACGAGGACAACGGGAAATCCGGCATGGCCGCCGTGCTCTTCAACTTCCTTGAGGAAGCGCAACCCGCCGAGTTTTTCAGCCACATGAGCGTGGCCTCCCATGGTTCCGAGCGCGACACCGGGCATACCGGTAATTTCACCAATATCCTCTGGTCGACGCCCTCCATCACCCTATCCGGCCCTCACGCCACCGGCGCGTGGATGAAAGAGTTCGGATCGTGGTATTTCGACCTCGCGCGCACCTGGGACTTCCGCTTCCCCAATCCCGGCCCGCCGCAGAAAACACCATGCAGCTTCGGCGGCTGGGATGCCACCGGCGTCTACCTGCTCGCCTACGCCATGCCAAAGCGGAAAATCCTGCTCACCGGCAAACAACCGTCGCTCGTTCCCCAACTCTCCGCCGCCGAAGCCGCATCGCTGCTGGAGGACGGACGGGGCTGGTCCAACAAGGACCGCCACAGCGCATACGATGCCCTCGACGAAGCGCAACTCCTCGAACGCCTCGCAAGCTGGTCGCCCACGGTCCGCGGCCGCGCGGCGACGGCTCTGACCCGCAAGGACGGTGCCGGAATGCCGGTCGACACGCTGATCACGATGCTCGACTCTCCCTCGCTCCACGCTCAATACGGTGCCTGCGAGGCGCTCGGCACCGCCGGGGCCAAAGCCGCCCCAGCCGTCTCCGCGCTCATGGCTCAGCTCGATCACGAGGACCTTTGGCTGCGGTGTCAGGCCGCCATGGAGCTCGCCCACATCGGGGATCCAGCGATGGTCGCGCTGCCGGTTTTGCTCGAGCGCATCACCCGCGGCCCCACCAAGGAGGACCCGCGCGCCATGGAACAACGCTACTTTGTCTCCGCCGTGTTCGGCCGGATGTTGAAAAACTCGCTCGACGGCGTGGATCGCGAGGCGCTCAACAAGGCGATCACCGCTGGCTTGCAAAACCAGGACGGCCGCGCCCGCGGCGAATTGGCCAGCATCTATCAAAAACTCGGCTTCGAGGAAATCCAGCCGCTGCTGCCGGTGATCCACGAGGCCATCGTCACCCCCGCGCCAAGTGGAATCATGTTTGCCGATGGCGTGCGCCTCGCGGGCCTCGAACTCCTGGCAAAACACCGCTACCGCGAGGGAATGGATCTCGCATTTGAAATCATGGACATCGACCGTTGGGGCAAACGCAACCGCATCAACCGGTGCCTCGAAATCCTCGGCATGTATGGCGGCGCGGCCAAGCCGGTCCTGCCGAAAATGCACGAGCTCCAAAAGGCGCTCATCGCCCACCCCGAAGCCCGTGGACTCGCAGAGCAAATCGGCGAACTCCGCAGTTTGATTCAAAAAGTCGAGGCCGCCACCGAGATTCCGGAACTCCGCGAAATGTAGTCCACAACGCCGGAGCGACTGCGCGCTCGATATCATTGCCATCCCACGGCGCGGAATGCCCTTCGGTCAGCGATGTCGGGCGGCCGACAATGGTTTGGGCCGGTATCCCAGCAGCCGCAGGCCGTTCAAACATACCAGCACCGTGCTGCCCTCGTGACCGATTACGCCGATCGGCAGCGGCAAGGCAAAACCCAGCGCCGCGACCAGCAGAACCGCGATCACCGAACCGGCGAATGTCAGGTTCTGCATGAGCACCCTGCGCGCATGCCTGGCCATGCCCGTAAGCTCGGGAATATGCTCGAGGCGATCGCCCATCAGGACCACGTCGGCCGTCTCCATCGCGATGTCGGTGCCTGCCGCCCCCATGGCCACTCCAAGATCAGCGGCCGCGAGGGCGGGGGCGTCGTTGACGCCGTCGCCCACCATCATCACCGCGCCCTCTTCCTTGAGGCGGCGGATTTCACGCACCTTGTCGGCCGGAAGTAGCCCGGCGCGCCATTCGTCGATGCCCGCCTCGCGGGCGATCGATCGGGCGACCGCCTCCTGGTCGCCGGTGAGCATCACCACTTTGCGAATTCCGCTGCGATGGAGCGCGGCGACCATCTCGCGCGCGCCCTCGCGAAGGGTGTCTGCCAAGGCAAAAACCGCAAGCGCCTCCGCTCCACCGTCGCCACTTCTCCGTCCCAACCAGATGCAGGTTTTCCCCTGCTCCTGCAATGCGGAGGCGCGATCGTGAAGCAGATCCATTCCATCCGCACCCGCCTCCTCAAACCAGCGGGTGCTGCCTGCGAAGTGGCGCACGCCTTCCACATCCGCCTCCGCGCCCATCCCGGTGGCCGATTGGAACGCGGAGGCCTCAGGCACCTCGATGCCGTGCTGTTTCGCCGCCACTGTGATCGCCGTGGCCAACGGGTGCTCGGACCTCGCCTCGATGGCGGCGCATGCGCGCAGCGCGGAGGCAACATCCGCCGGAACCGGCTCCCCGTCGTCCAGATGAAACTCCGCGGTTTTTGTTAGAATATCGGTCACCGCCGGGCGGCCGTGGGTAAGGGTGCCGGTTTTATCGAGACACACAATCTCGATGCGCGCGGCGGATTCGAGGTGCGAGCCGCCTTTGATCAGAATCCCCCGCCGCGCCGCACCGCCAATGGCCGAAAGCACGGTGGCCGGCGTGCTGATGATCAACGCACAGGGCGAGGCCACCACCATCACCGTCATCGCCCGATAGAAGGCATCGCCGAACGCCTCGCCGAAAACCCACCATGGCACGAACAACACAGCGATGGTGAAAAGGATCACGCCCGCCGCATATCGCTGCTCGGCTTTTTCAAGGAACCGCTGTGTGGTCGATTTCTTGGCCTGCGCTTCGGCCACCAAGCGCACCATCTTCGCCAACGTCGAATCGCCGGAGGCGCGGGTCACCCGCACTTCGAGCCCCCCGGTCTGATTGAGCGTTCCCGCAAAAACCGCATCACCCTCGGCCTTGGACACCGGCATCGATTCCCCCGTCAACGTAGATTCATCGACGGCGCCGCCACCGGATTGAATCACGCCGTCCGTCGGTAAAAGCTCGCCGGGCCGCACGATCACCACATCGCCCGGCACCAGGGAATCGATGGGCACCAGGCGCTCGCCATCCGGTGATTTCCTCATCGCCTCGTCCGGCCGCAGCGTAAGCAGCGATTCGATGGCGCGCTGTGTGCGATCCATCGCGTGGCGCTGCAACACATTCGAGAAGCTGAACAAGAACAACAACAGGGCACCCTCGAACGGCGCGCCCACCGCCGCCGCACCAAGCGCCGCAAGCACCATGAGTAGATCGATGTCGAGCGTGCGCTCGCGCAACGAGGCGATGGCGGAGCGCACCCCGGCCTGCCCGCCGAAAAAATACGAAACCGCGTAGAGCCCGTTCGCCGCCACGCCGAATCCCCACAATTTGTCGAGCGCGGCAGCCGCAACCATCGCGGCCAAACCGAGCCCGCAGGAAATTTCCTCGTTGTGCTCACCAGCCCGAACCCGCGCGGCGAGTGGGCCGTGCGGCCTTTTCGCCGTCTCCAGCGCGCTCACCCGCGCACCGGTGTCGCGCACACCTCTGAGCACATCGCCCGCGGCAGCCACTCCCGGATCAAAAGTCAGGCACAACACGCGGCCGATGTAGGTGGCATGGGCACGCCGCACACCGGGGACTTTTTCGACGCGCTTTTCCAGCCTCGCCGCCGCAGCCTCGCAGGCCTCGCCATCAAGGCGCATCACCCACCGGCAGGCTCCGCTGCCACGGCATTCAAGCGCGGGCTCGAAGTGGGTGCCCACAATCTCGCGCACCGCCGCCTCATCAAGCTGCTGTGGATCAAATGCGATGCTCACCCGCTCGCCGCCATTCTCGGGTACAACGTCGAGAATCCCCTCATGGCGTTGGATGGTGTGGTCTTTGCGATCCATCGATGCCACCAACCTGCACGACATCCCTCCCATCCACAATCCGGATCTCGTTTCGCAGCGACGGATTCTCGATGCGGCCGCATCAAGAATCCGTCATCAAGGTGGGCTCGGCGTGGCACCGGATGAATTTCCTTCTTCCCATCCGATGGGGGGTCCTGTAGCCATCTCGAAACCCAATTTCCCAACCCGTGAGCCGACTTCCCACTGAAATCGAAAAACGCCAGTATTGGCGGAAACACCTGCGATGGCTGGCCATCCTGATGAGCGTCTGGTTTGTCGTGTCGTTTGGCGGCGGCGTGATCCTGGTCGATTGGCTCGACCAGTTCACCGTGCCGGGCAGCAACTTGAAACTCGGCTTCTGGATCGCGCAGCAGGGCAGCATCTATGCCTTCATCATCCTCATCGCGGTGTATGCGTGGGTGATGAACAAGCTCGACCGCGAGCTGCTCGCTTGCACCGAATCCGACGCAGCGCGCGATTCGTAATTTACCCCCTCTTCTCCTGCCCAACCCCATTTCCCCACCCCTATGGACGTTCGCATTTGGACCTATATTCTCGTCGGCCTCAGTTTCTCACTCTACATCGGCATCGCCATCTGGTCGCGCGCCGGATCGACCAAGGATTTCTACATCGCCGGAGGCGGCGTGCCCAAGATCGCCAACGGCATGGCCACGGCGGCGGACTGGATGAGCGCCGCATCGTTCATCTCGATGGCCGGATTGATCTCGTTCATGGGCCGCGATGGCGCGGTCTATCTGATGGGCTGGACAGGCGGATACGTGCTGCTCGCGCTGTTGCTCGCCCCATATCTCCGCCGCTTCGGGAAATTCACCGTGCCCGATTTCATCGGCGACCGCTACTACTCGAGCACCGCGCGCGTCGTCGCCGTGGTCTGCGCGATCTTCATTTCCTTCACCTACGTCGCCGGGCAGATGCGCGGCGTCGGCGTGGTGTTCTCGCGGTTCCTGGAAGTGCCCGTCGAACAGGGCGTGGTGATCGGCATGATCATTGTGCTTTTCTACGCCGTGCTCGGCGGCATGAAGGGCATCACCTACACCCAGGTGGCGCAGTATTGCGTGCTCATCTTCGCCTACATGGTGCCGGCGATTTTCATCTCAATCATGCTCACCAGCAATCCCGTCCCCCAGCTCGGCCTGCTTTCCGATGCGAAAGACAGCACGATCGGCCTGGTGGAAAAACTCGATGGCACACTCACCGACCTCGGCTTCGCCGCCTACTCGCAGGGCAAACAGCCGATGATCAACGTCTTTGCCATCACCATGGCATTGATGGTCGGCACCGCCGGCCTGCCGCACGTGATCGTGCGGTTCTACACGGTCAAAAAAGTGAGCGATGCGCGCAAATCCGCCTTCTGGGCGCTGCTCTTCATCGGCGCGCTCTACACCACCGCACCCGCCGTGGCCATCTTCTCGCGCAGCAACCTGCTCGATACCGTCGCCGACAAGCCATACTCGGAAATGCCCTCATGGTTCACCCAATGGGAAACCTCGGGGCTGATCGCATGGGTCGATAAAAACAACGACGGCATCATCCGCTACGATGGCAGCGGCCCGGCGATCGAACGCCACCCGACGCGGGTCAAAACCGACCCGGTCTTCGTCGCCGAGGAGCGCGGTGAACACGGCGAGCGCCTGCTTCAAAATTCGCCATCGGCAAACACCAACGAACTCTACGTCGATCCCGATATCATCGTGCTGGCCAGCCCAGAAATCGCGCGGCTGCCAGCGTGGGTGATCGGCCTGGTGGCGGCAGGTGGCCTCGCCGCCGCACTCTCAACAGCCGCCGGGCTCTTGCTCGTGATTTCCACTTCATTCGCGCACGACCTCTGCAAGCGCACGATCAACCCGAACATCACCGAGAAAACCGAACTGCTGCTGGCACGCATTACCGCCGGTGGCGCGGTGGTGATCGCAGGCTACTTCGGCGTGAACCCACCGGGCTTCGTCGCCGAGGTCGTCGCCTTCGCCTTCGGCCTCGCCGCCGCCTCGTTCTTCCCAGCGATTGTGCTCGGCATTTTCACCAAACGCGTGAACCACTACGGAGCGGTCTCGGGCATGGTCACAGGCCTGCTGTTCACCGCCGCCTACATCATCTACTTCAAGTTCGGCATCCCGCTGACGGATATCCAGGGCACACCGGATCAATATTGGCTCGGCATTTCCCCGGAAGGCATCGGCACCATCGGCATGATCATCAACTTCGCCGTCGCCCTTGTCGTCTCCCGCCTCACCCCGCCACCACCCGAGGAAATCGCCGACCTCGTCGAACGCGTCCGCTTGCCACGCGCAGCCTTCGGTGAGGCAGATGCCGGACCGTCGCATCATTGATCCCGATGCGGTGCGCTTCGTCCGCCTACACCCACTCATCCGTCGCGCTGCACCCAGATGAAAACGCCTCATTGAGAGCCGCCGCCATGCCTAAGAGACTGGGTGATCCTCCGTGGTATCACGCCGCTTCTTCATCCAGTAAACCAGGGTTTGGTAGTTGACCCCATGCAGGGTGGCAAAGCGCGGGGCGCTCAGCCCGCTTGCTTCAAAAGCCTCGATCAACGCCTGTTTTTGCTCCGGCGAGTAGCGGTATCGTCCGCGCCGGTCGGTTTTTAAAATGACTCCATTGGTTTCATTCATATCGGTCATAGCGCGTTCATCTATGATCGATATGAATGAATCAGAGCAAATCCCTATGAACGGTGCTTCAGACCCCGCTTACCACCCAGAAACCTGCCCCTCAAATGCTCCCAACGAGACCGATTGTCGGTTTTCATGACGTGGAAGGGCGTATCTCCGATGCGCACCCTAGCACCTTTGCTAAAGCTTCGGTGGATCATGGGGGGGCTTCGCTTTGCTCCAAGTGTCCATCAGGTCTACAAGCCATCGGTTTCATTTCAGCCCGGATCGAATGAATCCGGATTTTCCGGTTGTCAGTGGGCGTTGGTCGGGCAGGCTTTGGGCATGGCTTATACCGCCGACAAAGCATTCGAACTTCTGGCCTCCGCGCACGAGCGCAATCGGCTTGCCCATGCGTTTCTGGTGAGCGGCGCGCCTGGCAGCGGGAAGGAATCGCTCGCCGCGCGCCTGATCGATCACGTCAATCCATCCTCCGACGGGGATGGCGGTGGTGGATTCGATCTGTTTGGTGATCCGGTGGTGCGTGAGACGCCGCCGCTTGACGATCTCGAAAGCGGGTGGGTGCGGGTGATTCGGCCGCGGATGAAATCCCGCCGGATCAGTGTGGATGAAATCCGCGACCTTGAGCACACGCTGCAGCTAGCCGCGCCGCGCGGGCAGACGAAGGTGGGTGTGATCGTCGAGGCGGACCGGATGAACGACGCGGCGGCCAACGCATTTCTCAAAACGCTTGAAGAGCCGCCGCGAGGCACGCTGCTGATCCTGCTTACCGCGATGCCGCAGCGCCTGTTGCCTACGATCCTTTCGCGCTGCACGCGGATTCCGTTGTTGGGTGGGCGGCCGCTATCGGAGGGGGACGGTGGCGATCTCGTGAAGGCGTTGAACCGGGCGGCGAAACTCGGCTTTGGCACGCCGGTCGCAGCGCTGCATCTCAAGGCGGTTTTCACCGAATTCCTGGCCCGCCACCGTGCCGCCGTGGATGCCGCGGCGAAGGCGGCGGAAAAAGAGGAGGTGACTGCCTACCGCGATGCCACTGATGGCAGTTGGCTGAAAGGCCGCGAGGAATACCACAAGGCGGCGGCGGAGGCGGAATACCTCGATGCGCGCAACCGGTTGCTCGACGTCCTGCTTGCCTGGATGGCCGATTTGCTTCGCATGAAATCCGGCGGTTCGGGTCTTGATTTTCCCGAGACGGCCGAGGTGCTGCGCCCGATTGCCGATGCGGAAACCCCGACGCGCCTGCTCAGCCGGATGGCGGCGCTGGAAGACCTGCGCCGCACGTTGGAGACCAATGCCTTTGAGCCGCTCGCCATCGAGGTCGGGTTCCTCAAGGCGTTCGGTTGAGGTGGATTCCGAATCGGATCGGTTTTTTCCCTTTGTTTCGCGGCAGGTGGTGCTCAGGGTTTGCGGGCACCACCATGAGCCAATCCACAGCATCCTCATCCGCCCAAGTCGTTATTGGAGGCACCATTGCGATCGACAACGTCAAGACTCCCGAAGCGCAGGCCGACGACCTGTTGGGAGGTTCCGCCGCATATGCCGCGCTGGCCGCCGCGTTTCACTGCAAGCCTGTGGCGCTTGTGGGGATTGTCGGCGCGGATTTCCCGTCGGAACACCTTGCCATGCTTGAGCGCAACGGTGTGTTGCTGGATGGCGTCGAGCGCTCGGCCGATGAATCGTTCACCTGGACGGGTGAATACCACGCCAACATGAACGAGCGCACCACCCATAAGGTGGGGCTCAATGTGTTGGAGAACTGGCAGGTGAGAATCCCCGAATCGATCTCGTCCGCGCCGGTCGTCGTGCTCGCCAACATGTCGCCCGACAACCAGATTCAGATGCTTGAACAAGCCGGTGTGATTGGTGGGGGCGGGCGCGACGGGCGCTTCGTCGTGGCCGACACGATGGACCTGTGGATTGAGATCGCCAACGCCCGCCTGCATGATGTGTTGCCTCACGTCGATCTTTTCGTTCTCAACGAAGGTGAGGCGCGCGAACTCGCCGGCACCACGAATCTGGTGAAGGCCGGACGCGAGATTCTGGAAAAGGGTCCGCGCTACGTGGTGGTGAAGCTCGGGGAATTCGGGGCGATGTTGTTTTCCCCCGGTGGGGGTCTTTTCCGCTGCCATGCCTACCCGCTCGAGGCGGTTGCGGACCCGACTGGTGCGGGCGACACGTTTCTTGGTGCGATCGCCGGGCAAATTGCTGCGGCAGGTGTCGATGCGGTCGACGAGCCGATGCTCCGCCGCGCCGTTGCCCGCGGCTCGGTGTTGGCCTCCTACACCTGCGAGGCATTTTCGACGCGCCGTCTCGAATCCCTCACCGCCGAAGAGCTTGACGCCCGCCTGCACGAATTCCGCGCCGCCTCGGCGTGGGAGTGAGCCCATGGGCATCTTGCCTAAAGGTTCCTGACGTGAATCGTCCTGGTGATCGCAATGCCGCTGCGCCGGTCGGTGGCGATGAGCTGGTGGGTGCCGGGCGTGAGATGGATCGTGGGCTCGGGATCGCCCGGGGTGATGGTGAGGGTGGGGGACGACCAGAGGGTGGTGCCCGGGAGATTGGTGACCGGGCGCAGTCGGTTGCTGGCGGACGGCATATCGGGATCTAACAAAAATGTCGTATGGTCGGCCGGGTGGGTGATCCGGAGTGGGGTGGGCGACTCGGAGGCTGTGGCGAGTGCGAGCTGGTGGCGGCGGCGGTTGTGCGGAGTGGCGAACCATTCGGCATAGGTGGCATCGAGGCATGCGCGGCCGGCGGCGTCGTAGTCGCCCGCGGATGCGGGTGGCGGGAGGTGGCCGGTGAGGGCGAGTTCGCGGCTGGGTTGGGTATGGTGGAGCGGGGTGTCGCCGGATTGTTTTCCGGTTCGCGGGTCGATGGTGATTTCGGTGATTCCCTCCGGGCGCGGCGGCCAGCTTGCCGGGTGGTCGCGGTGGAGGCGGATCATGGTTTTCTGGAAGATGGGGCCCGCGCCATCGATACCGGAGATGCCGCGCATCGGTTGGTGTTCGAAGTTTCCGGCCCAGACGCCGACGGTGAATTCGGCGGTGAAACCGAGGCACCAGTTGTCGCGAAAGTCGGACGAGGTGCCGGTCTTGATCGCGCAGCGAAACGGCAGGTCGAGCGCCCCGCCGGGTGGGAAGGCGGGTGCGCGGGCGCGGGCGTCTGCGAGCATGTGGGCGGTGAGGTATGCGTGGCGGGCGTCGAATGGTGTGGACTCCTCCGCACCAGCGAGCCTGTCTGGATCCCAGTGGCACGGCAGGTGGCGGCCATGGCGGGCGAGCGTGGCGTAAGCGTTGGTGAGTTCGACGAGGCGCACCGGCGCGTTGCCAAGCGTGAGGCCGAGTCCGTGGAATCCGGGATTATCACCGAGGGTGGTGATGCCGAGGTTTTCTAACAATTGATGAAGCGGTTTCGGCCCGCCGATTTCCTCGAGCAGGCGCATCGCGGGCACGTTGAGCGAGCAGGCGAGCGCGTGGCGCAGGGTGACGGGGCCGCGGTGGGTGCGATCATAATTTTCCGGCAGGGAGACGCCTTGTTCGGTGTGGAATCGGGTGGGGATGTCGGCGAGGATGTTCCCGGTGTGGGCGTTGAGCCGATCGAAGGCGAGGAGGAAGGTGAATGGCTTGAGCGCGGATCCGGGGGAGCGTGGGGCCAGCGTGCCGTTGATCTGGCCGCCGCGCGGGTCGTCCCAATTTCCGGAGGAGACGAGGGCGACGATTTCGCCGGTGGGGTTGTGGATTATGACGACGGCGGCATGGCGTAGGTTCGCCTCGTGGTGGTTGCGGATTTCGCGTTTGACGATGGCTTCGACGTCGCGCTGCAACGGCAGGCTCAGTGTGGTGCGGATCGTTTCGTCAGGCTTGATTGCGGCGCGTGTCGGCAGCCATGGGGCGGCGGGCTCCGCGGGCAGTGGGCGGAGGACGAGCGGTTCGTTGAGCGCGCGCGCGATTTTTCTGGAATCCGCATCGGGAAAGCCGGCGAGGCGGTGGAGCACGACATTGCGGCGGGCCACCGCGCGCTCCGGATGGCGCATCGGGTTGTGGTAGGATGGAGCTTGCGGCAGGCCTGCAAGCAACGCGCACTCGGCAAGCGACAGGTCGGCCGGGGATTTTTGGAAATACGCGCGGGCCGCCTCGTGCGCGCCGATGCGCAGGTTGCCGTAATCGAGTTTGTTGAGGTATGCGGTGAGGATCGTCTGTTTGTCGTGTGCCATTTCGAGGCGCCGCGCGGCAAGCGCTTCGCGGACTTTCGTCCATGGCCGCCGTGGTGCGGGCGGTGATGAAATTTTCACCAGTTGTTGGGTGATGGTGGACGCTCCGGAAACGATGCGGCGCTCGACTGCGAGATCGCGAGCGGCGCGTGCGATGGCGAGCAGGTCGATGCCGCCGTGTTGGAAAAACCTTTTGTCTTCGGCCGCGAGCGTGGCGGCGATGAGATCGGGCGGGATTTCCTCCCATGCGAGTGGTCGCGAGCGGGTGTGATCGGGCAGGGTGAGGTGGTGGATCAGCCGGCCATCGCGATCGAGCACGAGCGGCGATTGCCGCGCGCCATCGATGATGCCGGGCGGAAGAGTCGCGCAAAAAGGCAACGCGAACCAGCCAGCCAGCCACAAGACTCCCGCGCCTGCGGCGACGACGGGCAGGCGGCGGATGAGGCGGCGGACGCGCGGTTTCATGAAGATCGGGAAAATTACGACTGGAACATCCGCCACATTACGCACGTAATGTCGGCCATGATGAAAGCCGCAATTTCCCGATTTCTTGTGATCGTCTCGTTTGTGTTGGCAATGCCGTTCCATGTGCCGACTGCGCAGGCCGCGGAGGAGAGAACCCTGATCCAGTGGATGGAGGAGTTCGACATGGCATACCGGGGATTCCGCCGCGAGACGGATCCGGAAAAGGGGTTGCCGATCGTGCGCGAAGGACAAGTCGCTTTCCTGCAATCGATGGCGCTATTGCCGCCGATGGTGGAAAAAATGCCTGCCGGGGCGGCGAAGGACAAAGCCGCCGCCACTTATCGCAACATGATGGCCGAAGTGTATCTCATGCTCACCCGCCTTGAGCTCGCGTTCCTTGAGCGCGACATGGAGGCGGTGGCCGGCCACGTCGGCGAGATCCGCAATGCGCGCCGTGCGGGCCACGACCGGTTCATGGAGGAGTGATCCGCGAGACAAGTGGTCGCATCGGCAGGCCCATGACGTTGTCGAACGGGCCGTCGATCGATTCGATGATGCGTTCGCCGTGTTCCTGGATGCCGTATGCACCGGCCTTGTCGAGCGGGTTTACCAGGGCGTGGTATGCCGCGATGGCATCCGCGTCGAGCTGGCGGAAGGAGACGCGGGTGGTTTCGTGAAACGTGTCGGCACGGCCTGCGGGGTCGATCACACAGACTCCGGTGCGCACATCGTGGGCGCGGCCGGAGAGGGTGGTGAGCATGGCGGCGGCTTCGGCAAGGTCGGCCGGTTTGCCGAGCGGGTGGTCGTCGAGAAAGACGAGGGTATCCGCGCCGATGACCCATGCGCCTGGATGGTGTTGGGCGATGGCGGTGGCCTTGAGTCTGGCATTTTCCTCGCAGAGTGCGCCGGGGGCCATGGTGGGGTCGTGGATTTCCTCGGCAGGCGAGGGGATCACGTCGAACTCGATCCCGGCTTGTGCGAGCAATTCCCGGCGGCGCGGCGAGGCGGACGCGAGGATGATGCGCGGGCGTTGGTCGGTCGGCGCGCTCATTCATCGAGGATTTGCAGGCGCGGCGGGCGGCGCAGCCTGAGGGGTTCGTCGAACGCGTCGAGTTCCAGGCTGTCGAGCACGTTGGTACGGCGGCGGATGATGCCGGATGACGTCGTGTCCGTGGTGACGAACGCGGGGACTTCGGTCAAGAACGGGTCGTCTCCCAGCACGGCCGGAGCGGTAGGGCGGATCGGCGAGGCATTGAGTCCGCTGCCCGGATGGATCGCGGCCACGCCATCTCTTCCGCCATCCAGGGCGTCGATGCCGCCCGAGTGGGTCGAGCAGTATGGCAGGTGGGCGGCGTCCCTGCGGAACCATTCGGTGATGGCGGTCGAGCGGGTGACGATGCGGCCGGATTCGAGGTCTTCGACCTGGTGTTGGCAGAACGAGGTGGAGCGTTGGCCGGAGACCGAGCAGACTTCGAGCTCCACGATATTTTCCGGAGGTTGGGGTGGATCGCCACGGAAGGATGGGGCGGCGGCGTTCATCGCTGCGATCCAGACGGGCATGGCGATGTCGCGGCTGAAGGCTCCGGGGTAGATGGACTCGCCGCCCGAGGTGAGGAAGCCGGCCCAAACGCCGCAGGTGATTCGGCTGTTGTATCCGACGAACCAGTTGTCCGAGAAATCCGCGCTCGTTCCGGTTTTTCCGCCGCCGTGGAACGGGCTCTCGATGAGTTTTTCGAGCGCGCCTTGCGCGCTGCCGCGTTCGAGCGAGGAGGCGAGCATGTCGTGCACCTGCCATGCGGTGGCGGCGTCGGTGGCGGTTTCATCTTGGGCGGCCGCGCGGGTGTGACGCCAGACGGTGCGGCCTTCCTGATTGACGATGCGGTCGAGGTACATCAGGTCGCGGCGGCCGGGTTTACCGCCGCGCGGGATTGCCGAGTATGCGCGGACGACCTGGCGGAGCGACGCGTCTTCGAAGCCGACGGCGATGCGTGGCAGGCGTTCGGCGTCCTGCATGTTGAGTCCGAAGCGGGCGGCCGTCTGGATCACGCGTTCGATGCCGACTTGGTTGGCCAGGCGCACGTTGGCGGCGATTTTCGAGGCTTCGAGTGCGCGGCGGGCGGTGATTTCGCCTTCGTAGACCGGGTTATCGACTTCCATTCCCCATTCTCCGAGGACGCCCTCGCGCCCGCCGATCATCACAGCGCGGTTGTCCATTTGCAGGTCCTCGACGATTTGCACCGGGCTGCCGCCATGTTCCAGCGATGCGATGTGGACGAATGGATGAAAGGTGGTGCCGAGCGGCCGGCGGCCGAGTTCGATGAAATCGTATTGCGCCCGCGAGTAGTCGCGCCCGCCGACGTGGACGAGCACTTCGCCGGTATCGTGTTCGACCATGAGGACGGCACCTTGGAGGAATTCGGGGTCCTCATCCGCGCCGCGTTGGTATTCGTGCATGCGCTGGCGGGTGAAGCCGGGGTGTTGTTCGGCGCGGGCGAGGGATTCGAGCAGCGCGTCTTCTGCGGCGCGCTGGGCGGACGCGAGGATGGTGGTGTGGATGGTGAAACCGCCGGATTCGAGCGCCTCCTCGCCGAGTGCGTTGGTGACGGCATCGGAGATGCGCTCGTAGAGCTGTGACGTGCCGCGGCGGAGCGGGCGCGGGTTGAGTTTGAGCGGTGTGAGCTGGGCCTCATCGCGTTCGCGGCGGCGGATGTGGCCGTCGGCGTGCATCCGGCCGAGCACGTAGTTGCGGCCGTGGAGGTTGGCCTCTGGGTTGTTGAGCGGCGAGCGGCCGGTCGGGTTCTTGATCAGGGTGACGAGTGAGGCGCTTTCCTCGACGGTGAGATCCATCGGTTCCTTGCCGTAGTATCCGAGCGAAGCCGAGCGGATGCCGTAGAAGCCGCTGCCGAAATAAATCCGGTTGAGGTAGAATTCGAGGATTTCGCGTTTGCCGTAGTGGCGCTCGATGCGAAGGGCGAGGAAGATCTCGACGAGCTTGCGGTCGATTTCCGATTCGCCGCGTTTGTCGGCCTCGGTTTTCAGGTTGTATGCGTTGCGTGCGAGTTGCTGGGTGATGGTGCTGGCTCCCTGGCGGCTGCCTTTGTAGTTGTACCATGCGGCTCGCCCGATACCGTAGTAATCGACGCCTTTGTGCTGCATGAACCTCTGGTCCTCGCCGGACATCAGGGCGTTGATGAAGACCTGGGGGACCTCGTCGATGGAAATGACGGCGCGGTTTTGCACGAAGAAGCGGCCGATTTCCTCGCCGTTGCGATCGGCGATGATGCTCGGGATTTCGAGGTCGTTGATGCGCTCCATGTCGTAAATCTCGGCGCGCTCGCGGTAGGGCTTGAGGTAGTTATCGGCGTAAATCCATGCGACGGCACCGCAAACGGCACCAAGGACGATCAGGGTGAGCCAGAAACCCTTACGCAAAAAAAACAGCCGCTTTTTGCGCGACTTGCCGCGTGGTTGGTGTGATGACTTGGCCATGCCGGATACGGATTCCAACGCACCCGTGGATGGGGCGTCGCACGGGCAAGCTAGCCCACCGATGCGCCCTGCCGCAACCCATTCCTTGAGTGTCGCGATTCCGGCGTGCGGTGTGGCGTTTCCGGATTTCATGGCGCGGGCGCTGTATGATCCGGAACTGGGGTATTACGCGCAGGGTGCGGGGCAGGTGGGGCGTGGTGGGGATTTTTTCACCAGTGTGAGTGTCGGGCCGTTGTTCGGGCATTTGCTGGCACGGCGGTTTGCGCGATGGTGGCGGGAATCCGGTGGCGGCGGGCGGTGGCGGATTTTGGAAATTGGTGCCCACGATGGCTCGCTCGCGGCGGATGTATTGTCGACTTTGGCGCGCATCGCTCCCGAGGCGCATGGTGCCTTGGAGTATGTGATCGCCGAGCCGCTCGATGGGTTGCGGCGGAGCCAACAGGAGAAGTTAGCCGGCACCTCGCATGCGGTGCGGTGGGTGCGCGCGGCGTCCGATCTTTCTGCCGAACCGATGCCGGGTGTGGTGTTTGGCAATGAATTGCTCGATGCGTTGCCATTCCATGTGGTGACGTGGCGTGACGGTGCGTGGCGCGAATCGGGCGTTGCCCCGGATCGAGAAAACCCCGGATCGCTTGCCTGGTGCGATCTCGGCCCGGTGACCGGTGCGTTGGCGGATGCGGCGGGCCGCATCGATCCGGCGCACCTCGCCGAGGGATACCGCACCGAGGTGAGGACGAATTTCGGCGAGTTGCATGCGGAAATTGCCAACGCGTTGACGCATGGGATGGTGCTCTGGATCGACTATGGGTTCGCCCGCCCGGAGTATTACGATCCGGCACGCACGTGTGGCACGTTGCGCACGTTTTCGCGGCACGTTGCCGGCGAGGATCCGCTCGCCAATCCGGGTGGCGCCGACATCACGGCACACGTCGATTTCACCGCGGTGGCGGAGAGTGCGGCGGATGCGGGCTTTGTGCTGGCGGGATTCCACAACCAAGAGGCATGGCTCACGCGGGAGGCGCGCGAGTGGATGGTGGAAATCGAAGCAAACCCGGATGCCGCCGCGATCCGCCAGTTCCAGACGCTCACGCACCCGGCGCATCTCGGCGCGCGATTTCATGTGATCGAGTTGGTAACGCCCGGCCCGGCGACCGCATCATCGGCGGATCTCCACCGCTGCGGGCTTACTGGATGATCACGCGGGTGCCGATTTTTGTCTTCGCGTAGACGATCGGGTGGGTGGCGCTCGGGCCTCGAATGCAGCCGTGCGAGACCGGGATGCGGCGCATCGGCCCGACGTGCAGGCCGACGCCATCGCTGGTGAGGCGCATCCAATAGCGCATCGGCGAGCCGACGAATTTTCCGCCTTCCGGCACCTCATGTTTCGTGATGTCGGCGGGGTATTTCACGGTTTTACCCTCGGCATCATAAATGGTGCCGTATTTGTTCGAGCTCTTGTCGACGATTTTCTCCATCACGCGGAATTCGCCGCGCGGCGTCGGGTGGCTGCTTTTTCCGGAGGTGATCGGGTAGTCGATGACCACCTTGTCGCCCTTCATCAGGAAGCCTCGTTGCTTGGCGAGGTTGATCACGAGGTGGGAATTATTGGCGTTGGTTTTATCCAACAGCTGGATGTTGGTCCAAACGTTGTGGGTTTTCGGGTAGGATGGGTCGAATTTGAAGTGTTCGTAGCTGCCCGGCGGGTACGGGTTGATGACGTTGCCGTCGGCGTCGTATTTCACGGCATTCGGATCGCTGGCGCAGGAGGCGGCGAACAATGCGATGATGGCTGCGGCGATGAACCGTCGGAGGATCGGAAGCGGGTGGATGGAGTGCATGCCGGAAATGGGAATGAGGATCATTGGATCAATGACGGCGGTACTCTTGAAAAAATCCCCAAATGATGGCAAGACCGTTCTTGTCGGGTCAGGACGTCGGCAGCGGCACGCTGGTCCGCTTACGCCCGTCGAAAAGCACGGTCCGGGTGAACCCGGATTCCTTCGCGAGGGCGATGGCACGCGCGAAATCGCGGGCGACATCATGCGGTGCGTGCGCATCGGAGGAAATCACCAGCGGAATTCCGGCCTTGGCCGCGAGTTTGAGAAATTCGGGGGCCGGATAAGCCTCTTCGCATGGCTTGTGCCAGCCCGCGGTGTTGATCTCGATGGCCGCTCCGGATGCCGCGATCGCTTCGACCGCAGGCTCGTAGTAGCGCGCGGGATCCTCAAACGGCAGGAACCCGAATTTTTTCACCAGATCAGGATGGCCAAGGATATCGAAAAGTCCGGTGCCTGCCATTTCCGCATACGCCTGCCAATAATTCGCCCACAGGTTCTCGATGTCCACTTCGGCCCAGTGATTGAGCCATTTCGGGTTATCGAAATCCCAGCCGTCGAGGTAGTGGATCGAGCCGATGAGGTAGTCCCAGTTGTATTTTCCAGCGAGTTCCTCGATCCATGCGTGATTTCCCGGCAGCCAGTCGCACTCGATGCCTGCGCGCACCGGGATCCTTCCCGCGGCGTGGGCGCGCGCGCGCGCGATCCAATCGAAATACTCCGGCAAGTCGGCCACCGCCATCCGCCAGTCGTCATACGGCTCCGGTGTCTGCGGCGCATGATCGGAAATGCCGAACTCACCGAGGCCCGCGGCCAATGCGGCATCCACGAATGCCTCCGGTGTGCCCGAGGCATGATGACACAGCGGCGTGTGGGTGTGATAGTCCGCGAGCATGACGTAAAATTCCGGGAAATCCGATTGATGAACGAGCACCATCCATCCTAAGTTTGAGAAAAGGTTCAAGCACCGAGTCCCGCATGCCCGAAAATTCCGACAAGACGCCCGCCAATCTATCCGTCACGCAATACCTGCTCGATCAGCTGCGCAATCACCCGAAGCGCGTCGTGTTTACCGAAGGTGAGGACCTGCGCGTGATCGAAGCTGCGGCACGGTTGGTGGAGGAGGAGGTCGTCGCGCCGATCCTGCTGGGCAATCGTGAGAAAATCCGGGCGATGGCGAAGGAGGCGGGGATTTCGATGAAATTCATCCACGTGATCGATCCACCCACTGCTGGCGACTTCGGGCTCTTCTGCAAGCGCGTGGAAAACATGGCCCGCTACCGCACGATGCAGATCGGCGAGGCGGAGGAGCTCGTCGCCCGGCCGCATTATTTCGGCGCGCTGATGGTGCAGTATGGCCAGGCGGACGCCGTGGTGGGCGGTAATCAGGCGGTGCCCGCCGCGTTTTACCGCGCGCTCATCAATACCATCAAACCGCTTCCCCATGTGCCGAAACTTTTCGGGGTGATGGTGCTCACTGGGCCGCACTTGCAAAACATGGGAGGCGACGGGTTGTTATTCCTCACCGACACCGCGCTCACCCCGGAGCCGGACGTTCAACAACTCGCGACCATCGCGGTCGAGACCGGCAAGCTTGCGACGCACATGCTCGGCAGGCCCGCACGGGTTGCCATGTTGAGCCATTCGACGAAGGGTTCATTCAGCTCGGATTCCGCCCGAAAAATGGCCGCCGCAGCGGCGCTGGCGCGCGATCTAGTGGTCCGTGAGTTTGTCGATCTGCAGATCGATGGCGAGGTGCAGGCGGATGTGGCGCTCGACCCGGCCGCGGCCGAAAGCAAGCTCGCCGAGGTAGGGACGCGGCAATCTGCGGACGTCCTGGTTTTTCCAAATCTCGACGCCGCCCACATCAGCATGAAGCTGCTGCAACACGTCGCCGGGGCGAATGTCTTTGGCCACATCATCATGGGCCTCGCCCGCCCGGCCGCCCAGGTGCCGCGGACCGCATCGGTCAATACCATCTTCGGCACCGCCGCGGCAGTGGCAGTGGAGGCCATCAAATACCACCATCTCTACCCGCAAGGTGAGGTTTGAAGTGGGCGAGGCATGGAGCGCGGAGCTTTCGTCCGCCCCGGAACCCAAGCAAGAATGGCAAGCGCATGGCGCGCACCCGGATGGTTCGCGTACAGATTATTGATGCGGCCGCATCAATAATCTGTACGTCGCGACAACGGCGGGGTGATCGTTCGATGAGGGCGTGGGTTTGCCGCCTCAGTATGCCACGCTACACATGAGATCGGAGAAGTTGACAGTGAGCCCGCGGAATTGCAAAGAGCTGTCATGTTCGAACTTTCGATTTTTTCGGTGGTGGCGATTGTTTTCGCGATTTGGGGTGTGAGGATGGTGAGAAAGTCGGCAAAGGGATGGGGCGAGGCGCTGGTTGCTGCATCATTGTTGATCGGTATGGCTGGCGTGCACACTTGCCACACCATGGGGCAAAGAAGAGCATCGCGAATGATGGCAGCCGCCTGTGTGGTGATCGACCAGCGGATTGTAAGCGGGGAGATTGAGGAAGTTAGAGGCGCGTTGGGTTATGGGATCCGGGTTTTCACCAAGGCAGAAGGTAGACTTGCTACGAACATCGAGGCATTTTGGGAGGAGGCGATACGTTACCCGGAATCTGGCTTTTCAGAGCGGGTTGATATTCCCATTGGCGGACTGGCGGACTGATGTCCGCGCTCCGGTTTTTACGAAAAATTCAGCGCGTCCATGTCGAAGACGACGGTGACGTCTTCGGGGAGCGGGGTTTTGGCGAGGATGTTCTGGACGTGGCGGGTCAGTGTGCGGGCGGTGTGCGACCGCAGGGTGATCTGGAAACGGAACTGACCGTGGGAGCGGACGAGGGGGGAGGGGAGGACCTCGCCGACGGTGATGCCGTCGGGGGTTTCTTCGCTGAGGCGGCGGTGAAGCGTCTGCAAGGTGAACTCTGCCCGGCGTTCGTGGGCGGAGCGTGAGGTGAGAACGGCGCAGTGGGCGTAGGGCGGGAATGAGAACTGACGGCGGAATTCCATTTCCTGCTCGGCGTAATTGTCGAAATCGTGCTTTCGAGCGAATTGGATGGAGGGGGAGTGCGGGGTGAACGTCTGTACGATGACTTCGCCGGCGAGTTCTCCGCGCCCGGCGCGGCCGGCGACCTGGGTGAGGAGCTGGAACGTGCGCTCGCCGGCGCGGAAATCGGGGACGTGCAGGCCGAGGTCGGCGTTGAGGATGCCAACGAGGGTGACGTTGGGGAAATGCAGCCCTTTGGCGATCATCTGGGTGCCGATGAGGATGTCGATTTTGTTAGATCGGAATGCCTGGAGCACGTCGCGCAGAGCGTTCTTGCGGCGCATGGCGTCGGCGTCGATGCGGGCGATGCGGGCGGTGGGCAGGACTTTGGCGATGATTTCCTCGACTTTCTGGGTGCCGTATCCTTGCAGGAGGATCCCCGGGTCCTTGCACTCGGGGCATTTGCGCGGGACGATCGATTGGTATCCGCAGACGTGGCAGACGAGGCGCTCGTCGGTGCGGTGGTAGGTGAGGGCCACGGCGCAGTGCGGGCACTGGCAGACGTGGCCGCATTGGTTGCACTGAAGCGAGCGGGCAAAGCCGCGGCGGTTGAGGAAGAGGATGCTCTGCTCGCCGGTTTCGAGGCGTTTTTCAAGGGCGGTGCGAAGTTTATCCGAGAGCACGGCGGGGCCGCCCTTGCGTTTGGCGGCTTCGAGGCGCATGTCGACGACGCGGACGAGCGGCAGCGTCGAGCCGTCGGCGCGTTCGTCGAGGCGCAGGAGTTTGTATTTGCCAGTCTGGGTGTTGTGAAACGATTCGAGCGATGGCGTGGCGGACCCGAGAACGATGGCGCAAGGCTCGAAGGCGGCGCGGAGCACGGCGACGTCGCGGCCGTGGTAGCGCGGGGTGGTTTCCTGCTTGTAGCTGTTTTCGTGTTCTTCATCGACGATGATGAGGCCGAGGTCGGGCAGCGGGGCGAACACGGCGGAGCGCGCGCCAATCACGATGCGGGCCTTGCCGTTGCGAATGCGGTGCCATTCGTCGAAACGCTCGCCCTGCGAGAGATGCGAGTGGAGCACGGCGACTTCGTCCTGCATCGCGGCGAAGCGGGCTTTGAAACGGCGGACGGTCTGTGGGGTGAGCGATATCTCGGGAACGAGGACGAGCACGGATTTTCCGAGGTCGAGCGCGTGGCGGGCGGCCTGGAGATAGACCTCGGTTTTTCCGGAGCCGGTGACGCCTAACAGGAGGGTGGGTTTTGGGGGGTGAGGGGGAGATTGATGATCGGCGGTTGTTAATTTTTGATTGTTGATGTCTTCGGCGATGGCGTCGAAGGCGGCTTGCTGCGCGGGGGTGAGCGGGAGGGGAGTGGATTCGAGGATTTCCTCGGGGTTGTCGGCGTCGGGGTCGCGGCGAATTTCCTCGTCGCCGAGGCGGATGAGGCCGGCTTTTTCGAGTGCCTTGAGTGGAGCCGCAGTGGCCTCGCCGAGGTCGGCGACCGGGAGTGAGAATTCCGGTGCGTCGGCGAGGCGGGTGACGATGATGTGCTGGCGCGGCGCGCGTTTTTCCAAACGAGCGAGGGTTTCCTCGGTGGGCGGTGCGAGCAGGGTGGCGGTGCGGCGGGTTTTTGCGGAATGGTCTTCGGTGCGGACCGATTCGGGAAGCAGTGAGCGCACCACGCTCTCGATGCCGGTCCCGTAGTAGCGGGCGATCCATTCGCCGATGCGCAGGAGCACCGGAGTGATGAGTGGTTCGGGATCAATCAATGCCGCGATCTCGCGCACCGCGAATCCGGCCAGCGGGTCGGCTTCGATGAGGGAAAGAACCGTGCCGGTGGCCGACTTGTTTCGCAGAGGCACCCGCACGCGGCAGCCGGGTTTGATCGATGTGCCATTGGGGATGGCGTAGTCGAAAACCAGCTCGGAAGGGCCGTCAATGAGGACGCGGGCGTTCACGGGGTGTCGGACAGCGAATGGGGCCTGTTGACGATCGCTTGGAAATCCTGCATCAGCCGCTCGGTCAATTCGCGCAGCAATGCGTTTTCGCGGCGCTTGCCACGGAATCCGACGTTGAGCGATGGCGCGTAGTTGTACTCGCCGACTTCACATATGAGCCGCATCCGCAGGTCGGTGACGGCGGCCTCCTCGGTTGCGAAATTCCCTCGCGACAGGAGTTTCAGTTCATGGCTGATGTTTCCGAGAATTTCATCGCTTGCCAGGCGGTCACGCAGCTTGTCTGCGAATTCGAGATGTTTCTCGTGACTCAGCTCGGTGTTGAGCGGGATGGGCACCCAGATCCGGTCCGGCCGGTTGGCTCGTTCGTTTTTCAGCCAGGTGTATCCGCCCATCAGTCCGACGCAGCCAAGCATGACTATCATTCCCGCGATTATCATCCACCGTTGCATCGGCAGGCATGATAGGGCATGACGCCGCTCATCCAAGTCTGAAAATCATGATTTACCCCGCCACCACCGCCACTGTTGAGACCCTGCCGAACGGGTTGACCTTGATCCTCGAAGCCGACGATGCCGCGCCGGTGGTGAGCGCGCAACTGTGGGTAGGCACCGGGAGCATTCATGAGGACCGGCTGCTCGGTAGCGGAATCTCGCATTTTCTCGAGCACATGGTCTTCAAGGGCACGCGCGACATGGATGGGGAAACGCTGGCCGCATCGGTGCAGGCGGCCGGCGGGCATTGGAATGCCTACACCACATTCGAGCGCACGGTGTATTATATCGACGGGCCGTCGGATTCGCTAGAGACGTTCCTCAAGGCGCTCACTGGGATGGTGTTTTTCCCAACGCTGCCGGAGGCGGAATTCGAAAAGGAAAAGGATGTGATCCGCCGCGAGATCGATATGAGCCTCGACGACCCGGACAACGCGTCGACGCGGCTGCTGCTGGCCACCGCATTCGTCAACGACCCGCGCAAGCACCCGGTCATCGGGCACAGGCATTTGTTTGATGCCATTTCGCACGACGAATTGAAAAATTATCATCGCGCGCGCTACACCACGGACCGCTGTTACCTCGTGATTTCGGGCGACATCGATGTCGAAAAAGCGCGGGCGTTGGCGCTCGAGCTGACATCGGATTGCAAACCGGGCTGCGGGCGCGAGCCATTCGTGCCCTTGGATGATCCGTGCCCCGCACCACGCATGGCTCGCGAGACATTCGCGGTGCCGACCAGCCGGATCGCGATGTCCTGGAAATCCCCCGCCGCCCACGATCCGGATACGCCGGCATGGGAGCTCCTCGCGGCAATGCTCGGGCGCGGGCGCTCGGCACGGCTCTATCAGGCGCTGCGCGAGCGGGCCGGCCTGGCGGTCGAGGTGTCGGCATTTCATTGGAGTCAACCGGGGCGCGAGGGATTGTTTGCGATTTCGGCAGAGGCCGAGGTGGAAAACCGAGACGCACTCCTCGCGGCGATTCCGCGCGAATTGTCGGCACTCGCGGAGGATGCCACGCAGGAAGCGCTTGATCGCGCGCGGCGGCAGCTCGCGGTGAGCCAGTTCAAGATCCTCACCACCGCATCCGGAAGGGCGGCGGACCTCGCATCAAATTGGCACGAAGCGCGCGATCTCGATCACACCCGGCGGTTTATCGCCGCGATGGAGGCGGTGACGTTGGACGACGTGAAACGCCTCGCCGCAACCCTCACGGAACGCGGGCGCGTGACCACCATCGTCGACCCCGAAGACACTCCGGCACCAGTTCGGGCCGGCAAGGTGGCATCGAAAAAACGCGACGTAACGACCCTGAAACTTTCGAACGGCATCTCTTGCGCGTTGATCCCGGATGCACGTGCGCCGATGGTTCACCTGCACGTTGCCGCACGCGCCGGGCTTCCCGCCGAAGAGGTTTCCAACAATGGCGTGGGACACTTGATGGCGGCGGTGCTGCCGAAAGGCACGCGCCACCGCAACGGGGAGGAAATTGCCCTCGCTCTGGAATCCCTCGGAGCCTCGATGGGTGCGGCCTCGGGAAACAACGCCTTCACTGCGAAGGCGGTGTGCCTGAGCGAGGATTTGCTCTCGGTGTTGGATCTATTCTCCGAATCGCTTTGCGAGCCGGCATTCGACACGCAGGCGTTGGAGCGGGAGAGTAAAACCCAGCTCGCCTCGATCGCCGAGGCGGAGCTTGAGCCCTTGCATGCCGCGTTCCGCAGCTTGCGCAACGCGGTCTTCGGCGGCGTCGGATACGGCCTCGATGGCATGGGCACCGCAGATGTCGTGCGCGGGCTGAACCGCGACTCGCTCCTGCAACATCACGCCAAGCACATCTGCGGAGCGAATCTCACCCTCGCGCTGGCTGGTGATTTCGATCCCGAATCCGTGGCGGATTTATTAGAAAGCTGCTTCGGGAAACTCCCTGCCGGAGTGCCGTGGCAGCCCGCCGTTTCGGCGTGGTCGCCGGGCATGGAAATTACCGGCCACCTGCCGAAAAAACAGGCCGCACTCGCCATCGGTTTCCCAGGCGTGGGCGCAAGCGACCCGCGACGCCACGCACTGGCGATGATCCAGGAACACGCCGCCGACATGGCGGGTCCACTTTTCACCCGCATCCGCGAGGAGCTGGGACTGGCGTATCAAATCGGAGCCACACAATTCCACGGATTCGATGCCGGGATGTTCACGTGCTACCTCGCCACGGCACCCGACCAGGTGGACCTCGCGCGCGAAGAGATGCTCAAGGAAATGGCGAAGATCGCCGCCGAGGGCATTCCCGGCGACGTCTTCGAACGTGTGCGCGCGACCGTGCTCGCCGGCCTCGCTCTGCAACAGCAATCGCCTGCCAGCATCGTCAGCCATGCGACGCTTGACCTGATGTTCGGCCACCCTGCCGATGCGCGGTCGGTGTTGCCGGAAATCTATCGATCCATCACGCCGGGCGAAGTGCGCACGGTGGCGGCGGAGCTTTTTTCCGTGGCTCCCGCCATCTCGGTGATCCGGCCAGTATGAATCACAAATGATGAAATCATTCTCCACATTGAACCGTAGATGACCCATCTGCCGCGGTTGCCGCCAGTCCACATCATGAAAACCCTCGTCTCCACCCTTGTTGCCGCCGTCGTTCTCAGCTCCCACTGGGCCACCGCGGAAATTGTCGTAAAATCTGGCGAAAAAATCGCGTTCCTCGGCGATTCGATCACCCAGGCCGGTTGGGGGCAGTCCGCGGGTTACGTGCGCCTCGTCATGGAAGGCCTCAAGGCGAATGGCGTCGAAGCCGTGGCCGTGCCGGCCGGCATCAGCGGACACAAGTCCGACCAAATGCTCGCCCGCCTCGAAAAAGACGTCCTCTCCAAAGAACCGCAGTGGATGACCCTCAGTTGTGGCGTGAACGACGCATGGCACGGTGCCAGAGGCGTGCCGCTTGATGAGGAGATGCTCGCCCAAGGCGGCTTCAACGACAAAGTGACCGAGCGCGGAACCTACAAAAAGAACATCACCGAAATCATCGAACGCGCCACCGCAGCGGGGGTGCGTCCGGTGATCCTCACCGCCACCGTGATCCGCGAGGACTTGGAGAGCGACCTCAACAAGAAGCTCGCCCCGTACAACACATTCTTGCGCGATCTTGCTGCAGAGCGGAAGTTGCCACTGGCTGATCTCAACGCGATATTTCACGAGGCAATCAAGGCTGCCAACCAACCCGGCACCAACGTCTTCACCTACGACGGCGTGCACATGAATACCCAGGGCGACAATCTCATGGCCATCGGCGTGCTGCGGGCATTTGGACTGAATACGGACCAAATCGAAAAAGCCAAGACCGCCTGGGCCCCCATGCTCGAGCAAGGCCGTATCGCGGATAAAAAACGCGACGAAGCCCGCCGCGTGCGTGATGAAAAAGCCTCCCGGGAAAAAGCAGCCCAAGGGAAGTGAGTCAATCGTGCGTTGCCAAAACGCGCTCACCGAGCAACCCTGCCGGTCGTGAAAATCCACCGCATCCTCGCCGAAGCCGCCGCCGACATTCTTCGCGAGGTCTTTCGCAACGCCAAGGTGCTCGACCACACCCTCGCCGACGCATTTTCCAACAACCCACGCTGGGGCAAGCGCGACCGCGCGTTCATCGCAGAGACCGTCTTCGAGGTCACACGCTGGCGCCGCGCGCTCGAGTTCATCGCCGTCTCGCCCGAAGTTAACGCCCTCTGCGCGGCACAATGGATGCGCATGGAACTCGACCTGCCCGATTGGTGGAAACACGCCGGCGCATCCCCGGCCGAAATGCGCGACCGCGAGACCGCGCTCGCCACCCAACCTCGCGCCATCCGCGAATCCATCCCCGACTGGCTCGATCAAGTCGGTGAATCCGAACTCGGCGATGCATGGGAAAACGAAATCCACGCCCTCAACCAACGCGCGCCCGTTTTCCTCCGCGTCAACACCCTGCTCGCCACCCGCGAAGAAGTCATTGCATGGCTTCACGAAAATCACGTCGAAACCGCCATCGTGGACGGGCTGCCCGAGGCCCTCGTCCTGCCGCCCGGCAAAATGCTCCCCAAACCGCTCCGCAACGACGGACGCATCGAAATCCAGGACGCCGGCTCGCAAATGATCGCCCCGCTCCTCGACCTGCGTCCCGGCCAGCGCGTAATCGACGCCTGCGCCGGTGCTGGTGGCAAAGCCCTGCACCTCGCCGCATTGATGCAAAACGACGGACGCCTCTACGCCATGGACGTCGATGAAAAGAAATTGCACGAGCTGAAATTCCGCGCCCGCCGCGCCCGCGTCACATGCATCGTGCCCAAACCCATCCTCGAAACCACACCCGCCGATTTCGAGAATATCGCCGACCGCCTGCTCATCGACGCACCCTGCTCCGGCCTCGGCACCCTGCGCCGCCAGCCAGATCTCAAATGGCGACTCAAACCCGCCCAACTCGACCGCGTGCGCGGCATTCAGCGCGACATCCTCGCCAGCTACCCCGCCATGGTGAAACCCGGCGGCCGCCTCGTCTACGCCACCTGCTCGATCCTCCCCTCCGAAAACCGCGCCGCCATCCAGCCACTCCTCGACAGCGGAAACTGGGAGCTCGCCGACGAAGCCCCCGTCTCCCCCGCCGCCACCGGCTTCGACGGCTTCTATGCCGCCGCAATTACCCGCAAAGTCTGACTGTAGCTGGGGCATCCTCTCCCCAGGAAAATTCTCATTCGCCCAGCCCATCGCCCACTGCTAGCCTCCCGCCACCTCCATGGCCGAAGACGACCTCTTTTCCATCGCCGCCCGGAACTCCGCCCCCGAGTCCCGCATCCGCGAATTGCGGGAAACGATCCGCCACCACGACGACCTCTACTACAACCGCGCCACACCCGAAATCTCCGACGCCGAATACGACAACCTCTTCCGCGAACTCGAAGAGCTCGAAAAAAAGCACCCCGAATTCGCCGACCCCTCCTCGCCCACTCAGCGCGTCGGCGGCAAGCCGATTGGCGGCTTCACCCAGGTCACCCACCCAGTGCCGATGCTCAGCATCGACGACGTCTTCCAACTCAAGGGCGACGCCCCGGAACCCGCCGCCGAACTCATTACCTTCTACCAGCGCCTGCGCAAATCCCTCGGCCGCGACGACATCGCCGTCACCATCGAGCCGAAGATCGACGGCGTCGCCGTCTCCCTCTTCTACGAAAACGGCCGGCTTAAATACGCCGCCACCCGTGGTGACGGCGCCACCGGCGACGACATCACCCACAACGTCCGCACCATCCGCAGCGTGCCGTTGGAACTGAACGTGGATGGAGCGTCTCGCTCCAGGCCGTCGCCGGAGCGTCTCGCTCCGGGAATGGACCCCGACGTTGACCTCGACCTCATATCCCCATATCTTCCACCCAATGAACGGCCACGAAGAAGCAGCAGCCCTAGCGGAACGTCTCCGCATAGCTCGGCGGATAGCCTCACTCTCAAGCTCATCCATGACGCCGGAGGAAGTGATGGAACAAATGTTTCGCAACGGATCCGACAGGAAGCCGAATCCGTGGTATCGTGGGCCAGAGAATACGGACGAATCATTGATTCGAGAAGACTCGAAAGAATCGCAGCTCGTTACCCTCAGCTAGGCGGCCAGTCCGAACACAACGTCTTTTACATCCCAACCAAGCAGCGGGTCGTCAAAATCACGATCGCTCCCAACTTCGGTGCCCAAGGCACTGCTCTACAGTATCTACGCAATCTCACGGCGGCCAACTTGTTGTTTGGTGACGATATGGTTCTGCATGGTGTCTTGGAAACCCGACGTGGCCCGGCTTTTGTGATATCCCAACCGTATGTGCCAGGCGTGCCACCCACGCTCTTGGAAATCGAATCATGGTTTCTTAGCAACGGTTACCATTCTGTTGGATACAACCGTTGGAAAAACGAAACAACCGGGGCGGAGATTGCCGACGCCCACATCGGCAATCTCATCAAAACCGATGACGGCGAACTCATCCCCATCGACCTCCAGATACTCAACCCCGGATCCCCAATCTCCAATCTCCAATCCCCAATCTCCAATTTGGAAATCCGCGGCGAGATCTTCATGCCCAACGCCGCATTCGCTGCGATGAACGAAGAACGCGACGAAGCCGGCCTGCCCACCTTCGCCAACCCGCGCAACGCCACCGCCGGCACGCTCAAGCAGCTCGATCCCAAGGTCGTCGCCAAACGCCCGCTCGCCTTCCTCGCCCACGGCCTCGGTGCATACGATGGCCCGCCGCTCGCCAGCGAATCGGAATTCCGCAACCTGCTCGAATCCCTCGGCATTCCGCACAACCAGCCGATCACCGTCGCCAACAATCTGGAGGAAACCCTGCAAGCCGTCGCCCACATCGACGCATTCCGCCACAGCCTCGATTACAACACCGACGGCGCCGTCATCAAGGTGCTCGACTTCACCGAACGCCAACAACTCGGCGCCACCGCGCGCGCCCCGCGCTGGGCCGCCGCATACAAGTTCCTCCCCGAGCAGCAGGAAACCGACCTCACCGGCATCACCATTCAAGTCGGACGCACCGGCGTGCTCACCCCCGTGGCCGAGCTCACCCCCGTGCTTATCTCCGGCTCCACCATCTCCCGCGCCACCCTGCACAATCAGGACGAAATCGACCGCAAGGCGATCCACATCGGTGCCCGCGTGCTCGTCGAAAAAGCCGGCGAAATCATCCCCGCCATCGTCAAAGTCATCACCCCAGTCCCCGGTGCGGCCACCTACTCGATTTTTGAAGCCGTCGGTGGCAAATGCCCGTCGTGCGGCGGCCCAATCTCACAAGAAGAAGGCTTCGTCGCCTGGCGCTGCACGAATTTCCAGTGCCCGGACCAGGCCGTCACCCGCATCAGCCACTTCGCCGCCCGCAAGGCGCTCGATATCGATGGCCTGGGCTCGACCGTCGCCGAAGCCCTCGTCCGCCACGGCATCTGCACATCCCCGCTCGACCTCTTCGAACTAACAGAGGAAACCCTCGCCAACCTCAACCTCGGCACCGAAGAAAACCCGCGCCGCTTCGGCGAGAAAAACGCCGAAAAAATCCTCAACGCCCTGCAAGCCGCCCGCACCAAACCCCTCCACCGCTGGCTCTTCGGCATGGGCATCCGCCAACTCGGAGAAGCTGCCGCCAAGGAACTCGCACGCCTCCACCTCACGCTCACCGAGGTCGCCACTTCACCCATCCTCGCCGAACTCACCGCCGACACCCGCGCCGACGCGAAAAAGAAAAACGAAAAACTCGCCCCCCACGAAATCACCGGCGACGTCGGCCCCGCCGTGGCCACCGAGATCCTCCGCTTCTTCACCTCTGACGCCGGAAAATCCGTGCTCGAACGCATGACTACCCTCGGCATCCACCCGCAGTCCGATAACTTTCTCCCCATCCCCGCCCAAGTCGACACTTCCGACAAACCTTACGCCGGAAAAACCGTCGTCATCACCGGCACCCTCAGTGTCTCCCGCGATGAGATGAAAGCCTGGCTCGAAGCCCACGGCGCAAAAGTCAGCGGTTCGATCTCTGCCAAAACCAGCTTCCTCCTCTGCGGCGAAGGCGGCGGCTCCAAGCGCGACAAAGCCGAATCCCTCGGCGTCCCCATCCTCACCGAAGCCCACCTCGACGGCTGGATGTAGCGGCGATCACCGGTCGCCCATAAAAAATCCTTTTAGCGGCGCTCCATCATGTTGTCTCTGCGCCTAACCATTTTGACACAGCCGGATCTCCTCCTCCGTCGCCACCCGCCACTCACCCGGCGCGAGATCCGCAGGCAGTTCTAACAAGCCGATGCGGGTGCGGTGAAGCGACGTCACATGATTCCCACAAGCCGCGAACATCCGCCGCACCTGATGGTAGCGGCCTTCATGGATCACGAGCCGTGCGGTGTGCTCGTCAATCACCGTCATTTCGGCAGGCAGCAATGGCTTCGTCTCACCGTTTAGCATCAATTCACCCGATGCGAAAATCGCCCCCTCGTCGCCACGCAGCGGCCGGTCGAGCGTGGCGATGTAGGTTTTCGGGCACTGCGACTTCGGGGAAATCAGGCGGTGCAAGAGTTGCCCGTCGTCGGTGAGCAAAAGCAGCCCGGTCGTCTCCTTGTCGAGCCGGCCGACCGAGGAAATCGGCGGATTGCGGCGGAGGAATCTCGCGGGCAGCAAATCGAACACCAATGCCCCAGGGTCTTCATGCGAGCACGTCACCCCCACAGGCTTGTGCATCATCAAAACCATCGGCGCCGGCGGATCGAGTGGCTCGCCAGCAACGCGCAGGTCGTCACGCCCGATCCTGGATTTATCATTCACGGCATTCCCTGCGGCATCCGTCACCACCCCGGTCCGGATCATTTTCTCCACCTCGCGGCGGGATCCGTATCCAAGGTTCGCGAGTAAGCGGATGAGGGTCATGCATGCGAGGATGTCAGAACACCCTGCCACCGGCAACCTTTCGCGCGGCCAACTGGGATCCCATTGAACTTTCGTTCAATGGCGCTCGGGGTTGGCGGCATGTTAATTGGTGTGGTGCGGTGTCATTTGGCGTTTCACATGGGCCCATCGATGTTTTTCACACCAGTCATGCTTTCAGGAATTTCCCAATCGTTTCAGATGTTCAGGCCGGTCGGGGTGGTGTTGCTCCTCGGTTGGATCGGCGCAAGCCATGCCCAGATTCATCAACCGACTGTGATCAACACCGCCTCCGCTCCATCGCCCGCGCCACCCGGCATGGTGTGGATTCCCGGTGGCGAGTTTTCCATGGGTGTCGATGGCGAATACGAAGGTGCCTGCGATCTTCCGGGAACCACACGCGATGCAAATCCGGTGCACCGCGTGCATGTCGATCCATTCTGGATGGACGCCACCGAGGTCACCAACGATCAGTTTTCCAAGTTTGTCGAAGCCACCGGATACGTCACAGTCGCGGAGAAGGCCCCTACCGCTGAGGATTTCCCCGATGCCCCGCCCGAAAATCTCGTTGCCGGATCGATCGTGTTTTCTCCAACCCCGGAAGCCGTCGATCTCGACAACCATTACCAATGGTGGCGTTACGTGCATGGCGCGAATTGGCGACACCCGGAGGGCCCGGGCAGCGATCTTTCCGGCAGGGGTAGCCACCCGGTCGTCCACATCGCCCACCCCGATGCGCTCGCCTACGCGAAATGGGCGGGAAAACGCCTGCCAACCGAGGCGGAGTGGGAATTCGCAGCCCGCGGCGGACAAGCCGGTCTGGCGTATCCATGGGGCGACATGTTTACCCCCGATGGCAAATCCATGGCCAACACATTCCAAGGCACCTTTCCGGTCAAGGGCGGCGATACCGGTGAGGACGGATTTATGGGAATCGCTCCGGTCGCGCAATTTCCGCCGAATGCATTCGGGCTTTTCGATATGGTCGGCAACGTCTGGGAATGGTGTGGCGATTGGTATCGCGTCGATACCCATGCCAGAAACAAGCTGACCTCGGATATCACCCGCAACCCACAGGGACCAAGGACGCCCTATGATCCTTCCGAACCTGGGGTGCCCAAGAAAGCCATGCGCGGCGGCTCGTTTCTCTGCAACAGCAGTTATTGCTCGCGCTACATCCTGGGCACGCGCGGCAAGGGGGAGGTCCTGTCCGCAAGCAATCACATCGGCTTCCGTTGCGTTATTCCTGTGTCGCTCGAACCGATCGCCGAATGAGACACTCCCTGCTGGGAAATACCCCACGGCTTCGAATATGCGGGCGGTTTTGTCGGCTTGCGACTCCCTATCCATGTTCTAATATCCACAAGCCTTGCGCATCCGAATAAAAATCCTTCTGGCCATTGGCGTGCTCGCACTCATGCCGAGCGCCCCATGTCGTGCCGAAGCCACCGCGCCGTATCGCGTGCTCATTTTGCATTCGACCGGTCGGGATTTTCCACCATTCGAACCGGCCACCCGCGAATTCCGCACCGAGCTCGTCCGCATCAGCTCCCGGCCGGTCGAATTCATCGACGCCTCGCTCGACATGGCCCGGCTCGATGGCGCCGATAACGAAGGCCCGCTCACGTCTTTTCTTGCCGCGATCCACCAAGGAGCGCCTCCGGATCTGGTGGCTGCCGTCGGCGCTCCAGCGTATTACTATTGGACGCGAAACCGGGATGCGATTGCCCCAAATACACCGATTCTGGTGGTCGGGGCCGACAATCGCCGCTTGCCGGATCTCGAAGAGGATGAATTGGCGGTAGGCGCCAACGTCATCATGGACCTTCAGATTTTTCCTAAGCACGTGACGCGACTCCTGCCGAGGACACGACACATGTATATCGCCTTGGGAACCGCACCCTTGGAGCAATTCTGGGAAAACGAAATCCGCCGATCCTGGCCCGAGCTCTTGCCGGATACCCAACTTCATTGGTTGAGCCAGCTTCCCATGGATGAGCTATTAGCCCGCGTTGCCGACCTCCCACCGGACTCGGCGATTTTCTACGTGATGATCAGCCGGGATGTGAATGGCATGCCTTATCTCAACGAGGACTGTCTCGAGCGCATCCACCAGGTCGCCAACGCACCCGTCTTTGGTTACTCCTCCGCCCAGATGGGCCTCGGCATCGTTGGTGGCCCGCAAATCGACATGACTGAGCTCGGCCGGGGAGCCGCGCGTGCCGGCAGCCGGCTGCTGGCCGGTGAGCTTCCTTCGGATGTCGCCGTTCCCGTGGCTACCGTCGGTGCGCCGGTCTATGACTGGCGCGAACTCAAAAAGTGGGGTATTCCGGAGGCCCAGCTGCCAGCGGATGCCAGGGTGCTTTACCGCCCTCCCTCACTATGGGAAACCCACCGCAACCTCGCGATTGCCGCGATACTGGTTGTCGTGGTGCAGAGCCTGCTTATTACCCGGTTGATCGCGACCCGGCGACGGGTCGTGGAAAGCGATGCAAGCCTCCGCCTCACCACCGAGGCTGCCAACATCGGACTCTGGAATCTCGACCCGGAAAACAAGGCGGGCATCGAATGCTCACAGCGCTGGAGAAAACTGCTGGGCCTTTCCGATCACGCATTGGTGCGATTGGAGGATGTCTATCAGCGCATCCACCCGGATGATCGCGCCTCGGTCAAACAGGCCATCGATCAGGCCGCCGATGTCGGCGGTAAATTTGAAATCGAACACCGGGTGCTCTGTCACGACGGCACGGTCCGCTGGATCAACTCACGTGGGCAGGCCGTCGCCGGGCGCACCCGCGGCATCTCAATGGACATCACTCGCCGCAGGGAGACCGAAGAACAACTCGACCGCCAGCGCAACGAACTGGCACACCTCTCGCGCGTCGTCACGCTCGGCGAACTCTCATGCGCGCTTGCCCATGAGCTGAACCAGCCGCTCGGCTCGATCCTCAGCAACGCACAGGCCGCACAACGCATGCTCCCGAAGGACAAACCGGAACTCGAGGAAATCCACGAAATCCTCGCGGATATCGTCAGCGAAGACCGTCGCGCCGGCAATGTGATCAAACGCCTGCGTGCCCTGCTCGAACGCGGAGAGGTGGATTTCCAAGCCCTCGATTTCGATGAATGCCTCGACGAGGTCTTGGAATTGATGCGGGCCGAACTGGCGCCTCAAGGCGTCGCCGTCGACCGCCTCAGGGCGAATCCGCCGGCGCGCGTCATGGCGGATCGCGTGCAACTGCAGCAGGTCTTCCTCAACCTCATCACCAACGCCCGCGATGCGATGGACGGGCTGCCACCGGCGCGGCGCGTCCTCACCATCCAGACAACCACGGCGGATGGACAGGTGCGGCTCGACGTCCGTGATGCCGGCCATGGTTTCCTTGTCGATCCGGAAAAGCTCTTCGAACCATTCCACACCACAAAAAAACATGGCCTCGGCATGGGGCTGCCGATTTGCCGGTCCATCATCGAGGCGCACAAAGGCAGCTTGATCGCCGAAAACGCACAACCCCATGGCGCCGTGTTCCGCCTCTCTCTTCCAGCCATCGATCCGTCATGAACCCACGCAAGCACATCGGTCTTGTCGATGACGACCCCGCGTTTCTCCGTGCTCTGCAACGCCTGCTCCGGTCCGCCGGATACGACGTCCGCGCATGGTCGTCGCCGGCCGATTTCTTCGAAGAAAACCAAGCGGAATCTCCCGATTGCCTAGTGGTCGATATGGATATGCCCGGCATGAGCGGGCTCGAATTCCAAAAGGCCCTCGCCGAGATGGATCCCGGCCTCCCCGTGGTTTTCCTAACTGGAAAAGGCGATATCCCGATGACCGTGCGGGCGATGCAGCATGGTGCCGTCAATTTCCTCACCAAGCCGGTTGCGGAGGATGAGCTGTTTCCCGCCATCGAAGCCGCGCTCGAAACCGCCAGTCGGAATCAGGAGCATCGCCTCCGCTCGGCGGCTGCGCGCGAGGGATACAACAGCCTCACACCGCGGGAAAAGGAAGTGCTCACTCATCTGATCACCGGCAAGCTCAACAAGCAGATCGCTGGCGACCTCGGCACTTCCGAGCAAACGATCAAGGTCCACCGCATGCGCGTGCTCCAGAAAATGGGCGTGCGCTCGCTGCCGGAACTGGTCCACCTCGCGAACCTCCTCGCCATCAAAGCATGACGTGAAGCCGCGTTGAACCAACGTGCAATTCCGCAATCCGCCATCTCCGGCTAGTTTGTGGATTGATGTCGATGCCATCCATGCACGTCGCCGTCCTCGACGACGAACCCCAGATCCGAAAAGCGCTCGGGCGCCTGATCCGGAGTTATGGCTACGAAGTCAGTGATTTTTCCGACGCCTCCTCGTTTCTGAATTCCTGTCGGAGCATTCGGTATGACGCGCTGCTGCTCGACCTCCACATGCCGGGTATGAACGGGTTCGATGTCTTGAAATCCCTCCGCGACATCCATTCGCCTCCGGTCGCGATTGTCATCACCGGCCACGATATCCCCGGCTGCGCGGATCATGCCCGGGAACTCGGTGCCGCGGAATGCTTCCTCAAGCCAATCGACCAGCAAGACCTGCTCGATGCGATCATTCGCTCCGTCGAAGCACGGAACCCAACGCAGGTATCCATCCGGCGTTAAACCAACGTGCAATACCCAACCGTCAAGTCATCGCGTACATTCAAATTTTTTCAACCGCCACTCCTCATCATGATCATGAAAACACATCGCTCCCTCCTCACCGCCGTCTGTGCCATGGCGGCGGTCATTCCATTCGCATCCGCCAACCAGAAACCCAACATCCTCGTCATTTGGGGCGATGATATCGGCTACTGGAACATCAGCCACAACAACCGCGGCATGATGGGATACAAGACACCGAACATCGACCGCATCGCCGCCGAAGGCGTCGGGTTCACCGATTACTATGGCCAGCAGTCCTGCACCGCAGGCCGTGCTGCATTCATCAATGGATCGGTCCCCGTCCGCACCGGCATGACCAAGGTCGGCATGCCGGCCGCCGAGCAAGGTTGGCAGAAAACCGACGTCACCATGGCCACCGTGCTCAAGTCGCAAGGTTACGCCACCGGCCAGTTCGGTAAAAACCACCAGGGCGACCGCGACGAGCACCTGCCGACCATGCACGGGTTCGACGAATTCTTCGGCAACCTCTACCACCTCAATGCCGAGGAGGAACCGGAAAACCGCGACTACCCGGGCGACATGGTGCTCGCCAACGGCAAGACGTTCCGCGAAACCTTCGGCCCTCGCGGCGTGATCCGCGCCAAGGCCGACGGCAAGGGCGGCCAGACCATCGAGGACACCGGCCCGCTCACCAAAAAACGCATGGAAACCGTGGACGACGAAACGCTCGCCGCCGCCAAGGAATTCATCAAACGCCAGCACGACGCCGGCCAGCCTTTCTTCTGCTGGTGGAACGCCACCCGCATGCACTTCCGCACCCACATCAAGGAGGAAAGCAAGGGCCTTGGCGGCCCCAGCGGCGATGACTACCACGATGGCATGGTCGAGCACGACCTCCACGTCGGCCAGCTCCTCGCTCTGATCGACGAACTCGGCATCGCGGACACCACCGTCGTCATGTATTCCACCGACAACGGCCCGCACTTCAACACCTGGCCCGATGCCGCTATCACCCCGTTCCATGGCGAGAAAAACTCGAACTGGGAAGGTGCCTTCCGCGTGCCATGCTTCGTCCGCTACCCCGGCGTATTCCCCGCCAATGTCACGCTCAACGGCATCGTCTCCCACGAAGACTGGTTGCCTACATTCGGCGCCATCGCAGGCGCGCCGGACATCAAGGAAAAACTCCTCAACGGTGTCACTCTCAACGGTCGCAAATACAGAAACCACATCGATGGCTTTAATCTTACCGAATACCTCACCGGCAAGACCGAGGAATCCCCGCGCAAAAAATTCATCTACACCGATGACGCCGGCCACATCGTCGCCATCCGCGTTGGCGATTGGAAAGCCGTCTACGCCGAAAACCGCGCCGATCGCCTGCAGATCTGGAAAGAGCCGTTCGTGCAACTCCGCGCGCCCGATCTTTACAACCTGCGCCGCGATCCTTTCGAAAAAGCCAAACTCGGAGCCAACACCTACGAAGACTGGTATATCGACCGCGCCTACATGCTCGGCCCGATGCAAGTCGTCGCAAGCCAGTTCCTCATGACCCTCAAGGACTATCCGCCCAGCCAGATCCCCGGCGACTGGAGCCTGGAGACGCTGGAGGATCAGATCAAACGCATGACCAAAGGCGGCCAATAACATCCCACCCCCCCAGTGATCCTGCGCATCAGGAATTTTTCCCGGATGCGCGATCTTTCATCCCCATTAGACAGTTTCTCAAGAGACCGTGAAATTCTACGCATGGTTACCGGCAGTCGTCAGCTTGATCGCGCTGTCAATATTTCTTCCCGCAGGGCGGCATTCCGCCACTCCGGACGTTCTGCCGTCGTGGAACCAATCGGTAACCAAGTGGGAGGTTGTCGCATTCGTAAAGGACGCCACCAATCCGTATTCCGGTAGCTTCATCCCGCCCGCCGAACGCATCGCCGTATTCGACAACGACGGCACACTCTGGAGCGAGCAGCCGATGTATTTCCAGGCGTTTTTCCTCTTCGATCGCATCCGCGCGCTCGCTCCGCGACACCCGGAATGGGAGTACACCGAGCCATTCGCCTCGGTCATCAAGGGCGATCTGAAATCCGCCCTCGCCGGTGGCGAAAAGGCATTGCTCGAAATGGCCATGGCAACCCATGCCGGCATCACCACCGATGAATTCGAGGCGATCGTCTCGGAGTGGATCGCCACGGCGAAACACCCGCAAACCGGCAGACCGCTCACCGAAATGGTCTATCAACCCATGCTCGAATTGTTAGACTATCTCCGCGCGCATGGCTTCAAGACCTTCATCGTCTCCGGTGGTGGCATCGAGTTCATGCGTCCTTGGGCCCATGCGGTCTATGGTATCCCACCCGAACTAATCATCGGGTCGAGCATCAAGACGAAATACCAGCTCCGCGACGGCAAGCCCGTCATCGTCAAACTCCCCGAAATCAACCACATCGACGACAAAGCCGGTAAGCCCGCCGCCATCCAGCACCACATCGGCCGCCGCCCGGTCTTCGCCGCAGGTAACTCGGACGGCGATTTCGAAATGCTCGAATGGACCACCTCCGGCGATGGCCCGCGCTTCGCCATGATCATCCACCACGACGACGCCGAACGCGAATTCGCCTACGACCGGGAATCCCACATCGGCAAACTCGACAAGGGCCTCGACGAAGGCCCAAAACGCGGATGGACCATCGTCAGCATGAAAAACGACTGGAAAACCATCCACCCTGCCGAAGGCGCGGAGTGATTCCCTCCGCCTGATGCGACTCTCGCCCAGAAGAAACCGCGCTGATTTTCCTCACCGTGAAAAACACCACTCTCATCATGAAATCCATCATTCTCCCATTCCTCCTTACCTGTCACGCGATCGCTGGCACGGCCGTCGTTCAACCATCGCCGATTCAGGCACCCGAGCCTGCGTCCTCATGGTGGTTCACTCTTGCACCCTATGGATGGGTCACCGCCACCGAGGGCGACATGGGCGTCGCCGGCCGCGTCGCACCGGTCGATATCTCGATGAAGGACACGCTCGAAGACCTTGAATTCGCCTTCATGATCGCCGCCGAGGCGGGCATCGATCGCTGGGTCTTCGGCATCGACGCGATCTACGGCGCATCCTCAGGCAGCGCCGCGCTGCCGGCTGCCGCCGCGCCATTCACCCGGGCCACCGTCGATTTCGATCAGTTCTTTGGTCGTGCCCACGTCGGCTATCAGGTCATCGAGAGGGAAAACGCGAAACTCACCGCCTTCGTCGGCATGCGCTACAGCTACCTCTCCACCGAAATCGTCCTCAGCGGCGGTGCGCCGAACTTCACCGCCGATGGCAGCAAATCTTGGGTCGATCCGGTCGTTGGCATCCATGGCGTTTGGGATCTCAACGACCGATGGTTCCTCCACGGCGGCGGCGACATCGGCGGCTTCGGCGTGAATTCCGCCCTCATCTGGCAGGCCAACGTCGCCCTTGGATACCGCGTCAACGAGCACCTCTCGCTCCTCGCCGGCTACCGCGGCCTCGGCGTCGATTACTCCGATGGCGGCTTCCTTGTCGATACCGTCGCCCACGGCCCGGTCATCGGGCTCAGCTACCGGTTTTGAAAATATCCTGCACCTTATCATCGCTCCTCCAATTCCAAATACCCAATCGATTTTTTTGTATCATGCGATTCCCCTCCGCTCCTCCGAAGCTCAATTCCCTGACAGTAATTTGCCTGAGTATCGCACTCTTTGTGCTTGGTGCCACATGCATTCGCAGTGCCGCCCAAGCGCCCTCTCCGCTTCCATGGCTCGACCTCACCAGCGATGTCGATGGCGACGGGATCCCCGATTATTTGGATAGCGATTGGGACAACGACGGCGTTCCCAATGCGGTCGAGTCGCCGAGCATGTTTTACACTGCGGGCGAGGTGAACAAAATCATCGCGGTCACCAGTGGTCTGACCTCGGCCAGTGACTTCGGACTGCTCAACGATGGCAGCACGGCTGCCACCTTCCGCTTCAACAGCGCACAGCCGATGGCCGGAGCGGAAATTTTCAAGCTGGAATATCTGGTGCCGGTCCAGCTCAGCAGCGTCACCATCATCAATAGCGTGAGCCTCGGCATTAGCTCCACCGCGAAGCTGCAAGGTTCCGTTGATGGCGAGACCTGGGAGGAGTTGAGCACCTCCAATGTTTCCCTGGCCACCACCACCAACAAGGTCTTCCCGGTGCAACAAAATGCCGGTTTCTACAAATTCTACCGCATCGTCGGGGTGGCCACCTCTTCGACAAATACCGGCACCATTGCGGAGATCACCTCGGTGATCGATGTGTCGTCACACAACCCGAGCCTGTATCCCAAAGATCCCTCCGACCCCACATACGCGTTCAACGACCTCGACGGTGATGGCATCCCGAATCACCTCGACCCCGACACCGACGGTGATGGCACCTGGGATGCGATCGAATCCGGTGCGCTGCCGTGGGAGGCCATTATTCCTGGCTCCATTCCGTGGGCCCCTCTGCAAAACGGCACGCTTGATTGGAGCACGCTCGACCCCGCGCAGGTGCTCGCGCCGGAATACCTCGCGCTCTTCGACATCACCACCGGCCGCTTCACCGGCCCGGTCGGCACCAATGGCTTGCCCGATGCGGTCGAGACCTCTCCGGATTCCGGCGATCTCAATTATACCAGTGGCTATGCGCAATATGCCGCCAACGACGAGGTCAACTTCGCCCTCGATTTCGACGGCGACGGCATCCCCGATCATCTGGATCCGGACATGGATGGCGACGGGCTCTCCAATTGGTTCGAGGGCTATGTGCCGAACAACGGCCCGCGCTCGCTGGCCCATTGGAAGAGCCGGTTGATGCGGGGCAGCTTCCACAGCGCCTTCTACCGCGCGCGCGACGGCGGCTACTATCTGGCCGGTAACAATGTCGGACCAGACGGCAGCGCTACTTACGCGTCGCCGAGAAAAATGTCGCCGCAGAATGGCTACAATTTCACCGGCGACATCATCGATGTCGCGGCGGTTGGAGGTCAGCAGCACTTGCTGCTCACCACTGATGGGCTGTGGGTGTGGGGTGTGAGTAACACGGCGTTGTCGGGCACATTGACGGGCAGTTCCTATGTGTTTCGCCGCGTTCCGCTCAACGGACAAAAGCTCGTTGGAGGCGTTCTTGGAGCCCCCGAGCCTCTCGATCCGGCGAAGGTGGCCTCGATGACGGCGAGTGGTGGCACTGGTGGCACGGCACTGCTCATGCAGGACGGCACCGTGTGGGTGGCGGTGGCGTCAACAGCCGACTTGTCGCTCCTTGGGACTGGCCCGGTGACGCGGCCGATCGACTTCGTGCAGGTGATGGTCGATCCCTCCACACCGCTCACCGGCATCACCGACATGATTTTTTCTGCCAATGCGGCGTTCGCTTACAGCGCGCTGAGCAACACCTTTTACACGTGGGGACCTTCGAGTTATCTCGGCGATGGCTCGGCCGCGGCTAACCGCAACTTCGCCACCCCCATGCCTAACCCACTGCCGCCCGGCGTGAAGGTGGTGCGGATCGTCACCACCGCCAGCACCTATCTTGTCTTGGGCAGCGACGGGCGCGTTTACTCGCTGGGCACCAATGCCGGCACCGGAAGCAGTTCCGCGGCGCGCTCGTGGACCTTGGTCCAAAACGAAGCAGGCACGGCCCCGATCGAGGGCGTCACCTTCATCGGTGGCTCGAGCTCGTATAATTCCAGCACCTACTCGTTGCTCGTGGACACCCCCACGCAAAAGGGCCGCTTGCTATCTTGGGGCAATGACAGCGCGGGTATGCTCGGCATTACCAGCGGCAGCATCTTCTACAAACCCACGGTGCCGAAGGGGGCCACGGTTGGCCGCGAAATCTTCGCGGTGGAGAATGCCGGCCACTTCACCCCGGTGATGTTTGCCGATTGCGACGGCACCATCGCCAACACCGGTCACAACCCCGGCGGTGCTTTCGGCGACGGCTCCACCACCGACCGCGTCAGTTATGCCGCCCTCATGTTCCTCGGCGAACTCGCCTTCTTCTGCAACAGCGGGACCGGGCCCGATGGCAACCCCTCCTGGCTCTCGCTCGACAGCGATGGCGACGGCTGCCCCGACAGCGTCGAGGCCGGTCCCGACGGACGGTTTTACCATCTCTACGCGCTCAGTTCCACGGTAAACACCTGCCTCGACAGCGACGGCGACGGCATTCCCGACATCGACGATATCGACGACGACAACGATGGCGTGCCGGATCATCTCGAATCGCCCGGCTGCTTCTACACGGCCGAGGAGTTGAGCGGGTCGGCCAAATCCCAGTTTGCCGTCATCACCACCGAATTCAACCTGGTCCGCGAGTATTTTCGCGGTCTCACGGATGGCATCGGTGGTTCCGTCTCCGCGATCGGGTTTGCCAATTTGCAGCCCCAACTGGGCAAAGAGCTTTTCCGGGTGGATCTCATGCGTCCGACGCAGCTGGATGCTTTCTATATCCAGAAATCATCCACCACGCAGATCATCGGTGGAAATGTCATGTTGCAGGGCTCGGTCGATGGCGCGACGTGGACCGACCTCTGGGCCGCCCCGGCCAACCCGGCCAACGCCACGAACGTCACCGCGTCCGGCCAGTCCTTGACCAACTCGAACAAGTTCACCGTGCTGCAGAACGCCGCGCCCTACCGCTACTACCGCATTTATGGTGTGGTGGCGGCGAACACCTCAAGCGGTTCAGCGTCGGAGTTCTACTTCGACATCAATCCGGCAGCCTTCAATTCCTCGCTCTATCCGAAACCCGACTGCGGCGACGACATCGACGGTGACGGCATCCCGAACCACCTCGACCTCGACAGCGACGGCGACGGGTGTCCCGATGCGCACGAAGCGGGCGCGACGAGCGATCCCTCCGTCGGCGTCATCCCCGGTCCCTACGGCGAGAGCGGTTTGGCCAATGCGCTGGAGACCACGACCGACTCCGGCACCATCAATTACCCGCTGACGTATTATTATGCCGATAGGGACACGATCAATCTGTGTCAGGACACCGATGGCGACGGCATTCCGGACTTTTTCGATGACGATGCCGACAACGACGGTCTGAGCGATTGCGAAGAGGGATTCACGGGCGGATTCGATTTCTCCGTCGTGGCCACCGGCATCACCAACCGCAGCTTCGAGCCCAGCGGGTATGTGCAGTTCTCCGTCACTCCAGTGACAACCAGCAGCCAGTTTGCCGCGCCAGCCGGCGATAATCTGGGTAATTTCGGGATGTCCACGGTGTCCGGAAACGGCCGCCAGACGTCGTATCTCCTCACGTTCACGCAACCGGCCCGCTTTGTCATCCGCAACCAGCAGGGGCCGACCGGCGCCGGCTTTGTCACCGGCGACGAATACCAGATCTTCACGGCGGACGGTGTTGGTCTTGAGCTGAACGACCCGGCCAATGAACTGGAAATCTGGAATGGCAGCGCGTGGGTCGCCGTGCCGGCGAATTACCGTGCGAGCACGATCCAGTGGAGATTGCGCGGCGGCACCGGCACGGTGCCGATCGGCGGCGGATCGTTCGCCTTCACCGTGCGGCATTCCACCTCGTTCCAATGGACGCAGGTCAACACCAACGCTTCCACCGCCAACGGCGTGACGCTGAACTTCTCGGCCACCTGCCTCGATATCGACACCGATGGCGACGGCATCCCGAACCGCCTCGACCTCGACAGCGACGGCGACAATTGCCCGGATGCCTTCGAAGCCGGCACGAGCACCGACCAGTTCACCAGCACGGTGGACGGCCCCTACGGTAACAACGGCTGGGCGGATGCCGTCGAGACCATGCAGGTGACAGAGGTGCCGAATATCACCTTTACCATCACGAACAACGCCATCGCCAACGCTACGGCAGGTTCGACCTTGAACACGACGAACAACCTCGGCGGCTCGTTGAGCGGGGAAATCCTATCAAACGGCAACACTGTCGTTGGCGAGTGGTTTGTTTCAAATTTCCGATACACGAGGAAAGCGACCGGCACGACGAATACATTGACGGCCACGACTTTCGGCAACAACAACACCGCCTACGGCCGGGCCGGAGTCGGCATGGGCATCGATATCGGCGGCGCCGAATCCAATGGCGTGACCCGATTCTCCTACCAAGTGCGTGTCGCCATGAGGCCGGGTTACCGGGCCAAGAAGATCCATTTCCTTGGGAAAAACCCAACGACGAATTTTGATTACGGCCCGGTGGTCAAACCGAGCGGGGTAACCATCACTCCGCCGGGAGGCACCATCCGCGTGAATGGATTCTCTGCCCCTGAGGGCGGCATGGCATTCGACCCCAACGACAACCTGGAAGTTGGCAACGGGCAAATTTTCAGCGCTGGCCAGAATTTGTTTGGCTACAAGGGCCAGGACAAAACGCCTGCGGAGACGACTTGGTATCTGACCGTGCCCGCCGCGGAGCCGGTGACTCTTTCGGTCGATTTCACCACTCAATCTTTCTCCGCCGCCAATGAAGCAACCGCTTTCTCGGTGGAGGTCGTGCCGGATCCTTATACCGCCGCTGTGAACGCCGAAGTCTCCTCCTGCGTGTTCCCCGAGGCGTCGATCTCGGATGTCACGGTCAACGAAGGTTCACCGTATGCGATCGTGACCCTGAATTTGTCGGAGGGCGCAGCGAGGCCGATCACCTTCACGCCGTCGCTGGTCAACGGCACCGGCTATGTGGGCATCGATACGGGTACGGAGATCGAGTATTTCAACGGCACAGCGTGGGTTTCCGCCGCGGCGGGCGTGACGATCCCTGCCGGACAGACTAACGTGCTCCTGCGCGTCGCCATTGTGCAGGACTCCTTTTCTGAAATCAGCGAGACAGTGCTGATCTCCACCGGGCCGCTCACCGGGCCGGTCGAGCCGGCCGGCGGCTTGGTCGGCACGGTCACGATCAATGACGATGGCACGGGCGACCTCTTCAGCGCGACCAACACCACCGGCACCGCTGAGGCGCCGGGAAGCGCGCCGGGCTTGCCGGCACAGTTGGACGATGACGCGTTCGCATTCAATGCCGATGCCGATGGCGACGGCATCCCGGATCTCGTCGATCTCGACGACGACAACGACGGGCTAAGCGATTGCGAAGAAGGTTTCAGCGGAGCGTTCGATTTTACGGGCATCGCGACCGGCATCAGCAGCCGCAACCTGGAGCCCACGGGCTTCGTTAAGTTCTCCGTTCTGCCCGTCACGACGATCGATCAGTTTGCGCCACCGGCCGGCGATGCCCTAGGCAATTTCGGCATGGCCACCGTCGTCGGCGTCGGTAAGCAGACGTCCTACATGCTGACGTTCACCCGTCCGGCCGACTTCATCGTGCGCAACCAGCTCGGGCCGAACGACAAGTTTTTCGTCACCGGTGACGAGCATCAAATCTTCACGGCCAATGGCGCGGGCATCGCCTTGAGTGACCCGGCCAACGAGCTGGAAATCTGGAACGGCACGGCCTGGGTCGCGGTGCCGGCCGACTACTCCGCGAACACCATCCAATGGCGCTTGCGCGGGGGCACCGGCACGCTGCTGGTCGGAAGTGGATCCTTCATGTTCACCGTCCTGCAAGCGACATGGTTCGAGTGGACACAAGTCAACAACAGCGCCACAGCCAACAATGGCGTGACTTTAAACTTCTCGGCCGCCTGCCTCGACATCGACACCGATGGCGACGGTATCCCGAACCGTCTCGACCTCGACAGCGATGGCGATGGATGCCCCGACGCATTCGAAGCGGGCCTCACGGGCGATGATCACGAACCCGAGGTGGATTGCTCGGGTGCCGGCACGCTCGTCAATTATGCCAGCTACCCGACCGGTGCCCTCAATGGCCGGTCGCTCGCCGCCACCGTGCCGGGCCTGACGGTGAGACACGCCATCACCGGTTCATTTCAATCGTGGGAAATCGCCGCCATCGAAGGCCAGACGCACAATGTTTTCCGCACCGCGGCAGGTGAGGCTTCGATCGCCACGATGACCTACGCCTTCAGCGCCCCGGTGACCGATCTCGCGTTCTCGGTTCGGGATCTCGACGCTTCCGGAACGAACATCGAAAAAGCGCGCATCAAAGCCTTTTTCCAAGGCAATGAGGTTGAGCCGACCCGCAAAACGCTCGGGCCGAATGTCATCGAAGAAGAACCGCTCTACTTCGTGGGGACATCGAATAACAACACGACAATATCCTACGACAACGGGGTGATCCTCGAATACGCGGGGCCGGTCGATCGCATCGTGGTCACTTGCCCGGGTACCCCCACCGCGGGCCAGGGCACCATTTTCACCATCGAAAGCGGATGCATACAGAGGGAGGCGGTGCCGGCGCTGAGCGATATCACCTACACCATCACCAACAACGCCATCAGCAACGCGACGGCGGGCACCGCCTCGTTGACGACGCTGAGTGCTTTCGGCGGTTCGATGAGCGGCAATATCATGCACGGCACCACCGTGGCGGGGCAATGGTTCCTCAGCAATTTTCGCTACACGCGCAAGGCTGTCGGCACCACCAACACGATCACTGGCACAACTTTTGTCGACGACGGACCAGCCACGGCCAACCCCTACAACTGGGGCGGCGTGGGCGTGAGCATGTCCGTTGGCACCGAGGCGAATGGCATCACGGCCTTCTCTTACCAAGTGCGTGTGGCCATGAATCCCGGCTACCGTGCAGAGCAAATCTACTTCCTCGGGAAGAATCCGACTTCGACTTTCTGGGCTGGACCCGGTGGACCGGGCGGCGCCATCCGCGTCAACGGTTTCACCGGAACCAACACGGGCACGATCTTCGATCCCAACGAAAACCTCGTGGCTAACGACGGACAGAAGTTCAGCGCGGGCACGAACCTACAGGGCTACAAGGGCAGCGAAAAAACCGACTTGGAGACGTCTTGGTATGTCTCCGTCCCCGCGTCACAGCCGGTCAACCTCGTCGTCGATTACACTGGTGAACCCAAATCCTCCGCCAACGAAGCCACCGCCTTTTCCGTGCGCGTCGTCGCCGACCCCTACACCGCCGTCACCAATGCGGACGTCAACGACTGTCCGCCAGGGCCGATGGATGTTA
>JBLRWN010000003.1:0-96248 GCA_047921195.1 Luteolibacter sp. | reverse complement strand
GCCTTGGTTAAAAACCGCATCTCAGCCATGTCGGAAAACCTGTGCGAAAAAACCACAGGAGGCAAGGATGAAATTTTCTCGCGAAAATACCGATCCCGAGCAAGAACCACTTTTACACGTTTCTTCAATCACCTGCAACTCCTCCTCCAATTGCCTCTCATGAAACCTAACAAAGCCCTCCGCAACTTCCTCGCTGCCATCGGTGCCTCGATGGTTGCTGTTTCCTCCGCGTCTGCAGACGACTTCTACTGGTCTGGCAACGGCACCACTCAAGGCGGTAACGGAACCTGGAACACTACCGATGCTCGCTGGAGTTCCTTGTTTAGCGGCCCGTTTTCCACGATCTGGGACAACTCCAACCTCGACACCGCCGTCTTCGGCGGCACGGCGGGGACCGTCAACTTGGGTGCCCCCATCACGATCGGCGGCCTTCGTTTCGACACCACCGGCTATACCATCAACACCGGCAGCAATACCCTGACCTTCGGAGCGGCGGAAAACCGGATCGTCATCAATCACAGCGCGAACGCTACCAACACAATCACCGGTCAGCTTGCAGGCAGTGGCAGCATGATTTTTTCCGCCTTCCAGCCGCAATTCACCAGCACCCTTGCCCTCAATGGCACCTCGACTGGCGGCTGGTCCGGCACCACCACCATCAACCCGAGCATGACGCTCGTGCTCTCGCAGAACAACCAGGCGCTGCTCAACACCTCAGGCATCACCCTTAACGGGGGTGGGATTACGCTCACCAACACCAACACGGCGGAAGCCGCGCTCAACCGCATTAATGACAGCGCGGCAATCAATGTGAATGGTGGCGGAACCATCACGCTGACGAACACCAACAACGCCAACACCTACGCCGAGACCATTGGAGAGGTGAACCTGAATCGCGGTCAGATGAATTTCGTGCTGACCAACAATATCACGAATGCCTCCGGATTCCAGACACTCACCCTCTCGGACCTGATCCGCACCGGTGCGAACAATACCTCCACCGTCACCTTCTCATCGAATAGCGGACTCAACACCACCAAGAACATGATCGTGGTCAACGGTGCCACGGCCACTCCGGTGGGGGAAATCATCGGCCCATGGGCGACTGTCGGCACGGCAGCAGGAACACAGACCGACTACGCGGTCTACAATGCCTCCTCGCAAGTTGTCGGAGCCAACATCGGTGCGACAACCGAGGATACTTGGGCATCCGGAGCCAACGTCACCCTCAGCGACGCGACCACTCTCACCGATACACGCACGCTCAATACTCTGCGTTACACCGGAGGGGCAGCCACTCTTGCGCTGGGTGGTAATAATCTCGAAACCTACGGCGTCCTCAACGGTGGCAGTGGCCTGCTCACCATCTCCGGTGATGGTGCCCTCACCACCGCGACGGGCGGAGGTCAGCTCTATCTGATGGCCGGCAGCAACAACATCACGGTCAACTCCGCCATCAATGACAACGGCGGTGCAGTCACTTTGGTCGCAGGAGGTATCGGGCGGACCATCATCCTAGGCTCCACCGCAAACAACTACTCCGGTGGCACGGTGATCAACAGCGGGATTCTCTCCACCACAGACAATTCCAACCTTGGCGCAACGAGTGGAGCGCTCACCTTCAACGGCAGCTCGCAGTGGACGATGGGAGCTGCCTCGGCTGTCACTTACGATCGCAGCGTGACATATAGCGAGGGTTCCTACACTAGGCACACCTCCGGAAATGCCGCGAAAACCATCAGCGGCGTTGTGTCCGGCTCTGGTACTGTGCTGTATGATCACACCACTACGTTTGCTTGGACAAACACCGCCAACACCTTCACCGGCGACATCATCGCGAGAACCGGTAACAACATCCTGACTTATGGCTTTGAGACCGCCAGTTTGGTGGATCAAGCCGGAGTTGGAAACATGATCTTGGGAAATGCATCCGGCGGGGGAACTTTCCGCTGGATTGGGACCGGAGGTGACAAAACCTTCGAACATCGACAATTCATCCTCGGAGGAACCACCAATGGCGGAGTGATTCAGAATCTCAGCAGCGACAACTCAGGTCTCACCATCATGAGGGATCTTGGAATCGAAGGAATCGGAAACAAGACCCTTACGCTCGCAGGAACAAGCACCGGTCTCAGCACCTTTGCGGGAAATATTGGTGATGGTCCCGGCTCGGTGATCAGCATCACCAAGGGAGGTTCAGGCAACCAAGGCAACTGGGCGATCACCGGAAATCTCAGCCACACCGGCCTCACAACTGTTAATGGTGGTGCTGTGGCACCAGCCAGTATTGACGCATTGGGTCATCTGTATCTTTCCGGAACCAACACCAACACCGGTGGCTATCGGGTGATCTCCAATGGCACGCTCGTTTTCCGAGGTGAGCAGTCGCTTGCGGATGGCAATGACATTGCTCTCGAACACGGTGGTGGCACCAATAACGGCAGCCGCATGAGATTGCTTTCCGATACCTCTGGCACGGTTTTTCTCGACAGCACCATCAGTCTGGTCACCTCCAATGCGGTAGGTTCCCAAGGTATTTTTGTCGGCAATAATAACACCGCAAACCTTGGCAACAGCAGCGGCACCACCACCGGTAGCACGATTCGTGTGTCCAATCTCAACTTCACGCAGGTGGCTAACTCACCGGGTGCCAATGGCATTATCGCTCAGATCACAGGTGCCAATGACTACAGTCTACAGATAGACAATGTAACGCTTCATAGTCTTTCCAACGTCACCAGCACTTCGGTGAACATGGGTTTCAACCCGACCACCGCGAACGTCAGTATCGGCAATATCACGCAGGCGAATGGAAATGGGAATGGTGCTACTCCCATTCTCAATCTTCAAGGCACCACCACTGGCAACATGATTACCGGCGCGATCTCCGATGCGGCGGACTTCACCGACAGCTCAAATGCCAATGCCGCCGCACTGGAGGTTCTCAAGACCAATACTGCGGGTGCTTGGACTCTCACTGGGAACAGCACCTACACCGGGAGTACCACGATTGCGGGCGGTCGCCTCGAAATCGGCGGCAGCGCCACCCTCGGCCACGTCTCCGCAGGTGTTGGTAACTACGCGGGCAACATCGCCATTTCCAACAACAACTCCGGTCGCCTTGTTTACAACAGCTCCTCGACCCAAACCCTCGGAGGTGTGATCAGCGGCAACGGCGCATTCCATGTGGAGGATGGCACCGTCATTCTTACTGGGGATAACACCTACACCGGCGCAACCCTCGTTAACGCCGGCTCACTCATCATCAACGGCAGCACGGCCGGCAGCACTATTACGGTGGCCTCCGGAGCAACGCTCGGCGGCTCTGGCACGGTGGGAGGGCTCACAACCATCAATGGCTTCCTCAACCCTGGCAACAGCCCGGGTGTGATCGAGTTCGAGGCTGGCCTCACGCTGGGATCCACCTCCACCACCACCATGGAAATCGCCGGAATCGTCCGTGACACACAATACGATGGCGTGGATGTGACTGGCGGCACGCTCACTTATGGTGGTGCCCTAGTGCTGGACCTTCAAACCCTCTTTGGCGGTGGCAGCTACACCTTCAATTTGTTCGATGCGATCAATCCAGCGTCCGGTGAGTTCTCCTCCATTGTCTTTGCTGGTGCGTTCTACTCAGGTTCCTTCGCCGATACTGGCTCCGGTGTCTGGAGCGCCAGCACGAACAGCGGCAACGAGAGCTGGATCTTCGACCATAACGACGGCAACCTGTATCTCACCGTCATCCCCGAACCGAAGACCGCGCTTCTCGGTGCGATCGGCTTCCTGATGTTGTTCCGCCGCCGTCGCTGAAAGGTCCGCCGTGGGCATGGGAAGCGCATTCGCTCCATTCATGCTCACCACATGCACGCGGGATCAAACTATGATAGACGCAGGACCCAGGTTGATGGTGCGGCAACCCCAATCCTTAATACCTAAGCTTGAACACCCGCAATGGCGCCCCCGGTGGCCATGGCTCGGGCACTGGATGATCCCGAATGTTTACCGCGCCATGCTCCCAGCGGACCATATACCGCACGCCCGCCTGGCCGGATTCGCCCCGGTCCGGCAGCCAGCGGACACCCAGCGGCCGCTTCGGGAAATCCACCTCAGGTTGATCGAATTCACGCTGCCACGCGAGATCAGCCAAGCCACTTGAAGGATCCTTTGCATCCGCCTCGCCGAGCGGCGCGAGCGTCGCCTCATCCACCGCCACATAACGCGTGCCATCTCGTTTCGACCACGTGCGCTGGATCAACCGGCCGCCGTCGATCGCCTGGACCGGACCAGCCCCGATTTCCATGCCAATTGCCCCGCCACCACCGAACTCCCAACGGAAATCCCACACATGCGCGGCCACGGATTTCCACACACCCTCTTCGAATCGCGCGTTGTAGATCGCACTGTTCCCGCACGGCGCGTATTTGTGATACGTTGCTATCGGTCGATGCTGACTGTCGAAGCCGAGAAATTGCAGTGGATTGATCATGCCGGCGCCAGGCTTGGATGAATCGACGACGACTTGCGGATGCTCCGGATGAATCGGCAGTTCAAGCGCCTCTCCCGCCGCATCCGTCCAGAAAATTAGATCAGTCGACACCATGTAGCTGAGCGTGTGGTTTGTCGCGGCATCCCCAGAATCGCGCCACATCCACAAACAGTGCCAGCGCCCGTCCGGCCCGAGGCGGGGTCCACCGTATGCGCTCATTCGCCTTTGACCGTCGAGCAAGGTGGAAAGCCGGTGCCACGCACGAGCCTCGAGATCATATCGATACAACGTATGATTCCCACTTCCGCTTGTGCCGATCCGACATTCAAAAAACAACTCGCCATCCGCTCCCTTGAGAAACGTCGGATAATGCGGCCGGGGCTCATCCGGCGACACCATGAAGGCGCGCTCCATGCTTGCCGGATCGTGCCGCCGTGCGCTCCGATAGTAAATGATCTCAGGCGGGGATGGCGGTGCTTCAGACAGGTCGCGACGATATGGGATCAGATGGAGGAAGCCATCCGCATCCACCGTCAGCGCGATCAATGCATGCCCACCCGTCGCCCAGCGCGTCACCACCGGAAAATCCCGCTGCTTCCAGGCATCCTCATCCAGCTTCCGCCACGCGAGTGACAGCCTGCGCTCGTGGTTGTAAAACGCGAGGTATTGATGCCCATCCGAAGTCACGAGGATCGGCGGCGAAGTCATATGCCCGGCCCACCCCTTTCCCACCTCCCAACTACCGACCACCTCATCGGCATCCGTCATCGGGGCGATGAAAAATAGCAACATGGCCAGCATGCCCGCCATCCTTCCGCAAACGTTTGTGAGTCCGCACATGAGATACGGTTTCACCGGAGCTTGGAAACGGCGAGCGAGAAGCCCGCGACCTAAATTCTTCATTAAAATCGCAGGGAAAAGTAGCTGGGACATCAAGATGTATCAACGTCGCCAGCGCGGCGGATCTTTCGCTTTTTCCCCACAGGGATCTTGTGAATTGCGGAAAAAAATTGAAACAAACCCCGCAAACGGCAACGCTGTGGGCGCAAATCCAATTTTTGTTGGATTTTCCCAAAACCCCAGTCTCATCCCACGACACCCACCATGATCGAAGTCGAAAACCTCACCAAGTCCTTCGGCACGAAGGTCGCCGTCAACAACCTGTCATTTTCCGTCGGCAAGGGCGAAGTCCTCGGATTTCTCGGGCCGAACGGGGCCGGCAAATCCACCACCATGCGCATGGTCACCGGGTTCATCCCGCCGAGTTCCGGCGACGCCCGGGTCTGCGGCGTCTCGGTGGTCGACCAGCCAAAAGAGGCGAAAATGCGCATCGGCTACCTCCCGGAATCCGCGCCGCTCTACAGCGACATGACCGTCACCGGCTTCCTTAATTTCTGCGCCAGCATCCGCGGGCTCTCGGGCATCGCGAAAAAGGACGCCGTCGAGCGCGCCATCGAAACGTGCTTCCTCGAATCCGTCGCACGCCAATCGATCGACACCCTCTCGAAAGGATACCGCCATCGCACCTGCCTGGCCCAAGCGCTCTTGCACGACCCCGACGTCCTAATTCTCGACGAGCCAACCGACGGTCTCGACCCGAATCAAAAACACGAGGTCCGCCAGCTCATCCGACGCCTCGGCAAGACCAAGGCCATCCTGTTTTCCACCCACATCCTCGAAGAGGTCGAGGCCGCCTGCACCCGCGCCGTGATCGTCGATCGCGGCGTCATCGTCGTTGACGGCACACCCGCCGAGCTGATTGCGAAATCCGGCACCGGTTCGCTCACCGACCTGTTCCGCGAAGTGACCAGCCGCGACACCGTCGCCGCAGACGAACCTGAGGATGAGGAATCCGCACCGCCGAAGAAGCAACCCGCCAAAGCGAAATCCAAGGCCTGATCCGGCCATTTCCAACCCAAACCTTTCCGCATACCATGACCTTCACCATCTACAAACGCGAGCTCTCCAGTTATTTCGCCCAACCCACCGCATACGCGATCATCGTGATTTTTCTGCTGCTCTCGATGATCATGACGTTCAGCTTCGGCAACTTCATGCGCGTCGGCGATTCCTCGCTCGAATGGACGTTCTTCTTCTGGCACCCGTGGATCTTCATGCTGCTCGCTCCGGCCGTCGGCATGAAACTCTGGGCCGACGAACAACGCACCGGCACCATCGAACTCCTCGGCACCTTTCCGGTATCCATCTGGGCCGCCATCCTCGGAAAATTCCTCGCCGCCGCCACCGTCTGGCTTGTCGCACTGGCGCTCACTTTCCCGATCGTCATCACCGTGAACTACCTCGGCAACCCCGACAACGGCCAGATCCTCGCGGGATACATCGGCAGCTTCCTCGTCGCCTGCACGTTTCTTGCCATCACCATGCTGGTGTCCGCATGCACTCGCGACCAAGTCGTCTGCCTGATCGTCTCGGTCGCCATCTGCGTCACCATGGTGCTCTGCGGTTATGACGACTTCACGCGCGAGCTGTCCAAGGCCGCATCACCCGCCGTGGTCGAGGCCGTCGTCTCGCTTGGCGTTTGGGACCACTTCCGCTCGCTCAACCGCGGCCTGTTCCGCCTCCAGGACCTCATCTGGTTCGGATCATTCATCATCATCCCACTGTTAGGCACCAGTGCGATCCTCTCGGCCAAACGCTCCTGATCCGATTTCTAATCTCTAATCTCAAATCTCAAATTCCAGATTGCCCATGAAAACCACCCATCCCGTCACCCGTTCGGCACTCGGCATCGCCGCCCTGGTCGTCATCGCCATCCTCGCGAACTGGCTGGTCTCGCTCACCCCGCTTGGCAACCGCGGCGTCGATTTCACCGAGCATAAGATCCACACCCTCTCGAAAGGCACCCGCGCGATCCTCTCCGAACTCGATACTCCGGTCGTGATCCGCTACTACGCCACCCGCGGATCGTCCTACATGCCCGAGGAAATCAAACTCCACATGCGCCGCGTCGACGACCTGCTCGCCGAATACGCGTCGCTTTCCAACGGCATGCTCCGCATCGAGCACCTCGACCCACAACCCGATACCGAAGCCGAGGATTCCGCCCAGCTCGACGGCATGTCCGGCCAGCGCATCCACAACGAGAATGTCTACTTCGGACTCGCAGTCTCCTGCCTCGACAAGACCACGGTGATCCCGTTCCTCGACCCGCGCGACGAGACGATGCTCGAATACCACCTCTCCAGCTCGATCTACGAGGTGAGCGCCCCGGTGAAACCCGTCATCGGCATCCTGTCCGGAATCGAACTTGCGGGCATGCCGATGATGATGCCCGGCCAGGCGCCAAACGAAGGTTGGGTGATCTATCACCAGCTCAAGCAGACCTACGAAATCCGCGATATTCCAATGGAAGGCGCCACCGAGATCGACCCCAATGAGATCAAGCTCCTGATCGTCTTCCACCCCGCCGGAATTTCCCCGGAAACCGAATACGCCATCGATCAATACCTGCTGCGCGGCGGCACCGTCGTCGCCTGCCTCGACGCATACTCCGTGGCCGCCCAGATGCTCGGCGGAGGCAATCCGATGATGGGCATGGGCGGCGCGCCCACCAGCTCCACCCTCCCCACCCTGCTCGACGCCTGGGGCGTCACCTTCGAGTCCGGCCAGGTGCTTGCCGACGCCTCGCTTGCCACCCGCCTCAGTGGCGACCGCGATGGCATCGCGGTGTTGACCTTGCCGCAGGAAAACATGCCCCGGAAGGACAGCGTGATCACCCAGAACCTCGGCTCTGTGACGATGTTCCTGCCAGGTGCGTTCACCCGCACCGGCGGTGCGGGCGTCGACTCCGACGCACTCGTCATCTCGTCGACCCGTGCCGGCTTCGTCGACGCGATGCGCGCCACGCAGCTCGATCCCCTGCTCAATACCGAGCTGCGCCCGCGCGGCACCGCATTTGATTTGGTGACCCATCTTTCCGGCAAATTCCGCAGCGCCTTCCCCGATGGCCCGCCGAATGCCGCGGGTGAGGACGATCAGGAGGAAACCGAGAACCAAAACCACCTCGCCGAAGCCGCCGAGGCAGGAAACGTCTTCCTGATCGCCGACATCGACATGTTCCACGACAACTTCGCATACAACGTCCAGAACTTCGGCGGCCTCCGCATGGTTTCGCCGATCAATGGCAACTCGACGCTGATGTTCAACCTCATCGACCAAGCCGTCGGCTCGCGCCACCTCATCGGCTCGCGCTCGCGATCCGCATTGCGCCGCCCGTTCACCGTGATCGCCGACATGGAAGCCGAATTCAACAAACAAGTCGGCACCAAGATCGAGGAATTCCAAACCCGCCAGCGCGAAGCCCAGGAGCGTCTCAACGAGCTCCAAGCCCAAAAAGCCCAGGGCACCGAGCTGTTCCTCTCGCCCGAGCAAGAGGCCGAAATCCAGAAACTCCGCGAAGAGCAGGTCAAATACAACCGCCTGATCCGCGAACAGGAAATCGAACTCCGCCGCCAGAAGGACCACCTCGCCGGGCGCGTCACCAAACTCAACGTCGGAGTGATGCCATCCATCGTCATCCTCATCGGCTTCTGGCTCTATCTGAACCGCCGCAACGCAACCCGCGCCCGCTGAATTTCAACCCATCCACCTTTCACAAAAACCAATCATCCATCCTGCCATGAACCCACGCCAAGTCACCGCCCTCTGGATCATCGCCGTGGCACTCGCCATTGCGGTGGCCCTCGTCAAAGTCAGCCAGCAAGCAACCCGCGACACCGCCACCGACCGCTCGCCAGGCGATACGTTGTTCGAGAAATTTCCCGCCGACAAAGTCGCCTCCATCACCCTCACCAGCACCAAGGGGACCATCACTCTCAAACAGAAGGACGACGGCTGGGTGCTCGCCGAACGCGACGATTACCCCGCCCGCACCACCAACATCCTCTCGCTGTTGCGAACCCTTGGGGATCTCAAGGTCGTCCAATCGATGGAGGCCGGCCCCTCATTCGCTCCCCGCTTCGGCATGGATGAGCATTCGCGCAATGCCGGAGAACGCGGCGTCACCGCCGTGTTCACAGATGCCGCCGGCAACGAAATCGCACGCGTCTCGGCCGGGCGCGTTCTCGACAGCGGCGGTCGCTTCATCCGCAACCACGCCGACGAATCCGGATTCTACACCGTCAACGACATGCTCCACATGTTCGATGGCGAACCGATCCGCTGGCTCGATGAATCGTTCCTCCGCCCGGAAAAAATCTCGTCCATCCGTGTCGTCGAAACCACAAATCCCGGAGTGAGCCTTTGGCACGTCGCCCGCGAATCGGAAGACGGCGACTTCCGCCTCGCCGACGGCGCGCCCGGCGAGATGCTTGAATCTTCCGCAAACGAATCCTTCAAGCGCCTCATGAGCTTCGCGCGATTCCAGGACGTCGTCCCCGCCGCGAAGATCGAATCCGCCACCGCCGATTCCCGCGCGCCTCGCATCGCCACCGTGGAGACCTTTGAGGGCTTCACCTACACCTTCACCATCACCCCGGCGATCCCGGCGGAAAGCGAGGAGGATTCCGGCATGCCGCCCGCCCCGGACGACAATTTGCTCGCCGTATCCGTCGCCGCCACCCTGCCAAGCGAACGCAAAAAAGGTGACGACGAAAACGAGGAGATCGCTGCCGGGCTCGACCAGGCCTTCGAGGAACGCCTCGCCACCCTCACGGAAAAACTGGAGAAGGAAAAAGCCCTCAATGGCCGGACCTTCCGCGTCACAAATGCAACAGTCGAGCAGTTCCTCAAAAACCGCGACGACATCACCACCGGCCCACCGGAAATCGAAGCAACAGACGAGAACGCTGCCGCAGGCAGCACGCCAGGCACCACCACCGTCACCACGCCACCCATCGAAATCCCCCTTCCCGGTAACGACGCCGGACAATGAGGCGTATTCATGCATCGCCGCTCGATGGAAGGAGGATACTGCGGATACCCAAGGGCGGAACGTGTCCGCCCACGATGGTGTGAAGTGCATGCGCTGTGGCTAGTCTGCATCATGCCCCAACCAGCCCACCGGCGATCATGCATCGGCGCTCCTTGAAAGCTTGCCGCTATTCCTTTTTCTCAGGAATCTCCGAGCTGTTTCCGGGAAGCGGAAGCAATTCGATTTTCCGGAACTCGGTATTGTGCGTCTCCGCCTGGATCGCGATGTATCCGATCGACAATGGCGTGCCGTCATCGAGGCGTGGGTTCTGATAGCGCAGCACCTCCTCGCCGTTGACGTAGTGGATGATCTCATCATTCCCGCGCACCTCGGCCTCCACCGTAACCCAATCGAGCCCTGAAAAAGCCGGCGACGATGATGTGCCTCCGCCACCATCGCTCTCTTCTCCATTGAGGGTCACCTTGGTGCCAGGGGTAAAGAGGTTGCCCATGTTGCGGTTCGCGAATTTCTCCGCCTTCTCGGGATCATTCCCCAAAAACTGCATTTCGATCGAGTTCGGAAAGTTCTGGTCCATTTTCATCTCACCCGGATGCTGGCTGTGCAGCATGAACCCATTGTTGCGGAATGCCCACTCCGGGCCACCAGGCAGTTGATCGCCTGTGAAACGGAATTCCGCGCGAACCCGGTAATGACTGAACGGCGTGTTGTAAAATAAATGACCGAAACGCCCGTCAAACTGCTCCATCTGGTCGTAGTTCACCTTCAACAGACCATCCTCGACGCGGAAAATGTTGTGATGGTTCTCACCGACAGGCACATCCTTGAACTTCATCGTCCAGCCTTCGAGGTCCTTGCCATTGAAAAGCTGGATCCATGTCTCCTCACCGATTGCGGTGGTCGAGACGGCGAGACTCGCAAGCAGCGAAACTGTGGTCGTGGTGGCATTCATCGTGACGAACGATAGCCAACCCTCCCACGCAGTCCACCCACAAAGTCAGAAAATCCCCATCAACTGCATGGTCTTCCAGCACGTCCAGAGGAACGTTAGCACCAGCGCGAGGAGGAAGACTTTGATGGCGGCTTCGATGGATTTGCGGGTCATGTCGCCGCCTCCATAGCCCCCACTTCCTTCCCCTGCAACGCGAAATCACCGGAAAAAGGGATTGCACTCCTCCCGCCCCGCCGCTAATCATCCCCGCCCCGCCACACAGCGCCAAAGGACAGGTGTCAGAGTGGTCGAATGAGCACGCTTGGAAAGCGTGTGTAGCAGCAATGTTACCGAGGGTTCGAATCCCTCCCTGTCCGCCACGCCCCCATCCCTGCATAGCAGGGATGGGGGCGTGGCGTTTAAGGGAGGGGTGGAGAACCCCTGCGCAGCATCTTGGGTTCGAACGCAGATGTCGCTTGTAGCGACAAAATCATTCTCTTTGGCCTCCGGAGGAGGAGGCCGCACCCCGCTTGGACGGAACGGAGTGAAGTCAATCCCTCCCTGTCCGCCATTCGTAGCTTCCTTGCAGGAAGCGAAGAATGGCAAGCCATTTTAAGAGCGAGACAATTTCTATGAGGTGCGGCGATCGCATTTGAGCGGCTCCAGGAGGTGGGCTTGCTGCCCCCAATACCCAAGAATCAATCAGATCACAGTCAGCATTGCGTCTTACCCAACGAATTGACTTTTCTCTGACCGTGGATCATCTAGCACTTCTTGCAGATGGCCAATCAGAATCCTGAACAGATTGCCCGCGACCGGATCGACGCGCAGCTCCGCTCCGCGGGCTGGGCCGTTCAGAACAAGGACACCTTCGACCCCAACGAGGGCGCGGGCCAGGCAGTCAGGGAATACACCACCGACTCCGGCCCCGCCGACTACGTCCTTTTCATCGATCGGAAAGCCGTCGGCGTGATCGAGGCGAAAAAGGAAACCCACGGCCAGAACATCACCACCGTGGAAGACCAGACCAGGGACTACTCCATCGCCAAGCTGAAGTGGGTACAGCACACCGGCCTGCCGCTGCCCTTCCTCTACGAGGCCACCGGCGTCATCACCCGCTTCACCGACCAGCGCGATCCCAAGCCCCGGTCCCGCGAGGTCTTCTCTTTCCACCGTCCGGAGACCCTCCGCGAACTCCTTTCGCAGGAAAAATCCCTCCGCGCCCGCCTCCTCGACCTTCCCGCCCTCATCCCCATCGACCTGCGAGACTGCCAGATCACCGCCATCACGGAGCTGGACGGCTCTGTGAAAAAGGCCAAGCCCCGCTCGCTCGTCCAGATGGCCACCGGGTCGGGGAAAACCTTCACCGCCATCACCTTCATCTACCGCCTGCTCAAGCACGCCCGCATCAAGCGCGTCCTTTTCCTTGTCGATACCCGCAACCTCGGCGAGCAGGCCGAGCAGGAATTCCTCGCCTACACCCCGTCCGACGACAACCGCAAGTTCTCCGAGCTCTACACCGTCCAGCGCCTCAATTCCTCTCATGTCCCGAAGGACGCCGAGGTCTGCATCTCCACCATCCAGCGGATGTATTCCATCCTCCAGGGCAACGAACTCGACGAGTCAGCCGAAGACGAGAACCCAAGCGAGCGGAAATCCACCCGCAAGGAACCCTTTCCCGTCAGCTACAACGAAAAGGTCCCCATCGAGCACTTCGACCTCATCATCATCGATGAATGCCACCGCTCGATCTACAACCTCTGGCGGCAAGTGCTCGATTACTTCGATGCCTTCCTCGTCGGTCTCACCGCCACGCCGGACGCCCGCACCTACGCCTTCTTCAACCAGAACGTCGTCTCCGAATACACCCACGAGGACGCCGTCGCCGATGGCGTGAACGTCCAGGGCGAGATCTACGTCATCGAGACCGAAGTCTCCCAAAACGGCGGCACCGTCCTCAAGGGCCTCGTCGAGAAACGCGAAAAACTCACCCGCCGCCAGATCTGGGAAGCCCAAGACGAGGACGAAGGCTATTCCCAAAGGGCGCTCGACCGCAACATCGTCAACCCCTCCCAGATCCGCAAAGTCATCCAGACCTTCCGCGACAAGCTCCCGGAAATCTTCCCCGACCGCACCGGCACCGACGGCGAATACGAGGTCCCGAAGACCCTCATCTTCGCCAAGACCGACTCCCACGCCGACGACATCATCAACATCGTACGCGAGGAATTCGGCGAGTCCTCCGCCTTCTGCAAAAAGGTCACCTACAAGAACGAGGAAGACCCCAAGTCCGTCCTCCAGCAGTTCCGCAACGAATACCACCCGCGCATCGCCGTCACCGTGGACATGATCGCCACCGGCACCGATGTGAAACCGCTCGAATGCCTGCTCTTCATGCGCGACGTGAAATCCCGCGGCTACTTCGAGCAAATGAAAGGCCGCGGCACCCGCACGCTCGACCACGATGGCCTCCGCAAAGCCTCACCCGCCGCCAAGACCGCCAAGACCCACTATGTCATCGTCGATGCCATCGGCGTCACCAAGTCGCTCAAGACCGCCAGCCGCCCGCCCATCACCAAGCCCTCCGTGCCCTTCAAGGATCTCGCCATGGAAGTCGTCATGGGAGCCACCGATGCCGATACCATCTCCTCCCTCGCCGGACGCCTCGCCCGCATCGAGCGCATGCTCACCGATGAGCAGAAAAAATCCGTCGCGGAAAAACTCGGCGGCACCGCCATCAGCACGCTCGTCAAAAACCTCTTCCACGCCATCGACGGCGAGGCCATCGAGCAGAAAGCCCTCGAACTCACCGGCCAGCAGCCCGGCACCGAACCCGGCGACTTCGCCCGGGAAAAGGCCCAGCAGCAACTCGTCAAAGCCGCCGCCGCCCCGCTCACCGGAGCCGCCGTGAAACTCATCGTCGAGACCTGCACCGCCAATCTCCAGACCATCGACCTCGATACCCAGGACAAGCTCCTCCGCGCCGAGTGGGATGCCGACGCCCGCGAGCGCTCCGCCGCCTTCGTCTCCGAATTCGAAACCTTCTGCCGCGAGCATCAGGACCAGCTCGACGCCCTCACCATTTTCTACCAGCAGCCGCAGCGCCGCCAGGAAGTCACCCTCGCCCAGATCAAGGACGTGCTCGCCGTCCTCCAGCAGAACGCCCCACGCCTCGCCCCGGTCCGCGTCTGGGAAGCCTACACCCAGCTCGACTCCCTGCCGGACAAGGCCACCCCGCTCACCGAGCTGACCGCCCTCGTCGCCCTCATCCGCCGCGCCTGCGGCATCGATAGCACCCTCACGCCTTTCGACGCCACCGTCCGCCGCAACTACCGCGACTGGATCTTGAAAAAGAACGCTGGCCAACCCTTCACCGCCTCCCAGACTGCCTTCTTGGAAATGATCCGCGACCACCTCATGACCTCCCTCCGCTTCGAACGGGACGACCTCGACTACGCCCCCTTCGACTCCCAAGGCGGCCTCGGCAAAATGCACCAACTCTTCGGCGACCAAATGGACGCGCTGATCAAGGAAATCAACGGGGAGCTGGTGGCATGAGTGAGCTTCCTAGCAGCTGGGCGATAGTCAAACTTTCCGATCTTGGCACTTGGCGAGGAGGCGGCACGCCTAGCAAAGCAAATCCTGCGTTCTGGACCGACGGAACGATTCCATGGGTCTCACCAAAAGATATGAAACGGCCGAGACTCTCGACCGCTCAAGATTTAATCACCGAAGCCGCCGTCAAATCCTCCGCTACCAGCCTCATCGATGCAGGTTCGGTTCTCATGGTCACTCGTTCAGGAATTCTTAGCCATTCTCTGCCTGTCGCGGTGAACCTCGTTCCGGTTGCGCTCAACCAAGACATTAAGGCGATTTCACCTTCACCCGCCACAGATGCCTTTTTCCTTTGGTTCGCATTCAAGTGCTTTGAGCGCGGCATCTTGAATGAATGCAGGAAGGGAGGGACGACGGTTCACAGTATCGAGTTCCCTTCGCTTCTTGAATTCCCCATCCCACTCCCACCCCTCGCCGAGCAGCGACGGATCGTCGCGAAGATCGAGGAGCTGTTCAGCGAGCTGGACGCCGGGGAGGAGAGCCTGCGCCGGGCGCGGCGGCAACTCGGCGTCTATCGCCAGTCCCTCCTCAAACAAGCCTTCGAGGGCAAACTCACCGGACCCTGGCGCAAACAAAATCCCCACAAATGTTCGACCGGATGGCACAAGACGACCGTTGGCAAGATCGGGCGAATTGAAACAGGCACGACTCCCCCGACAGCAAATCCAAAAAACTACGGTGAAGAACTTCCTTTCTTCAAACCCACGGACTTGGAACAGGGGCAGTTTGTGAAAGCAGCGCGGGAGCATCTTTCGGAAACAGGAAAGCAATACGCACGAGTTCTTCCACCAGGGACCGTCCTCGTCACGTGCATCGGCGCTACTATCGGCAAAACCGGATTAGCACAGGTGACGTGCGCGACGAACCAGCAGATCAACTCAATTTCTCCGGATGGGGACACGTTGCCCGTGTTTGCCTACTATCAGGTGATTTCACCCGCGTTTCAGGCTCAAATCAAATCGAACGCATCCTCAACGACGCTTCCGATCCTGAACAAATCCAAGTTTTCGGCTTTGTGCTTCGCGAAGTGCGCCCTCCCCGAGCAACAAGAAATCGTCCGCCTGCTCGACGAGCAGTTCACGGTGATCGAGCAGAACGAGCGGGAGATCGACGCCGCCTTGAAGCGCAGCGCCGCCCTGCGCCAGTCCATCCTGAAAAAGGCCTTCACCGGCCAGCTCGTCCCCCAAGACCCCACCGACGAACCCGCCTCCACCCTGCTGGAGCGAATCCGGAAAGAGCGGGAGGCGACCGGCAAATCCGTCCGCCGGAAAAACCTGCGTAGCGGTGCCGGTCTTTGATTGAATGTGATCCAATCCGGGACAAAGCCGTCCCAACCCTTTATAAACCAAAGATTTTTTATTTGATGGGTATTTGATCGCCCGCGTCCAAGCACCTGGTCTTCAGACATGGTTCGTTATTCACCTGAACACAAAGAGCTTGAAAAGCACCCAAGGCGGAGCCACCTTGTGCCGGACAAACGTTACAGCCGGATTTTCCGCTTCTCGCGTGAATCGCGTCTAAATCGCCTTGATTCGACGGCTACAGGACAAATCCCCATTCCATGAATCTCACTTTTGCCCATCGTAAAGCGACCCAAGCGCTCAATTATTTCGCCCGCTGTTCGTCGGGTCGGATGAACAAGTTGAAAGCGTTGAAATTGGTTTTCTTCGCTGACCGTTACCACCTGCGCCTCTACGGTCGCCCGATTACCAACGACCGTTATTTGGCGATGAAGTATGGCCCGGTCGCCTCGTCGTGCAAGGATCTGGCCGAGATGTCGGAATTCCTCGGAGAAGATGAACGGAGCTATGCTGAACGTTTCCTCTCGCCAGATGGCCACGACTACCTATCGCGGGAGGACGTCGACACCAGCGAGTTTTCCCAGACGGATCTGGAAGCACTTGATTTCGCATGGCTCCAATACGGCAAGGCGGACGGCTTCAAGTTGGCGGGTGCCACCCATGAGTTTCCAGAGTGGAAGCGCCACGAGGCTCGGCTGGCTTCCTCCTTCGAGTCTCGCGTGCCGATGCACTACCCGGATTTCATCGAAAATCCGCCGGAAGGTGTCGATCCTCTTCCTCCCCTGAGTCCGGAAGATCAGAAGGATTTGAGAGCACAGCTGGAAGAACTGCACGCGGTGGAGTCCCTTTGGCGCTAACGTAATGCAGATACCGTGGGAAATACGTGTCTCACTGAGGCAGGGCACGGTGTATTATATGGCGGAACGCTCCCTGACGTCAGTTCAACCACACTATTTCATCGTGGTGAACGCCGATCCGCTTGGTGACGAGATTCTGTTGCTGACCGTCGCATCCTCGCAAATCGATACGGTGAAACGCCGCTGTGCCAGAGAACCCGGCTCGACAGTGGTGGAAATCAACGAGGCGGATTACGCGGATTTCACTAAGGATTCGGTCATCGACTGCAATAGCGTGTTTACAAAATCCCTCGCCGACCTGTGTTCCCAGTGGCATCGGAAGGAAATCGTTCCCAAGCAAGACATCCCCAAGGACATACTCGAAAGGTTGAAACAGGGCATTCTCGACAGCCGACAAGTTTCCGAGGCCGACAAGCGTAGAATCATCCCATGAAAACGGACTCCTTTGAGCTTACTGGACTACCCGACGGGCAGCATTGGGCTTCAATTCAGTCGTTACGCCACTTACAATGTGTCATATTTCCCACGTAGATTTTCCACATGACCACCGACACCATCATCTCCAGAGTCTGGAGCTTCTGCACCACCCTGCGCGACGACGGCGTCGGCTAAGGCGACTACCTGGAGCAGCTCATTTAACTGATTTCCCTCAAAATGGTTCACGGTTATGACCTCCTGTGGCGTGGACGTTGACGGGAATGGGGGTAGCAACGTAGATTCAACCATGGCCGCAGTCGCACCAGTCGCCCCCACAAGCTCCGTCCTCGTATGGGCGAGGCTTGAGAGCGGCTATGATCCCGAAAGGGTGGCGAAGCGGCTCGGAGTGAAACCCGAGCGGGTGACGGAGTGGGAAGCTGGTGACCTGGTGCCGACCATGCGGCAGTTGGAAAGCCTGGCGAAGTTCTACCATCGTCCTCTGGGCATCTTTTTCCGCCCCAAGCCACCAGTGGTAGCTCCACTCGCATCGGAATACCGGCGATTGCCTGGGGTAACTCCCGGTCATGAATCTCCCGAACTGCGGCTTGCCGTCAGGAAGATGTCGAACCGGCGGGAAATGATGGTGGAGCTTCTGGAAGAGCTGGGCGAAACCATCCCGGTGTTCGGTTTGGCAGCCCATCTTGATGAGAAACCGGAAACCGTAGCCGGACGACTGAGGTTGGCCCTAAATCTGCCGGTGGACTCCCAACTGGGCTGGGCCAGCGAGTGGGAGGCGTGGGCATCGTGGCGTGCGGCGGTCGAAGACCTCGGTGTCTTGGTTTTCCAGTTCCCAAAAGTGGCGCTGGAAGAAGCACGGGGAGTTTCCCTCCTCCGCTGGCCCTTGCCGGTGGCGGGAGTGAACTCAAAGGAAATGTCCCCGGAAGCCCGGAGCTTCACTCTCATGCATGAGGTCGTGCATCTCATGTTGGCCGCCGGACACGAGGAGCTGCCGGCGGCGAAAGAAAGCCGACGTGGTGCCGACTGGCAGGTATTGGAACGCTTTGCCGAAGAAGCGGCAAGTCATGTGCTCGTGCCGGAACGGGCTTTGGCGCTCATGGTTTCAGCCATGAACATAACCACGGAAGGCTGGGATCTTGCCAGCGTCCGCAAGCTGGCCCGGAAGTTCCGCATCACCCCGCTTGCCATGGCCACCCGGCTGCGTGCCTCTGGCTATTTTGATTGGGCGTTTTACCGGCATTGGAAACAGGAGTGGGATGCCCATGTTGCGAGGCTCAAACCCCGGGGAGGGGGTTTTTCCACACCCGTTGGCAAGACCTTGGGCCGGGCAGGCCAGCCATTCACACGACTTGTTCTGGAAGCCATGTCCGCCAACCGGATCACTTCGGATCAGGCTGCGCGCCACCTGGATTTGAAATTCGAACATTTCGGCAAGCTTAAGGACGCGCTCCGGGCACGTCCGGGAACGGGAGGTGCCGATGAGTGACGGATCGGGGCAGAAGCGGATCTATGCGGTCGATACCAACATTTACATGGATTGGCAGGCACGCCACTATCCCACGGATGTGTTCGAGTCGCTCGTCGCACGAATCGACGGGTTGATCGGAGAAGGTCGCTGCATTTCACCGGCACTCGTTCATGAAGAGCTGGAGGCAGTAGGGACGGGCGAATTGAGTGCTTGGGCAGACGAACGAAAATCCATCTGGGTGCCGAATGCCGAAATTCTGGCAGGTGCCCTCGCCATCCAATCCAGGTTTCCCGGCTTGCTCGATCCCAAGGCGGAGTATGAAGAAGCGGATGCCTACGTCATCGTGCTTGCCCAACAACGCGACGGCATCGTCGTCACCTCGGAAACACCCGCCGCAGAGAAACGCAAACCCAAGCGGGAGCTCTTTGTCCCGGATGTTTGTCGGGAGCTGGGTGTTCCCTGTATCAATCTTCTGGGGTTGATGAGGAGGGAGGGCTGGAAACTATGAGTGCTCCGGATATGAAACTTCCAGTGGTTACCAGCTGCGCCGAGCACGAGATCGCCCTCGCTCGTCTGGAGACCTTGATGCTTTCAGATCCACCGGAGGAATCCGCGGAAGAAAAAGAACTTATCGCGCTAGGCAGCGCTATCGAAACTTTCGAAAAACGGGCATTCGTGATTTGAATTTCTGAATTTACCCATGACCACCGACACCATCATCTCCAAAGTCTGGAGCTTCTGCACCACCCTGCGCGACGACGGCGTCGGCTACGGCGACTATCTGGAGCAGCTCACCTACCTGATCTTCCTAAAAATGGCCGATGAATACGGTCGCCCGCCCTACAAGCGGAACGTCGGCGTGCCGAAGAAGTATGCTTGGGCCACGCTGCGTCCGCTCAAAGGCGCGGAGCTGGAGGTCCACTACGTGGAGACCCTGCGGGCGCTCGGCACCGAGAAAGGGATGCTCGGGCAGATTTTCACCAAGGCGCAGAACAAGATCACCGATCCCGCCAAACTCGCCCGACTCATCGAAATGGTCGATGCCACCAACTGGGTGATGCTCGACTCGGATGTGAAGGGCGACATCTACGAGGGCATCCTCGAACGCAATGCGGAAGACACCAAATCCGGTGCCGGTCAGTATTTCACCCCCCGCGCCCTGATCGCGGCGATGGTGGAGTGCGTGGCTCCGGAGCCCGGGAAAACCATCGCGGATCCCGCCTGCGGCACCGGCGGATTCTTCCTCGCCGCCTACGACTACCTCACGCGGGCGGGCACCAAGCTGGACCGCGAGCAAAAGGCATTTCTCAAGAACAAGACCTTCCACGGCAACGAGATCGTCGCGGGCACCCGCCGCCTCTGCCTGATGAACCTCTTTCTCCACAACATCGGCGAGATCGATGGCGAGAGCTGCGTGTCCGGCACGGATGCTCTGATCGCGCAGCCCTCGCAGACCGTGGACTACGTGCTGGCCAACCCGCCCTTCGGAAAGAAGAGCAGCATGACCTTCACCAACGACGAGGGAGAGCAGGAGAAGGACGACCTCACCTACAACCGCCAGGACTTCTGGGCCACCACGTCCAACAAGCAGCTCAACTTCCTCCAGCACATCCGCTCCATGCTCAAGACCACGGGCCGCGCCGCCGTCGTCCTGCCGGACAATGTGCTCTTCGAGGGCGGAGCCGGTGAAATCGTCCGCAAGAAGCTCCTCGAAACCACGGAGCTGCACACCATCCTCCGCCTGCCCACCGGCATCTTTTACGCCCAAGGAGTGAAGGCCAACGTGCTCTTCTTCGACAACCGGCCTGCCACCAAATCCGCCGCCACGAAAGACGTTTGGTATTTCGACTACCGCACCAACATCCACCACACGCTCAAGCGCAAGCCGTTGCGCTTGGAGGACCTCCGCGAGTTCATCGACTGCTACAACCCCACCAACCGGAACAAGCGGAAGGAAACGTGGCACGCCGAGAAGAACCCAGAAGGCCGCTGGCGGAAGTTCACCTACGACGAGCTGATCGCCCGCGACAAGACCAGCCTCGACCTCTTTTGGCTCAAGGACGACAGCCTCGCCGATCTCGACAACCTCCCCGAGCCCGCCGACCTCGCCGAAGAGATCATCGACAATATCGAAGCAGGGCTGGCAAGCTTCCGCGCCGTGGCCGCCTCCTTGATTAGCAAATAAGACTCGTCTCTGAACGCCTGCCGTAATCCGCATCAGGCAAGGCATTTGCCCGCAAGTGTTTGCTTCCGGATTCCTGAGGGTCCATGCCGTCATCATTTGAGAGACCCTAGCTGCGAAGTATCCCGGGTTTGAACGCCGATGACGCTCGTAGCGACAAAGCATTTCTTCCGCGAAAGGCACCCCGCTTAGTGGCGATCGCCACAATCCCCGCTCAAGATACCAAGTATCCGCCAACCTCACTTGACAGCACATGCCCGTTTTTCCAGCTTTCGCAAGATTGCGGAGATTCGAGCGGTATTCACCACCGCCATCACCGCAATCATCACCCCAGCTACCCATCACATGAAAACCCTCAACATCGGCATGATCGGATACGGCTTCATGGGCCGCACGCACTCGAACGCATACACCAAGGTCAACCACTTCTTCGACCTCCAATACAAGCCCGTGCTCAAGGCCATCTGCGCCCGCAATGAGGAGCGCGCCAAGGCCTTCGCAAACCAATGGGGATATGAATCCATCGAGACCGACTGGCGCAAACTCATCGAGCGGGACGACATCGATGCCATCGACATCTGCACGCCGAACAACCTGCACAAGGACATCGCCATCGCCGCCGCCGAGGCCGGCAAGATGATCCTCTGCGAAAAACCCCTGGCCCGCACCGCCGCCGAAGGCGAGGCAATGTGCCAAGCCATCGAGAAGGCCGGCGTGCCCAATACCGTGTGGTATAATTACCGCCGCGTTCCCGCCGTCACCCTGGCCAAACAACTCGTCGACGAGGGCCGCCTCGGTCGCATTTTCCACTACCGCGCCAATTTCCTTCAGGACTGGACGATTTCCACCGACCTCCCACAGGGCGGTGAAGCGCTCTGGCGGCTCGATGCCGAGGCTGCCGGCTCGGGCGTCACCGGCGATCTGCTCGCCCACTGCATCGACACCGCGATCTGGATCAACGGGCCGATCACATCCGTGACCGCGATGACGGAAACCTTCGTCAAAGAGCGCACCCACGCTCTCACCGGCAAGGTCGAAAAAGTCGGCATCGACGACGCCTGCGCGTTCCTTGCCCGCTTCGCCAACGGCTCGCTCGCGATTTTCGAATCGACCCGCTACGCGCGCGGTCACAAGGCGCTCTACACGCTTGAGATCAACGGAGAGAAAGCCTCGCTCGCGTGGGACCTGCACGACCTCCACCGGTTGCAGGTTTTCGACCATGGCGACGATTCACGCATCCGTGGCTGGCACAACGTCCACGTCTCCGATGGCGACCAACCGTATATGGGGAACTGGTGGGTGCCCGGCCTGCAGATCGGCTACGAGCACAGCTTCGTCCATCAGGTCGCGGATTTCCTCAAATCCCTCGAAACTGGGACCCCCTGCGGCCCCACCTTCCGCGAGGCGCAGCTCACCCAGATCGTCTGCGACGCCGTCCTCGAATCCGCGAAATCCGGCCAATGGGTGCACATCCCCTAACCCGCGCCGCCAGTGTCTCGCCCGCGCTTTCAAAACAGAGAATTTCAAACCACAGATCCACTTGATAGACACGGATAAAACACTCGGATGTCGATGATTCATTTACATCCATCTGCGTCCATCCTGTTGATCTGTGGTTAGTGCCTCCTGCCTGCTACACATCCCACACCTTTTTCAACCCCACCCCAATGCACTTTGGAATCAACACCTGGGCCTGGCAGTTGCCGGTCGACACCTCCAATTTCGATGCCTTCCTCGACTGGGCCACCGCACTCGATCTCCCAGGAGAATCCCCGGTCATCGAATGCTTCGCCTCACCAGACGAAGCCGATCTTGCATCCGCCGCCCTCATCCGTGAAAAAGCCAGCGCGCGCGGCTTCTCACTGGTCGCCTGCGGGTTCAATCCAAATCACCTCGCTCCCGGTCAACCGAGCCCGCACCTTGCCAGCGCGGATCCCGCCGAGCGCAAGGCGGCCATGGACCGCGCCTGCGGGTTCATCCGCTATGCGGCGGCGGTCGCGGAAGAAGGCAAGCCCGGCATCCTGTCGGGCCCATGGCACGTCCGCCACCAGCATTTCACCGGCAGTGGCCCCACCCCCGAAGAACGCGCCCGCTTCATCGACGGCCTGCGCGACATTACCCGCTTCGCCATCGAACACAATGTCCTCGCCGGATTCGAAATCCTCAACCGCTTCGAAAGCTACCTCATCAACACGGTGGACCAGGCGCTCGACGTCATCGCCGAAGTCGGCCTGCCGAACCTTGGCATTAACTGGGATACCAGCCATGCCCACATCGACGAGGCCGAAACGCTTGCCGACAACCTCGCCCGCACCGCGCAATCCGGTCGACTGTTTCACGTTCACCTCAGCGAGAACCACCGCCGGAGCTACGGCACCGGCCTGATCGGCCCGCAGACACCCGCATTGCTCGCCGCCCTGCGTGGCGCGGATTATCAATTAGGTGTCGGCCTCGAACTTTTCTGCGAACCGCTCGACCCCGCCATCCACAAATGGTCGCGCACCGAAGGCGATCCCACCGCCGCCGCCCGCACATCCGTCGGCTTTCTGCGCCAGCAGCTTGGGTGATGGATGAATCCCCGGGCATTTCGGATCGCTCTGTGCTTGCATGGCCGGAGGACCTCCGGTAGGCAAACGCATGTCCAGCTATCGTGTGCTCGTTTCGGATCCGGTTTCGGAAAAAGGTATTCAAGCCCTCAAGGATGCCCCAGGCATCGAAGTCGACGTCAACACCGGCCTTGCCCCCGAAGCCCTGCTCGAAATCATCGGCAACTACCATGGCCTGGTCGTGCGATCACAAACGAAAGTGACGCCCGAAGTGTTCGCCGCCGCGAAAAACCTCAAGGTGATCGGTCGCGCCGGAGTCGGCGTCGACAACATCGATCGCAACGCCGCCACCGATCACGGCGTGGTGGTGATGAACACTCCGGCGGGCAACACGATCTCGACCGCCGAGCATGCATTTTCCCTGATGCTCTCGCTCGCACGTCGCATCCCACAGGCGCACGCCAGCATGGTGGCCGGAAAATTCGACCGCAAATCGTTCACCGGCGTGGAACTCTGCGGCAAACGCCTCGCCGTGCTCGGCATGGGCCGTATCGGCTCCGAATTCGCCAAACGCGCGCAGGCGTTCGGCATGGAGGTCGTGGCCTTCGATCCCTTCCTCACCGCCGCACGCGCCAAGTCGCTCAAGGTCGATCTCGCGGAAACACCGGACGAGGCACTCACCAGGGCGGACGTCGTCACGCTCCATGTCCCACTTACCGATGACACCCGCTACATCCTCAACCGCGAACGCATCGGATTGATGAATCCCGGCGCACTCATCGTCAACTGCGCGCGCGGCGGCCTCGTCGATGAAGCGGCGGCACGCGAACTTTACGACAGCGGCCACCTCGGCGGCATCGCGCTCGATGTTTACGAAACCGAGCCACCCACCACGGATTTCCCGCTCTGGGGCCTCGACCGCACCGTCTTCACCCCCCACCTCGGAGCCTCCACCGCCGAAGCCCAGGAAAACGTCGGCATCGAAGTGGCCGAACAAGTCCGCGATTTCCTCGTCACCGGCGAGATCCGCAACGCGGTGAACATGCCGAACCTCGACAGCCGCACCCTCGAAAGCGTTGGCCGCTACCTCGACCTCGCCGAATCACTCGGCAAGCTGCTCTCGAAAATCGCCCCCGCCCAATGCGATGGCGTCCGCGTTTCCTACCTCGGCCCGGTTTCCGAACTCGATACCGAGCTCATCACCCGCTCGGTCCTTCGCGGCTACCTCGCGGCGGCCCACCAGGCATCCGAGGTGAACCTCGTGAACGCACCCGCCATCGCGAAATCCCACGGCCTGCGCATCACCGAGTCCACCGTCGCCCTCAAAACAAACTGCAACGAGCTCATCGAGGTGGCCGCCATCAAGGGCGACGAGGTCTGCACCGTGGCAGGTACCTTCTTCGGCAGCTCCGCACGCCTCGTCCACATCGCCGGCCACCACGTTGAAACCAACACGAAAGGTCGCTTCCTCTTCGTCGAAAACGACGACCGCCCAGGCATGGTCGGCACCGTCGGCATGGCCCTCGGCGGCGCATCCGTCAACATCGCCAACATGGCGCTCAGCCGCACCGAAGACCGCACCCGCGCCGTCACCGTCATTGAAGTCGATGCCGAACCACCCGTCGCGCTCCTCGAAAGTCTCCGGGGCACCCCGGGGATCATCCGGGTGATTTCCTTCGAGCTCTGATCCGGCCATGCACCCAATCACCTTCTCCCCCGTCTACATGGAACGCGTCTGGGGAGGGCGTGAGCTTGAGCGAGTTTACGGACGCAGCCTTCCCGAGTCTGGCAAACCCTACGGCGAAGCATGGGAAATCGTGGACCGCGAAGAAGCACAGTCCGTCGTGGATCACGGTCCACTCGCCGGAAAGACATTGCACCAATTGTGGACAAATCACCGCGACGAGATTTTCGGCGCCGACCTGCCGGATTCAGAGCGATTTCCCATCCTGCTCAAAATCCTCGACGCCCGCGACGATCTCTCCATCCAAGTGCATCCACCGACCCACCTCGCGGAGCGTCTCGGCGGCGAACCGAAAACCGAGATGTGGGTGATCGCGGATTGCGACCCCGGCGCGAAACTTTACGTCGGCCTGAAAAACGGCGTGGATCGAGCGGCGTTCGAGAATGCCATCCGGAATGGTTCGGTGGCCGATTGCGTCCATGCCATCGAACCGCACCCCGGAGACTCCATCTTCATCCCCTCCGGTCGCCTCCATGCCATCGGCGCCGGATTTCTCATCCACGAAATCCAACAAAACTCCGACACCACATACCGCGTGTTCGATTGGAACCGCCATGGACTCGATGGCAAACCGAGGGAGCTCCATGTCGAACCCTCCCTCGCCAGCATCGATTTCGAGGATTTCGAACCACAAATGGACAGCCCGATCGGTGCGACCCTCGCCGATTGCCCGTATTTCAAAACCGAACGAATCGATCTCGCAGAAGGTCGGGAACTGGCTTCCCAAGACACCGATCGCTTCGCGATCTTCTCCATCCTGAATGGCACATTCCATGCTATGGATGGCAGGGCGTTCACCCGTGGCCGCTCGCTGCTCCTGCCCAAAGGCGCGAAGCCGCTGATCGCCGACACCCAATCAGTCGTGCTGCGCATCACGCTGCCAACAGCTTGACCAACGCCAACGAAGATTACGGCATCCCGTGATTGCCAAGGCATGCGTTGCCGTGCGATTCTATACCCAAGCAGATGCCCCCGACTGATGATGATGACAAGTTGCTGATTCGTTGCCCTGAATGCAGGCAACGATTCAAGGTGCAGCAGGATTTCCTCAATCGGATGGTGGAGTGCGGAGTCTGCCAACATCGATTTCAGATCCGGGAGGATGTGATTGTCCGCATCAGGAAATTCTATCCGGGAGAAAAACGCAGCTACGGATTGGGGCGGTTTCAGCGAATTCCCTTCGCGCCGACCTTGGACGAGAAGCTCTCCGCGTCCGAGGCGTTTGATCAAAACTCAGCCGTGAACTATTTCGCCCCCGCCCCCCCGCAGCGCATCATTGCGGGCTTCATTGGAGTGCTACTCATACTCCTTGTGGGCCTCCTGATGATCTTCGGCACCGGCCACGGCGGTCCGCTCGACGGAGTGGATCTCACCCGCAAACTCGTGATGTGCGGATTCGCCGGGCTGCTGGGATTCCTCCTGCTGCTTTATGCGAATCCGAACACGCGTTTTGCTGCGGCGATTTTCGGCGGCGGATTTGCGATCGCACTCGTCTCGTTGCCGTTTTTCATTCCAGACCCATTGCGGCCAAACGAGAGTCTGGATGCCGTCCAGCTCACCTCGCCCGAGGAGGCCGCTGCGGAACCGGAAGCCACCGCGGACGAATTGATCCTCAAGGCCATGCGCGAGCGCATCGGCATCCGGCCGCTCGAACAGGAATTGGAGCGCATCGCCTCATCCAACAGCCCAACCAGCGCCTACGGCCTGTTCCTCGTCGGCCTCCAGGAAAGCAACCGGATCGCCGTGCGCGACTACATGTTCCGCGTGACATCCGCCGATCCGTCGTCCCACATCTACCCGCGTGATGACGGCAAGTATTTATTCGTCCTCAGCGGGCTCGATATGAACCTTGAGAGGCTCGCTTCTCTAGCAGCCCCGCTCGGAAGTGTGCGACTCATCGTGCCGGAACTCCAGGTCGCAGAAATCTTGATCAACAACGATGTTTTCATCGAATCCCCAGCTGAAAAGCTGATCGACCGCGCCCATCCGGAGTTTTACGAACTCAGCCTCCGCGAGCTCAATAGCATCGACATTCAGCGCATCCAGCGCGCCGCAACCCGCATCGCCGAAGCCGAACCACGAATGCTCCGCGCCGACATCACCACGCGCTTGAGGGAACTTTTGGAAGAGGCCGGCGTAAACTTCCATGGGATCGTCGCGAGAGCGCTTATCACATGGGATGTGGACCGGACCGGAGCGGCACAGCTTGCCAGCCAAACCGTGGTCCGGCTCCAAAAGCAAGGAAACACCCCGGCCGTCGACTTGGTTTCACTCGCCATCGAACAGCCGTCCGACGACTTGTTCCCGGTCATGGTCGCCCTTTGGCAGACCAACTCCCTGATGTGGGAAAGTCACTGCATCCGGATCGGCCCGGGAATCGAGGCCTCGCTGCTGGATGCATTCGAAACCGCCGACGCCTCACACAAACAGTCGGCCGCAAGGATCCTCGCCAAGGTTGGTGGCGAGCGAAGCGCTACCACGCTTCGCAACGCACGGGAAAAAGCCAACCGCGAGTTCGAGGTCATCATCGACCAGGCACTCGAGCAGATCGCCGCCCGAATCGCCACTCAGACGGCGGATTGACCGTCCCTCAGGACGCCGCAGCCGCAATGTCCTCCCGCAGGCGCCGCTCCCAAAGATAGCGCCGAAACAGCACCTTGATCGCCGCTGTCAGCGGGACGGCGAGCAGCGCTCCGACAAAACCACCAAGCACCAACGACCAGAACAGCATCGAAAAGATCACCGTGAGCGGATGCAGCCCGACCGAATCCCCGACGATCTTCGGCGCGGTCACCAGCGAATTGATCTGCTGCACTAGGATGAAAATCCCGATCACGCAGCCAACATAGCCCCATGGCCCCAGGCCAAACGGTTGCACGTTCTGCGCGTGAAGGTAGGCGATGATGCAGGTGGGAATCAGGCAGAGGATGTTGCCGACGTAGGGAATCACCCCCAGCAGGGCGACAAACACACCGATGATGATCGCATAAGGCAGCCCGAATAAGAGCAGCGTCACGCCGACCAGCAAGCCATCTATCATCGCCACAACGACCTGCCCGCGGAAGAACGAAATCAGATAGACGTTGATCTCCGAGAGCGTCTCCACCAACTCGGTCTTGAAACGCGAGGCTTTGAGCGGCAGATAATCGTGCCAGCGCTGGCGGATCGAGACGGAATCCTTGAGGAAGAAAAACAAATAGATCGGCACCATGATCATCCCGATCACAAGGCCGAGGAAACCGATGATTTTCGTCGATCCGGCCGTGACCCAATCGTAAATCGTCCGCATGATCGCGCCCTTCGACTCATACAGCGCGCGTCCCGATCGGGTGCGCCAGAAGAATTCGAGAGACTCGGGATCCGCGGGTGTGGCCACCGCGGGTTTCGTTACTTGGCCCTCCTCATCCAGTTCCGTCAGCGCCCACGCAATGAGGCCCGAAGAATGCTTATCCCGCAGCTCGTTGATTTTCCTCGCGAGCGCAAGGGTGAGCTGGGATTCATCCGAGACGTGAGCCGCCTCGCCAGCGTCGGTTTCGCCGGAGGCATCGGCCATCGCTTCGACCTGCTCCGCCGGCTTCAGAAACGCCCGGATGTTCTTGCCCGCACGATGAAGACCCGGCAACACGGCCGCTACAAGCAGGGTGGCGCTGAGAAACATGACACCAAATAACGAGACGATGGCCCACAGCCGCGTCATCCCCCGCTTTTCCAGATAAACCACCACCGGTTCCACCACATATGCGACAATCCACGCCACCACCAGGGGAACGAGGACCGGCTGAAGAAATCCAAACACCTTGCCGACCAACAGCACAAGACCGACAAGAAGGGCACCAAGAACAAGAATGGCGACGCCGGTGCAGGCATTCCACAGGGTTCGCTGCTGAAAAGAAGTAGGATATTGCATGCGGCAGGCCGATCGCTATGCGTCGGTGCGCTTATGAAACTTCCCGGCACTCAGGGGTCAAGACTTATCCAAGCAGTCACTCTCGCAATGCATGCGACGCAGTTGCGGATCAAAATGATTGATGGCGGGAAATCCGCGTTTCTCGGCTACAGAAGTTACGAAAATTTGATTTGACTGAATACGCCGATCGGCAAAAGTTATGGTGATATTTACATCGTAATGACAGCTTTTTTTAATAAAAGCTCGAATCCCATTCCGAGTAGGATCGCGTTGAAATCATGGTTTGCAAGAACTACCAAATGTAAGTCGGTTCGATTCGGATGAAGCAGCCTTGAATTGGCATCCCCCTTTGAAATGCGATATGAAAACCCAATCCACATGCCGCGAAAAAACCGAAGTCCTTCCCAAGGGCTTCGCGCTTATCGTATCGCTCTGGATGATGGTGTTGGTTACGTTGATCGCCGTCGGCCTCCTTAGCCTCTCGGCGATTACCCTCAAACAGAACTCCGCCACCTCGGCCCAAGCCCAAGCGCAGGCCAACGCACGGCTCGCCTTAATGATCGCGATTGGCGAGCTACAGAAGGAAATGGGGCCCGATGCACGTGTTTCCGCTGAATCGGCGATTTTCGATACCAGTGCCGACACCCCGTCCGTCGAGGGCGTCGCCCAATCGCGCTGGCTTGCAAGCTACCATTCCTGGGGGAATTGGCTAAACGCCGATTATCAGATCCCGGGCGGCCCCAACCTTCGCATTGGTGACACCTACGAGCCACGCCGCGCCCGAATGTTCCGCCGCTGGCTACTCTCGTTACCCAACGATCAGGAAAACAACATCAACGCACCCGATTCCGTTGCGGGATGGGACGATACCAATTCCATCGTCCTTGTCGGCCATGGCAGCCTCGGCACCTCTGCGCCCGCAGATCAAATCACCCGCGCCTACCTCATCTCCGTGGACGGCAGCGGATACAACGCATGGTGGATCGGTCCGGAAAACCACAAGGCCCGAATCGATCTCGGCAAGGAGGATTCCCGATACAACTTCTCACCTTCCGAATGGCAGCTCGCTCAAAGCGATACCGCGGAGGTCGGTGTTGGCGGCCTTCCCGGGCTTGGCGCGCTCGATCAAAATACCACACTCGGCCCCAGGCTCATCACCCGCCATACCTTGCGTCTCGCCGACGTCGAGGAAAACCGCGCCAAAGGCCACTTCTTCGACCTGACGGCCCACAGCCGAGGCGTCCTTGCCAGCACACGCACCGGCGCTCTGAAAAAAGATCTCAGCTTGCTCTTCGAGCTCCCTGAAAGCCAGCTTCCGCAGCAATACCGCTTGATCGCGGGGGCCATCCAGGAACCCTCAATCCGCCCGATCAGCCCGGACCTAAGCGCCAAAAACCCCACCATTCCATTCCGCCACATGCAATCATGGACGAACATGCGCCATTACCATCGCATGTATCGCCGACCCAGCGACGCCACAACCGGTGGATCCGCAGGCACCGGCGGATCCGGATCACTGAATTGGGACGTTCATACCCCATGGACGGACATGATGTATCGATCAAACCACAACGCCTACAATACCTGGCCGGGGCAGAACAATTACATGCGATTCCCGATCCTCGCCAAAGTAACATACATCTACAGCCTTCAGACGGAATGGGCGAGCGGCAGCAACTACCGGCTGTTTCTCGTCTACACACCTGTCTTCACATTCTGGAACCCCTACAACGTGGAAATGCGGATTCCATCCGACACCTTGCAGTTGCTCTCGGGAGCCTTTCAGTGCCTGCCTCTCGGTCATCGCTTCTACATCGATAACACCGTGAGCGGCACCTCAAACGGCGGATTTGGCAGCTATAATCCAGCCGGAAAACTCCGAATGTCCGATGGATCCGTCATCATTTTCAAACCCGGCGAACTCAAGACATTCAGCCCGGCAAGGTATGGTGGCAGCTTTGACGAACCGCTGGTTGCCGGATTCAACCCCCTCGGCATCAACGCTGGCGATAGACTGCGTATCGGAGGAAATACCTTATACACCCAGTCCCAAAACCCCGGCCTGAGCATCACCTTCGGTCACCCGGGAGCTTCATTCAACATCAACGACGGCGGCACGCCGGGCTCTTTCATGGCGATCAAGGATTGGACCAGCAACAGCTTCCGCATGCCCATGATGTATCAACACGACTGGTTCCAGAAAGCCCAGCAATTCACCCCGATCACGCTCGACGCGCGACCAATTCCCAATGCGGTCGGCGGCATCGCAACCGCCCCACAGAACATCGACCGCTGGATCTTCGACGGCGTGCCCCATCCCATCGCCTACGCCCAACTCGTGTTCAAGGGGATCTCGGCATCCAACCATGAAGGCATCTCATGGAAAGAGGATTGGCGAGGGCGAAACTGGCTCCACTCACCGCCTCATTATTTCGGCGGAGCCATGTATATTTCCGAAAATGACAGCATCGCCCGCACCCAGCGCCTCGACAATCCCTACATCATGAACTTTGGCCCCCTAGTCAACCTCGGCGAGGCGGTGGCCCTTGTGGACCCTTTCCGCGATAGATCCAAAGCCGCACTAGGGTCGGGCCCGAATCCCGTTGAAATCATCAACCGCTTGCCCATGCTCGAACTTCCCACGGCACCGCCCGGCAGTCTCGCCTCCTACGCCGGCATGAGGACCAATCCCGGCTGGCACGACGCCCGCCAGATGACGTGGCTGAGAATGGGCGGCCTTTCCGGCCAAAACTCCTCCACCCGCGAGGCCTCCACCTACCGTGCCGAGGTCAAGGCCATCGCCTACCAAAGCGGAGTCACCGGCCCAGGCATCGGCAACTCCTTCATCCACCCCGTCTTGCCCCGGACGGAAATCTATCAGTATCTCGATAATTCAAAAAGCCAGGACCCCGTATGGCGGAACCAGATGGATGCATCAAATCCCTCCCACGAATTCCAGGAAAACGACAACCGGGTATTCAACGACTACTGGGATCACACCTTGCTGTTGAACGACGCGCTTTGGGACGACTATTTCGTTTCTTCACTTTCCGATCAGGTGCGGCCTGGTGCCGACACGGCCTCCAGCCTGCAGCAAAATCTCGATCGCCTGGTCCGCGGGGAGCCAATTTCCAACTCAAGGTATCACTACCACCCGATGGGCCTCTCCAATACACAGGTGAGCGCGGAGCTGGCCGCGGCCGACGGCTACCTCAAGGCCGCACGCCATCTGATCGTGGACGGCATGTTCAACGTCAACAGCACCTCCACACCCGCATGGCATGCCCTCTTCGCGGGCATCCGCGAGCGCAGCCTCGTCTACCGCGAAAATAACGGCTCGCTGCGCAAAGTCGAAGTCCCACCCGGAAAACGGATCGCCATCTCGCGATTCGATACGGAGGTTTCCGATCGAGAGGTCGAAGATCCGGAATCGGGCGTCACCATGCCCGACCAATGGCCCGGTTGGTCCGGCGTGCGCTTCCTCGACGACGCCCAGTTGCAAAAACTCGCCGAGGAATGCGTCAAACAGGTCAAGCTGAGAGGCCCGTTCCTCAACTTCTCCGAATTCATCAACCGCCGCCTCTCCAACGACCGACTCGGCCTGATGGGTGCGCTCCAGAGCGCGATCGACTACGACGACGCGATCCCCGATCCCCGCTCGATCAATTATCTCTACAAAAGCGATTCCGATTACATGATGCGATCCGCTGCGCTTGGCTCGAATTCCTTCCAGACTCCCGAGGCAGTTGATGGTTCACGCTTCGCCGGTATTCCCGGATACGTCATCCAGAGCGACCTTCTCAAACCCATCGCCAACACGCTCTCCGTGCGCGACGACACCTTCTGCGTTCGCGCCTACGGCGATGCCCGCGACGCCCAGGGCAAGGTGATCGCACGCGCCTGGTGCGAGGCCATCGTGCAACGCGTGCCGGATTACGCCGATGGCACCAACGATGCCTCGGTGCCCGCCCGCATCATGACGGCCGACGGTCGCTTCACCGACAACGACGAGCTTACCCCCGACAACCGGCGCTTCGGCCGCCAATTCAAAATCCACAGCTTCCGATGGCTGCATCCTTCCGAAATCTGATCCGCCAACCCGCAAATCCCAATGCATCACCTGCGCCTTGCTATCGGCATTCTCATGTCCACCGCGATGCCACTCTTGGCACAATCCCGCGGAGAGGCCGCCACCCGCGGGAGCGAACGCATGGCGTGGTTCATCCAGACGGGAATTCCCGAGGGCCTCGCAAATCCGGTCAAGGTAATGATTTCGGACAAAATCGAGCTCGTCACGCTATCCAACCGCCTCGCCAGCGGCCCGGTTAAAATCCCGGAAGACGGCGTGATCCGCCTAGTCCGGCAGATTCCGGACCCCGCGGACCCGGAAAAATTCGCATACCTCACGCTTGCCGAGGCCCGGATTCCCGAAACAATGAATCAGGCACTCGTCATCCTGATTCCATCAGCCCCGGATCCATCGAACCACCACCTGTTCAAATCCAAGGTGCAAGGACTAACAAACTTCAAGGGGGGCGACAGTCTCTACCTCAACCTCACAAATGTGAACATGCTGATTGAAACCGGAGAGAGGAAAACTCCGCTAAAGCCCGGCCAGACGACCATCTACAAGGGCATGGCAGATACAGGCACCGTCGATGTGCCGTTCCGCTATTCCTATTTTCATCCAACCCAGGAAAAATGGAAAGTGTTGAGCGCATCAGTCAGCATCATGAGCCCGACGCGGCGTGAAATCGTCGTCTTTAGTGTGGATGCCAACACCAACCGGTTGAAATGCAACAGCATCACCTTCCCGGTTGCGAATTAGAAAAACATGATACCCGACAATCCTTCGGCAGCAAATGCACGCATCGGAGGCACGGACGTCGCCGTTTGTTAGGTAGCCGCTTCATGACCGATGCGGTCAAGCACGCCGTTGACAAACCTTCCGGACTCCGTCGTGCCGAAGCGCTTGGCGAGTTCGATCGCCTCGTTGATCACGACCTTCAACGGGGCCTCGCCTTGCCGGATCTCATGGATGGCAAGGCGCAGGATCGCACGGTCCACAGGATCAATCCGCTCGGGAGCGAAATTCTCGACGACCGCCGCAATGCGGGCATCGATCGCCGGCTTGTTCGCGAGGATGGCGTCGACGATGCGGTCGGTGCGTTCGCGCAGTTCGCGGATCTCATCAGCGGATTCTCGAAGTTTTGCGAGATCCGGCTGTTCCGGAAAACGTCCGGGGTCGGCCACCATGCGGACCCGTTCGGAGACCCGTTCGAGACGTCTTACAGCGGAAACGACCGGTTCGAGACGGCCGCGCAAGACAGGCTCCTCAGTCACGCCCGCAAGGAAATCACCACGCGAGATGCTTAAATCTCGGTCGAGCGCGAAGAGGTGATCGAGCGCCTTGGCGAAGCGCTCGGCGAGCGCGTCGTCGTCGCCTTCCATCGGAAGCCGGGAGAGCGCGGCGAAGGCAGCGCTCCAAGCGGATTCCAGTTCGAGAATCCGGCGCAATCCGCGACGCAGCGGTTCATGCTCGATCGATCCGGCAAGCATCGCGTCCGCCGCATTCGCACGCTCGACGAATTTCGCCACCCGTTCATCGCGGCCTTGGGCCAGATGCAAAAGCGTGCGATAAGTCGCAACATGCAGCGCCTTGCGATCGGACTCGGTGATGAAATCCCAGAATGGTTCACGCAAGGATGTGGCTTCCGCGCCTCCCTCAAGGTCGGCACAGTAGAGGAATTGGACCACGGTTTCCCGGATTTGGCGGCGGCCTGGCATGACGATGGATGGGAAAATCAGCGGTTGCGGGCGGTGTTGCGGGGCATCGAGCGATTGCACTCGGTAATGACGTCGATCATCGTTGCGGCAGCACGCGCGGCCTCGCGTCCGCGATTGAGTTGCTCGCCGATGCAGCGGGCATAGGCCTGCTTCTCGTCCTCGCACAAGAGAACTTCGTGAATCACAGGCACCTGCGTCCTCACCGCGATCTCCTGCAGCGCGTGAGTGACCGATTCGGCGACCAGGTCGGCATGGCCGGTGCTGCCACGAATCAACAAGCCGAGCGCGATCACACAGTCCAGAGTCGCTCGCTCTATCACCTGCGCGACCATCACCGGAATCTCAAAAGCACCCGGCACGCGCACGACGTCGATGCGCGCCTGCGGCACGAGATCGGCAAGTTCCGCCATCGCATTCTCCAACAATGCGTCGGTGAACGTTTCGTTGTATTTGGAAGCCACAATGCAGATCCGGGCTTTCGGTGTGAAAATTCGTGGCTTTGGCTGCAACGCGGTCGACATGGCCGGGGTATGGCGGTGATGGGATGAAAAGTCAACTGGCTCGCAAAAAAACCGCACCCGGATGACCCGGATGCGGTTTTTGCAAGATGCGGGAAAATCCGCGATCACGATGCTTCAAGATCAGCCAAGCGGAACGGTCGCGATGGTCTTGAGGATCCGCGAAGCGATCTGGTATGGGTCGCCCTGGGAATTCGGACGGCGGTCTTCCAGATAGCCACGATACGCTTGGTCTTTCACGAACGCGTGCGGAACGCGGATCGAGGAACCACGGTCGGCGATGCCGTAGGTGAACTTGTCGATCGACTGCGTCTCGTGCAGACCGGTCAGGCGGAGGTGGTTGTCCGGGCCGTAAACCGCGATGTGCTCTTCCATATGCTCCTGGAAGGCAGCCATGAGCTTCTCGAAGTATTCCTTGCCACCGGTTTCACGCATGAACTTGGTGGAGAAGTTGGCGTGCATGCCGGAACCGTTCCAGTCGCCACGGATCGGCTTGCAGTGGAATTCGACGTCCACGCCGTATTCCTCGCAAAGGCGGACCAGGATGTAGCGGGCGACCCAGATCTGGTCAGCGGCGGTTTGCGCACCTTTGCCGAAAATCTGGAATTCCCACTGGCCTTTGGCAACCTCGGCATTGATGCCTTCGTGGTTGATGCCGGCGGCAAGGCAGATGTCGAGGTGCTCTTCGACGATGCGTCGGGCGATGTCGCCGACGTTCTTGAAGCCGACGCCGCAGTAGTATTCACCTTGCGGGCCGGGGAACCCTTCGGAGGGGAAGCCGAGCGGCTTGCCGTGCTGATAAAGGAAATATTCCTGCTCGAAGCCGAACCATGCGTCGGGATCATCGATGATGGTCGCGCGGCCGTTGGTCGGGTGCGGGGTGACGAGGTCGGGCATCATCACTTCGCACATCACGAGTGCACCATTCACGCGGGTGCTGTCCGGATAAATGGCAACGGGCTTGAGCATGCAGTCCGAGCTGCCGCCGGGGGCCTGCATCGTCGAGCTGCCATCGAAACCCCACATCGGAAGTTCCTCAAGGGTCGGGAAGCTGTCGAATTCCTTGATTTGCGTTTTGCTGCGGAGGTTCGGAACGGGGGTGTAGCCGTCGAGCCAGATGTATTCCAGTTTGTATTTGGCCATGGTCTGAATGGATGGGTTGGTGTGGGTTAGCGGTTGTTGGATGTGCGTGGATGATGATCAGGCTGCGCGGACGCGCCTGACGGATCACCGACGCGGGTGATTCAAGCAGGAGTCATGCCAATTGCGACACGAACTTTTGCAAAGTTTCGGAGTCATTCGATCATCAATGCGATGGCGGAAATATCGTCGGCGCCATCATTTTCGATGGCTCGGTGGATCAGGGCATCGACTGCGCCGACCGGATCGAAGTCGCTGCCTGCCAATGCGTTGCCAATCTGGCGCTCCCAGACACCATCGATCAGGCCGTCGGAGCAAATCAGGAATCGGTCGCCCGGCTCGAATGGAATCGCGGCATGATGAGGGCAGACGTTCCGGTGCCCGCCGCCGACCACTTCGTAGAGCGCGGCGCGGCGCGGGTGGGCGCGGTATTGGACTTCGGGAATTTCGCCGCGCTTCCACTGGCCCCAGGCACTGGTGTGGTCGCGGCTGAGCTGTTCGAGCACGCCACCCCGGGACCGGTAAATGCGGGAATCGCCGACGTTGGCAAGGTAGAGGTTTTCCGGCGTGAACCACGCGATCGCGACGGTGGCCGCCATGCCATGGGTCTCGGGAGAGGCAGCGGCCGTTTGGTTGACATGATCATGCACCGACCGAATGGCATCGAGCAGGTGCGACATGCAGTCGGGGAAAAATCCGGCCGCGGCGGTCTTGAAGGTTTCCGGGATGATCGCCCGCATTTTTTCCAGCAAAACAGCGGATGCCAGGTCGCCGGCATTGCCACCGCCCATGCCGTCGGATACGGCGAAAACGAGGTCATGGGCATCCAGCGAGCGGGCGCCTGTGATGGGAAGGATTTCCGCTCCGGCAACACCAGATGCGAAGGCGACGAGCGAATCGTCGTTGCGGGGCTTGCGGGTGCCGCTCTGGCTGCGGGACGCCCAGCGGATCGTGAGCGATGGGGTGGCTGACACGGAGGTGGATTCAGGTCGATGGGTTTTTTCCGCCCACATCAGGCACCGGCGGCTGGAGCCCGGGAGGCGGTGGCAGGATTTCCGCCAATTCGAAATCAATGATGCAGAAGCAACCGAGCTTGTCGGAATACGTGATGTTGCGTGGCTCGGCATCGAGGTGACGCACGCCGTATTCATCTTCGAGCTTCTTGAACAACCGGTCGGCCTTGTCCTTGGTGATCTGGTCGGCCGGCTTGCCGCAGTTGGTGGAGACGAAATAGAACTCGTCGGGGTGCTCTTCCAAGAGCCTCGGCACATACGGACACCCGCGCTGCTCGAGCACCTTGAGCACTTCCACTTCCTTGGTGTAGCGTTCCTCCGCTCCGGTGCCGCGCACGCGCTTGTGCACATTGCCGTAAAAATCGATGCGCACCTGGGAACGGATGCCGTCTTTGAGGGTTGGGAGAGACATGGTGAAATGGAAAATTCGGAAGTCAGAGGCGGAGACGCGCCGCGAGGATCGGCCGCAGAACGAGCAAGGGCAACCCCGCCATGAGCGCAGCCACCAGCGCGGTCTTGAGCCCCGGGAACACCCGAGGGCGATCCCCATCGAGCGCGGCAAGCGACTCGGCGACCACCTGGTCGCGCGGCACGCGAAACCACGGTGGCGATGGCATGCCGGGATCGCCGGGCGAACGGCGGGCCACCTGGTTGAATTCGGTTTTCACCGGCCCCGGGCACACCGCCACCACCGGGATGCGGTATTTGCGCAGCTCGATCCTCAACGCTTCGGAAAAACTTGAAACATATGCCTTGGTCGCAGCATAAACGCCGGCATCCGGCAAGGGCAGCAGCCCGGCGATCGAGCTGACATTCATCACGGCACCATGGCCGCGCCGGATCATGTGCGGCACCAACGCGTGCGTCAGGTGCGTGAGCGCGTCGATGTTCACCCGCAGCATCGCCTCGATGCGCGGCCATTCGGCACTCACGATCTCGCCGTAATCCCCGAGCCCCGCATTGTTCACCAGCAGATCCGGAAGAAATCCGGTGTCCGCCAACGCCGAAATCAACGCCTCGCGTTCCGCGTGCTTCGATAAATCGGCCGCAATCACCGCCACCGCGCAATGCGGATAGCGGTCGCGAAGCTGATCGGCCAGATGGTGGAGGCGCTCCTCGCGGCGGGCCACCAGCACCAGCTTCGACACGCGCGGCGCGAGTTGGATCGCAAACTCCTCGCCGAGACCCGCGGATGCCCCGGTCACCAACGCGCAGGAATATGAGGTGGCGGCGGACATGGCAGCTAGATCAGGCCATCTGCGTTTCGCCGTTCGGCCCCTGGGTCACCTTCACCACGCGCAGCGGCAGCCGCACAAGTAGCTCACCGTCACAGCCGATGTCGATCGAGTAGATGCCGGTTTCCGGGAATTTGAGACCCTGGAGATTCATCACCATGTTGCGGGTGAGGAATGGCACGTTGTTCGGCAATTGCACCTCGAACTCGGGCTCGATCGGCATGTTTTTCGGATCGAGCGGCTCGCCATCCTCGTTGATGATGTTGATCAAGAGCTTGTGGCGACCGGCGTCCTCCTGCGTGAAGCAAAAGCGCAGCGCGAGGGCGCACGACGGATGCACCACCGGCACCGCGCGGGCCGCAAGGGTGTCGAAGGTTCCGGAAATGACGAGCTTGCCGTTGTAGTCGTTGGCGGAGTCGCAAAGGGTGGCGATTTGGATGTCCATGATAGAGGTATGAATGTGGAACTGGATGGGTGCGCGATGATCCACGCGGCGGCCATGTTCCCGAACCTCCCGTTCGCGGACAAGCCCAAAGCAAAAAACCTTCCGGAGTTGCGGCTTGAGTTCCGCCGCGCAGCCACACAGATTGTCCGCCGATATGAAACACACCCTCGCCACCGCGATTGCCACCTTGTGCCTGATCCCCGCCGCCATTTCCGCGGAGGAGGTTCCCGAGATCTTCAAGGGGCTCTTTGAGAAGGATGTTCCGGTGCGCGCTCAGATCGGCATGGTAGTGCCACCGGCCGAAATCGACAAACACGTCGCCAAGGTCGAAGCCGCCGCAAGACTCGATCCCGAATGGTTCCAGGAATACTCGACCACCTCGTCGCCCGGCACTCCCCTGCCCTTCCACGAAAAACTCGGCCTCACCCGCGCGGAATACGACGATTACATCGTACTCTGGCGCAAGCGCGAGTTCCGCCCGATGGAGGAAGTGATGCTCCTCCTGCGCAAAAGCACCGGTGACAACTGGACGATCATCGCCACCGGCGAAGCCGGTGCCATCTCGACGCTCCGATACCAAACGGAATCCGGCAGCTTCCGCTCGCCGAACGGCGAACTTGTCCGCATCGAAGACATCAAGGCCGAGCCTGACAGCATCCTTGGCGAATGGAGCGGGCCGGAATGGCGCTTCGATGAGGAAACTACCCTCGGCAAAACCAAGGAGAATTTCGCCCTAGGCCGCTTCGCCGATGGCAAAAACGGACTCGTCGTCTATCGCGTGCAGGAGATTTCCTCGGAAGGCACACGCCTGATGGACCGCAGCCTCGTCATCCGCTTCGCCCTCGGCGCCGCCGGGCAGATCCAACGCTGAGTCACCTTCACTCGGGCCGCTGGCCCGCATCGCGACGCGGCACGCGCGGATCGAGCTCGATCCGCTTGTCCTCAAAGCGGATCAGCACCATTTTGCGGAAGCCGTTGTCGAGCTCCTCGGACAACACATCCGCAAGCGCCTCATAGGATGGCATCACCAACCGCAAAAAACCCTGCGGCACTGACAAACTGCCAAAACGGCCGCCACGCGGCGGCTTGGGAAGCCACGGCGCGAATCGACCACCATGAAGATTCAGCTCGGTGCGCAGGCGGTCACCATCGCGCGCCTGATCGATGCTCAGATACATCGAAACCGTCACCGGCCTCCCCGCAAACTCGCGCTCCATCACCACTTCGACAACCCCCTCGCGGATCCGCACGACCACGCGCTTGAAGGAGACGGTCTCCTCAAGGCGCCCACCCTGCCGCGCCTCCAACGTGCGCGCCAACCATTGGTTGATCTCGGCCTCCGTGAGCGTCACCGGCACCTGACGGAGCTGGGATTCTCGCAATACCGCCGACACGTCCCTGCCGCCGTCCGGCGATTCCAATCCACCGACGCCCTCGAGATCCTGCGGCATCGCCACCAAAATCACACACGCCAGCAAGGCGGAAATGGTGAGGGCGACGAACACCACCGCCACCTTGAAAAGAAATCCTGAACCTCTGCTCGTCTCGTAAGTTTCACGCGCTGCCATGCTGACGTTGGAACTAACACAGCCCCCCGCCGATGCCTAGGGATTTCACCACGAAGCAAAAAAAAAGCCCGCCGCGAAGCGACGGGCTTTGGATGAAGATCGGAAAATCGCGTGCCTCAGACGAGGCCGGCTTTCTTCAGCGTCACGAACGCGCCGTTCTTATTCACGGTCTTCAGCGCGCGGGCGCTCAGTTTCACGCGGATGTAGCGGCCGAGCTCGGGCACCCAGATGCGCTTGGTTTGAAGGTTCGGCGAGACCGAGCGCTTCACCACCTTGGTGACGTGGCGTCCGATACCGCCCTTTTTCTTGGCCAAACCGGAACGATGAATACGACCGCCCATGCGGACGCGGGAACCTCGGATGCTGCAGACTCGTGACATAATGATAAAAAGGGTTGCGGGGCGCGAAGGATGCCTTGTCGTCCCATCAGGTCAAGAAATATCTCGCCCGAAAATCACAAAAAATCCCCCGCCGGAACAAGCCCAACGGGGGATTTTCGAATTTGCAGCAATCGGAAATCAATCATCAGCCACCGCAACGTCCGCCTTCACCCGCACAAACAACCTCGCCGCCGTGCCTTCGCTAACGCTGGCCGTCACCGATACCACGTCAAATACCTCGTCACTGTCATCAACAATCACCGCCTCCGCAAAATCCACCTTCACGCCGCCCGACGTTTCGCCATCGGCCGCCCAATCCACAAGATCGACCGACCATTCGTAGCCGGCGACCACGTCGCTCGCCAAATTGGCAAGCTTGATTCGGGTGTGCCCGAAGGTGATCGAATTCGCCGATGCCGCCGTCGGCCGCACCAACGACCCGGTGACCGCCACATCCGGCGCCAGACCGAACACGTGTTTGAGAATGTTCGGCACCCCATCTCCCGCCGGCGTGTCCCGAGGCCCGGTCTGCCCGCCAACATTAAACCCGGAGATCCAAGCGGCGAAGTCGTCTTCCGTCGGAGGTGGCACGTCATCCGTCACTAGGTCCGCAGCATTGCGCGGCATGATCTGATATCCGCTGGTGAACGGGCTGCTGTTGTCCGATTGACCGAGGACTCCGGTGATCGTCACGGGATAGCCCGGCTCGGTCGTTGCCGCGGAACCGGCTGTGATCCGCACATTGAGGGTATTCTCACTCGCATCTCTGAGAACCACGGTTTGCGACGCCCCCCATGTCCCGGATACGAACGTCAGGTTTTCGATGGTGACCACGGAGCTTTCATAACCTTCCGCATCCGCAAGCAGATCAGGAATGGTCAGCACCAAAGGCACGGGCTCAACGCCAACCCCAAGGTCAATGATGTTTGGTCCACCCGCGTAGGTGATTTGGGTGAGTCCGTTGAACTGGCTCACGGGACCAAACACCATGTATCGATTTCCCCGCGTGAAAGGCGAGGGCGTGTCCGAATTGAAAAGGGAAATCCCCGCGCTGCCATCCTGGATGGACGCTTGGGTGTTCGCCGTGTTGAAGCTCGCCATGGTCACCACTCCTTCCACAGCCACCTCGACTCCAAGCGCCAGCGGCACACCATTCGCATCGGTTGCCCGCAGGTTTGCGATTGGCAGGGTCACCAGCGCGGAAGGGCTTGTGCCGATCCCGGTTGCGGTGCCGCCAGCAGCGGCGGTCGAAACGGTGAAGGATCTCCTTCCATAGTCTCCCGGCTCGAATGACGCGGGAGTCTCAAGATCCGCAATACTGGCCACCAGATGGTTCGCCGTGGTGATCGCGGCTCCCGAGATGCGAATCTGCTGGCCCTCGACCACGACATCCGCATCCGTGGATCCCGGGCCAGTAAGGGTGATCGAATCGGCAAGCGGGATGCCGAAATCCGCCGGCACAGTGATTACAACGTCCGTTAGCGTGACATCGGCATAGTTCATCGAGACGGTAATCGAAACGGATTGATCGGAAAGCCCGCGGCCGAAAATCCGGGATCCACCAAAAGGGCTGGCCGGGGTGGCATTGGCCATGGTTGCGACACCCATTCCATCCCCCAGCGTCAGTCCGCGCAATTGGCTGATGTAGGATGCGTTGGCCAGATTGTTCGGCACGCCGAAGCTCATGTTCGCGGCGGCCAGGTTGCCGGTCGCACCCGTGCCATCGAAATCCTCGAAGATCGAATTACTGTTGTCCGCGATCACCCCGAAGCCGGTCCCGGTTGTTCCCGTGGCGATCAACTTCGGCCCGTTGAAGCTGGTGAAAAAGGAACCGGCCGCTCCCGCAGCGAGCGCATGGATACCACCATCAACGCCATCCGCGCCGGAGCCTGCAGCTTTGATCATGACCATCTCGTTGGTTGCGATGTCAAAGCTACCACCCAGCCCGGAAAAGAGCGAGGTGTCGCCAAGGCCCACGTCGAGCGTGAAATTTCCTGGATCGGTATCCAAGCTGGTCGGCGTGAACCGCAGCACGATGAGGGTGCCGACGGGAACCGCCTGCCAGAGTGCTGTGTCGGCGAATTCGAATTTTGCTCCGCCGTCCCCCCCCATGCTCGAAGAGAAGTCCTTCACGATCATACCCCGCATGTCCACCGTGCTGCCGGGCACTTCATTGCCGATCACAAGCAGCTCGATCAGATCCAGCGAAGCGCCACCACCATTCAGATACTTGTTGATCACCACCACCGGCCGCGTGGCGGTGGTGAACGTCCAGGGCACATCGCTCGCGGGTGCGCCGAATGCGAGGTTGGGATTCCCCAGCGCATCCTCAACGGTCCCTGCCGGAATCGACACATAATAACCGGTGGCAGGAGCAAGGATGCCCGATGGAAGCGACACGACCAACTCGGTCGGTCCTCCCAGGGAAACCGAATCCTCATCGTCCGCGGGGATCGATGCCACCACCGTGTCGCCCGCGACCGTGCGCACTTCGATGTCGTTTTCACCCACGAGCGTGATGGGCTCGTCGAATGTGACACGCAAAGCCTGAAGTTTGGTCGAAACCTTGGTCGCACCATGCGAAGGAATGCGGGTGACCGGAACCGGGCCCGTTTCATCCGAACCAACCGTGGTAAACGCCCAGTCCGTATTGGCAAGCAAACCGGGAAACGAATTGTCTGCAAGATCCTCGAATGCGGTGGCTTCGATGATCACGTGATACGATTCGCTGAAATCCAGATCCGCACTGGGTGTGAAACTGACGGATGCCCCGTTGAAATTCCCCGAACTGGCTGCAAAACTCTCAACGACAACTTGATCCCGGTAGAGCACCACATTGCCATTCCCGGCTTTCACGGCTTTGTCAAACGTGATGGTGAGCGCTACATCCACCGGAACCCCTACCGCACCATTCACCGGTGAAAGCGAAACGATGGATGGCGGGGTTTCATTGTTAGAAAGTGTTCCTGAAACCTCTACGTTATCAATTGCAAGGCCCGAACTATTCCCTGTCTCTGAGCCACGCCAAATCGCCCAACGGACTTGCACTACCGGCTGGTTGTTTACGCTCGTAGGCAAGGTCGCGATGACGGTGGTTTTCACGCCTGTGGTTCCGCCAGCCTGTGAATAAGGATTGGAACCGGAATCAGGAGTAATCGTGGTCCAAGCACCGCTTATGCCTACTCGAAATTGGCATACGACACCAATAGTCCTAGCTTCAGCCAGTAGAATTTCCACATCATACGAAACCACAATGTCTTGGTAATCCGTGGCATTAATCGCCAAAATTGCTTGATTCACTCCGTTGGTGGTATTTGAGGAAGTTTGCACATAGAGCCTGCCATTGCTATTTGAAGCATAACCAGAAATTCCTGCTGTGGTAGTTGTGGAAGTACGAGATACAATTGTAGCATCTCCCGTCGGAGATGATGCTTCCGCAAGCGATTGGCTTGTGATGGTAGCTCCGCTCAAACCATTCCATCCACCAAACCCCGAAGGATAAGACGAAAAAGAGGCTGTCCCAAAATTTTCAGTGAAGGGTATCGCTCGTGGCGCAGGATTCGTTTGTGCGGAGGCGAGATTCAAACTGATTGCCGCGATCACAAAAGCGAGGCTGAGACAAAAACGAAGCGGTTGAGCAAATGCTTTAGAACACATGGGGGAAGTGGGGGGTGAGTTTTTCGCGCTTACGCTCAAGACCTATTGCACGAATTTTTCCGAACGCAAACGCGCAAACCTGTGAAGATTCTGACACCGAATCCAGCATAAAACGTGCCAGCACGCGCACGGCAAAAAAGTCAGCCTCGACATCGCATGGAGGATTTTGGCCACCAAGGAGCGGCGGACCTTCTCCGCCGTGTCCATGGAAAGCCCATGATTGACGCTTTCGGATCTTTTTCATGGTCAATTCATGGACATGGGCGAACACGTTTCGCCCCTCCTTGGAGCCAGCTTCAAAGGTGTTCTCCGGATTGGAGTTTTTATTACCGACACCAACCTCGACCACCCACGCAGAAAATCCGCCACAGCTCTGAAATTTTTCCAAAAATTTCCTAATAATCTCTCCCTCCGCGGTTCATGCTCATAGCCATGAAAACCCTCGGATCACTCTGCATCGCGGCGATGCTCCCCCTCCTCGCCCAAGCCGACCCGGCATCCCTCCGCAAAGAACGCGACAATCTCGTCGAGCGCGGCCTCTGGAAAGAAGCGCTCGACCACTACCGCGAGAAGCTCCTCCCCATCTCCGATATCGGCTCCGGGCTGGATCTCCAACGCGCCGTCCAGGCCATCCGCCAACTTAACGAATGGAAGGAGTTCGACCCGCTCGTCGAACAAGCCATCGCCCTCCACCCGGAAAATCACCGAATCCTCGTCGCCGCCGCCCAATCCTATCACACCGTCCCCCACTCCGGCCGCCTCATCGCCGGCGAGTTCGAGCGCAACCCTGGCATCTGGTGGGGCGGTCGCCGCGGCGGCCCCGACGTCGGCGAAGGAGCAGCCGCAGGTGCGCAAGTCGCCACCCATTACCGCGACCGCACCCGCGCCATTCAGCTCATCCTCCAAGCCATCGCCGCCACCACGGACGATACCGAAAAAGCCGACGCCTGGAGCAACGCCGCCCCGATCCTCCACACCCACGAAGCCTGGAAACTCCAGACCCTCACGCCCCTCGATACCCTCCCGGAATGGGGTGAACCCGGCCCCTCCGGCGGCACCGAAGGTGCGCCGTGGGATGGCGACGCCCCCGTCCTCTACGAAGTCCCAGCCACCTGGGACGCCGCCACCAACGACGGCCAGCGCTGGCGCTTCGCACTCGCCGAACAAGCCCGCCTCGACCCCGCCCGCGCCGCCCGCATGACGCTCGAATACGCCCACTTCACCCGCGCCCAACTCAGCGAAGACACCCTCGCGTCCATGGCCTGGTGGCGCCAACCCGATCCCGACGCCGCCCAAGGCATGCTCCAACTCGAGACCCTCGCCGAAAACGAAACCCTCGCCCGCACCTCCGACGGCGTCCGCCGCTTCACCCTGCCCGACTCCCATCACTTCATCGCCCTCTACCGCTCCATCTTCGAGCAAGAACCTCTCGCCGGCGATGCCCTCGTGCAGATCTTCCTCAACCGCAACCAACGCGATAAAGCCCGCGAAGCCCTCGAACAAACCATCGCCAAACACGGCCCCGGCCCCAATAACTCGCGAAAAAACCTGCTCGCCCAGATCACCGGAAACTGGGGCCAGTTCGGCACCGTCGCCGTCGTCCCCAAAGGCACCAAGCCCACCCTTCCGCTCACCTTCCGCAACGCCACCCGCGTCACCCTCACCGCCGCGCCCGTCGCCATGGACGCCGTCGTTGCCGACACCATCGCCTATCTCAAAAGCAAACCCAAGGAACTCGACTGGAACCGCGTAAACCCCGGCCAGATTGCCGGACAACTCATCCAACAAGACAAATCCAAATACATCGGCGATGTCACCGCCACCTGGCACACCCCGCTCACCCCGCCCGACCTCCACCGCGACGGCAAAACCGACATCGAAGCCCCGCTCGACGCACCCGGCGCTTACTGGATCACCGCGAAAATCGACAATGGCAACGAGTTCCAAACCCTCGCCTGGATCGTCGATTCCATCATCCTCCGCCGCCCCATCGATGGCCAGGAACAATGGTGGATCGCCGACGCCGAAACCGGCGCACCCGTCGAAAAGGCCAACCTCGAATTCTTCGGCTACGAGGTCGAACACAAGCGCAGCCCCGAGCCGGGAAAAAACCGCATCGAAATCACCACTCGCCAATTCACCCGCACCACCGACGCCGACGGCAAAACCCTGCTCAAACCCAGCGACCTCAACAATCGCATGCAATGGCTCGCCATCGCCCGCCACCCCGACCGCGCCCAATCATTCTTCGGCTTCCAACACATCCACATCCCCGACTCGCCCGATCCACTCAACACCCGCGACGTGAGCTACGGCATCACCGACCGCCCACTCTACAAACCCGGCGATACCGTCCACCTCAAGTTCATCCTCCGCAACCTCGGCTACGCCGCCGGCGACGACGCCCGCTTCGCCAACCAAGCCGGCACCCTCACCATCTACAACGGCCGTGGCGAGGAAGTCATTAAAATGGAAAACCTCAAAACCGACACCCGCGGCCTTGCCGAAACCTCCCTCATCATCCCCGCCGATGCCGTGCTCGGCCAGTGGCGCGCCCACTACCATATCGAAAGCCGCATCTCCGCCAGTGTCACCTTCGGCGTCGAAGAATACCGCAAACCCGAATACGAAGTCACCGTCGAGGCCCCCGCCGAGCCCGTCACCCTCGGCGGATCCTTCACCGCCACCATCAAGGCCAACTACTTCCACGGCGCTCCTGTTAGAAATGCCGACGTCCACCTCACCGTGAAACGCTCCAGCATCAGCGAACCTTGGTTCCCCAACTGGCGCTGGGACTGGCTCTATGGCCGCGGCGCATGGTGGCTCGCCCCCGAGGCCGCCTGGCACCCCACCTGGCACATCTGGGGCTGCATCCCGCCCCCACCGCCATGGTGGAGCGGCAACCGCCACACGCCAGACGAAGTCGTGCTCCAGCAAACCGTCGCCATCGGCCCCGATGGCACCGCCGAGATCACCATCGACACCGCCGCCGCCAAGGAAATCCACGGCGACCTCGACGCCCGCTACACCATCGAAGCCCGCGTCACCGATGCCTCCCGCCGCGAGGAATCCGGCACCGGCACCGTCATCGCCGCCCGCAAGCCGTTTGAAGTCGTCATCTGGACCAACCGTGGCCATGCCAAATCCGGCGACGACATCGAGGCCACCCTCCGCGCCAGCACCCTCGCTGGCAAGCCCGTCGCCAACGTCACCGGCACCCTCAAACTCTTCCGCCTCGCCCTCGAAGGCGACCGCCTCGCCGAAACCGAAGTCCAATCCTGGCCCCTCACCACCGATGCCGAAGGCAAAGCCACCCAACGCTTCGCCGCCCCCGCCACCGGACAATACAGGCTCGCCGCCACTCTAACAGCCAACAACTCCCCAGCCGTCGAATCCGCCACCATCCTCAACATCCACGGCGACGGCCGCACCGATCCCGAGCAATGGCAATTCGGCGCGCTCGAACTCATCGCCGACCAATCCGAATACGCCGCCGGCGACACCGTCCGCCTCCGCGTCAACTCCGACCGCACCGACGCCCACACCTGGCTATTCCTCCGCATCACCGACCGCAACACCGCCCGCGAAGCCCGCCGCATCCAGCTCGATGGCAAAAGCCTCGAAGTCGAAATCCCGCTCACCCTCGCCGACATGCCCAACATGTTCATCGAAGGCATCACCGTGCACGACGGGCAAATCCACACCGCCGTCCGCCAAATCCTCCTCCCACCCGCCAGCAAGCTCATCGAAGTGACTCTCGAGCCCGCGAAAACCCGCGTCAAACCGCAGGAAAAATCCAGCCTCCGCATCACCCTGCGCGATGCCGAAGGCAAGCCCGTGCAAGGCATCTCCACCCTCACCATCTACGACAAAGCCCTCGAAGCTATCACCGGCGGCTCCAACATCGGCCCCATCAACGAAACCTTCTGGGGCTGGAAAAACCATTATTACCAAACAGGTTCGGCCAACTCCCTGCCATACCCCAGCGGCAACCTCGTCCGCCGAGGGCAAAGCCAAATGCAATTCCTCGGGACATTTTCCAGGAACCTCGAGCACGACCATTTCTTTGCGAAATCCGAGCGTCGCGGTGGCATGAGAATGTCCACGCCAGCCGCACCCGCCATGATGCTGGCCGAAGCCTCCGCAGACATGGCCGGCTTCCCCGAAGAAGCCGGCGGAGCAGATGGCGGCGGCCAAAACATCGCCGTCCGCACCGACTTCGCCGACCTCCTCAAATGGGCCGGCACCATCGAAACCGACGAAAACGGCCAGGCCGAAATCCCAATCGAATTCCCCGACAACCTCACCACTTGGAAAGCCCGCGTCTGGTCGATCGGCAAAGGCTCCACCGTCGGCGAAGGCACCACCGAGATCATCACATCCAAAGAACTGTTAGTTCGCCTCCAGGCCCCGCGCTTCCTCGTCGAGCGCGACGTCGCCACCTTCTCCGCCGTCGTCCACAACGACCACGACACACCCAAGACCGTCACCGTCTCGCTCGACCTCAAAGGCGGCATCGAGGCCATCGATGGCGCAGCCCAAACCCTCGACATCCCCGCCCGTGCCGACGCCCGCGTCGATTGGCGCGTCAAGGCCACCAAGGAAGGCGAAGCCACCATCCGCATGACCGCCGATGCCGGCGACGATGGCGACGCCGTCGAGCGCACCATCCCCATCCGCGTCCACGGCATGTCTCGCCAGGATGCCTGGAGCGTCGTCATCAACCCCGAAGACACCTCCGCGAAAATCGACATCGCCGTCCCCGCCGAGCGCCGCCCCGACCAATCCACCCTCACCATCCGCTACTCGCCCACCGTCGCCGGAGCCGTCATCGATGCCATCCCCTACCTTGCCACCTACCCGCACGGCTGCACCGAGCAGACGCTCAACCGCTTCGTCCCCGCCGTCATCGCGCAAAACATGCTCAACGAACTCGGCGTGGACCTGCATGAGATCCGCACCAAGCGCACCAACCTCAACCCCCAACAACTCGGCCACCCCGCCGACCGCGCCGCCCAGTGGAGGAAATGGCACACCAACCCCGTCTTCGACGAAGCCGAACTCAAAAAAATTGTCGCCACCGGCGTTGACCGCCTCACGCTCATGCAAAACAACGATGGCGGCTGGGGTTGGTTCTCCGGCTACGGCGAACGCTCGTGGCCGCACACCACCGCCATCGTCGTCCACGGCCTTCTAACAGCCCGCGCCAACGGCGCGGAGATCCCCGCCCACGTCATCGACAACGGCCTCGCCTGGCTCCAAGCCCACGAAAACCAACAAGTCGCCGCGCTCCAGCGCCACGTCGAACGCGAAGCGATCCGCAAAGAGAACAAAAATATCAAACCCGACGGCCTCCACGAAAAAATCAAAGCCGACGCCATCGACGCCTTCATCCGCATGATCCTCGGCAACGCCTCCCGCGATTCCGAGCCCATGCTCGCCTTCCTCCACCGCGACCGCCTCGAACTCCCCGTCTATGCCAAATGCCTGCTCGGCCTCGAACACCACCGCAAAAAAGACACCGCCCGGCGCGACGAAGTGATGCGCGTGATCGCCCAGTTCCTCAAGCGCGACGCCGAAAACCAAACCGCCTTCCTCGAACTCCCGCACCGCAACTATTGGTGGTTCTGGTATGGCTCCGAAATCGAAACCCACGCTTGGTATCTCAAGCTGCTCACCGCCGTGCAGCCCGACCATGCCGACACCCGCGGCATTGCCAAATACCTCGTCAACAACCGCCGCAACGCGACTTACTGGAACTCCACCCGCGACACCGCCTACGCCGTCGAAGCCCTCGCCGGCTTCTTCAAAGCCAGCGGCGAATCCGACCCCAACCTCGAAGTCGAAGTCCTCATCAACGGCGAATCGAAACGCAAAGTCGCCATCACCCGCGACAACCTCTTCACCTTCGATGGCACCCTGGTTCTATCAGGTGAAGACGTGAAAACCGGCGAACACACCATCGAACTCCGCAAATCCGGCACCGGCCCGCTCTACGCCAACGCGTATTTGGAAGTCTTCACCCTCGAAGACCGCTTCCGCCCAGCAGGTCTCGAAGTCAAGGTGGCACGCAAGGTTTCGAAACTCGTCGAACTCGCGAAGGACGTCGAAGTCCCCGACGCCACCGGCCTCATCACCACCCAGACCGGCCAGCGCTTCCGCCGCAAACCGCTCGCCGACGGAGCGGTTCTAACATCCGGCGACCGCATCGAAGTCGAGCTCATCCTCGAAAGCAAAAACGACTACGAATACCTCATCTTCAGCGACGCCAAAGCCGCCGGCTTCGAGGCCCTCGACGCTCTCAGCGGATACATCCACGGCGACGGCGGATTTTCCACCTACATGGAACCACGCAACCAAACCGTCGACTTCTTCATCCGCCTGCTCCCCCGCGGCACCCACACCCTGCGCTACCAGCTCCGCGCCGAGGCCCCCGGCATCTACAAAGCTATGCCCGCCGAAGCCTCCGCCATGTATGCCCCCGAACTGCGCGGCAACTCGGATGATATCAAACTGGTGATCGAGTAATCTCCGCCTCGCTCAAGTGGTATTCCGGAGGGCCGACACCTCCTGTCGGCCTAGAGAATGAGGTGAGAATGAAAGGATGCTCGGCAGCTTGGCCATTCACCTGCCATTCTCATCCACCACAGAGTGTGGTGGCTCCGGTCCATAAACTGGTCCTCGGCGACAAATTGGCGCCCTTGCTTAAAAGGATGTTCATTTGAACGTTTTCATTGAGTTTTCATGCGTATGACCCCATGGTTTCGGTCGTGGACGCATTGCCCCTCACTGCCATGTTCATCGATTGCGACAGCTTTTTCGCATCGGTCGAGCAGCATCTAGACCCCGCGTTGCGCGGGCGTCCGGTGGGGGTGGCGCCGGTAATGGCGGAGACTTCGTGCTGCATTGCGGCAAGCTATGAGGCGAAGGCCTTTGGGGTGAAAACCGGCACGCCGATCCGCGACGCGCGGGTGATGTGTCCCGGCATTGCCATCGTTGAATCGAAGCCCGCCGAATACATCAAGGTGCACCATCAGGTGATCGCAGCGGTCGAAGACTGCATCCACGTCGAGGCGGTGTTGAGCATTGACGAGATGTGGGCGTGGCTGCCGCGCAACTTGCGGGAGCAATCGACGGCCCTCGACATCGCACGACGAATCAAGGCGACGGTGGCGCGCGAAATCTCGCCATTCATCAAGGTCTCCATCGGCATCGCGCCGAACAAATACCTTGCGAAGCTCGCCTCGAAGATGCGCAAGCCGGACGGCTTGTTCGTGATCGGGCACGGCGACCTGCCGGAGGTGCTCCATGAGCTTTCGCTGCGCGACCTGCACGGCATCGCACGGAGCATGGAGACGCGCCTGCACGCGGCAGGCATTCATACGGTGGAGGCGCTTTGCCAGGCGCGTAAGGAGATGTTGCGGGGCGTATGGGGCGGGGTGCTTGGCGACCGCTTGTGGCACCTGCTGCGCGGACACGAAATTCCAGACCTCGTGAGCAGCCGGAAATCAATCGGCCATTCGCATGTCCTGCCGCCGGAATCGCGCGCGCCCGACCACGCATGGCCGGTGCTTTGCAAACTCCTCCACAAGGCGGCGGAGCGCCTGCGCTCGCATGACCTGCTCACCGGCTGCCTCACAATGAATCTCGCGTTTCTCGGCGGCCCGGCATGGTCGGCGGAGATGACGACCGATGAGACCGACTCGACGCTGCGGCTGATGCGGATGCTCGACCGCCTGTGGCGCGAGCGGCCGGAACCGCGCGCGAAGCTGCTGCAAGTCGCAGTGGTGCTCACGCGCCTGTGTGAACGCCGCAATCACACCCCCTCGCTCTTTGACGCGTCGTTCATCGCGGACACGCTCGCCGCGCAGGACGACGATTCGTTTGCCAAGCAACGCCGCCTCGACCAAACGCTCGACCGCCTGCGCGCGCGATACGGGCGCAAGGTGGTGTTCTTCGGCGGCGTCGCCGATTCCCGCCAGACGGCACCGATGCGGATTTCCTTCACCCACATTCCCGACCCGGGGGTGGAGGGCGATTGATGACACACGATATCACCACAGCACCCGCAAGCCGTATTTTTTCGCGGACCATTGCGCGTCGCTGGTAACGGCGACGAGTTTTTCCGCGCGGCATTGGCTGATGAGCAGGCGATCAAACGGATCCCCATGCATCTTGGGCAACGCATAGACACCCGCAGCATGACGATAGTTGACCGGCAGCAGCGTGAAACCACTTTCTTCCAAATGGGTCTCCAAGCCGCTCTCCAGTCCATGCGGAACCTTGATTTTTCCGAGCCCGGCCTTGATCGCGATCTCCCAAACGCTAACGACGCTCACAAAGACCTCGTTATCAGCATCCTCAATCGCAGCTGCGGCGCGCGCGGACAATTCCGAATCATCCGGAGAAACCAAAGCAGCACACAGGTGTCGATGAGCAATCTCATTGGTAGTCCTCGAAATCCGCCAGCGGTTCATTGAAATCATGAGGCACCGGGCCAAAGGCTTTTTTCATCATGCCACGCTTGCGCGACTTCGGCACTGGTGGGCACGGGCGCAATTCGGCCATGCGACGGCCGTTGCGCGTGATCACAAAAACTTCACCAGCCGCGGCATCGCGGAGAATCTCGGAGAATTTCGACTTGGCCTCATATGCCGCAATCGTCTTCATGATTGAAATTTAAATCGACCGATCAGACCAGTCAAACTTTAATCGGAAGCCACAAGAATCCCTTGATGGAAAAAAGGGCTTACCTCGCCACCCAGCGTTTCACAAAGAGGCCGATGGTGAGGCCGAGAGCGAGCACCAAAACAAACACCAGCGGGGTGCGCTCTTCCAGGCCGTGGCTCACGTTCATACCGAAAATGGTGGCGAGCGCCATCAGTGGCAGAGTAATGGCGGCAAGGACGTTGAGGCGATGCTGGGCGCGGATCATCTGGCGCGTTTGTTCGGCCTGGGCTTCCGAATTGCTGGCAATGCGGTAGTCGAGCTTGAGCTTGGCATCCGAGGTGAGCAGCTCGAAGGCGCGCGAGATTTCCTCGCTTTCGTCGCGCATGCTGATGAGAAACTTGTCGCTCTTCGACGCATCGCGAGCCGCCTGCAGGGCACCTGCGAGATTGGTCGACGAGCGGTTGAGCGGCGCCAGCGTTTCGAGGAGGTTGAGGAGTTGTCCGGCGGTCTCGGCCGAATCGTATGCGTTGTCGCATTCCTCCCAGCGCTGGCGGTACTCTCCTAACAGCTTGCGCAGCTTGTGCCCACCCTGGTCGTATCCGTTGGCGAGCATCGATCCATCGGGCTTGCGCAAAAACAACGCCGGATCGCGCTCAAGCCGGTCGGGCACGGGCGGATGGTGGAGGATGATGAGAAGGTGATCCGCCTCCGCGATCGTGCGCTGGCGCCCGTAGGTGCCTTCGCCGAGGCGGGCTTCGATTTCGGGCGGCAGCGTCCAGTTCAGCGGTTTGCGTTTCATTTCAATGCTGCGGGGAGCATGCAGGTTTCGCGCATCAGGACAAACGAAATCCCGCTAGACACGATGGCGCCGGGCGACTTGGATCGCGGGCGTGATGCGATCCTCCGGCGAACCGACCTTCAGTGTGATCCAGCGTTCGCTGGACCAGGAGATCGAACTGCACCAGCTTGAAGAGGCATCGATGCATGTGCCGACGATCGCGCGCGCGGATTGCCGCCGCATCCACAACCTGCTGGCCGGGATTTTCATTTCACGATTGTCGCGCCCCGAGGCGCTCGCCTTCCAGCGCGGGCTCGCCGCGCAGGGGCATGAGGCGGACGTCGTCGATGACGCGCAATTGCCGCCGCTGCCGGCCGGGATGCGCAGCATGCGGGTCTCACGGATCGACAAGAATCTCCACTTCCGCGATTTCATGGACCGGGTGACGATCATCCCGTCTCATGAGATTCTTTTCATCGCCGCCGGGTGCATCGAAGACACCCGGACGAAACGCCAGACCGTCACCACACACGTGAACGTCGGAAGAGGTGGCACCATTCCAGTGGATGAAACCCGCCTTCGCGAGGTTGCCGAGCGCTCGGTGCGCATCGACATTTTTTTCAGCCGCGCGCCACATCGCTTCAGCCTGAGTGCGGGCGACGCGACGCGGTTTTTCGTGCAGGACCAGCCGGTCTATCTCCGCAAGCCGGAGGTCATCGCCTGGGCATTCCAGAAAGTGCGCGGCTGGGCACCGGCCGCATGCCGGCTCAACGGCGCGATCCACGACGAACAACCGCTTGGACGGCGCGTTCCGCTGGTGAAATACGAGGAGGAAATCCGCTGGCGGTTCTATCGCCTGCGCGAACAGGGATGAATGGTTCGAACAACATTCAACCTGCCAGAAAACGCCGGACGGCCTCGCGCTTCAGGCGCAGTTCACGCCATTCGTTGACGAGGCGGCTCGGTTCGATCACCCCGCATCCGGCAGGGAGACGGAGCGAGCGACCGTGCCACCAGATGCCGCGGATCGAGACGATCGCCTCGAAGCGCCCGTCGTGCCAGACACCGAATGGCGCGCCGAATGCCGGCGGGGCGTCGAGCATGGTGCGCCAGCGGTCGAGCCGCGCCAGGGTGGCCGCCGTGCGCGGGAGCGGGCCAAGGGCGGGCGTCGGGTGAAGCAGGGCGATCAAGGCGTCGGGGGCGACGGCGGCTTCCAGGCGCACGTGGATGGGCGAATGGAAATGCACAATCGGACCGAGATCGAGCGTTTCGCGCGGCAGGCGCCGGACCTCGCCAATGCACGAGAGTTTGTCGATCAATGTCCGGGCGACAAATTCATGCTCGCGGATTTCCTTTTCATCGGCGGCGAAGGCATCAAGGTCTTCGCTGCGGGCGGTGCCAGCGAGGGCCATCGTTTCAAGGTCGAGCCCGTCGAGCGTGAAAAGCAGCTCGGGCGTGGCGCCGGCGAATCCGCTGTCCCCATCGATCCAGCCGTAGCTGTGCAATGGCAGCCGCTGGCGTGCCATCGCGGGGGCAATGAAGCGGGCAGGATGTCCGTTCGAAATGCCATTTTCAGTGACGACCGGGACGGTTTTCTCGAATTCCCCGACTTGGATCGCCTGGAGGATTTCTTGGAAAACAATCGCGAAGTCGCTCGCATCGGGCGTCTGCCAGTCTACCTCGAAGCCACGCATCGCGTGGGCGGCGGCGGCGAAATCCTCGGCCGCGACGACCTCATGGCGCGCGGGCACCTTCCATGGTTTTTCCGCGCCAAGGCGGAAATCGGAAACGAAAAACGCCACGCCCCCGGCAGGCGGGGCGGCGTGGCACTCGAACGGGCCAGATCCCACCACCACCGTGCCATAGCGGCGGGCGAGCCAGGCGAGAGGGCCTGCGTCAAAACTCATCGGGTTCATGCGGAAACGGGGGCGGTCCGGCGGCCATTCCGCCCTCGCGCTTGCGGAGCATGCCGTCGGGTTTTCGCCATCGCAAGCGGGATCGAGAGAAACGCGATCAAACGGGGTTGCGGACGGGCCGGGCACGGTGAATGATGCGCCGCCCATGAGTGAGCAGACCCTATCCTCAAAACTTTTCGCCGCCGCCAAGGCGGTGATCCCCGGCGGCGTGAACTCCCCGGTGCGCGCGTTCCGCAACGTCGGCGGCGAACCGTTTTTCGTCCGCCGCGCCAAGGGCAGCCGCATCGAGGACGTCGATGGCAAAACCTACATCGACTACATCGGCTCGTGGGGCCCGAACATCCTCGGCCATGCACCCGTCGTCATCATCAGCACGATTCACGAAGTGGCGAAAAGCGGGATCTCCTTCGGCATCCCGAATCCATTCGAAGTGGAAATGGCGCGCACCATCACCGATTGGGTGCCCTCGGTGCAAAAAGTGCGGATGTGCAATTCCGGCACCGAGGCCACGATGTCGGCAATCCGCCTGGCGCGTGGTTTCACGAAACGCGATGTGATCGTGAAATTCGACGGATGCTACCACGGCCACAGCGACTCGATGTTGGTCGCCGCAGGTTCGGGGGCGCTCACCCATGGCGAGCCGGATTCCGCCGGAGTGCCGCGCGATTTTGCGAAAAACACCCTGGTGATCCCCTACAACGATCCCGAAGCGCTTGAGAAGGTTTTTGCCAGCCACGGCGAGCAGATCGCCGCGCTGATCGTCGAATCCTACCCCGCCAACGCCGGATTCGTGCTGCCACAGCCCGGCTTTCTCGATCACCTCACCCGCATCACCAAGGCGAATGGCGCGTTGTTGATCTTCGATGAGGTGATGACCGGTTTCCGCCTCGGCAGGGCCGGCGTGCAGGGCATCGAAAACCTCACGCCGGACCTCAGTTGCTTCGGCAAGGTGATCGGCGGCGGGCTACCGGTCGGTGCCTTCGGCGGCCGCGCCGACGTGATGGACATGCTCGCACCCGACGGCCCGGTCTACCAAGCGGGCACCCTCTCAGGCAATCCGCTGGCGATGGCGGCAGGCTTGGCGCAACTGCGCGAACTCTCCGGCAAAGGCGGTGGCGCGCCCGACGGCTTCACCCGCCTCGACCAGCTCGGCCTGCATTTTGAAAACGGCCTGCGCACGCTGCTTTCGGAAAAGGGTGTGCCACACCGGATCAACCGCGTCGGCTCGATGTTCTGCATCTTCTTCACCGATCGCGAGATCCGCAACGTGTCGGACGTCATGAAGCAGGACCTCGATTTCTTCCGCCGGTTCTTCCACGGCTGCCTCGACAAGGGCGTCTACCTCGCGCCCAGCCCATACGAAACCGGCTTCCTCTCGCTCGCCCACACCGAGGCCGACCTCGACGATACTCTCGGCGTCTTCGACGAAGTGCTGTCAGCGATCTGATCCCCTTCCCCATGCCAACGCACATCCCAACCCCCGAAGCCATGCGCGCCCACGGCAGCGCCTTTGCAGGCCAGGTGGCGGATGGCGCGGTGATCGCGCTTGTCGGTGATCTAGGTGCCGGCAAAACCCACTGGACGCAAGGATTCGTCGCCGGCCTAGGAAGCGATGCCAAGGTGACAAGCCCGACCTTCGGCCTGGTCCACGAATACCCGGGTGGCAGGTTGCCGGTGTTTCACTTCGATTTCCACCGCATCGACTCGCCCGACGAGCTTCTGGCGATCGACTGGGATGATTACCTCGACCGGCCGGGTGTGATCGTCGCCGAATGGGCCGACAAATTCCTGGAAATGATGCCACCAGACGCCATCTGGATCCACATCGAACATCATCCGCACGGCGGGCGAGGCATTTTGGAACATCCACCGCGCAAAGCGTCTACCTCTCACGCGGATGAAATGTGACGAATTCCCCACAATTCGTTTTGCGACAGGCCAATCATTTTGTATATACTGCGTATTGGTATCCAAAATGCTGATATCCCCCATGATGCGTCCCCCTTTCCAGCCATTCATGCGACGAGTCCGCACCGCATCGGCCTTCAGCCTGATCGAATTGCTGGTGGTGATCGCGATTGTGGCAATCCTCCTGACCGCTTCGGTCGGGCTTTTTTCAAATTCGGCAAATCAGGCGCGCCAGGCCTCGCGAGACATCATCAAGGCGCACCTGCAACAGGCCCGCGCCCATGCCATCGCCACGGGAAACGCCACCGCGCTTGCGATCCCCGTGCTCGGTACCAGCGAGGATCTTGGGGGAAAGGCGATCTCTCTCTTCGAAGTCGAGAAAACCGGGGTTTTCTATTCGCCGATCACCGACAATGACGGCCGGCAGCGGATGCTCCAGCGCTGGGAGACCCTGCCAGGTGGCTTCCATTTCCTTCCGGCCTCACTGACAACATCGGGCGCCCCGACCATCGTCGATTCCCCAGCCATGCTGGAGGCCAGCCACCAAGGATCAAACATCAACTGTCACGTCATCGTGTTCGCGCCCAACGGCCAGATCGTCGTGCCGACGACCGCTATTCATATCGCCATCGCAAGAGCCAACAGCCGCGGAGGCACGCTCGTTCCGATCGAGAAATCCGGAGGCAAACCGGTTTACGATTTGCTTCAGGTCAACCGCCTCACTGCCCGCACTCGCACGATCCAGCCATGATGAATTCCGCCCGAACACCCCTGCCCCAGCGTGGCTTGACACTCATGGAAGTGGTCATCGCGATTGGTGTGATCGCCTTCGTAATTCCGCTGTTTCTGGCGCTGAGCAAATCCGCCGGTGATTCCCGGCTCGACGCCGAAGCCGATACCCGGTCGGCATGGATCGCACGTGAGGTTCAGCGCGAAATTCTAGCCGCCTGGGCGGAGCCAGCACGTGCATCCGCGCTGGCATCGCCGATTCATTTCCCCGACTTCGCCAGCGAGGCCGAGCCAGTGATGCTCGCATACGACGTGGAAGGAAATTTTCTCACCAATGGGGGTGCCGAGGATTTCACCGGCAGATGCAACATTCCGAATGCCGTCTATCTCGTCGCCATTCATGGGGAGGCATACTCGCCGCCGGGCACCCCAACCGGCGATTCCCCGCTATCCTTGATTCAAATCCGCATCCTCCACCCGGCCAAGGCTCCGCCCGAAAACCGCCGCGAATACCGATACCAACTCATCAGCACGCGCTCAGGCATCCTGTGACTCCTCTTCGCACATCCAGTAAGCCTCGCACGGGATTCACCCTGCTGGAACTTCAAGTCGCCATGGCCATCACCGCGGTGGTCACCATCGCGCTTTTCACCTTGGTCGGCCAATCGACCGACAGTTACGCACAAACACAGCGCGCCGTGAACACGCTCTCGCAAGCACGTGCGTTCGTGCATTTTTTCGAGCGCGAAATTTCCACACGCCTGCCCGGTATGCCGCTGCTTCATCAAGTGGGCGTTGGCGGTTCTCCGGATTCCGCAGACAAAATTGCCTTCGTGCGAACCTTGTCATTCGACGAACAAAATGAGGCGACGCCCGGAGACCTCGGAACCAGTGCCTATTACGTCGCCTTCACTGCCGATAGGTCGAATACCGTTTCGCCAAAGCTGTTCCGGATCTCACTCAACCCCGCGGATACCCAAACGCTACTCGAATCGCCCGCGACTCCGGATTTCCCCGCCCCCAATCCCGACACCGACGAGGCGATTGTCTCCCATGTCCTCGATTTTCGCGCCGTGCCGAAATTCCATGATCCCGTGACCGGTGAGCTCGTCGATTGGCAGGAAAATTCACCCGCGCCGCCCTCGATCATCGCGCTAAGCATCCGATTCATCGATGATGCCGCGGCGCAACGATTCACCAGCCAGGCGGATTGGAACCGCATCGCAACGAACCCGCGCGATAACGAACACCAATTCATCCGCAGCTTCAGCCGAATCATCTCCATCGCGAAATGAACCGAACTTCCCGCAACGCGAAAAACGGCTTCGCCCTGCCAATGACGATCATCGCCATTGGCGGGCTTGCCTTGTTGCTCATCGGGCTTGTCGCAGTGCTCACCCTGGAACGCAAAACCGCCCGCTCCTACTCCGATGCCACCCGCGCCGAGCTTGCCGTCGAATCGGGATTGGCGGTCGCGATCGGCAAGCTCATGGATGTCGCGGGGCGGGACGATTCACTGGTCTTCCGAATCGATGATCCGGTTGAGCCGACCGTGATCACTGACGACCGCCCGCTTGGATTCCGCGAGCAATTCTTCACCTACGGCGCGGTGTTTCAAGATGGCGAATGGCGCGGCATCCCGCTCTTCAGCGGCAAGCCGCCGGTCGATCTCGGCAGCGGCCAATTGGACACCGGCATTCTACAATCCTTGCTCACCAGTTACACCGCCGACGCCGAAACCCTCGGCCGCATGACCGAACACGATCAAAACATCCCACGCGCAAAATGGGTGATCGTGCCTCCCGGCGATCCAGATGGATACACCATGCGATACGCATTCTGGATTGAGGACCTCGGCGGGCGCATTCCGGGAAAAACCGCCGCCAGCACGGATCGGCGAGACGGGATGCATTCTGCCGAAATCGATTATGCCACCATCCTCAACCCGGAATCCGAGGAGCCCACACTGCCTCCGGCCTTGATCGCTGCACGCGACAGCCTGCGAACCTCCGCATCCGTGCGCCCCATCCTTACCGACGGGCAGGACATGCGCATCGAACCGTATATCCACTTCTACGAAACCGTCCCCCCCGGGGAAATCCGGCCACCGAAGCTCATCCCGCAGGGTTTCGGCTACCCCGAGGCAGGCACGCCGGCAGCCGACTTGAACGAATTCGTCGCCCGTGCGGATGTCGACGGCATCGCCTCCCACATCGCACGCCAACTCCCCAATTTCGACGCCCGCAAGGGTGGATTTCCGGCTACGGAAGATTACCTCAAAACCCTCGCCGCCTCGATGATCGATTACGCGGATGAGGACAACGATGCCACCTCCGGCCCGGGCTACCGCGGTATCGATGCCTACCCATTCGTCAACGAGCTGTTCGATCGCTACGAGTGGGTCGCCGGAGCGGCGGACGAAGTCGCGATCCAAATTGGAACATACGTCGAGCTATGGAATCCAACCCAGCAAACCATTTCCGGTAATATCCAGTTCACCAACGTGAACCGGCACATCATCCGGATTCCCTTGGTTGGCGACCGCCAGTTTTCCGAAATTGAATTCCCTGAGATCACCGTCACCATTCCACCCAACGGGTTTCGCGTCATCCCTCTTGGTGAAAGGATTCAAACATTCCCTCAAGGTGCCTTCCCGCCGACTGAATTGCTGTTTCCCATGACCTATGACAGCAACTACCTGCTGAGCTGGAACGGCACCCTCGTCGACACCGCGCGTGGTGGACTCCAACGCACAGATGGCAACTTGCGTGCTGGCTCTGCGGCCGACAGAAGAAGATGGAAAGGAAACGGTTCGCCCGCACACGATTGGAGTATTGGCCAGGCGGGAGATCCAAGAGCATCCTGGTATATCGACACTTGGGTGTTTGCGAACAGTTATGACAACAACAGCAACTGGGGTGGGCGCGCCCTCAAGCGCGGGATCGCCGCAAACCGGCCATTCCGCGAAGTCAGACTCGAGACATGGGCCGACCGCGGATCCAACTCCGCACCCGGCGTCGATCCGGGAACGGACGCGCGCGTTCCAACCGAAAGCCGCATCATTCTGAAATCCACCGGAGCACCGATCGCCGGAAAAGAATACCCGCCGAACGAGCCGAACATGGCGCCCGCGCGCATCTCGAATGCCGGCGAGTATTTCTCTCTCGCAGAGCTCGGTCACATCTTCGATCCCGCACAATGGTCAAGCGTCGAGAGCCCATCCGGTGTCCCGAGCTCCAGTGCGGGCGGTGGATTCACATTGGCCATCGGGCGCCCGGAGTTTGCGGCATTCGACCGCGACGGACTTCGCGCCGCGCAGCTCCTCGATATTTTCACCCTGGCCACAGCGGAGCCCGGATTTCCCCGCGTCAATATCAACACCGCGCCACGCGAGGTGCTTCGTGCGATAATCGGGGGCGTCGCCCTCGAAGCCGACCCGATGGCTCCGGATGTGGAACTCAGGAAAAACGAAACACTCGGCGATATCTTTGCCGACTTCGTGATCGCCCACCGCAACGAGAGCCCATTGCGATCGCTCTCCGATCTCAACAACCTCCGCACCCAACCGCTGCTCGCGCGCGACCACACCAATCGCGAAGACGCGCCATTCTTCGGCAACATCAAATACTTCGACAACGCACCCGAGGTGGTGAATCCGTCGCTGGACATGATCGAATGGAACGACGCCGGACGGGAGGAACTCTTTCGCAAGGTAATGAATCTCGTGGCATTCGACTCGAAATCCTTCCGTATTGTCGTCGCGGGTGAGGCGCTTGACCGCAGTGGCAGGACCATCGGCAAGGCCATGCGCGAATACCACTGCACTATCGAACCCGAGCGCGATGCCTCCGGGCTTGTGATTCCCGGCGGTCGCCCCCGCGTGATCCTTCATTATGAGAACACCCTGTAAGATCATCCTCGCATCCGCGCTCGCTCTCCTGCCCGCCACGTCTCAAGAGGAGGAGGGGCATGGATTTCTCAATGTCGTGAATCTGATTCCGGGCACCGCATCCGTCGACGTCACCATCGCTGGCAAAACACTGCTGCCCAACGGGCTGGAACCCGGCTCCGCCACCGGTTGGTTCATGGTGCCGGCTGGGGATCATACGATGAGCATCGCGCTCGATCAACCGGAGGACGCGGAGCCACGGATCCGGAGAATCTCCGGACAAATTCCGTTGGTCGACGGAGTTTCCAACGTGATTGTGATTTACCTGCATCCGAGCCCGAGCGTCAGACAGGATGGCACACCGTTTCCACCCATCATCCGCATCCGCAGCTTTCCCGCGTTCGATGGCAGGGGCTACGCAATGAAAGTCATCTCCACCTGCGCGGAGATCCAACGCTTCCAAATCGGGCCGAACCTTGTCGAAGCCACACCACTCGAAGCCGTCGAGATCTCGAACTGGGCCGGCGGCGCGTTCGACATCGTGCACAACGGCCAAGTCATCGGCAAAGCGGACGCCAGCACGGAGCCCGGATCGTTCTTTCTCTTCGTCGGCAATCATCCGGCGGGCGGATTCGTCACGGTCCTCACCCGCGCCGGAACGCAGTCCGCACCGCCATGGATGAGAAAAAGAAATGAAAGGAACACGCCATGAAACGAATCCTCTTCCCGATCATGCTTGCCACACCGTTGATCGCCGGTGAGCTCAATATCGTCCATCTTGGCCCGCCGGACTCGGTGAAAATCGAAATCCAATGCGCAGGCGCGAAACAGGAGGTCGAGCTCCCCCATGGAGGCTCGACCGGCCAATTCATGCTTCCGGTCGAGGATGCGACGATCCGCGTGCCGGATACCAAGATTCCGGATCTGCCGATTGCTGCAACCGAGGAGCGAAAGATCGCGGTCTTGAAACCCAGCGCGGATGGATACGACTGGCTTTTGATTCCCGGTAAGGCTTCTGAGAAGTGGTCATTGCGGGCGGTCAATCTCACGCAAATAACTGTTAGTTCGTTGCGCGATGGAACCGCCGTCGAGATCGGGCCGGGCACCATTGTGGACATCGCCACTAAAGGCAAAACCGGAGTATCAATTCAAATCGATGGTGGCGGAGAGTTTACCTACAAAGGCAGCGAACCCTGCGCGGTCGTGGCATTCATCCACCAGGCGGATGGGAAATGGAAGGTGTTGTTCGTGACGGACCGCTGAACGGCCATCATGGCTCGGCCACTTCCTTTTCCGGCTCGATGCGGTCGCGTCTTGACCCGCCGAGGATGCCATCGAGCAAGTTTCCCGCACCCCGCAGCAGGCCGCCGCCGTTGCCGTTTTCGTCCTTGCCGCCGCCGAGCACTTCGCGGGCGCGGTCGAGCGCGCTTTGCGGCAGCTCGCCAAGCAGCGTCCGGGTGTGGCGGAGGACGCGCTCGCCGGTTTCGGGAAGAATCTCGAACATCCTCAGGCCGGCGGCCGCGATCAGGCGGCTGGTCAAATCCTCGCTTGGTTTCTCCAAGGTTCCGGAGACTTTGAGCGACGTCCACAGCAGCCCGTGTTCCCCGGGCTGGAAGACCACGGTTTCCGCGCCGGGAATGCGTGCGAGGGTGCCGGGAGCGAGACCGAGGCGGAAACTGCCGTCCAGCTCGCCCTCCTTGCCAATGGTGAGCGTGCCGAAAATCCTCACCAGGCCTTCGCTGGTGAGCCGGATGTTGGTGAAGACAAATCGCCCGTCCATCCATTCCCAATCCACCCGCGCCTCATGCAGCGTGAGCATGCGGAAGCGCTGGGTGTCCGCATACGCCGAGAGCGAATCAAGCAGCGGAAGAGCCGTGAGCATGCCATCGCGAATTTCCGCCGTGCCCCGCGCACGCGGTCCGTCGTCGCGATCTTCGACGGTGAAATCCACCAACACGCGCCCGGTGAGTCGCCGCGCCCAGTCCTCGTCCAGCAAATCCGCACAGTCGATCCCGGTCGCCTTGCCTTGGAATCCGTAAAACCCGTTTTCCCCGTTCCACTCACCAGCCGCATCCAGCACGCCATTGCCGAAGACGCGGAATTGGGAACATGTCACAAAAACCGAGCCATCCTGGTGGCGACCCTTGATTTCCTCCAACCGCAGCGCGGGGATCCATTCCAGCGGCGTGGTGATGGTCCCACCCCGGGCGGTGAAGTCCACGGCGTCGCCCTCGGCGGCGCTCAGGGCGCGGACGCGGTGGTTGCGCAACTGCAATTCGCCGTGATCCAGCACCACCATGGCCGAGAGATTTTCGACATCCACGGTATCGTAGCGGATTTCCGTGGGAAACCAGCGCCGGGCCTGCCTGGGTTTTGGCAAAGGCGGCGGTGTCACATCGAGATCGATTCGTGGCAGTTCGTCATCGCCGGACCGCGCATCGAACACGACCTCCAGATTCCGCACTACCGATCCCCGCAACAACCAGTAACCGTCGCGAAACCCGCCGAGCCCGATCTCGGTGCGCACGTCTTCGGCCCGGATCGCGATCAACTCCCCCTCACCCACCGCCTCGAACTTGCCGGTCCGTGCAGACAACCCGTCCCAGCGCAGCGGCGCGAAAGCCCCATCCACATCAAGCGCTTTGGAAACCTGATTCGAAAGCAGCAACCGGAACGCATCACTGTGAAGGTAACTGCGGATCAACCCGTAGCCGACCGCACCTGCGCCAATGGAAACGACGAGCAGGAACACCGCGAGTTTCACCACCCAGCCGGCACCGGATTTCGCCCCGCCATTTTTTCTACGCGCACGTCGACTCATCGCGCTAAACTAGCGCTCATCCGGTGTTCGGCAAGCCCTCAGGACGGGCTTGGCGCTGGCCGAGCCTCCGGCGGATGCGGATCAATGAAAGCAACATCGTGATCGAGTCCATCCACGGGCGGATGCGGCTGGCTCCTTTCTCGACCCAGTTCACCGGGCGCTCGCGCCATGTGTGGCCGGCAGCGTAAAGCTCCGCGAGCATCTCGGCATCAAATGCCCAGCCCGGCTCGACAAGCCGCGAGGCGACCGCCCGGAAATCCCCGCCGCGAATCACCTTCGCGCCACATTGGGTGTCCAATGTCCTGAAGCCAAGTAACACGCGCACCGCAAGGAGAAAGCCACGGTGGCGAATCCCGCGAAAAAAACCTTCCTGCACGCGGGTGCTGTCGGTGGTTACGCGCACCCCGAGCGTCGACTCCCCGGAGTGCAACGCATCGGCGATCAGGTCGAGCATGTCGGGCGCGTTCACACTGCCATCCGCGTCCGCAAAGGAAAGCCAGGCGGCATCGGGAAACAACCCCCATGCCTCGCGGACGACCGCCCCCTTGCCGTGATGCCCGGCGGCGAGATGGAGCGACACATGTGGATAGATTGCGCGGTATGTTTCCAGTTGTTCCTGCAAACGTTCCGCTTCCTCCGGCCCCGACCCGTCGTCCGCAATCACCCAGCGGATGTTGCTGTTCCTCCTTGCGAGTTCGCGGGCGAGCTCATCGCCATAGACCGCCAGTCGTTTGGAATCTTTCCAAACGGGCGTCACAAGGATGATGGTTGCATCGTCGTCTTCACGCGTCATGATCCTTTCAACGATGCACACGCCCTGCCTCTTTCAGCGACCTCTATTTCCATCCGCATGAAAACCGCCGTTACGATCACCTGCTGGCTCGCGGTGTTGCTCCTCGCCGCGGCCCTTCGATTCCATGATATCGGATCGCGCCCGCTGCACGCCGACGAGGCCACAGGCGCCCGCATCACCGCGAGGATGATGGAATCCGACGACTACCGATTCGACCCAAAGCACTACCACGGCCCGACGCTCGGCCTGCTCGGTGGGGCGGTCGCCAATTTCGCGGGATCGACCGGCTGGCGCGACCTCCAGATCACGCCGCTTCGCGCGGTGACCTCGGCGGCGGGCCTGTTGCTGGTGATGATTCCGCTGCTTTTGCGACGGCGGTTTGGCGACGCGCCGATGTTGGTGGCGGCCATGTTTCTGGCCACCTCCCCGCTGCTTGTCTATTTCAGCCGGATGTATATCCACGAGATGTTGCTCGCGCTGTTCGGCGCGCTGGCCTTGTGGCAGGCAACCGGCACGCGGCTGCGCTGGCTCGCGGGATTGTGGGTCGGGCTGATGTTCGCCACCAAGGAAACCTTCGCCATCAGCATGATCGCATGGGGAGCCGCCGCCACCGCGGTCTACCTGATGGAAACGCGGGGCCGGATCGATCTGCCAGGCCTCTGGCGTAGCTGCGGGCGCGACGCGCTCGTCGCCGGCGTGATCTCACTGATCGTCGGCTTCGCGTTTTATACCCAGGGGTTTCGCCACTGGCAGGGCGCGGTGGACGCGGTGCGCACGTATTTGATCTACGAGACCGTGCCGGGGCACGACAAGCCGTTCGCTTGGTATGCGTTGCTGATGCTCTGGCCGGAAGCGCGCGGCGGGTTCCGCTGGGGGGAGATGGTGCTCGCACTTGCCGCACTGATGGCGGTGACCATTTCGCTGCGCCCGGGGGCGATGCCCCGCAGCTCGGTGCTCGCCGTGCGCTTCCTCGCGTTTTCCGCGGTCTTCCACGGCCTCGTTTACTCGCTGATTTCCTACAAAACCCCGTGGCTGATGGTGCTGCCATGGGCGCATGTGGCGGTGCTTGCGGGCTTCGCGGTCTGCCACCCCGCACTCGATGCGCGGCGCGGGATGAAAATCGCCGCCGGGGCCTTGATGCTCGTCGCCGCCGGCGCGCAGCTCGCGCAAACCACGCGCTCGTCGTTCCGCTTTGCCTCGGATTCGCGCAATCCCTATGCCTACCCCGCGAGCAGCAGCGATCTGAATTCGCTCGAAGCATGGGTCGCCGCACTCGACGCCGCCACCGATTTCCAATCGATCGAACCGATCATCGTCGTCGGCACGGAATATTGGCCGCTGCCGTGGTATCTGCGCGGGCGTCAATACGTCGGCTACTATCAGGCACCACCGGAACACATCGAACGCCTCCCGCTGGTCTTCGACCTCGCCGGGATCGACGATTGGATGATCGCCACCCACGTGCCGATCCCGCGCGGGCTGCGCGACGGCCTACCGGTCACCGCATGGGTGCGGTTCGACTTCTGGGATGCATACGTGGCGACGATGCCGGACAGCGCCGCCGCACAGGATTGATCGAGATTTCGGATCCGGTTTTTATTTCACCATGAAGCCCGCACACCACTTCCACCATGAAGCAATGAGGACGACGTTCCACATCCGCTTCGCCGAATCCACTCCGAATGCCGCGCACATCGCGCGGGATTGTTTCGAAGTCATCGACTCGCTCGAAGCCCGGCTCACCCGATACCGGCCGGAAAGCGACATCGCCCGCATCAACGAACTGCCCGCCGGGGAAAAACACTACATCAGCCCGGAAACCCATGCGTGCCTGCTGCGGGCACTCGATCTCTATCAGCACACCGCCGGGCTTTTCGACATCACACTCGGATGCCAAATCCGCCACCGCAAGGAGGGCCGCGAAGGACCGCCGCCGGAAGCACGGGGGAAATTGATGATCCACCCGGACGAGCCGGCCGTCACCTGCATCGAGCCCGGCCGCGAACTCGATCTCGGCGGCATCGGCAAGGGATTCGCACTCGATTGGCTCACGGAGAAGCTCGCCGAATGGGAGGCCCCGCCCGCACTGCTTTCCGCCGGTGCGAGCACCCACCTTACATGGGGCGACGCGGTGTGGCCGACCCGCCTCGAAAGCGAAAATGGCGTGCGCATCCTCGAATTGAAAAACGCGGCGCTCAGCGCTTCCGGCACCGAGATCCAGGGTTCCCACATCGTCCACCCGGATGCCGGCGGCCTGCTCGTCGAAGGCCGCGTGTGGGTCGTCGCCGACAACGCCACCACCGCCGATGCATGGTCAACCGCCCTGATCCTCTGCCCGCATGCGGAGACCCGCGAATTCGTCAAAGGCGCACCCGGAGTCCGCGAGGTAATCCGCCAAGCGGTGCCGGAGGATTGATCAGGACTCCGCGAAAAGCGCAGCCACCATTTCCTGGCACTTCAATCCCGGCATCACACTCATCACCATCTGGTTCATCACGTATGCGAAGGAGACGCCGGTTTCCGGGTCCGCAAAGGCATGGCAGCCGCCCGCGCCCGGGTGGCCGAACGCCCGCATCGACGAGCCGTAAAGATGGCGGATCTTGTTCCCCCCGGCATCTAACGGATCGCGCTGGCAGCCGCATGTGAACGCCGTGATGCGGTGCAGCACCATGTCATCGGCCTGCGATTGCGGTGTGGCAAGCGCGCGTCGGACGGATTCCGACAACACGCTCGGCAGCGCGCCGATCGTTGCCTGATAAAATTTTGCCAGCCCCCGCGCGCTGGCCACGCCACCCATCGCGGGAAACCCGGCGCCCCATGCCTTCGGGTCGTTCATTTCATGCACCGAATGCAAACCGCGCGGCGAACCAAACGCCTGCTTCGTCAGCGAACCATCGGAATTGAACTGCTCGTAAAACGCATCGACATGATCGGATGGCTCGGCACGACCCGGATAGAGCCGGGCGACGCGCGGCCACTCGGTATTCGGTAGGCCGATCCACACATCGATCTCCAGCGGATCGGCAATCTCCCTGCGCCACCACTCGCCGAGCGGCATGCCGACGAGCCGGCGCGTGCAATCATCCAGCAGAAACCCGAACGTCCGGGGATGATATCCATGGCCCTCCCCGGGAATCCACCGCGGGCGTTGATTCTCACAAGCGAACACCACCGCATCGTGGTCCCAGACGCTCACATCCGCATCAAGCGCCGCAAGCCCGCATTGGTGCGAAAGCATTTGGGCAAACGTCGCCCGCGGAAGCGGAAACTTCGGCCAAACCTCGCCAACCGGCGTGCTCTCATCGAGCCCACGCGTATCCAACGCATGCAGCAGCGCGGCGGATGCAGGGCCCTTGGTGGCCGAATAGACGGGCGCCAGCGTGTCTTCATTCCACTCGCGCTGCTTCTCCTTCTCGCACCACCCATGGCCGCTGGAAACAAGCTCCACGCCATTCCACCACACGCACACCGACGCACCGAGCTCGCCGCGGTCGCGGAAATTCCGTTCAAATACCTCCAACATGCCACCCAGGGCGGACGGGCTGATTGCCATGCCCGGCTTTCGCGCAGGCGTGGCCGACATGCAACGCCGAAATGATCCGCCCGGCTTTCCTGCTCGCATTTCATCAGGATTCCCCCAGGATGTCCCGCATGAAGGCCTTCTACCGAATCCTGCCCGCACTTGCGGCCCTCGTGATCCCCTGCTCGGCCACCACCATCATGGTCGTTCCGGTCTTCGAACCGCTCAGCATGCACGGCACCGATGGCGACGACGCGATCTCCGAGATCGGCGAAGCCCTCCAGGCCACCGTGATGCCGCGCCCAATGGCCCTCTCCGGCGCGTTTCCGGAAGTCCTCATCGAATCCATCCGCACCCCCCACCCGCTGCCCAGCAACAACCCGAATTACCAGGTGCAGGAAGCGAACCTCTTCGTCCTCTGCAATATCGGCGTGAAAGCCGTGCTCACCGAGGAGGCCCTCGTCATCACGCTCGACATCAGCGAAATATCCATCCCCTTCGAAGTCGACCTCACCACCCGCCAAATCCTCCGCATCGGCATCGTCGCAGTGCGCAAAACCCTCGAGGAATACCAACGCCCGCAGCCAAACCCGATCAACGTCCGCGTCCGCATCGCCGGTGCCGTCGGCGATCGCGAGCCGCTGCGCGATGTCGGGGCAGAATTCACGCTTCCCGCCACGATGAGCGAATGATTTCCCGGTTTTTCGCCTTCCCATCCGTGAAGCCATCCGGCTTCATTGCGGGAGACACAAATCCCGTATGCCATCATCCGCACCCTCGAAAGACCCACGACCGTTCAAACGTGCCATTTTAAAGCTCAGCGGAGAAGCGCTCCGCGGACCCGGATCGACCGATAACATCTCACCTGAAATCGTCGACCGCATCGCCCTAGAAATCCGCGAGGCCGTCAATGCGGGGCTTCAACTCGGCATCGTCGTCGGGGGGGGCAACTTTTGGCGCGGCGCAAGTGCATCGGCACGCGGCATGGACCGCGCCACCGCGGATTACGTCGGCATGCTCGCCACCGTGATGAACGCCCTCGCCATCGAAGGCGCGCTCAGCCACCACGGAGTCAATTGCACGGTGCAATCCGCCATCGAGATGAAAAACGTCGCCGAGCCGTTCATCCGTCGCAAGGCCGAAAGCTACCTCGCCAAAGGCAAGGTCGTCATTTTCGCCGCAGGCACCGGCAGCCCGTTCTTTTCCACTGACACCACCGCCGCCCTCCGCGCCAGCGAAATGGGTGCGGAGGTGATCCTCAAGGCGACCCAGGTCGACGGCGTTTATGATGCCGATCCAAGAAAAGTCCCGGACGCGAATCGCTTCGAAACCGTGACGTTCCAACGCTGCCTCGAAGACCGCCTCAACGTGATGGACGCCACCGCATTCAGCCTTTGCATGGACAACGACATTCCGATCATCGTCTTTGATCTCGCCCCCCACGGCAATCTCTCCCATGCTCTGCGCGGCCTGCCGATCGGCACGCTGGTTCACGGAGAATAAAGCTTCCCACCATCCAAACCCACCGACAAAACCATGGACCCCGAAGTAGCCATCCTCGAAATCGAAGAAGCCATGAGCAAGTCCGTCGATTACCTGCTCCAGGAATTCTCCGGCGTGCGCACCGGAAAAGCCAGCCCGTCACTCATCGACAATCTCGACGTCCACGTCCACGCATACGGCGCCACCTCCAAACTCAAATCGCTCGCCGTGGTAAGCGTGCCCGAGCCCCGCATGCTCATGGTCCAACCGTTCGATCCATCAACCACCAAGGACATCGAGCGCGCCATCCGCGAATCCAAACTCGGCCTCAACCCGGCCGCCGCCGACCGCTCGATCCGGGTGCCCATCCCCGAACTCTCGGAAGAACGCCGCCGCGATATGGTCAAACTCATCAAACAACTCGCCGAGGAGGCCAAAGTCCGCCTCCGCGCCGCCCGCAAGGATGGCATGGATAAAGCGAAAAAAATGAAGGCCGAGAACATCCTCACCGAAGACGGCCAGAAGGTCTTCGAAAAAGACGTCCAGGATCTCACCAACAAATATACCAAATCCGTCGATGATCACGCCGTCGCCAAAGAGGCGGACCTGATGAAGGTGTGACCCCGGCCTGTTGAAAAAATGGTGCGCGCTGTAGGATTTGAACCTACGACCCCATCCGTGTGAAGGATGTGCTCTACCCCTGAGCTAAGCGCGCCTCGCGGTGCGGACAGGCAAATTGCATGATTTACCCAGCCCTTGGCAAGCACGCGATGTGGGTAGGATGAATTTTCTCATTTTCGTTCGCTCGGGCGCGTGCCAACGTCATGCTTCGTCCGCGTCCATTCCAGACCACCGTGCAGATCCCCAGAGAAAGCGTCGAAAAAGTGCTCGAGGCGACGGACATCGTCGACCTCATCGGCGGCTATTTGCAGCTCCAGCGCGCCGGAGCGCAGTTCCGCTGCAACTGCCCGTTCCACAACGAGAAGACACCCTCGTTCTACGTCACTCCGTCGATGCAGCGCTATCATTGCTTTGGCTGCGGGGCCGGAGGCGACGCCATCTCATTCGTCCGCGAATACGAGAACCTTCCGTTCTCCGATGCCGTCCGCAAACTTGCGACCCGCGCGAACATCCCGATCATCGAACAGGAAGAAACCGCCGACGACCGCGCAAAACGCAAATCCCGCGGCCGCCTGCTCGACCTGCATCGCGAGGCGTCCGCGATGATGCACGAGCTTCTGCTCAAGGACGCCGGTGCCGCCCATGCCCGCGCCTACCTCAAAGAGCGCGGCTTCGGCAAAGCCATGGCCGCGCGCTGGGAGATCGGCTGGATGCCGGAAAACACCAAGCTCTTCTCTGAGTGGGCAAAATCCAAAAACTTCACCGGCCGCGAACTCGTCGACGCCGGCATTGCCTATCAGATCGAGGAAAACAACCCTCGAGCCGGCCTCCGCGTTCGCTTCCGCGACCGTTTGATGTTTCCGATCCGCAACGAAGTCGGCGACGTCATCGGCTTCAGTGGGCGCCAACTCCGGGAGGATCCGAAGAGCGGAAAATACATCAACTCGCCGGAAACCTCAGTCTTCAAAAAATCCAACGTCCTGTTCGCCCTCGACCGCGCGAAAAAGCCGATCCTCCACGAAAAATCCGCACTGCTTTGCGAAGGACAAATCGACGTAATCGCCTGCCACGAGCGCGGCATCGAGCACGCCATCGCGCCGCTCGGCACCGCGTTCACCACCCAGCACGCCCGCCTGATCAAGCGCTACACCAATCAGGTGCTGATTTGCTACGATGCCGACAGCGCCGGGCTCAAGGCGGCCGAGCGCGCCTACCGGGAACTCGCCGCCGCGGGCATCTCGGTGCGCGTCGTCCGCATGCCCGATGGCGACGATCCGGACACCTTCCTCAAAAACCACGGCGAAGCCGCCTTCCGCAAGCTGCTCATCGATGCCCGCGAATTCTTCGACTTCAAACTCGAACTGGCGCGCGCCGCCGGGCTCTTGGAAATCGCCGCAGACCGCTCGCGCATCACCGACGAATGCGTCTCGCTGCTCGCCGCCATGGGCGACCAAGTGGCCCGCGACCAGCAGATCAACATCGTCGCCAACCACCTCAAGTCATCGTCATCCGCACTCCGCGAAGCCATCGCCCGCGAAATCAAACGCCCGAAGCGGAAATTCGATGCCGATGCCGGCGGCGATGCCAAACCAGATCGCCAGCCCCCCACCCCGCTCGATCATCAGATCGCCGCACTCTGCCAGCTTGCGCTGCGCTCGGTCGCCGCACAGCACGCACTCGCCGAGCAGTTTGAGACCATCCACGAAGCCCGCCGCTGGCTCGCCGGTGTACCGCTGTTGGAAACCATCCTCGACGCCTCGCCCGACCCCGCGTCTCCCGCTGCCGTCAATGCCTTCATCAGCAGCCTGCCCGAGCCTGATCAACTCGCGCTCGCCAGCGACCCGCACGCCATCCACGAGGCACCCGCAGACGGCCGATCGGCCGCCGAGCACGCGCTTGCGATGCTTTCCTCCACCGTCCTCCAACTCCGCGACGCCGCGATCAAGGCCGAACTCAAGCAACCCGGCATCGCCGCCGAACGCATGCTCGCCTTGCTTCAGGAGGCCAAGGAAATCAGCGGACTACTGCGCGGCATCGGCCAACGCCATCAATTCGACGACGATCTCCCGGCCTCGACGTTCAAGCCGAAAACCCCGGAAAAATTCCGCAAAAAACAATCCTCGTGATTTGAAACATTGCCCCTTCCCACGCGGTATCCATCCTCATCGCACACGGATCATGCAGACACGCCGCCAATCCCTCAAAACCCTTGCCGCGCTGGCAACCATCCAGATCGTTCCCAGCCGCTTGCTTGGACTCAACGGCCAAACCGCGCCATCCAACGAAATCACCAAAGGCATCATCGGATGCGGCGGCATTTCCAGCTCCCACCTTTCCATGCCCGGCAGGCTCCTCGCCCTTTGCGACGTCGATTCCAAACACCTCGCCAACCGCATGCAGCAGGCAAAGGCCGAGGAAAACAACATCACCGGTTACCGCGACTTCCGCGAGCTCATCGCACGACCCGACATCGACGTCGTCCATATCGCCACTCCGCCACACTGGCATGCGGTAATGACGATCGCCGCGATCCAGGCAGGCAAGGACGTCTGGTGTGAAAAACCCTACAGCCGCACCATCGGCGAGGGTGCCGCGATGATGAAGGAAATCCAGAAGAGCGATCGCATGTTCCGCCTCAACACCTGGTTCCGCTTCCAGTCCGGATTCTACGGCATGCGCACCCCCGTCTTCCACCTCAAGAAAGCCGCCATGCACGGCCTGCTCGGCTGGCCGCTGAAGGCGACGATTTCCCGAGCCACCGGATTCGATTGGAAATTCGGATGGGTCGGCCGCACCGACCTCACCGAGCAACCCGTGCCTGAAAATCTCGACTACGACCTCTGGCTCGGCCCCGCGCCGAAAAAGCCCTACCACCCGCACCGCACCCACCAGACTTTCCGCGGTTACTGGGATTATGATGGCGGCGGCCTTGGCGACATGGGCCAGCATTACCTCGACCCGGTCCAATACATCCTCGGCAAGGACAACGAGGCTCCCATCTCCGTCGAAATCGATGCAGACCCCCAACACGACGACGCCATCGGAACCTGGCGGCGCATCGAATACACCTACGCCGATGGATGCAAAATCATCCTCGACGGCGAAAACCGCGACAAGGATGCCTCTTTCCTCGAAGGACCGAATGGCCACATCCGCCCCCGCCTTCAATCCAACATCCCGGATCTCCGCAAAAAAATCGACGAGCTCCCAGATCCGCCCGAGCAGATCATCGACTTTCACCACTCCGTCCGCACCCGCAAGAAATTCGCACTCAACGAAGAGAACGCCTTTTGGTCCGGAACCCTCGTCAACATGGGCGTCACCGCCCACCGCCTCAATCGCAACCTCAAGTTCGATTCGAAGACGATGCGGTTCGACGACGCCGAGGCCAACGCATACAACCATCCGAAGCTCCGCGGACCTTGGAAACTTTAATTCCGCCCGCCGACATTCCGGAAAATCACCCAAACTCAGCGACAATTCACCGCAGGTTTTAGCGGCTTGGGACTTCGCGGCGTGCCTCAGCGAAGGCGGAAGGCTTGTAGGGGTTTTGGACGCAGCGACCTGCCCTCCGTAGCGCCGACGCACCAAAAAACGCGTTCCTGCCCGCATCAGACAGCCTCTCGCCGCCCCAGCAAAGGTCGATCATCAATGGTCGATGGATTTCATGGAAGACAGCCTTATTTGCGGCAGTGATGAAGGAACCCGAGAGGTGCTCGCCATCGAAGTGGACACTTCCTTGCCTGCTGCTCGTGTGATCCGCGTGCTCGAACAGCTCAAGAATAGCCGCGAACTCCCCAGTCAGATCCGGGTCGATAATGGACCGGAATTCGTCTCCACCAAACTCAGCGCCTAGTGTGATTTAAACGACATCAACCTGCAATTCATTCAGCCTGGGCACTACAGATCATCGCCCGGACATCGAAGCGGCAATGTCGTCGGCCATGCGTGAGAGCAGGCGCGATTTCGCAGCGACAAGCGGCTGGTAACCATCGCGCTCGAGCGCCTCGCGGCCGGTGAATGTCCGGGATGCGATCACCCGACGGTCAGGCAACGCGTAGACTCGCCAGCCGGCTTCCAACACGGCATGCCCGTCGGCCTCACCGTGGAATTGGCGGATGTCGAGGGTAACCTGATAGCGCAGGCCCTCGTCGCGCGGCCACGGGTAGACCCGCACGTTGCCGGTGCCCATGCGCCGACCAAGGTTGGTGGCGGTGACGCGGGCGATCGACGCGTCGAGCGCGCCCGCCCAGCGATGGTCGGATGCGATCGCGAGTTGGTTCGGCTGTTCCTGGAGGACGAGATTCGGCCGATCGACGTATTCAGCTACTGCCACCGGGCCGACGCCGATGCCGGCACCTCCCCCCGATGGAGCGGGACCGTCGGCGGTGAGGACGTAATACGATTTGGGTCCGGAGCCACAGGCGGCGGCCAGAAGGCAGAGGGCGGTGAGTGCGAATTGGTATTTCATTGGGGTCCGTGACAATTTCAACAATACGTCGCTCAGCGTGGCGCGCGGGGCACCGGGTTGCCAGACGATTCCCGGCCGAATATCAGCGAGTTCGGTTTTTCATCCAAGCTATTCGTCAGCGTCGTCATCGAGCGCAGGGCAGCGCGCATTTCATCGAGCGTGCGCAACAAATCCCCCTGCACGGCACCATCGGGGCCGAGGCTGGCAATCGAAGTTTGCAGTTTCTCCATGGTCCTCGCCAAATCATCAGGAAGTTCCTGGAACGACGGTTTCTCCAACGTGGCCCGCAAAACGGCGGATGCGGCTTGGATCTCTTGGAACACCTCGCGGGCCTCGGCCACGGTCGTTGCCGTCTCGTCGGCCGCGATGTTGAATTTCGCCACCATCTCGTCGAGCGGCAGGCCGTCGATTTTTTCGAGAATCGACGTGAGCTTGCTCTCAAGCTGGGCAAGCCCGGAGGAAATCGTCGGCATCACAGGGTAATCGCCGATTTTCGCAATCTTCATCGGTGCCGCGTCCGCATAGTAATCGAGGTCGACGTAGAGCGCTCCGGTAATGAGGCTTGCCGTCTTGAGCGAGGCACGCAGCCCTTCGGTTACCGCATCCTCGAGGTATTTTTCATCGGCTTCGTCACTGCGATCGGTGCGGTCGACCAACAGCAGCCGGGTATCGATCTCGACCAACACCGGCACCCGCATGTCCCCACCGCCCTTGAGGTATTGGAAGGAAATATCCGCCACCCGGCCGATCGGCATGCCGCGGAATTCCACAGGAGCCCCAGGCTTGAGCCCACGGACCGAATGGTCGAACAACAGCAACATCCTCAAATTCGGATCAAACGGCGTGTTCATCGCCTCGTTTTCCCCGGGATAAAGCCGGAATGCGGAACCGTCGCTCGCGAGCTCCCCGGGCTCAAGCTCACCGGGAACCGCACACGAAACACCACCCGTGAACATCGCCTGAAACGATGGCGTGCGGACCTTGAAGCCATCCACCCCCGCCGTGACGTCGATCCCGCTGGTATTCCAAAACCTCGTGTTGCGCCGGATCAAACCGCTGTATTCCTCACGAATAAATGCGTTGTAAACAACCCGCCTGCCTTCCGGATCAAGGGTCTTGCCTTCGATCCGGCCGATCTCGAATCCGCGGTAGTAAACCGGAGAACCCGCCACCAGCGAAGCCGCCTGGTCGGCATTCAGCCGCAAACGCAGGCCGGGGATCGAGCTGATCGTCGCGGGCGGCACCTCCAGCCCGACGAAGTCCAGCGAACCTTCCGGCCCGGTGCCGGGATCAAGCTCGATGTATGCTCCGGTCAGCAGCGTGCCGAGACCGGAAATATCCGTCCCCGAAACCCGCGGACGCACGACCCAGAATCGCGAACCCTCGGTGAGCAGTTGCCGCGTTTCCGGATCCATCTGCAGGCGCACGGTCACCGAATTCAAATCGTGCGAAAGATCCACTGATTTCACGAAGCCAACGCGCACCGACCTGCAGCGCACTTCCGTTTTCCCGGCAACAATACCGTCGGCCGTCTCGAAGCTCACATTGGCCACCGGCCCATGGGAGCGAACGTGCTGCCAGATCATCCAGATGCCAACGAGCAGCGCGATGATCGGCACCACCCATACGGCATTCCAGCGCTGTGCCGCGTGGAACGTCGGAGTCGGTGCAAGATCGGGATCAGGAGTGGCTTCCATCGGAATCAAAATCGGGATGTGGGGTTCAGGAATGGATCGATGCGATCCCAGAGAAGACGCGGATCGAAACTCGTCGCCGCGAACATCGTGAGGATCACCACCGAGCCGAAGGCGAGCGCTCCCGGCCCGGGCGTGACAGACATGTAAGTGCCGATTTGCACCAAAGCCACCAAAATCCCGACCACGAAGATATCGATCATCGACCACCGCCCGAGCAGCTCGGTGAGCCAATAGACCTTTGCAAGCATCCTGGGCGAGGGTTTCACCCGCCCGAGAGCCGCGGCACACAACCAGGCCAGGGCCACGATCTTCAGAAGCGGAATCAAGATCGACGCGGTGAAAATCACCAGCGCGATCGGATAATCGCCGTTTTCCCAGAACTCGACCATCCCTTGGGTGATCGTGGTGGGGGCCACGTTGCCAAGTTCCTGCAAGGTCATGACCGGCAGCGTCATCGCCGGGATGTAAAGCGCGGCAGCCGCCGCCATCAGCGCAATCGTGCGCGCGATGCTGTTTGGCTTGCGGATGTGGATCGCGGTGCCGCAGCGCGGGCACGTCCCGGCTTTCACCGGAGTGACTTTTCCGCAGACATGGCATCCAGCCAAGCCGAGGTCGACCGCTCTTGGAAATCGCCCGCTCATGACCTCGCCACCTCCAGACGATCCCACAATTCATTGCGATCAATCGAGGCAACCGCCGCCGCCATGGAAAGCATCAGCACCGCGAACGCCCAGAATCCGAGCCCGAAGTGCATCTCCGCCACCTTCGTCAGCTTCAACAGACTCACTAGAACGCCGAGCAGGAACACCTCGATCATGTTCCATGGCTCGGTGCGGCTCAGCCAGCGCGTCACCGCCACCGCGCCCGGCGCAGCATGGCCGAACATCAGCGGGGCGCACACATAGATCAACCCGCCCGCCATCACCACCGGGGCGATGATCGTGAAGAGCGCCACCGCAATCCCCAGGATCGGGCTCCCTTGCTCGACCAGCGATCCAGCCGCACGCGTCAGCGAAAGACTGGTCCGAATCCCCGCCGCATCCATGGTGAGGAACGGAAAAATGTGTACCATCACCATCAGGATCATTGCCGTGAGCGAAAAAGCCGTCGCCCGCGCCAGCGAGGCCGGACGGTTCTGATAGAGCCGCGAGCCGCAACACCCGCAACGCGCCGCCACCCCTTCGGGAACCACCACCGCCTCATGAAGCGCGTCACAAAAATGGCACACCGCATGGTGTGGACCACCACGCGGCTTCGGCCAGGGCAAAATGGATAGCAATCGTCTCAAAATATGGGGCGCCGCCATGTATCGCAGAAAAAACCAGATACTCAAGGTGATCCGCACCGGTCCCCAACCAGGGCCATGCAGCTCGTCGACCAGCCATCGCTCAACACCACCCTCCAAATCCGCCGTAAAATCTCCGGATCGCACATGCGAAAATCCCTTCCGATTGGCAATCGATCGGCCAAATGCTGTAGAATCTTCACCGTCGCTGCCATTTCGCTTGCGCGGTGCGTGGCGAATGCCCACAAAAGCGGCCCGCCCGTCCCGGGGTCGGTGCCATCCACATGCGCTCCGCCCGGTTTGGCGGAACCCAACATTCAAACCGCGCATTTCATGGACAGCATTTCATCCCGCATCTCGCAAGTCACCCCGTCACTCACGCTCGCCGTCACCAACCAAGCCAAGGCCATGATCGCCCAAGGCGAAGAGGTTTACGCCCTTGCCGGTGGAGAACCGGAAGTCGACACACCGAACTTCATCAAGGAAGCCGCGATCAAGGCGCTGATGGATGGCCGCACGAAATACACGCCGTCAGCAGGCATCCCCGAGCTGCGCGAAGCCCTCTCCGCCAAATTCCTCGTCGACAACCAACTCGAATACACACCCGGCCAGATCTGCGTGACCGGCGGTGCGAAAATGGCCTGCTTCAACGCCATTCTGGCCGTTGTCGAAGAGGGCGACGAGGTGATCATCCCCACCCCATACTGGGTGTCGTATCCCGAGATGGTGCGCCTCGCCGGCGGCATCCCGGTGTTGATTGAAACCAAGGAATCCACCGGCTGGAAAATCACCCCCGAGCAATTCGAGGAGGCCATGACGCCCGCCACCAAGATGATCATCATCAACTCCCCGGGCAATCCGACCGGTGCGGTTTACAGCCGGGATGAACTCACCGCGCTGGGCGAAATCGCTCTTGAAGAGGACATCGTGATCCTTTCCGACGAGATTTACGAAAAGCTCGTTTACGGCGGCGCCGAGCACATCTCCATCGCCTCCATCAGCAAGGAGCTTTACGATCTGACCATCACCGTCAACGGCTTCTCCAAGGCTTATTCGATGACGGGTTGGCGCCTCGGCTACACCGCCGCGCCCAAGCCGCTCGCCGATGCGATCGACAAGATCCAGAACCACACGATCTCCAACGCCAACACTTTCTCGCAATACGGTGCCCTCGCGGCCCTGCAGGGAGACCAGACGTTCATTGAAGACCTGCGCGGCGAATACGATGTGAAGCGCCAGTTTGTCTTCCAACGCCTCAAGGCGATCCCGAACATCCGGGTGATCGAGCCGAGGGGCGCGTTCTACTTCTTCGTCTATACCGGCCAGATGGGCCTCAAGTCGATCAACCTCTGTGACAAGCTGCTCTCTCGCTACAAGGTGGCTGCGGTGCCGGGCATCGCCTTCGGATACGATGAGGGCATCCGCCTGAGCTACTGCACCACGCTCGACATCCTCAATGAAGGACTCACGCGCTTCGAGCAGTTCTGCCGCGAGCATTGATTTCCGCATCACATTTCGGTTTCACGTTTGCAAGGGTGTGCTAGATTGTGTGCATGGCTGAAGTATTATCGACATTCCGTATCGAAGTCGGCGCGCCGGTTCCGGATTTTGCGCTGCCAGACTTCGCGGGCAACCAGGTAAGCCGCGCATCGGCCGCCGGCCCCCACGGACTGCTCATGGTGTTCGCCTGCAACCACTGCCCTTACGTCGTCCATCTTGCCGACGCGCTGGGCAAAGTGTCGCGCGACATCGCCCTCTCCGGCGTTGGCACCGTGGTGATCAATTCGAACGACCTCGAAAAATACCCGCAGGACGGCCCGGAGCTGATGGCTGAATTCGCAGCGCAACATGGTTGGAACTTTCCATACTTGGTTGATGAAACGCAGGAAGTGGCCCTCGCATTCGGCGCGGCCTGCACGCCGGATTTCTTTCTCACCGATGCTTCAGGAAATTTATTCTACGCCGGCCAATTCGACGATACCCGCCCGCGTTCCGGAGAGACCGCACATGGCGGCGATCTGCGTGAAGCCGTGCGCCGCATGATTGCCGGCGAGGCCCCGCTCGCGCGCCCCTACCCGAGCAGTGGCTGCAACATCAAGTGGAAGGAAGGCAACCAGCCGAAATGGTGGAACGCCGGGTCCTGAGAGCAACCCGGAACGAGCCCTAGAACTCCGGATCCCATGCATCGAGGAAGCTTTCGCCGCGATACATGTCGAGAATCACCACCGGAGAGAGATCGACGTCGATGGGACCGCATGCCGGGTGATCGATGCGCAGGCTCCGCGCATTGCCAGCAGACGGCACACCGGAAATGACCCCGAGCGGGTGGAGGTGGAGGCTAAGTGTGCTGGCAGGTGCCGGTTCGGGCTTGCTGAGGGTGTCGAGGGCGAAGCGAATCTCGGCAACTTCTTCGAGTGGAAAGGAAAAATCTCCATAGCGCCCCTCCAAGAAGACCCGGCCATCGTCGATGCGGGTGATTTTTCCGGAAAAGCGATCGGCACCGTTGGTGAGTAGCACGACGTCGCGATCCTGCGTCTGCATGGATTTTGCGGAGTCGGGCATGCCATTCCATTCGGTGACAATGATGTCGGAGATGCGGGCCGAGCAGTTCTGGGATTGCATCAGGAATGCGAGCCCTCCGCCGGTGGCGATGTAGGGATTGACCTCACCGCCGGCTTCCTCGAGGTGGCCGATTTCACTCCACTGGGCGACGTACTCGCCGTTGATGAAGAGGGAGATTTCTCCGGTGGTGCGGCTGGCGCGGATTTCGACGGTGGCGCTGCCGCTTTCGCCAAGATTCACATTGTTGTAGTTCGTCTGCATGCGGCTGACCTGGGATTTGCCCTCATCGTCGATGGTGGCGCGATATAGGAGGGCATGGGTCGGGTTGAGCTGGAGCACGTAGCTGTTGCCGAAGGCATCGGCGTAAACATTGGTATCCGAGGGATGGAATCGCCTCGGGCGCAGGGCCGGGGCGTCCGGAGCGGCTTCGCCCTCTTCGGCAGCCTCGGGTGCGGCCTTGAAATCAGCGTGAAAGGCGATTGCGAGCGAAATGCGGGACTTCCACGAAACATTGCAGCGGATCAGCACGCTTTCAGGCAAGCCCTCCTTGCGTGCGAGGATGGTCGACGAGCCATCGCCGGGCCAATACCAAGCGGCACCGGAATGGGTCCAACCTTTGTCACCATCGACCGGCGCACCTGCTTCCTGTTGGGAGAGGTGCGGTTCGCGGGGGGGGATCATGCGGGTGCGGGGCGTGATGATCTCCCATTCGTCCTTGGCGAAAGGACCCTGATAGAAAATCCTGCCGCCGAACGGATTCGGAGCGAGCATGCCGAGCCGGTCGCGCGGGATGGTGAGAGTGCCGGCGTATTCGGTTTCGAGGACGAGTTGTTCCTGATCGAGCGAGACGATCCTGCCGGGAATCCGGTCGCCATGGATTGTGGCGGCGTGGGACAAGGTTTTGAGAGCGGTTTCGGGTCGTCCGTTGCGGAGCACCACGCGGCGGATATTGGAAAGCTCGAATTCCGGGGTGGCCTCGAGATCGTCGCGCAGCCAACGCAGTTTATTCTGGGTGAAACCGAGATATTTTCCATGGAGCTGATCGCCGTTGGTGAAGCCTAGGAATCCGCCGATGCCCTCGGGCTGGTCGGCGATCGCAGTGGAGGCGAAAACAAAAGGCAGGAGGAGAAGGGTGCGTTTCATCTTTCGTAAATGGGCAGAAAGCGGTAGTTGAGAGCGAGTGACATGAGTGCTCCGGCGGTGTTGAACGAAGGGCCTTGATTTCCAGGAAACGATCCGTCGGTCGCCTGAATAGTGGCGAGGTAGCGGATGTTGCGTGCGTTCCATTCCTCCCAGAGGGATTCATCCGCATGGAAGAGCGCCTGCGACATGTAATACTCGAAATAATACGGATAATGCCGGTCGCGATAGTCGAGATTCTTGCGGAGGTATTCGATGCTGGTCTGGAAGGCGCGGGTGTCGGTGTCTTTGGCCAGGGCGAAGCACAGGACGCCGATGGCAGTGAGCGTGGGCTTGCCGCCACTGGAGGTCGTGTAGCCGTATGACCCGTCGCTGCCGTTGCGGCAGCTGGCCATGTAATTGAGGCCGCGTTTGATCGCATCGTCGGGCACGGTGATGCCCGCATTGCGTGCGGCGAAGAGTGCGACGATCTGGGCTCCGGCAACGGAGGTGTCGGCGTCCATGCTGTCGGGAGTGTACCGCCAGCCGCCGAACCGGTTGCGGCGTTGGGCGCTGAGGATCAACTCGACGGCCTTGGTGACGGCCTCGGCAAGCTTCGGGTGCTCGAGCACACCGTAGGCCTCGGCGAGCGCCTTGGTGGCCAGGCCATGGTTATACATGCTGTTGCCAATGTAGCCATTCGTCTGGTTTTGCTGGGAGAGGATGTAATCGATGCCCGAGCGGATGTTTTTGGCGTATGGGCCGTGATTCGGGTCCTGGCCGTGGGCGAGAAATGCGGCGACACAGAGGCCGACGACGCCAGGCTCCTTGCCGGTGCCATCGGGCCAACTGCCGCGCTCTTCCTGCGTCCTCGCTAGGTAATCCAGCCCGCGCTGGTAAATCATGTCGACCTGTGCGGGGACACTGTCGTCATGGCGGCGCGGCAGGCTCTGGGCATCGGCGAAGGATGCGGTGAGAACAAGCAGCGAAAGGAGTGGAAAGAAAATGCGCATGGCCGGTCGGTGCATCATGGTTGTTGGAGGTTCTGCATGCCACGGTTGTAGGCCTCCAATGCCGGGCGGAATTCCGGAGGCAACGCGCGGCCGGCGGTACCGGTGGCTTTCGGCACACGCCGCTCTTCGGTGAATTCCTGGGATGATCCGCCTTCGCGCGCATTGGCACTATCCGAGTCTCCGGTCTGCCCTTTACCAGCTTCGCCGCCCTCCCCTTCGCCCTCCCCTTCGCCCTCCCCTTCGCCCTCGCCTTCGCCCTCGCCTTGTCCTTCGCCCTCCCCTTCACCCTCGCCGGGTTTTTTACCCATCATGCGCTCGAGCATGTCCATCATCGCACCTCCGGCCTCACCCGAACCGGACTGCTTCTGGCGCTCTTTGGCGGCTTCGTGGATTTTTTCGATGATCTCGGTCTGCGCGGCAAGCGTCGTGCCACCGGTCTCGAATTCAACGAGGAGATCGGTCGCCTCCGTCATGATTTCCTGGACTTCCGCCAGCAGGTCAATGACGGGCTGGATCGTCTGCTCCATCACAAGCTGTTGGACGTCTGCACCGAGTTCATCCTGTTCGATCGCGACTTTCTCGGAGCCTTCGCGGTGCTTTTGCATGGCATCCTGGTCGCCCATGGCGGGCCATGCCATGGCGAAGACGAGGGTCGTGATGATGTGGATTTTCATGGCAGGCGTCATTCCTCGGTGATGGAGCGTTTGAATTGTTCGAGGGCGCGGGTGCGCGCGCGCAAGTCCTGCTGTTGCTGGATCATCTTCATGACGCGCAGCATGAATTCGAAGTCCTCGTCTTCGGAACCCGGGCCACCTCCGCCTCCGCCCCCGCCGCCACCGGCTTCATCCATGGCGCCTTCGAGGCGGGCGGCCCATTCTGTTAGGATATCAGCCCATTTGCTGCTGCTGTCAGTGGCTTTGAACGCACGGCTGGCAAGCAATAGCGTGCGAATATCCTCGAGGCCGACGTTGATTCCGGAGGCGCGCATGTCTTCGTAGATATCCCTGAACACTTCATCGCTGGTGCGCGCGAAATAACTGGCGAGGTCTTCCTGGATCCAGCGGACATCGGATGCGGTGGTCGATTGTTGGCCAGCCGCCTCGTTGAGACGGCGCGCATCCGCCGGATCAAGATCGCGGCCACTGAGGCCGAGAATTTCAAAGCGCGCGATCAGCGATGCGGCGATTCCCTGCTGCTCGGATGCCGCTTTTTTGAGGCGGGCGATGAACGTTCCGGCCTCCATCTGGCGGTTGGCGTCGTTGGCCTTCTCGATGGCCTCGTTCATTTTCTCAAGCACCTCGGCTTGCTGGGCGACGGCGTCGCTGACGTCCTGATCGGTCTTTTCCGGGGTATTCGATGGCTGCTGGGCATCGGCGAGTTTTTCCTGAACAGCGGGCATGTCTTCGCGGGCGAGTTCCTGCATGGATTTCAAGGCCTCGGCCATTTTCTGAAGGGTCTCCTTGCTGATTTCGCCATTGCGCACGGCGTCTTTCATGAGTTCCTCCATGCGCTGGGTGAGTTCCTCCATGCGGCGAGTGTTCTCGGCTTCCGCGCGCTCCTGGGCGGCGATGCGTTCGCGATTTTCCTCTTCCTGTAGGGCTTCGCCGTCGAGCCGCTCGAGTCGTTGGTTTTCCTCGAAGAGTTGCAGCTCCTGCCGTGCAAGGTCTTCGAATTCGGCGATGTTGCTGTCGAACTGGTTTTTCAACATTTGCTCGTGTTCGCTGCGCGTGATCACGTGGACGGTCACGACCTGGGAATACGACCTGCCATTCGCCGGGTTGTAGTCCTCCGACCATGCGCGGAGTTCGATTTTCTGCGGTTCGATGCCGAAGGCTTGTGGGGAAAACGCGGCGTCCTGTAGCAACCTGCGGCGCTCGGCACCACCGGTGGCGACGCGCATTTCTCCTTTTGCGGGCTCGCCCTCGGTCGGCCGTGTGAACTCGCCATTCCATTCCAAACCCATGGTGCGGACGCCGAAATCATCCTCACCCAGCACTTCGAATTCGATGGTCTCGTCAGGCAGAATCACCACCTGGCGTTCGACGCCCTGGATGTAACACGCGGGCGGCATATCGGTCTGTGCATCGATGCGCAGGTTGAAACCGGTGCCACCTGCGAGCCCGTATTCATCGATCCACTTGAAGGGAACTTCGACCGATTCGCGGCCAATGAAGAATTCCGGTGTGGATGCCGTGCGGCCGCGGACGACGAGTTCGCCGCCCTCGGGCACACGGGTGGTCGCCTGCGGAACTTCCTCGTCCTCTGCGGACAAAGGCGCGCTGAGAATGCGGGTTGGCCCGAAGGTTGCGGATTGGAGCGAGCGGTTCGCGGTGAAGTCGATGCTCAGCGTGCTGCCCTCGACGGCGCTAACGATTCCGGAAAAGAGGTCCACCCTGCGTGGGGGGATCTGGAGATACTCCGGCGGAGTGAGCTTCACCGAGACCCTTTCGCTCACCGGTCTCTGCATCGGGGTGACCTGCACCAAGTGCCTCAGATCGCCGACGCGAAACACCAGCATCCCGGGTGCTTGTTGGCCTGGGAAGGTGAAATCGTATCGCTCGCCATTTCCAAGTGACGATTCGACCGGCGCTTGCAAGCCGAACCGGCCGGTGGCGACCGGCGGACGCTGGGCGGATCCGGACGCGAGTCTCAAGCTGACGTCAAAGGCCTCGCCGAAAGGAACCACGATTTCACTCGGTGCGTCATCAAGGCGGGTAAAGGTGTATCGCTCGGTGTCCGAGAGTGGCATGAGCCAGCGTTGCAACGCGTTGAGACCCGCCTGGGGGGTGGCCATGAATGCGGTGGCGGCGGCGATGACGAGCAGCAGCGCAACTAAAGCCGCCATGCGATATCGCGACGGCGGCATCGCGTCGTCGAGCGGCCGGCGGCCGGTCTCGGCGGCGACCGCCTCCATCGCCGCCTGGCGCAAACGCGGCGACAAGGTTTCGGCGCTACCGGTTTGGTGTTGGAGCTCGATTACGCCGAGCAGCCGGTCGCCCAATCCGGGAAATCGTTTGGCGATCAGGCGTGCGAGCTGGGTTTCGCGGCGGTGGCGCCAGACCCAGCGATGGAGCCAATACGGGGCGAATCCAGCAAACAGCGCAGCGCCGCCCAGCAGGATGAGCAGACGCGCCCACCCTGGCGTCGGCGTGATCCGGTCGAGGCCGTAAACGAGCAAGAACGACACCAGAACACCGATCACCCCGGCGGCAATCGACTCGATGATTTTGATCCGCCACAAGTGGCGGCGGAACATCTCGATCTGCTGGCGCAGCGAGTCCGGGATCTGGACGATCTCGTGTTTCGTATCGTGGAAATCGGGCATGGCAGGTTCCGGGATTCCCCGGCATATCGATGGATGATGGTTTATACCTGAAACTTCGGGGAATCTTCCAGAGCATCTCCCGAATATCCAGCGGTTTCTCGGAAAACTAAGCGTCAATCGTGCCAGGGATCATCCAAAAAAACTGCTACCCATTCGCCGAAGCCGGGTTTGAATAGGCAATGATGAAACATTGGATATGGCTGACGCCCTTATTCCTCATCGCGACGGTGAGCGGATATTGGCTGGCGAGAACGGCGGTGCCGGCGCCACGCATCGCTGTGGAGGAGGTGCCACCACGCATCTCGCCCACCCCGGCTGATGCCCCGATGCCCGCCTTCCGCCGTGGTGAGCGCCCACCCGCCAACCCGCGCGACCATGAGGCGATTGATGCCGGTGCCGTAGCAAACCAGCGCGTGATCGCCTTTTCCTCGCGCGAGGCACTCGAGGCATTCCTCGCCCGCGCGGGCGATGGCATCGAGATCCTCGGACGGCTCGACGCGCTACTCGCGTTGCGCGTCGGCTTCCGCGATGCCGATGCGCTCGCCGCTCTGCTCGATGGTAATGAAGAGCTGTCGATGATTTTCCCCGTTGAAATCCCGATGCCGGGCAATGTCGGCGCACAGGCCGGGGCGGTGCCACTGGAAAACGCCCTGCTGGCCTGGCTTGGCATCGACGGCATGCCTGCGGCCGGTGACGGCGTGCGCATCGCCATTCTCGACACCGGTGTCGACCTGCACCGGTGGTTTTCCGAAAACATCCACTCCATCAATCTCGTGGAGCGTCTCGCGGAAATCAACGGCCACGGCACCGCCGTGGCCTCGATGATCCTCGGCCAGCACCGTCTCGCGCCGGGCGTCGCACCGAACGCCAGCATCATCGACATCCGCATCGCCAATGATTTCGGCGCGTCGAACAGCTGGCTGTTGGCGGAAGGTATTCTTGCGGCCGTCAATGCCGGCGCCCACATCATCAACATTTCGCTTGGCAGCACCGCCGACAGCGCGCTCGTCCGCAACGCACTGGCATACGCGCAGGCGGCCGGGGTGATCGTCGTCGCTGCTGCAGGAAACCAAGGGCTCGATCGCGTCGCCTACCCCGCAGGAAATCCCGGCGTGCTCGCCGTGGGTGCCACGGATGCCACTGGCAGACACGTCGCGTTTTCCAACAGTGGAAACATCGACGTCTCCGCACCGGGTTTCGGTATCAATGCAGCATGGCCCGGCGACACAGCGGTGAACGTGCATGGCACCTCGTTCAGCGCGCCGATCATCTCGGGGGCGCTGGCATGGATCATGAGCACGCAGAACGTGAACGCGACCCAGGCCGTCGCCTTGATGAACCAATACCTCAACGATGCCGGCGCAGCCGGGCACGATCCCGCGCATGGCGGCGGCCTGCCGGCGCTCGACCGCGTGGCGAATGGCACCACCCCGGGTATATTCGATGCCGCCGTCGCCTCGCACCACGTGATTGCACCGTCACCAGGCAAACCTTACGCGCAACTCGAAGTGGTGGTCCAAAACCGGGGCACCGAGCCACTGCTCAACACCACCGTCACCATCCAACACCCCGGCGGCACCACCACCGCGAACATCACCAGCCTGCCACCCGGCGGCGTGCAACCGGTTTTCGTGCCGATCCCGAACGTCCAATACGACAGCGGCCAGCCACTCGCGTTTGACTCCCGCGTTTCGATCAGCCAAGGAATCACGGATGCAAATCCCGCGAACGACAGGCGCACCGACATCCACCTTCAGGTGGAGAGCCCTTGAGGGCAGGCGCTCATGTCGCCGGCTGGTTTGCCTCGAACTCGGCTTTCGCCGCCTTGCGGCATTCTGCGACGAAATGGTTGCAGGCTTCGCGGCAAATCAGCGGGATCGCCTTGCCTTCGGCGGCGTTCGACGGGATGCCGTTGTAGCGGCTCGCCTCGCTGTCGGCGAGCGGCGTGTGGTCGTCGATTTTCCAGAGGATCTTCTTCGCGCAGGCGTGGGCCGGACCGCAGACTTTGCGGATGAGTGCCTGGGCGCCCTCATCGCTGATCGTGCGGGCGTATCGATACATCCCGGTCTGGCGGTTCAGTTTGTCGCGAAGATTTTCCACTTCGAGCGTGCCCGCCTGCCCGGCAAGCCAGAGGCCGACGCAAGCCGGATAAATGTGATCGAGGGCGAGCCGCAGATCTGACGCGCTTTCTAACAAAATCACCCAACCCCGGACCAGATCGGTGCGCCCTTTGGTGAAGCGATAATCGCCGTCAGCGGCATAAATGGAAACGTCGCGACCGGCGTCGGGCGTGTGATGCGGGGCGAGCCCGCCGAAATCCGGCAGCGCGGCTTTTTCCGCGTCTTCGAAATGGCAGAGTGCGTATGCGTGGCCGTGGACGTCCGGCAGGATGGCGACCTGGCCGATGTGGCGGATGCCGGCGGCAACGTGGCTGGCGAGTTGTTCGGAAAGTGTCATGCGCTGAGCGGGGAAAGGTATTTGCTGTCGAAATCACGGACCTGATCGAGAATCACGTCGGCCATCAGCGGCTCGGTGCCGATCGCGGAGGAATAGAACAGGGTTTTGCCGTGGAGGAGATGGGGATTGTGGCGGAACACCTCGCGCTGGCTGGCCGCCGCGCCCACTTCCTTTTCCATCCCCAACAACACCGGGATATCCTGATAGGAGTGCAACCCGTCGGAGATGAAAAACGGCACGACCACGACATTCTGCGTGGTGGCGTTCTTGTGCCAATCGGCGATGAACGGCTGCTCTTCCATGTAGGCGTCGAGCACCGCGGCGTAGCCCGCACCGGAAGCGGCGATCAGATCGGCCTGATCCTTGATCGCCTTCGTCGAGTTCTGGTTCAGCCCGGTGCCATGGCCGGTGATGATCAGCGTGGTCTCCGCAGGATCGACGCCCGGCGCGACCTCGGCGGCGCGACGCAGGATCAACTGCGTCATCGACGAATGCACGCCCACCGGCAGGCAATAGTGCCAGGTTTTGCCGAAATGATTCACGGTCGTCGGACCTGTCAGACCGAGTTCGCGCGGGATCACATCCTGCGTGAAATATCCCTCACTGATGAAATCCGGGACCACATAGACCTCGGGCGAATCGATCATGTAGGCCGCTTCACGCATCGAGGGTTCCTCTTTCCAGAAACAACAATGCACTTCAGCGAACAGCCCGCGCTTGCGGACTTCCGCGGCATGATCGAAATACGGCGTCGAGGAATCCGGATTCTCCGTAGAGCCGTGCCCGACGATGAGCAAGGCGGCGTTCGGTTTGGGGGTGATCAGCATGGGCAGGAACTTGCCCGGTGTTTGCGGGATTGCAAGTGCGGGTGCAGATGACTTGATTCGTGCGTGGCCGTTTTCAAAAAAATCGTATACTGGGTCGATCGCGTGGCGCGCGACGGCCCGCACGCCATGGCCGTCGACGAATGGCTGGGCAGCGTGGCGCAGGAGCCCGTGCTTCGCGTCTATCCATGGGCCGGCGATTGGTGCAGCCTCGGGTATTTCGGGGATATCAACGCCGCGCAATGCCGCATCGACTGCCCGAACTGGGTGCGCCGCATCACCGGAGGCGGCGTGGTCGATCACCGCAACGACTGGACGTATTCCCTGGTGATTCCAAAATCCGAACCTGCGGCCCATTGGCGCGGCGACGCCAGCTACCACGCGATCCATCAGGCGCTCGCCACCGTCTTGCGCGCGGAGGGCGTCGATTGCCGCCTTAGTTCAGGCCCCGGCTTCGCGGGCGAACCGCTGTGTTTTTCCAATCCGGTGGACCATGACATCGTTGGGCAACTCGGCAAAAAAATCGCCGGAGCGGGCCAGCGGAGATCACGCGCGGGGCTGTTGCACCAAGGATCGCTTTCCATCCCGGCGGATCGCCAACGATCCGAGCTACGAAGTCATGCACTCGCCAAGGCGCTCGCGGTGGATGTGATTTCCACGGCATTCGCCCCCGATCCAGCAGCCATCGAACGCATGGTCGCCGAGCGCTACGGATGTGAAGCATGGCTCCACAGGCGCTAGCCGGAGGCAGTTTTTAACGATGGTGTAAAGAGTGTTACAATTCTTGGCAGACTGGTCAGCTTCGATGACCTCTTAAAGATCATCCGCGAAGATGGGTCAGCGTGCCTCGGGGATTTTTCCCGTGAGGTGTAGGGAGCGCTTGGGCGCTTGGAGGACGAGGGCGTAAATGACGTTCATGAGGTCGTCTTCACCCATGTATGGAGCACCCATGTGGGGTGTGGTGAAGCGGAGACCGTAGCCGGGTTGCCAGGCGAGGGAGAACCACCATGCGTATTCGCGGATGACCTCCGTGTAAATCTCTGGCTCGATGAGGTTAAGAGCAAGAAGGCCGAGGGCACCACCGGGTTCGCCATACGCGTGGCTATTGCGAAACCAAGGGTGGCGCTGGTGCATGATCGAAATCATGGCATCGCGCATGTCGTGTCGCTCGCCGCGTAGGTGGGCGGCGATGGCAAAGAGACCGGTGCGGGACCAAAATTCATCGAGGTCTTTTGCGGAGCGATTGTAACCGAGAGCCCCGTGGCCGCCTTCTGCGGGATCGGACCAGGACATCTCCATGTAAGGCATGAGCAGCTCCCAGAGTTTGGATTCCATGCCGGAACGCATGGCGAGAGCCTCGAAGACGAGGAGGTGGCAGGCGGGGGCGGCGAGGGCTTTTTGCCCGTAAGGCAGACCGCTCGGGCCGTGACCGAGGGCGGGGACGTCCCAGATGCTGATGTGGTGCCAGCCGGTGTCGGGTATGGCGAGCACCATGCCGGTGGTGATGAAACGGGCACTCGCGACCACCGACGCCAACATCGACTACATGTTTCTCGCCACCGCAGGCGTCTACGGAAACGAAGCCACTTTCGGCAATCTCGCGCTCGTGCTCGGGTCAACCACCGTCGTATCCACGCTCGCCATACCCGACACCGGCTGGCACCACATCAGCGCCGCTTTCGACCCCGTCTCCAAGGTCATCCGCTTCACCCTCGGCGACCAAACCGACGTCCAGCCGACCACAGCCACCGGCACCGCAAATACCGGTCCGCTGGTCATCGGGTCACACTTCAACGCGATGGGTTCGGTTGACTACGCCTTCGACGGACGGATCGACGAACTCACAGTGACCAAGGGGTTTCTGGCTCCGGCCGAACTCCAACCGCTCGCCGCAGTGCCCGCGCCCGCGCCTTTCCGCATCGGAGAAATAGCTCTGCAACCTGCCGAAACCGCCACCCTCACCTTTGAGTCCAACGAGAACTTCCTCTACGACATCCAGCTCTCGACCTCGCTCGAGCCGGGCGGATGGATCACCGTGCGCTCGTTCATCGCCGGCACTCCGGGTGCCACCACCACCACCGTTAGCGAGCTTCCGCTGCCAGACGGTGATCGCGGATTCTATCGCGCCGTCCTCCGTTCACCCGCCGAGTGAGTGCCGCTTCCCTTGTGATACATTTTAGCCGTGGCTGGCGATATCCAACCCGACGGAAACATCCTCTGGTTCGTGCCCCCGAACCCCCTGGTCTCCGCCCTGGTGCTCCAGTGGGACGACGGCACGGAAACCTCTATTGACTCCCTGGAACGCCCTTTCATTCTACTCGATGCGAAGGGGCGCCCTTCCCATCTCTTCGCCGCGGCTTCGCTGAAGTCGCCATTCGCCGGTTCGTCGCAAACTCCGCTGAAAACTCCGGCCCGCGTCCACCCGGGGAATCTGCCTTTTAATGTGTGCATCCCGTTGACGGCGGCGCCGTGAGAGAAAAGGAAATGGGAGTTCTCACCGCCGATGGGCTGACAACGACGGGACCGAATTGACATCGTAAGTCGTTGCCGATTTCGGACAGAAGAAGTAAATTTGAAAATTTGAGAAGCGGAAAATCTGAAATTAGGCGTTCGAGATTTTGCGTCAAAATTTACCGGATTTTTATGATCTATGTGACAGGTTTTGGGTGGGATGAGGGCGAGCTCGGTGGGTTCTCCGGTGGTTTTGTGCCGCCAGTCGCAAGCCCGCGGGTTATCCTCAGGTGGCCGCTTTGGCGGACGTTGTGCCGCGCGCCTTGAGTGTGCGCAACGACAGGATGTTCCAAAAATGGCGATCTTGTTTGGAGGGAAACGCGGATTGATAACCGCGCAGGCGGTGCATGCCATCGACGTGTTCTCCGGCGACGATCAGTTCATTCATGCCGCCGGGTGTGGTGATGGATTTCACAACAGCGTGGTTTTCCCGTAGGATGCGCCGGGTATGGCTCTGGATCGTCCGGTGGCCGGGGCCGGTGACGAGGTTGATGGCGAGATGCCCGCCGGGAGCGACCGCCCGCATCAACAGCGCGTGGCGGGTGGCGTCCCAACAATGCGGGCGAAACACATCGTCCTGACCGGCGAGGTAGAGGTCGTCGATGACGACGTCGAATTTCCGCTGGTTTTGCAGCAGCCATGTCCATGCGTCGGCTTCGATGATATCGGCCCCGCAGGCATCAAGATCCATGTGGTTGCGCGCGAGGGCGATCAACGCGGAGTCGAGCTCGATGCCGGTGAGTGAGGCATCCGGCAAGAGATGGCGCAGCGTGCGCAAGCTGGTGCCACCGGCGACGCCGAGCATGAGGACCGAGCGTGGCGGGCCATTCGGGTTTAACAGACAACCCGCGGCGATCAGATCCCAGGCGAGACCGGTGAGGAACTGGCTGCGGTGATGCCAGGCATGGACGGCGCCTTCGGCGCGGAATTCACAGGCATCGGCGGATTTCCAGATCTCGATTTCCTGCCACTGGGTGCGGACCCGTTGAATGCGTTTCATCGGGGATTATTTGATGAAGACTTCGCGGGGTTTCGCGCCATCGCCGGGGCCGACGATCCCGCGCTGTTCGAGAATATCGACCATGCGGGCGGCGCGGGTGTATCCGAGGCGGAGGCGGCGCTGAAGCAGCGACGTACTGCACTTCTGTTCCTGGCGGGCGACATCGATGCACTTGGTGATGAGCTCCTCGTCGGCGGCGGAGATGTCCTCCTCCTCGTCATCCTCGTCGGAGTGGATCGATGCGTGAATATCGGTTTCGAACTGCGGCGCACCCTGGGCGGCACAATGGGCGATGATGCGCTCGACCTCGGCATCGGTTACGAACGCACCCTGGGCACGTTCGAGTTTGGCGGAGCCGGGTGGCAGGTAAAGCATGTCGCCCTTGCCGACGAGCTTCTCGGCTCCCTTGGTGTCGAGGATCACGCGCGAGTCGAGCGCGGAGGAAACCTGGAACGCGATGCGGCACGGGATGTTCGCCTTGATGATGCCCGTGACGACGTCGGCCCGCGGCGTCTGCGTGGCGATAATGAGATGAATGCCGGCGGCACGGGCTTTTTGCGCGATGCGGGCGATGCACATTTCGACGTCCGCCGGAGCGGTCTGCATGAGGTCGGCGAGCTCGTCGATGAGGACGACGATGTAAGGGAAGCGGTCGGGGATTTCGTCCTGTTCGGGCCCGGCGTAGGGATCCTCATCCTCCTCCTCCTCCGAGAGGAGGTCGCCGGAGTTGAGCGCGTTGACGATTTCCTCGATGGCTTCGTCGTCGAGTGCTTCATCGGCCGACCATGGCGGAGCCTGATGGCTGGCCGGGGTGGCGGGGATTTCCGGTTCCGCATTGGATTCCGCCACATCGGCCGATGCCTCCGCAAACAGATCGGCTTGGGCAGGGGTGGTGGCGGCGGGCTTGGGCTCCGGTGGCTTGGTTTTCTCCGGGCGCGGACGGTTGTTGAAGGCATCGAAATTCCGCACCCCTTCCTTGGCGAAAATGCGGTAGCGCTTTTCCATCTCGTTGACCACCCACTTGAGCGCGGCGACGGTTTTCTTCGGATCAGTGACGACCGGGACGACGAGGTGCGGCAGTTTGTTATACATCTGCATCTCGACGACCTTGGGGTCGACCATGATGAAGCGCAGCTCGTCGGGTCCGAACTTGTAGAGCATCGACGTGATGATCGAGTTGATGCAGACCGATTTGCCCGAGCCGGTGGCACCGGCGACGAGCAGGTGGGGCATGGCCGCAAGGTCGCCGATGACGGTGTTGCCGTAGACGTCCTTGCCGAGCGCGAGCGGGATTTTCTTTTTGGCCGAGCGGAATTCCGGGTCGTGGAGCAGCTCGTGGAGCGGGACGGCGACTTTCTGCGAGTTGGCCAGTTCGATGCCGACGGTGTCCTTGCCGGGGATCGGCGCGAGGATGTTGATGCGCTCGGCACAGGTGGCGCGCGCGATGTCGGCCTCAAGCTGCGAGATCCGCGAAACCCGAAGACCGGTCGATGGATAGATCTCGTAGCGGGTGATCGTGGGGCCGCGGGTGATGTCGCCGGGTGTCACCTCGATGCCAAAGGCCTTGAGCGTCTCGATGATGATGCGCTGCGTCGCCAACAACTCGCCACGATCCGCCTCGGGGGCCACCTCGGAATCGTCGGCATCAAGCAGGTCGAAGCCGGGCAATTCGTAATCCTCGAATCCGGTAACGGAGAGGAATTGATGGCCGCGTTTCGGCCGTTCGAATGGCTTGGCCCCGGGGGACGG
>JBLRWN010000002.1:0-99180 GCA_047921195.1 Luteolibacter sp. | reverse complement strand
TTCAAAGTCTCTTTAGGCATCCGTGTGTTGCGTATGCAGCATAAGAAATCGCTAGTATTTAAATGCCGGATTAATAATATCAGAACAAGTAGGCGCACGATGACCAAAAAAAAATCATCCCACGGGGACTGGATCGCTTCCGGGATGCGTTATTTGATTGGGGCGGTCATGCTATGGGCTTCCATTTCCAAGATCGGCAGCCCTGTTGATTTTCTCGGTTCGATTTATGCATATGACCTGCCGTTGCCTGACGTGATTTTGAAATGTGCGGCCATTGTTCTTCCATGGTTGGAATTGATATGCGGATTACTGTTATTATTCAATCACCGGGTCACTCCCGCCCTTAGCCTTGTGATTGGTATGATATTCGTATTTGTGCTGGCAACTGTGCAAGCATGGATTAGAGGTCTGGATATCTCCTGCGGATGCTTCAATCTCGGGATTGTTGGCTTGGAAGAGGATTCGGCTATATCCAAGATGTTAGAATCTCCGGGAGTCGCATTCGGACGCAACTTGTTTTTGTTGTGTGCCTCTTGCTTTCTGTTTCACAAGACGGTCTCCCGTAATACAACTTGAAGGTAAATTTGATTCATTGGAAATCGTCATGAAACCATGCCATTCAGTTGCGAATTCTGTTCTGTTTTCGATATGCCTCATAGGCCATTCAAGAGCCGAAGGAGCCGCCCCCGAAATCGCCAGCCTTCAGTCCCCCCCGCCGCATTCGTCACGGCATACCATGCGCATGATGCGGCTGTACTCGCCGAGCTCTTCACGGTGGGCGGCGAGCTCGCCGATCTCACCACCACGCGTCTCGTCGGCGGTAGTGAACTCAAAGGCAGCTACGGCATGGATGATCGGGGCTTGCTCGTCCTCAGCAGCGAGGATACGCAGAAGGTAACCGCCGTAGAAATCAACGCCCCGTCCAAGATGCACTTCGTTCTTGTCGGTGCGCCTGATCGCGATCCCGGCCTGGATTTCGTTAAAAAATTGATTCGTCCTCCATGACTCCGAACACCATGCGTCCCCTTCTCGCTAGCGCCGCGATCGTCTCGCTCCTGCTGGTTTCTTGCGCCGCCCCGATCTCCGTTCGCAGGGCACCCGCACGGGTGCCGCTGTCCGCCACTTCCCACACATCCCACGCCGACGCCCTGCAGCATTGGAAGTCGGGGCTGGCGGCGAAGGATTCGGTCGTGGCCGCGACCCACTTCCTCGCCTGCGCCCGCCTCGCACAACCCGCCGCGCTCGCGGGCGATCCCGACGCCATCGCGCTCCACAACCATGCCATCGGCATGCTCGTCGAACGCCTCGACGAAAGCGGGCAACTCCCATGGGGCCGCCCGATCACCCTCGCCAATGGAACCACCCTGCGGGGAAATCCCGACCGCGGTGCCACCACCGCCGGCCGCCAACTCGTCCACGCCGGCGGACTCGAATTCAAGGGCGCCTTCGCCGCCGTCCACGCCGCCCGCGATGGCATCGGCGCACCACTCATCGCCGTTTATCCAACCGCCCCGGATTTCCGGGAAAAACTCGAACCCGTCCAACGCCACCAGGCGCTCACCGCCATCGTCCGGTTCGATTCGAAAAACACCGCCACCCTCGAACTGCTCGACCCGCTCGATGTCGAGACGGTCACCCTCGCCGGCCGCCGCCACACGCTCGCCGCCGATTTTAGTGCGCCGGTTTCCATGGTCATGGCCAAAACCCGCCCGGACAAACTCGGCCTCGTCCGTATGCTCAACCCGCAGAAATACTCCCACACCGCGCGCGTCACCCGGCTTCAGGAATACGACCCGCGCCGCACCCCGGTCCTCCTCGTCCACGGTCTCGATTCCACCCCGGCCACCTGGACGCGCATGTATCACAGCCTGATGCAGGATCCGGACATCCGCAGGAACTATCAGTTCTGGGTCTTCAGCTACCCGAGCGGATATCCGTATCCCTACTCCGCCTCGCTCTTGCGCCGCGATCTCGACACCGCCGCCCGCCTGTTTCCCGACAGCAAGGACATGATCATCGTCGGCCACAGCATGGGTGGCATGATCAGCCGCCTGATGGTCACCGATGCCGACGACCGGATCTGGAAAAACATGTTCGGCAAGACGCCCGCCGAAACGCAAATCACCGGTCACACCCGCCCGTTGTTGGAAGAATCCCTCGTGTTCAACCACCGCGATGAAATCGACACCGCCATCTTCATCGCCGCACCACACCGAGGATCGGAACTCTCCAATCACTTCATCGGCCGCACCTTCGCCCGTTTCATCCGCCTGCCGGACTTCCTCACCGACACCCGCAACGCGTTCGCGTCCGTCCTCACCGCCGATGCCGCATCCCTGCACCTCGAACGCGCCCCTAGCAGTATCGACACACTCTCGCCAAACAACCGCTTCGTCCGCGAGGTCAACAAACTCCCGATCGCCCACGGCGTCACCTACCACTCGATCATGGGCGACCGCGGCAAGGGCAACACCCCGGACTCCAGCGACGGCGTCGTCCCCTACTGGAGCTCCCACCTCGATGGCGCGAAATCCAACCGCATCGTCCCATCCGGCCACGGCGCCCACGAACACCCCGAAGGCATCGAGGAAGTCCGCCGCATCCTCAACGAACGACTCCGGTGATTCTTTGGATCACGTGACATGGACCGAGGAAGTCGCCCATTTCGCCGGCCGCGACGACCTCGGCACCGCACCCAAAGTCCTGCTTCATACCGGCAAACTCTTCCAAGCCGCTGCCAGTGGTTTCACCCATGCCGGCTGGAAGCATGTTCCATCCAACTGAAAATTTCCTATGGCCCGAAGGCATCTTCTCGCTCGCCCACGCCGCCCTGCCATTTCCTCCCGACGATCCTTTCTATGGCGCCAATGCAAATGGCGATGCCCCGCTGCCGCTCGGCGCACTCTCGCTGCGCGGCGAAGCCGGCGTGCTGCGCATCTCCGACGGCCAGATCCTCCGCCTCCGCCACAACCCGTTCTATCAGCACATGGAGGACCAGATCGCCACCTGGCTGGCGGGGCAATAACCACCCTGTGGCCCCCATTTCTCACACCCAAGGAGGGGCGAAACGCGTTCGCCCACGCCCATGAGATGACCATGGATTGAGCGAATGCGCTTCGCATGGGTTTTCCATGGTCACGGCGGACACGTTCCGCCGCTCCTTGGAAACGCCGAATCGGTCAAACATGTCGCAATCGCCTTCGCCACGCTCATGCATGACTGCCAATGGCTTACGCACGTCATGCGAAAAGTGTGAGAAATGAGGGGTGGCACCCCGCCCTGCGGGATCGGCTTCTGTTCTTCCCGCCCATGAGAAAGGGGGCTCCCGCAGCATGGCGGATTTTTGCACGGGCGCGATGAGTTTGTGGAGGCACGACACTCTTGTCGTGTGGGCGAATGGAAAGCGAATGATTGAGCCGCTATGCGCCCTGCTCATTCGCGTCACATTCGCCATCCACCACAGGAGCATCAACCGCCGATGGGCGGACTTAACCGCTACTAACTGCGTTGGTATGGAGTGGGCCGTGGCGGCGGATTGCATCCGCCAAGCCCCGGTTTTGTATGGCATGGCGGTTGCAAACCGCCGCCACGATTCAACCACTGGGGAAGTTAGTAGGGAGCCTTTTGCGGACAACTCGGCGAACTTGCGCGAGGTTGTATGCTTTTTACCGCATGCGGGATGCCGGAAACGCGCTATGCTCCTGCCAATGCACGCCGCCCTCGTTTGTTTCTCCGCAATTTCCTTCATCGGCTTTGGCATGGCGTGCTTTTTTTGGCATCCGATGCGCAGGGAATATGTGCGCTACGGAGTCCCACAATTCCGGGCCTTGGTTGGGAGTCTTCAAATCGCGGGCGGTCTCGGTCTACTGGCGGGATTTGCCTTCCCTCTGATCGGCCACCTCGCCGCCGCCGGGCTCGCGCTCATGATGTTTTGCGGTGTCGGCATTCGGATTCGCATCAAAGACGGATGGGTCCGGACGTTTCCCGCCGTCCTCTACCTTGCCCTCAATGTCTATCTCGTGGTCGCCGGATTCCAATAAATCAAAGCAGCGCGATCGCCACAGCCATGCACAACATGGCAAACGCCGGGACCGAGGCTTTGAGCGGGTCTTTCACTTTCAGATGCATCGCGAGGGCACCAAGCATCAAAACGATCAAAACCAACGCGGCAGGAATAACCAACACCGGCACCCAAATCCCGATAATCAGAGCGGTCGCCACTCCAATTTTCAGCACGCCGGTCGCCCACATCGCCCATGCCGGCAGGCCGTAGGCTGCGAATTCGCAGCGCATGCTCGCCGCGCCTTTCCCGCGAAACGGAGTCTTCTTCCCACAGCGGACGATCCACACATTCAAGAGGCCCAAGGCCACGATGATTTGCAAAACGAGTTGAATGGTATCCATGGTGAATGAGGTGCCATTTTCCTTGGCACTTGCATCGACACTACGGCGGATGATCCCAACAAACAAGACTCAAGGCATACCAAGGGATTACGCCTCTTCGGTGTGATTTTTGGTTTTTTCGTTTGGCTAAATCAACATGTGGATATTAAAATAAATACCAAACACAATATATTGTATTACGCATATTTTGCTACCATCAAACCACAACCCCTAGCCTCGAACCTGAAAAACCTGCCATGAAATCCGCCTCGACTGTCGACGCACTCTCCGACGAATCCGTATCCGCTGAGAAATCCACCACTCCTGCTCTGCCATTCGAGCGGCATTTTGCGAAATCCGACGTCCATCCCTTCGACGACATCAAGTGGGCCCGGCGCACCGCCGAGATCACCGACGACCGCGGCAAGCCGCTGTTCCGTCAGGAGAACGTCGAGGTGCCGGAATCATGGAGCGAACTGGCCACCAAGATCGCCGTGTCGAAATATTTTTATGGCGATGCTTCGATTGGAAATGACCCCGCCACCGGTGGACGCGAGCATTCAGTTAGGCAGCTTGTCGGCCGCGTTTCCGATACCATTGCCGACTGGGGATTGGCCGACGGCTACTTCGATGGTCCGGAAAGCGCCGCGGCCTTCCGCGACGATCTCACATGGTTGTGCCTCCACCAGCACGGTGCCTTCAACTCGCCGGTCTGGTTCAACGTCGGTCTCCACCACAAATACGGCATTGGCGAGGGCAAGGGCGAAGGCGGCTGGCATTGGGAAGAGGATAAGGGCGAGGCCGTCCGCGCCGCCGGGCAATACCACCACCCGCAGGCGAGCGCGTGTTTCATCCAGAGCGTCACCGACAACATGGAGGACATCATGCGCCTCGCATCCGCCGAGGCGATGCTCTTCAAATACGGTTCCGGCACCGGCAGCGATCTTTCGCCGCTTCGCTCGACGCGCGAGAAACTTTCCGGCGGCGGCAAACCGTCCGGCCCGCTCTCATTCCTCCGCATCTACGACCAAGTCGCCAATGCCGTGAAATCCGGCGGCAAAACCCGGCGTGCCGCGAAAATGAACACCCTCAAGGATTGGCACCCCGACATCGAGGAATTCATCGAAGCGAAAACCATTGAGGAGAAAAAAGCCTGGGCGCTCATCGAGCAGGGCTACGACGGCTCCTACAACGGCGACGCCTACGGCTCCGTGATGTTCCAGAATGAGAACCTCTCGATCCGCGCGTCCGACGAATTCATGCAAGCCGCCTGCGACGACGGCGAGTGGTGGACGCGCCGCGTCGTCGATGGCGAACCGTGCGAGAAAAAAAGCGCCCGCGAGTTGCTGCGAAAAATTGCCGAAGGCACCCACACCTGCGGCGACCCCGGCATGCAGTTCGACACCACCATCCACACCTGGCACACCTGCAAAGGCAGCGGACGCCAGCATTCCACCAACCCTTGTTCCGAGTATTTGTTCCTCAACGACACCGCCTGCAATCTCGCCTCGCTCAACCTCCTGCGCTTCCAAGACGCCGACGGCCGTTTCCAGACCGACCGATTCCTCCACGCCGTGCGCATCTTCATCACCGCGCAGGAAATTTTGGTCGATCGCGCCAGCTACCCGACCCGTGAGATCGCCGAAAATTCCCACGCCTTCCGCACCCTCGGCCTCGGTTACGCCAACCTCGGCGCACTCATCATGAGCCGCGGCTTCGGATACGACAGCGACGAAGGCCGCGCCCTCGCCGGGGCCATCACCGCGTTGATGACCGGCAAGGCCTACGAGGTTTCCGCCGAACTCTCCGCTGCGAAAGGACCTTTTCCGTCCTATCACGACGCCCGCTACGGCAACGTCCGCAACACCCCCGAGCCATCGAACGAAGCATCGATGCGCGCAGTCATCGAGCGCCATCACGAACACGCCCAGGCGCTTGCCTCCTCCGCTGCGACTGCCGATGCCGAGCTCGCCGCCGAGGCGCTCAAGGCATGGGAAAAAGCCGTCGCCGCCGGGATCGACTATGGATATCGCAACGCTCAAGTCACCGTGCTCGCACCCACCGGCACCATCGGCTTCCTAATGGATTGCGACACCACCGGCATCGAACCCGACATCGCGCTGGTGAAATACAAACTCCTCGCCGGCGGCGGGATGCTCAAAATCGTCAACCGCACCGTGCCCCCGGCGCTCAAAAAACTCGGCTACCCCGAATCCGAAATCGCCGCCATCCTCGCCCACATCGAACAATGGGACACCATCGAAGACGTCGCCGACCCCGACACCGGCGAAGTCCAACAAAGCGGGCTGAAACCCGAGCACCTCGCCATTTTCGACTGCGCGTTCAAAGCCCACCACGGCACCCGCAGCCTTCATTATCGAGGCCACCTTCGTATGATGGCTGCCGCCCAGCCATTTCTATCAGGCGCAATCTCGAAAACCGTGAACCTACCCGAGAGCGCCACCGTCGAGGACATCATGCAGACGTATATCGAGGCATGGCAACTCGGCCTCAAGGCCGTGGCGATTTACCGCGACGGCTCCAAGCGCAGTGCCCCGCTCAGCACCCGCACCAGCGACTCGAAAGCGGCGGATGAAAAACCCACCACTTCCGATGAGTTCGCCGTCCGCCTCCGCGAGCTCGCTGCCGAGAACGACCAACTCCGCGCGATGGTCCACTCGCCGGTGCGCCGATCGATGACCGACACCCACACCTCGCTCACCCACAAATTTGAAATCGCCGGCCACAAGGGCTACCTCACCGTCGGCCTCTACCCCGACGGCCAGCCCGGCGAGATCTTCATCCAAATGTCCAAGGAAGGCTCCACCATCGGCGGCCTCATGGACACCGTGGCTACGCTGACCTCGATTGCCCTGCAATACGGCGTGCCCTTGGAGCAGCTCGTCAACAAATTCGCCTACCAGCGATTCGAGCCCAGCGGCTACACCCGCAACCCCGACATCCGCACCGCCTTCAGCATCACCGACTACGTCTTCCGCTGGCTCGGCTGCCAGTTTATCGACGGCTACCGCGCCGCCACCGCACCCGACGCCCACCAGCCCGATCTCCCGCTTCCCGAAATCACCGAAATGGAACGCGCCGCCGTCAACCGCCCGGTGCCAGAGCTCAGCGTCGATGCCGAAGAACCCCCACCTGCCCCCGCCACGGCGTCCGCCAATCCTGGCCAATCCATCGACCGGGTCCGCCGCGCCCTCGGCACCGCCTACATGGGCATCCTCTGCTCGAACTGCGGCAGCGACAAGGTCATCCGCGCCGGCGCCTGCGGCGTCTGCACCCAATGCGGCACCAGCCAAGGCTGCAGCTGACCTCACCCCCTTGAGGGCGTCTCGGCGATAAAAACGTACAGATTATCGATGCGGCCGCATCAATAATCTGTACTTGTGTCGATCATCCGCGCGGCGCCTGAGGCTTATAAAACCAATGAATCGCCAGCCATGGGTGGAGTCAAAGCCACTTCTTTGAGAGAGGAGTTGGTGAGATAAACGTACAGATTATTGATGCGGCCGCATCAATAATCTGTACGTGGTTTAGTCATGCTTTTCCTGACCATGGCGTCTGAGATGGGGGCTTGCTTACTCTATATCAAAGGCTTTTACCGCGGCGCTCCTTGGAACGATGACCGCGAACCATTTGTGCATCTAGCATTCCCGCTGCTGGTCTCTGTAATCCGGCCGGATGCATCGCGTCGGGTGGTTGTGAATCTGCCGTTGCCTTGTGCCTGCTCGGTCGCGGTGACCCTGCCCGAGGCGGCGCGGAATGTGGTGCGCGATGGATTGCCATGGCTGGGGTTCGATGGATTGGTGGCCGAGGTGCCTGTGATTTGACCTCCGGGCCCACGGTAGGTGGTCCTTGTCGTGGCCGACTGCCCGTGTTGGGTGGATGCTGTCCCGGTGATCCTTCCGTTTGCATCGCGATAGGTTGTGCGGCTGATGCTGCCGGTTGCTTGCGTGGTTGCCGTCCCAATGATTTTGCCCGAGGCATCGCGCATCACGGCCCGGCCGTTCGCTTGACGGTCGATCGTCTGAACGATCCTTCCGGTCGCGTCGCGAATGACCTCACGGCAGCTTTGCGCCTGTGAAAATGACGCGAGCAAAAAGGAAACAGTCAAAGTGGAGAATAAGCCAATCTTCATCAGACAATCGACGCCAAAACGGGCCGTGTTATTCGAAAAAACCCCGCAATCGACCTGATGGAGGGTTTGTTTGGAATCGGCGTTGCAATCGTTGCGGGATTTTGAATGGATCGCAGGCGTGATTCGCATGTTTGCCATGGTCTGTTGGGCTGCCGCCTGTTTGGCGGGGTTGGTCTCCTGCACGGATGGTGGAGGAGCCGGAGCGGCCGGGCGTGGCGAAATGGGGGACCTGCCTGCGGGCAGCCAAGGCGAAATGGGCGGGATATCCGATATTCCGAATCCGACCGCAACGATGGCGGCGAAGAGCGGGAAACAACTCAGCGCCCTCCAGCGCGGACACGAGGTTTTCATGCTAAAATGCGGTGAATGCCACTATTACATGATGCCAGAGAAGGTGGACATCATGGACTGGGAGGACACGATGCCGGAAATGATCCGCCACGCCGGGTTGGGGCGGGCGGAGGAGCGGGCGGTGCTCGACTATGTGATCGCAGTCCGGGCGATGCACGGATTGAGGGATTAGGCCGGTAAACCGTCCGATTTGAGGGGACAAGTCAGATTGCGCTTGCCAGCAATCGGGTTTTCTGCTTTTACCGCCGACCCGGATTCCCATTCGGGCTTTATCTTCACCGCAATCCATTTTGAGCGACCAAGCACCCAACCCGCCGGCTGACAACATTGTCCCGTTCGAGCAGGAGCGTCCGTGGTCGCGCTATCCAGGCAACCCCATGAAAAGTGATCTTCTCGACAAGGCCTCCGAAGTCGTCACCGACCCCCTCGTGCTCATCAACCTCGTGTCCAAGCGCGTGCGCCAGCTCAACAGCGGTCGCTCGCCATTGATTCCGACTGTTCCCTCGATGGGTGCGGCGGACATCGCGCTGACCGAGATCATCGAGGGCAAGATCAAGCTCATTGAGAAGGCTGCCAACTAACCGGCCGGCGATGCCCGGCCAAGCACTGCCATGAGCGGGGAGATTGCGACCAACCGCAAGGCGGGCAGGGATTTCCACATCCTCGAAAAATACGAGGCGGGGTTGGAATTGAAGGGCACGGAGGTGAAATCGATCCGTGCCGGGAAGATCAACATTGCGGATGCGTTTGCCCGCGTCGAAGGGAACCAGGTTTTCCTTTACGGTGTTGACATCCAGCCGTGGGAGACGGCGGGTGAGTGGTTCAACCATACCGCGCGGCGTCCGCGCAGGTTGTTGTTGCACAAGCGGGAGATTCTGAAGCTCGCGTCTGCGACGGCGATCAAGGGGTGCTCGCTGCCCTTGTTGCGGCTGTATTGGAAAGCCCGCCGGGTGAAGGTGGAGATTGGTGTGGGCAAGGGAAAAACCCATGCCGACCAGCGGCAGGATCTGAAGAAAAAGGTCGAACTCCGCGAGGCCCAGCGCGAAATGAGCAAGTTCAACCAGCGGTGAGCTGGATCAATCCAAGTGCTCGTCCGCAGTGGCCTTGATGTCGCTCAAGGCGGCGATGAAGTCGCCGAGGATCTCCGCAGGGACCATGATGGTGTCGCGGTTGCCACCGACATCTTCGGTGATTTTCACGACGAGGCCGCGGGCGTTGCTCTTCAGGTCGAGGAAGAACACTTTCCGATCGGCGAGGATTTTTTCCGTGTGCAATAAGTCGTTGTCCACAATTTCAGTCCGTTGGTTGACGTCGGCAGATTCGCGCAGCGAGCGGTGATGTCAATGGAATTCATGGATTCACACGAGCCCGACGCGGGTGAATTCGTGGTTGGGGATGATGTGCGCGGTGTTGGAATTGCCGAGGTGTTTGGCGGCGGTTTCGGCGAGGACGTCGCGGAAGTCGGTGGTGTGCTGGAGGTCGCGCCGTTGCTGGAGTTTTTCGACGGCAAGCGTCGGCCAGTCTCCAAGCACCGGCTTGTCGTTTTTCGCGAGGGACCCGCCGAGGGCGATCATGCAGTTCGCCCAGCCGTGGTCGGTGCCCTGAGTCCCGTTCTGGCGCACGGTGCGGCCGAAATCGCTGAGGGTGAGGACGAGGACGTCTTGCATTTGATCACCGAGGTCGGTGTGGAACGCGGTCATTGCGTCGGTGAGGTCGCGCAGGCGGTTGGCGAAACCGCCGGTGGCGGCGCCTTGGTTGTTGTGGGTGTCCCAGCCGCCGTAATCGATCTGGATGACCTCGGTGCCGAGGCCTGCCTTGATCAGGCGGGCGGCTTCGAGAAATTGGCGGGCGACGCCGTTGTTCGCATATTTCGCGCCGTTGGCCGGTTGGTATTCCTCTTTGGCGATGGCTTCGAGCTGGCGGGTGCCTTCGAGGGTGGCGCTGGCGGTTTGCGCGAGCAGGTCGGCGAGCGGATCGTGGGCGGCATCGGGCTTGGTGCAGTATGCGGATTCGAGGGCGGCGCGGAGGATTGCCGAATCGCCGGCCATGGCAGGCATGGCGAGATCGCCGATGCCGCGGATCGCGTATGCCGGGGCGCGGCCGCGGAGCATGCGGGGGAGATTGCCGCCGATGGCGACCGCGCGGATGGCTCCGTGGCCGGTCGAGCTGGCGAGGTGGCGGTTGAGCCAGCCGTCGGCGGAGAGGGCATTGCCGGCGACGCCGGTCTCCCAGGTGTCCTGCTCTTCGAAGTGTGAGCGAGTGTTTTTGGCGTATCCGACGGCCTGCAGGGCGCGGACGCTGCCGTTTTTGAAAAGCGGCATCAATGAGGCGGCGGACGGATGGAGGCCGAAGTAGCCATCGAGATCGAGGCAGGCTTCGCGATTGCCTTTCGACGGGCGGGCGATGGCGAGCGAGCTGCGGTGTTTGTAATAATCGCGGTCGCCGTGCGGGACGATGACGTTGAGCCCGTCGATGCCGCCGCGCAGGAAAACGGCGACGAGCGTCTTGCCCTTGTGCGTGGGTCGGATGTCCGGCGCGGCACCGGCGAAGATTTGAAAGGGGGCGAGCCCGCCGAGCAGGGCGAAGCTGCCGGTGGTGCGGAGGAAAGTGCGGCGGTTGGTGTGCATGGCGGGAGGTGGAAGTTGGGTCTTTATCGCGATTGGAATTCGGGGGTCATGTGAAGGAAGGTGGAGAACAGGTTACGGCGCTGGTTTTCATCGGTGATTTCCTGCGAGAGGATCTGGTGGAGCGCGTCGCGGCTGGTGGTCGATGGCGCGCCGCCGTGGCGGGTGGCATATGCGAAGTCGATGAGGGCGTCGCGGCGTGATGCGTCGGCGAGCGCGTCGACATGGAATGCCGGGCCGGGAATGCCGCCGCGCAACTGCCACTCGATCTGTTTGCAGAACCGCCATTTCTGGAGCTGATAGTTCGAGTCGGCGTATTCGTCGTTCGACTCGGGGAATCCATCCGGGCTGGCGCGATCGAACAGGTTGCGCCCGCTGCGGTCGGCGAGATCGATGACCGACCACGGGTGGAATGCCACTGCCGCGCGCTGGGTGGCGACGGCAAATTCGACGGGCGGGAGGATTTTTTTCGCGCGGTCCACAGCCATCATGCGCGGCGAGGTGGCGAGGGTGGTGAGCATGCGGCGGAGGTTGCCGCCGCTGTGGAGGAATTCTGATTCGAGCGCGGCGACGGTGGACTCGTCAGCGGGCAGGCCGAGGTAGTGGCCGACCATTTTTTCCGCGATGAACCGGGCCGTTTGCGGGCGTGACGCGAGCATTTCGATGGCCATGCGCACGCGATCGTCGGCGGTGTCCGGCGTGCCGGCGGCGGGGATGGACAAGCCGAAGACTTCGAGCGGGCCGGGTTCGGCGAGGTAGGGCGAATAGCGGTATTCGTAGCCGATGCGCGTGCCGTCCATCGTCGATTCGCGCTGGGCGCCCCAGCCGCTGAGGAGCTTGGCGAGGTGGATGACGTCGTCCTGGTCGTATCCGGCGTGCACGCCGACGGTGTGGAGCTCCATCACCTCGCGGGCGTAGTTTTCATTGAGCTGGCGGCCGAAGCTGCTCTGCTGGTCGAGATACACCATCATCGCCGGCGAGGTGGCGGAGGTGAGCAGGAGGTCTTGGAAGCGCGCCGGGCCGACGTCGCGGAACGCCTGGTGCTCGCGCCATTTCGCGTCGGCACCGGTTTTGGAGATCCAGGTGGAGAAGTGGTTTTGTGCGAACATGGCGAAGCGCGCCCGCACCGGGAAACGGGTGGCCAACAGGTCCGCGGCAACGCGCCCGCGGATATTGTAGTCGCTGATGTCCCGGAACCATGTCTCGCCGAGGGCCTCGATGTGGGCGTCGGCGATGGAGGCTGCGTCGAGCTGGGATTCGAGCCAAGCGGACTCGCCGTGTGTTAGAATCTCGGCGACGGTGCGCGGATCGAGGCCGAGGGCGAGGTTTTTGGCGAGGCGGACGGCCCGCGGATAAGGCAGGGTGAGTTCGGGGTCGCTTTCCCGGCGGACCTCGACGCGTACGGCAGCGGAGCGGGTGGTCTTTCCGGATTCGTCGATGGCTGCGATTTCGATGCTGCGTTTTCCGCTTTCCAGCAAGGAGCCCGGGATGTGGAGCAGCACGGAGCCTGTGCCGTTGCCGGCAGGGTAGGGGAGCGGGGCTTTTTCGCCATCGATGAACAACTCGAAGCGGCTCAGGGCGAGATCGTCGAAGGTGCGGATGACGATGGCATCGCCGTCCGCCGAGAGTGCGGCATTGGGTTTTGGGTAGAGGATTTCGACGTTGGGCGGCGCGGCGTCGACGAAGACCTCGGTGTCGATGCCGCACCCGGCCAAGGTGGCTTCGCCTTCGATGAGTTCGAAGGTGAGCCACTTGCGACCGCTTGTGAGGTCGATGGAGGCGAGCGCGTGCCAATCCCAATCGGCACCTGCGGTGTGGCGGGGGAGCTGGATTTCGCGCAGCGCGCGCGGGCGGGCTTCGGGTTGGTGGAGCGTCACGGCGACGATGCCCGGGGCGGCATCGGGAATCGCGCGGGTATGGATCGAAATCCGGCGCTTGCCTTGGAGATCGCGCGGCAGGTCGAAGCGCGCCGCGCGGCCGGGCTTGAGCGGGTGCGCGCGTTCCGGAGCGCCTTCGCCAGCCAGGGGATGATCGGCACCGATGGCGATGCGTTCGACCTGATGCCACGCGCCGCGCTGCAGGTCATAGCGGTCGCTGTTGAACGTGGTGTCGAGGAGGCCCGAGGGGTGCGTGGGTGAATCGGCTTGCAGCGCTTGGCTGAGGGAGAGCGCTTGGTTTCCGCAGGGGGAAACGGCGTGGATTTGCAGGGTGTTTTCTCCGGCCTTGAAGTCATGCGGGTGGACGGTGAATGAGGGATTCTGCCCGTGGGCGGATGCGGTGACGCGGCCGTTGATCCAGAGATCTGAGCGGATGCGCGCGTAATCCCGCTCGTTGCGGAGCGACGGGCTTCGCAGGGTGGCGTTGAGGGTCGTCCTGCTGCGAATCGAATCGCCATCGACGATGCTGGTGAACGCGACGCGGAGGCGGTCGGCCCGGTTTTTGGTCGCGCCGTTTTCGGGTTTTCCCGCCGTCATCATCATGCCGCCTGCCATCATCATGCCGGCATCCCCGGAGCCAGCGTCATCGGGGATGCGGCGGAGTTCGTAACGGTCGATGTCCGCCACGCGTTGGATTTGGTTGCGGTAGTTGAATTCGTTGGCGAGCGAGATGCCGATCCACTGTGGGCCGGCGTCGAGCCGGAGCGGGCGGCCGACCGGCACGTTGTGCCAATCCGCCGAGGCGAGGCGCACCGACATCGAATCGCTGGCATCCTCACCGAGGACGATCCCGAGCGACGGGTATGCCGCGCCGGCGATGGTGCCGCGTGCGCGGACGAGCAATTGGTATCGGCCGGGTTCGGGGATTTCCGGTTGGATCACCCATGCGGGACGGCGGCGGCGGAGTGCGACGGCGCGGAATCCGGAGGCATCCGGCGCCATCACCACGCCGGGTGGTTCGCTGCCCATGCGCTCGCTGCGCGGGGTGCCGAGCGCATCCTCGCATTCCCCGGAAAACACGAGGTCGTCATCGCCGGGTGGCGGAAGGATGAGCAGGGTGTGGGTTTCACTGGTGAGAAGATCGGCATTTCCCGCGCCTTCGATTGGCGGCTTTGCGCTGATGGTGAACGAGGATTCACCCGGTGGGAGCGTGGTGGTATCGAGGTGAAACACCAACCGCCAGAACGGGCCGTCGACAGGTGGAAACGATTCGTCGGCCACGAGTTCGCGTCCGTCGGGCAGGCGGAGCTTCGCATCCGGTGCGGCCATGCGGTCGACACCGGGAGCTCCGACCCACATTTCCGCGCCGATCGCCACGGTGCCCCAGACTGCGCTATTTTCCGATGGCGAGGTGAAGCGCGGGCGCATTTGGCGCACCAGCGAGAGCGGGCGCTCGGTGGTGACGTTCACGCGCATTGTCGACTCGCCGTTGCGGAGGACGACTGCGCCCGGTGCGAGCGTGCGGATGCGGGCGAAGCCGATTTCGTGACCCGCGAGAAATTCCGGTTCGCGCAGGATCTCGACGATGCCCGGGCGGTTCATGGTCAATGTGCCGTGAACGATCTGCTCCGCCGGTGCGTCGAGGCGCAGCGGGACCATCACGCTTTCGCCAAGGCGGAATTCGCTTTCGGGGGTGACGAATGCGCCGGGTGCGGCGATGGCCGCCGCCGCTAGCGGCCATGCCAGGGCGAGGATGATTGATGAATTTTGCATGAACCTGAATAAAAAACCACAAATCGCCGGTGGTTGCGAAAGAATTTTCCATGTCATCCGCCGCCAATTCGCGCTTGTGGCGGGCATCGGTGGATTCCAAACTGCGCGCCAATATGAGCGACCTGACCCAGGGCATCGACGTCTGCATTGCCGGAACCGGCAGCTACGTTCCGGAAAAAATTCTCACCAACGAAGAACTCGCATCACGCGTGGATACCAGCGACGAGTGGATCGTCACCCGCACCGGCATTCGCGAGCGACACATCGCGGCCGAGGGCGAACACACGTCGCACATGGCGACGCACGCTGCCCGCCGCGCGCTCGACCAGGCCGGGTTGGCCCCGGAGGATATCGAGTTGATCATCGTCGCCACGATCACGCCCGACACACTGACGCCGGCCACCGCCTGCTACGTCCAACAGGCGCTCGGCGCGAACCGCGCGGTGGCGTTCGATATTTCGGCCGCGTGCTCGGGATTTCTTTATGCGATGAAGATTTCGAAGCGCCTGATTTCCGATGGGGCGTTCAACAATGCGTTGATCATCGGGGCGGAGAAGCTCTCCGCGTTCGTCAATTGGGAGGACCGCGCGACCTGCGTGCTTTTCGGCGACGGTGCCGGAGCCGCCGTGCTGCGCAAGGCGTTGCCCGGCGAGGGATCCATCATCGCGACCGAGATGGGCACCGATGGCAACCTCACTCATCTCCTCAATATCCCCGGAGGCGGCTCCGCCTGCCCGATCACCATCGACAATGCCGGTGACCGCCTCGCCACGCTGGCGATGCTCGGCAAGGAGGTTTTCAAACATGCGGTCAACCGCATGAAGGAAGCCGCGGAAAAAGTGATCGAACGCGCTGGACTCGCGCCCGAAGACATCGCCTGCGTGATCCCGCACCAGGCGAACCTTCGCATCATCGACGCGATTGCCGACCGCCTCGCCGTTCCCAATGAGCGCGTGTTCGTGAATCTCCACAAATACGGCAACACCTCCGCCGCGGCAGTGGCCATTGCACTCGATGAAGCCGCCCGCACTGGTGCTTTCAAACGCGGCGACCACATCGTGCTAGTCGTTTTCGGCGCCGGTCTCACCTGGGCGGCTGCGGCGATTCGCTGGTGATTTTTTCAAATGACCCGGATGTTCCACACCCTTGCGCGCCCACACCCGTGGTGGGTCGGGCTGTTGTTGTGGGGAGTCGCCACATTCGCCGCCTCGTCGTTTTCGGTTTCCGCGCCCACGCCACCGGCATTTGAATTTCCGCATTTCGACAAAGTGCTGCATTTCTGCTGGTTTTCCGCTGGCGGGTTCGTCCTTGCCAATGCCATCCTATTCCGCAAACCGCCGGTGTCGTCGCGGTGGTGGAAAATCGCGTTTCCCGTCGCACTGATGTCATCCCTCGGCGTGCTCGACGAATTCCGCCAGACATTCACACCCGGCCGCAGTGGTAACGATTTTGGCGACTGGATGGCCGACACGCTCGGTGGACTCTGCGGAGTGTTGATCGCCAATCTGGCACATCGTTTCATGCTTCGCCGGATCTCGCCGGGCCTCTGAATCTCGGCGCCGTGGATGGGCGGGCAAATCTTTCGCGAATTTTGACGCATGGCATTGACGCCACGGCCCCCGCGTGGATAATCCGCGCCCGCCGCGCGGAAATGCCGCGTGATCGACCCCAAACCAGCCATGACTACCATTGCAATCAACGGATTCGGCCGCATCGGCCGCCTCGTATTCCGCGCCCTCGTCGAACAAGGGCACCTCGGCACCAAATACAACGTCGTCGCCGTCGGCGACATCGTGCCGGCAGACAACCTCGCCTATCTCCTGAAGTATGACTCCACCCAGGGCAAGTTCGCCGGAACCGTCAGCTCCAAGAAATCCTCACCGGATCTTGAAGAGGACGACGTCCTCGTGGTCAACGGCCACGACATCAAGGTCGTCAGCGCCCGCAGCCCCGAAGGCCTTCCATGGAAGGAAATGGGCGTCGAGATCGTGATCGAATCGACCGGTCTTTTCACCGAAGCCGCCAAGGCCCAAGGCCACATCACCGCCGGTGCCAAAAAAGTCGTCATCTCCGCTCCCGGCAAAGGGGAGGACGCGACGATCGTTCTCGGTGTGAACCACGAGCTCTACGATGCTGCCAAGCATCACATCGTCTCCAACGCAAGCTGCACGACGAACTGCCTTGCTCCGCTCGTGCACGTGCTCCTCAAGGAAGGCTTCGGCATCGACGAAGGCTTGATGACCACCGTGCACTCCTACACCGCCACCCAGAAGACCGTGGACGGCCCGTCGAAGAAAGACTGGAAGGGTGGCCGCAGCGCTGCGATCAACATCATCCCATCGACCACGGGTGCCGCCAAGGCCGTGGCCCTCGTCTGCCCGGAAGTGAAAGGCAAGCTCACCGGCATGGCGTTCCGCGTTCCCACGCCGACCGTTTCCGCCGTAGACCTCACCGTGAAGACCGTCAAGCCAACCTCGCTTGCCGAGATCAACGCGGCGCTCAAGAAGGCATCCGAAACCTACCTCAAGGGCATCCTCGCCTACACCGACGAGGAAGTGGTCTCCACCGACTTCATCCACGACAAGAACTCGTCGATCTACGACGCCGGTTCCTCGATCGAACTCAACTCGAACTTCTTCAAGCTCATCAGCTGGTATGACAACGAGTGGGGTTACTCGAACCGCGTGGTCGAACTGGTTGACCTGATGGTCGAGAAGGGTCTGTAACAAACCCTGCCTCAAATTCTCCGGCGGCATTCGTGATTCCCACGGATGCCGCCGTTTTGTATCGTGGCGGCGGCTTGAAACCGCCATGCCGAGAAAATCGAACCCCAGATGGACGCAGATTCACGCAAATTGCCAGAGGAGAGCTGGGCCCGTTTCGGTGGGGTCGCGAGGCTGTATGGAAATGCCGCGCTCGAAGGATTTGCCTCCGCCCGGGTGGCGGTCGTGGGCATCGGCGGTGTTGGAACGTGGGCGGTGGAATGCCTGGCCCGCAGCGGGGTGGGAAACCTCACGCTGGTGGATCTCGATGAAATCTGCGTCACCAATGTGAACCGCCAGATTCACGCGCTCGATGGCCAAATCGGCATGCAGAAAGCCGAGGCGATGGCCGCTCGTGTGCGAGCGATCCATCCGGCCTGTGAGGTGAGTGTTGTATCCGCATTTTTCAACGAGCGCACCGCAGAGGATATTCTCGCGCCCGGATTCGACGCGGTAGTCGATGCCATCGACACGCTGCGCCACAAAGCGCTTTTGGTTACGGAATGCCATGCGCGTGGCATTCCGGTGGTTACCTGCGGCGCGGCAGGCGGCCGCCGTGATCCCACCCGCATCCGCGCCGCCGATCTATCCGTTAGTGGAGGAGATCCGCTGTTGCACTCGCTGCGCCGCAAGCTCCGGCGAGATCATGGTTTCCCGACGATTCCCATGGGTACGAAACCGACGCCGCTGGGGATCGACGCGGTGTTCTCCGACGAGCCGCAGGTTTTTCCGGATGGTGAGGGTGGTATTTCCTGTGAGCGCGATGCCTTGCAAAACGAAGGTCCGCGTCTCGGGTGCGACGCGGGATACGGCAGCGCCGCCCACGTCACCGGATGTTTCGGCATGATCGCGGCGGGACTCGTTCTGGAGCGGCTGGCGAAGCACGGATGAGAATCGGGATGTGCTTGCGCAGGTGTGAAATCAACCTCAGCTTCCGTGCGGATGCATTCTGAAGACGATCCCACGAATCCTGGCGACCCCACCCCTGCGGTGGTGGACGCGGAATTTGTGTCGTCGGAGGCCGCCGATGCTCCACCAGGTCTGCGTGAGGACCTCGCGGTGTTGATGAAGGTGAGGCTGAATTTTTTCGTGCTGATCACGACGTTCTTCGGCTTTGTGCTGGCATCGCGCGGCGATTGGCAGGGGCAGTGGCTGCCGATGGTGCACACCTTGTTCGGCACCGCATTGGCGGCGTTCGGTTCGGCGGCGTTCAACCAGTTGATGGAAATCGACCTCGACGCTCGGATGCGCCGCACCGCGGACCGGCCATTGCCATCTCAACGCATGAAACCGATCGCCGCATTCGGTATCGGCTGGGTGCTTTCCGCGGTGGGGATCATCCATCTCGCGGCCACGGTGGGTCATCTTACGGCTTATCTCACGGCGGCGACGGTCGCGATTTACGTTTTCGTTTACACGCCACTCAAGCGGGTGAGCACGACGAACACGCTGGTCGGCGCGGTGCCCGGAGCGATCCCGCCGGTGATCGGCTGGGTGGGGGCGGGTGGGGCGCTCGGTTGGGAAGCGTTGTTTTTGTTCGGCCTGTTGTTTTTCTGGCAGCTTCCGCACTTCATCGCGATCAACTGGTTGTGCCGCGAGGAATACGAGGATGCGGGATACAAAATGTGGTCGAATGGCGATGTGAGCGGCCGCAAGAGCGGGTTGTTGGCCGCCGGGTTTTCGCTGGTGCTCGCGGTGTTCTCGCTGCTGCCGGCATGGATCGGTTTCGGGCGGGTGCTGTGGGCGGTCGCCGGGCCGCTGCTGGCATTCCTGATGATGGCTCTGGCACTCAAATTTGCCTTTGGTGGCGGGCGCGGCGCGGCGAGGAAGTTGTTTCTCTTCACCCTGCTTTATCTGCCCATCGCCCTGTTGGTGCTGGTGATCGCATGGCGGCCGATGTGAATCCGACGGAATGGATTGCCAGCGCGGCATTCGGAAGGTTGGATGTCCCCCGTTCATGAGCAACACCCCATCCACGACCGCATCGGCGGAATCGAAACGCGCGGTTTTTGTGAAACGTTCCGCAAGCACCTTGTTCTTGTGGGCGGTCGTCGCGGCCACACTCGTTAGCATGAAAGCATGGGCGTATCTCGGACTCGTCGGCGTGCTCACGATTTTCGCCACGCGCGAATATTTTAAAATGATGCGGGTGGCGGGTGTCGTTTGCTTCCCGCGGTTTGGTATCGGTTTGGCCGTCTTGTATTGCGGTGTGCTCTATTGGCAGTTGGTCTCGGGTGGCCAGCGGATGCCAAGCGGCCTTGATGCACTCGGGGTGTTTCTCGCCGCCACTGTCGCCTTCACTCTGCAACTCCGCTATCCGATCCGCGGCTTCGAATCGCTCGCATCTGTAGCGGTCAACGTGCTGGGCTTCGTCTATGTCGCGCTGCTTTTCAATTTCTGCGCCCGCATCATCTTCATCGTCCCCGGCGAGGGCGAAGTGCCCGGTGCGATTCTCTTGTTGTGGCTGCTCGCGGTTACGAAATTTACCGACATGGGCGCTTACATCACGGGTTCACTGATCGGTCGGCACAAAATGATTCCTCACATCAGCCCGGCAAAAACCTGGGAGGGATTCGGCGGTGCGCTGCTGTTTTCGCAGCTCGCCGCCTGCGGCTTGTATCTTTTCCTCCCCGAGCACCTCGCCATCCTCGGCGGCTGGGGGCACGTCGTCTTCCTTGGTTTCCTGCTCTGTGTCCTCGCGGTGATCGGCGATCTTGCTGAAAGTGTGGTGAAACGCGCCGTCCAGGCGAAAGATTCCGGCCAGATGCTCCCCGGCATCGGCGGCGCACTCGATCTGGTCGATAGCATTTGTTTCACCGCTCCCGCATTGTTCTTTTATCTGATCTGGGTGCTCATCCCCGCTGCCGCATGAATGATCGCAGACCCAGGAAAGTCGTGGTGCTCGGATCGACCGGATCGATCGGGAAATCGACGATGCGTGTGGCACGGGATTTACCCGGGGAAATTGAAATCACCGGCCTCGCTGCGGCCACCAATCACCGCGAACTTGCCGCCCAAGCCCGCGAAACGGGCGCGAAACATGTCGCGATTTTCGATGCATCCAAGGCCGCCGCACTCCGGGCGGACCTGCCGGCGGGCGTCAAGGTATTCACCGGTCCCGAGGGGCTGATCGAGCTGGCCGCACAAACCGAGGCCGACGTCGTCCTCGTTGCCATCGTCGGCACCGCCGGGCTTGCCCCCGCTCTGGCGGCGATCGAAGCCGGGCGCGATCTTGCCGTCGCCTCGAAGGAAATCCTTGTCATGGCCGGCGAAGTCATCACCGCGGCGGCCTCCCGCCGCGGGGTGAACCTGCTTCCCGTCGACAGCGAACACAATGCCATCCACCAATGCCTTGCCGGGCATAAGGGTGGGGTGGGGGAGGTGGCGAAATTGATCCTCACGGCATCGGGCGGACCCTTTCGGACGACGTCCGCCGCAGATCTTGAACGTGTCACGCCCGATCAAGCCCTCAAACATCCGACATGGGACATGGGGCCGAAAATCACCATCGACTCCGCCACGCTCTTCAACAAAGGCCTCGAAATGATCGAAGCCCGCTGGTTGTTTGATATCGGGATGGACCGCATCGATGTTGTCGTTCATCCGCAAAGCGTGATTCATTCGATGGTGGAATTTGTCGATGGTTCGGTGCTCGCTCAGCTCAGCCGCACCGACATGGCATTTCCCATCCAATACGCGCTCACTTGGCCGCACCGCCTGCGCGGTGGGATGGAACCGCTGGATTTCGCAGCGCTAGGCGCGCTCACCTTCGAGCCCCCCCGCGACGAGGCGTTTCCCGCGCTTGGCCTGGCCCGCATCGCTGGCAGCGTCGGTGGCACTCTCCCGGCCGTTTTCAACGCCGCGAATGAGGTGGCGGTGGAATGTTTCCGTGCCGGGGAAATTCCTTTCCCGGGGATCTGGCACACGGTGGAGGCAACCATGGGCAGGCATCAGCCGGTGAAAAACCCATCGTTGCCCGAAATCCTTGCCGCAGACGAGGAGGCACGTCGAATTGCGGCGGAAATCTCGAAGTAATCAGGCTTTGATGCCATCGTTCCCCGGTCGGAGCCAAATGCCCCCGGATTTTCGGCCAACACGCATCTTCGGGAGCTTGTGAAAATTTTCACAAAGCGGCTTGCGAGGGTGGGGGATGGCCGACATATTCCGCCGCGTCCGGGGGGCGCGGAAAACCAATCGCGCCCTCACGTATTTTCATTTTTTTTGCCCATGAGCGAAGCAACCACCGCCGCAGCGCCAGCCAAACTCCCCAAGGATCTCGCCGCCGAAAAGGGCATGGTGAACGTGCAAATCAACGGCACCTGGCATCAATTTCCCAAGGGCACCCGTATGATCGAGGCCTGCCGCACCGCCGGTGTGATCGTCCCGCACTACTGCTATCATCCCAAGCTCACCTCGCCCGGCAACTGCCGCATGTGCCTTGTCCAGATGGGCATGCCGCCGCGCCCGACCCCCGGTGCGGAGCCGGAATGTGATGAACATGGCTACCAACCGATCGGCTGGATGCCGCGCCCCGTCATCGCCTGTGCGAACACCGTCGCCGAAAACATGGGCATCCGCACGGAGGGTGAACTCGTTGAAAAATGCCGCGAGGGCGTGATGGAATTCCTCCTCATCAACCACCCGCTCGACTGCCCGATCTGCGACCAGGCTGGCGAATGCCGCCTCCAGGAACAATCCGTCGGCCACGGCCGCGGCGTCTCCCGCTTCGTCGATATGAAGGTGAAAAAACCGAAAAACGTCGATATCGGCCCGCGCATCCGCCTCGACGACGAGCGCTGCATCATGTGCAGCCGCTGCATCCGGTTCATGGACGAAGTCGCTGGCGACCCAGTCCTCGGCTTCACCCAGCGCGGCACCCACACCACGCTCACCGTCCACCCCGGCCGCCTGCTCGATTCGAACTATTCACTCAACACCGCTGACATCTGCCCCGTCGGCGCGCTGACCTCGAACGACTTCCGTTTCCAAATGCGCGTCTGGTTCCTCAAGGAAACCCCGACGATCGACGTCAACTGCGGCACCGGCACCAACATCACCGTCTGGACGCGCGGAAACCGCATTCACCGCATCACCCCACGCCGCAACGACGATGTCAACTCGACGTGGATGCCCGACTCGCATCGCCTGAATTTTCATTACATCGACGGCGACACCCGCCTCACTCAGCCACTCGAAAAAATCCACGGCACCCATCAGCCCGTCGCATGGAGTGACTCGCTCAAATCCGCCGCCGCTCGCATCAAAGAAACGCCTGCCGGGCAAACCGCCATCATCGCCTCCGCACGCATGACCAATGAGGAGCTTCACCTCGTGAAAAAGCTCGCTGCCGCCATCGGCACCACCTCACTCGCCTTGGTCCCCCGTGCCGCCGAACCCGACGCATTGCTGATCGCCGCCGATCGCAATCCGAACACCACCGGAGCGAAGCTGATCCTTGGTAGCGACGACCCCTATGCAAATCTCGCGGCGATCCGCCAAGGCGTCGAATCCGGCGAAATCAAATCGCTCATCGTCCTCGGCGAAGACCTCATCACCGATGCCGGATTCGCCCCGGAATCCCTGGGGAAACTCGATTATCTTCTGCAGACCGCGCTGCTCGCCAATCCAACCGCCAGCGCCGCCGATCTCGTCCTTCCCGCCGCCGCCTTCGCCGAAAAACGCGGCTCCATGGTCAATCTCTCCGGCCGCCTCCAGCGCCTCAACCGTGCCGTCGAGCCCCCCGCCGAAGCCCGCGACGACTGGGAAATCTTCCGCGACCTCACTGCCGCCATCACCGGTGAAACATCCGGCCTCTTCCTCATCGAAGACGTCTTCAAGGCCATGGCCGCCGAAGCAGCTGCCTTCGAGGGCCTCACCCTCTCGAAGATCGGCGATCTCGGCAAACCCGTCCTCGAAACCGATCACCGCATTCCGCTCCTCGAAAAAGAAAAAGAACGCGTCGCCAAAGGCCTCATCAACGGATGAGCACCAACCCGTGAATTTCCTCAATCACCATCATCAGCAAAGGCATCGGGCAGGATGCCCGTGCCACGTGGCGCGGGCTTCTCGCCCGCAGCCCCGCCTGAGCGACTCCATCTGACACCCGCCTCACCTCCGTTTCCCCATGCCGGAACTCCTCATCAACCTTCTCATCATTGTCATCAAGATCGTCTTTCTGACGTTTTTGGTGGTGCTTCCGCTCGTCCCGTTGTCCGTCTATTTCGAGCGCCGCTTTTCCGCCATCATCCAGGAACGCGTCGGGCCGAACCGCGTCGGCATTCCGCTCACTCTCTTCGGATTCAAGAAGGATTTCCACTTCTTTGGTCTCATTCAACCCATCGCCGATGGTCTCAAGCTTTTCCTGAAAGAGGACGTCACGCCCAACCACGTCAATAAACCGTTCTATTGGCTCGCTCCGGCGCTGACCGTCGTTCCGGCACTCATCACCGTCTGCGTCGTCCCGTTCGGTTCGCCCATCACCATCTTCGGTCACACCGAGAAACTCGTCATCGCCGACGTCGACGTTGGCCCGCTCTTTGTCTTCGCGGTTGCCTCGCTCACCGTCTATGGCATCACCCTCGCCGGTTGGGCCTCCAACTCGAAATACTCGTTCATCGGCGGCGTCCGCTCCACCGCCCAGATGATTTCCTACGAGATCTCGCTCGGGCTCTCCATCGTCCCCGTGCTGCTTTACTACGGTGACCTCAATCTTTCCAACATCGTCCAGTATCAAGCCGACAATGGCTGGCTGCTTTTCCCGTTCTGGAGAGACGGTTCCCTGGCGCTGCCATCCGCCGAGGCTGCCATCTTCTGGATTCCGGCGATGATCGCCTTCATCATCTTCACCGTTTCCATCTTTGCGGAAACCAACCGCATGCCCTTCGACCTCCCGGAGTGCGAGACCGAACTCGTCGGCGGTTACCACACCGAATATTCCTCGATGAAGTTCGCCATGTTCTTCATGGGGGAATACGCCGCCATGGTGATCGGCTCCGCCCTTATCATCACTCTGTTCTTCGGCGGTTGGTCGTTCGGCTTCGGCCTCGACGATAACATTGCCGCCCTCTCCATCGGCGGATTTGAATTTGGCGGCCTCATCCACCTCGGTATCTTCCTCGGCAAACTCATCACCTTCATCCTGTTCTTCATCCTCGTCCGCTGGACCGTCCCGCGTTTCCGCTACGACCAACTCATGCACCTCGGCTGGATCGTTTTCTTCGAGGCCGCGCTGCTCAACGTCTTCCTCGCCGCCCTGATCATCGCCGCACCAAGCCTTGGTGCCGTTGCCGTCATCCTCGGACTTCTCCTTCTCGCCATCGTCACCGGTGCCATCATCTGGGTCGCCAAAGTCTCCGAATCCCCCACCCGCATCATTCGCGTCTAATCCTCGTGACGGCGGATATCATCCGCCATTTCTTCACTCCCATCTCCAAATCACCCATGGCCGTCATCAAACTCCAACGCCCGAAACTCGACGCCGGAGAGAAAATCTATCTCGGCGGCCTCTTCAAAGGCCTTTTTCTCACCCTGAAGCACGCCGTCAACGCCCTGCGCGGCAAATCCGCGGGTGCCAAATCCCTCGACTCCTCGGGCCTCGGCGTGACCATGCAATACCCCGAGCAAAAGTGGGACGACCACATGCCGGAATACTACCGCGGCGCGCCCGCACTCGTCACCGATGAGCAGGGGCGCGAACGCTGCGTCTCCTGCCAACTCTGCGAATTCATCTGCCCGCCCAAGGCGATCAAGATCGTCCCTGGCGAAATCCCATCCGACGATCCCTGGGCCAAAGTCGAAAAGCGCCCGAAGGAATTCGAAATCGACATGATCCGCTGCATCTACTGCGGCATGTGTGAGGAAGTCTGCCCCGAGCAGGCCATCTACCTCCGCAAGGACTACACCATCACCGGCCTCACCCGCGAATCCATGGTCCACGACAAAAAACGCCTCTACGAAATCGGCGGCGTCCGCGTCGGACTCGTCAACAAATGGAATGAACTGAAGTAAGGGAAATTGGATATTCGGAAATTAGGATATTAGGGATGAAAATGATTGAAACAAAAACGTTTGAGGAACTCGAAGCCTGGAAGGCAGGCCGCGAGTTCCGCATATTCGTGTTTCGATCCATTTGTCCTCATTTGATCCAACAGAAGAAATTTGATCTTTCGAATCAAATCAAACGGGCTTCCCGATCCGTCACCCATAACATCGCCGAAGGTCACGGCGGGTTCCATTACCTCGATAACTACAGGTTTTGTTCCCAAGCCCGCGGGTCACTAAATGAGGTTCTCGATCAACTCATCACATGCAGTGATGATTCGCTCATTAGCGAAGAACTTTATCAGCAAGGCCGCCAACACTTCGATGCCACCCTCCGCATCCTCAACGGCTACATGTCCTGGCTTCAGAAAATGGCCAAAGTCAGATCCCAAAACCCTTAATTACTTAATCTCTCAATATCCTAATATCCAATGTCCATTGCAATTTTCTGGCTCTTCGCAACCGTCATGCTCATCGGTGGGATCGCGGTCGTTGCCTTCAAAAATCCCGTCGCCAGTGCGATCTCGATGGTGACCAGCCTGCTCGGTCTCGCCGGGATTTTCATCGGGCTCAGCGCCTTTTTCGTCGGTGTCATCCAGATCCTCGTTTATACCGGTGCGATCATGGTGTTGTTCATTTTCATCATCATGCTGCTCGACATCAAGGCGGAGAAAGCCCGCAGCACCTCATGGCTTGGTACCACAGCGGGTATCGCACTGGCCGCCATTTTCATCATCCAGTTGATCGGCGTGCTTGGCGAACCGCTGCCCAATCAGTCTGCACCGCCCCTCAATCCCGAAACATTCGCCGTCGCCGCGGAGAACTTTCGATCGGAAACCCACATCGCCCGCGAGCTGAACGAAGGCAAGCTCCCCGACGTCCACCTCATTGGTCACACGCTCTTCACTGAATATAACTTCCCGCTCCAAATCCTCGGCGTCCTCCTCCTCGTCGCCACCGTCGGCGTCGTCGTCCTCTCGAAGCGCCAATCGGAGCGCGAATCCTAGGCAATTTCCGCATTTCAGATTTTCCGCATTTCAGATTTCACCCAAATGCCCACCCTCAACGACTACCTTCTCGTCTCCGGCCTGCTCTTTGCCATCGGCCTCGCCGGTGTGGTGATCCGCCGCAACATCATCATCGTCTTCATGTGCCTTGAGCTGATGCTCAGCGCGGCCAATCTCAGCCTCATTGCCTTCTCCCGCTTCAATACCGTGGATGGTCTTCCGGATTACCACGGTCAGATGCTCGTCTTCCTCGTCATCGCCGTTGCGGCCGCCGAGGTCGCCGTCGGCCTCGCCATCATCGTCGCCCTCTACCGTGCCCGCCGCACCATTCACACCGACGAACTCACCGCCCTCAAAGGATAATGCCCCCTCATATCCCAATATCTTAATTTCCAATCTCCTTTCCCAAAATGGCCTTCTACTGGATCCTCTTCTACCTGCCGATCGCCACCGCCGCGATCAACCAGCTCGTGCTGCGCCGCAACCCACTGGTGCCATACATCGCCACAGCGGCGTCGGCCGCGTGCTTCGTCATCTCCTTGCTGCTGCTCGGCAAGGAGGACATCAAGGGGTTCGATTGGGCCACCATTGGGGATCTCGAAATCCAGATCGCCCTCAAGTTCGACCACCTCTCCACTGGCATGATGGTCATCGTTACCGGCATCGGCCTGCTCGTGCACATCTTCTCGCTCGCCTACATGCGCGACGACGCGGCGATCAACCGCTACTTCTGCGGGCTCGGTCTTTTCATGTTCTCGATGACGGGTATCGTCCTCTCCGCGAACTTCATTATGATGTTCATCTTCTGGGAGCTTGTCGGCCTCAGCTCTTACCTGCTCATCACCCATTGGTATCATAAAAACAGCGCGGCCGATGCGGGCATGAAAGCCTTCCTCTGCAACCGCCTCGGCGACTTCTCGTTCATGATCGGCGTGCTGCTGCTCTGGCGCGTCACCGGCAGCCTCAACTTCAATGAAATGGGCGAATGGGCCGCCGCCGGCGGAGTCGCCAACGCCACCACGGGTGTGCTTGCCGCTGCCATGCTCTGCATCTTCGGCGGTGCCATGGGTAAATCCGCGCAAATGCCGCTCCACGTCTGGCTACCCGATGCCATGGAAGGTCCCACGCCCGCGTCCGCCCTCATCCACGCCGCCACCATGGTCGCCGCCGGCGTCTACATGCTGTTCCGCCTCCAACTCACCCTCGGCCCCGAGGCCTTCGCCAACTTTGCAGGCACCACGATCGCCTGGGTCGGCGGCATCACCGCGCTCGCCGCCGCCCTGATGGCCACCCAGCAGGACGACATCAAACGCATCCTCGCCTACTCGACGCTCTCGCAGCTCGGCTACATGGTTATGGCCGTCGGCCTGCTCGCCGGCGAAGCCGGCATGTTCCACCTCTACACCCACGCCTGGTTCAAAGCCCTACTCTTCCTCGGTGCCGGTGCCATCATCTTTGCCTGCCACCACCAACAGAATATCTGGAAAATGGGAGGCCTGTTCGGCAAAATGCCGATCACCAGCGCCACCTTCGCCATCGGCACCGCCGCCCTCATCGCCATTCCCTACGTCACCTCCGGCTTCTACTCCAAAGAGGAAATCCTTGCCGCCGCACACAAAGGCAACATGGCCCTCTTCGTCATCGCCTGCGCCGTCGCCTTCCTCACCGCCTTCTACATGACCCGCGCCTTCGTCGTCGCTTTCCTCGGCAAAACCCGCTCCGACGACGCCGCCCACGCCCACGAGGTGAAACCGATCATGTGGGTCCCTCTTGCCCTACTCGCCGCCATGGCCATCGGCGCCGCGTTCATCACCGGTCCTCTCAACGCATACCACCCCAAAGAAGCCGACGGGTTCATCGTCTTCGCCTCCATCGCCACCCTTGTGCTCGGCCTGGCCGCAGGCTTCTTCCTCTACCGCAAGCGCGACAGCGACCCGCTCTCCATCCCCGCCTTCCGCGACCGACTCTACTTCGACCGCTTTTACGACAAAGTCCTCGTCCGCTACTTCCAGGATGCCTTTGCCGCCATCATTCACTTCTTCGACGAATTTCTTATCAACGGCCTGCTCGTCGGCGGAGCCACCCGCGCGACCCAAGGACTCGGCAACCTCTTCCGCCGCGTCCACGGCGGCAGCCTCCAAGCCTACTCATTCGCATTTGGGCTGGGCGTCGTCCTTGTCATCTACTTCACCGTTTTCTTTTAAGACCCAAGACACAAGAGAAGAGACTTAATATCCCAATTTCCTAATATCCTAATCTCTCATCCAAAATGCTAAGCATCATCGTCTTTCTCCCACTCCTCGCCTTCGCCGCGATTCTGCTCGGCTCGCCCGCGAGGCAGACCGCTGTGGCCGCCGCCGCTGCCAATTTGGCGCTCGGTCTGTGGGCCACCTTTAGCTGGCAATGTGAGAGCTGGTCCGCCAGCGTGCCAGTGCTTGCAACGCCCTCACTCAACCTTTCCTTCGGGTTCATCGACGGCATGAGCGCCGTGATGGTCGCGCTCTCGGTCCTTGTCACCCTCGCCGCCACCCTCTCGGCCAAATGCCCGGAAGGACGCGAAAAACTCTGGTTCTCGTCGATCCTGCTGATGTCCTCCGGCGCGCTCGGTGCCTTCGCCTCCACCGACTTGTTTTTCTTCTTCGCCTTCCATGAGCTCGCGCTCATCCCGACTTTCCTGATGATCGGCCTGCTTGGCCGTGGAGAACGCCGCGAGATCGCATGGAAAATCACCATCTACCTCTCGCTCGGCTCGATCGTCCTGCTCGCCGGCCTCGTTTGGCTCGCCAATCTCGCCGGCACCTTCGACATGCCAACCATGGCCGCCATGGTGAAAAACGGTGAACTCGCCATTGACCCCACCGTCCAGAAATCCATCGCCGCCCTGCTCATCATCGGTTTCGGCACGCTCGTCTCGCTTTTCCCGTTCCACTCGTGGGCCGCTCCCGCATACGCCAGCGCCCCCGCTCCCATCGCCATGCTGCATGCCGGTGTGCTGAAAAAATTCGGCCTCTACGGGCTGATCCGCGTCGCCCTGCCCATCGTCCCAGAAGGCATGCACGCATGGCTCAACGTCCTTCTCGTCCTGCTCCTCGGCAATTTGCTCTGGGTCGGCATGGTCACGATTTCCCAGAAGCGCCTCGACACCATGCTCGGCAGCGCATCGGTCATGCACATGGGCTACATCTTCCTCGGGATCGCCGCGATGATGTCCAATCCCGAGAGCACCCTCGGCTTCTCCGCCGCTGTGCTGCTCATGTTCGCCCACGGCATTTCCGTCGCCCTGCTTTACAGCTTGGCCGACCGCATTGAGCGCGCCACCGGCTCACTCGACTTTGCCGACCTCGGCGGTCTCGCCAAGGCCGCGCCCGCGCTCACCTTCACCTTTGGCATTGCCGCCTTCACCGCCATGGGCCTCACCGTCTCCGCCAACTTCGTTGGCGAGGTGCTCGTCTTCCTTTCCGCCTTTGAATGCTACGTTGTCGGCGAAGGCCTGCGCCCGCTGCACATCGCCTGCATTCTCGCCATTTGGGGTGTTGTCATCTCCGCCGTCTACATGCTGCGTGCCTTCCGCAACATCTTCCACGGCCCGGCCGTCGATGCCACCCGCACCGCGCCGGACCTCGCCGTGATCGACCGCGTCCCCGCCCTGCTCCTCGCCCTGCCGCTCCTCTGCATCGGCCTCTACCCGAACCTGCTTCTGAATCTGTTGAAGGGCCCCTAATTTCCCAATCACCCAATCTCTTAATCGCCATTATTCATGCCCGCCTTCATCCTCGAAGCCATCGTCGTCGCCATCGGCCTGATCCTGCTGGTCGCCGAGGCATTCATTCCGTCGAAAAACAAATCGTGGGTGGGCCTCAGCGCCGCTGCCGGTCTCACCTTTGTGCTTATCCTCACGTTCCTTGCAGGGGGGGCGGGTGAGAAGACCGCGGATTGGCCGCTGTGGAACTTCTATCAATTCGACGACCTCGCCCGCTTCTTCAAAATCTTCGCCCTCGTCACGACCATCCTCGTGCTCTTGATGGCGGTTGATTACCGCAGTTTGCTCGCCCGCTTCACCGAAGACCGCGAATCCGAGGAATCCACCGGTGAATATTACCCGCTCCTCGTCTTCGCTTGCGCCGGCATGATGTGGCTCGCCTCCGCCAACAATCTCGCCGGTGCATTTGTCGCCGTGGAACTGGTCACCATCACGTTCTACGTCCTCGTCGCCTACATGCGCCGCAACCTCGGCTCGCTCGAAGCCGGCGTGAAATACCTCATCCTCGGCGCGCTCAGCACCGGTTTCCTCGTCTACGGCATCGCCTGGGTCTTCGGCTCCACCGGAACGATGGTCCTTGCGGACATTTCAGATTTCAAATTTGAAATTTCAAATCCCACACCACTTCTTTTCGGCATCGCTCTGGTTCTCGTTGGCATCGGATTCAAAGTCGGGGCCGTGCCGATGCAGGGGTGGATTCCAGACGTCTATCAGGGCGCCCCCACACCCACCACCGCCTTCCTTTCCGTCGGTTCAAAGGCGGCAGGCTTCATATTCCTGATCCGTTTCCTCGAACCTTTCATGGTTGCCGAATCTCCGGTGCGAGGACAGATCATCACCCTGTTGGCGATCCTCGCTGGTGCCACCCTGTTGTTAGGCAACCTCGCAGCCATCCCGCAAAACAACTTCAAGCGCCTGCTCGCTTACTCGTCCATTGCGCATGCCGGTTTCCTCCTCATGGCGCTCGCCGCATGGCGGCCCGGAAGCGAGACGCTTCTCGGCTCGACCCAGGCGGTCGCATTCTACCTAGCCACCTATCTGATCATGACGCTCGGCGTCTTCTTCATCCTCGCCCAGGTCCGCATCCAGCGCGATGGTGAGGAGGTCTCCGACTTCAATGGTCTCGCCAAAACCAACCCGCAACTCGCGTTGGCCCTCACCATACTGCTCGCCGCGCTCGCAGGCGTGCCACTCACCGCCGGATTCATCGGTAAATTCCTGGTATTCTCTCTCGCTGTCGATGCCGGCCAATGGACGCTCATCGGCATCGCCTTCATTGGCGTGGCCGCCGGGTTCTACTATTACTTCAAAGTCATCCGCGCCATCTGGTGGATCGATCCCGCTCCCGGTGCCGTGCCGGTTGTGCTGCCACCCATCAGCCGCGTCGCCGTGGTCGCCCTCACCGCGGCCGCCATCATTTTCGGCATCTTCTTCCAGCCGATTCTCTCATTGCTTTGAGGTGGGTGAGCGACGTTCTCGTCGTGTGGATTAACCGATCGAAGATTCTCAAAGCGCTGATGACAAATCCGCGGCGTTGGAGTCCGCGTTGGTGAATGCCATGAATTTTTCAAGGGCGACTTTGGCGGCATCAGTCTCGCCGAGGCCGTGGTGGGCGAGGGCGAGGAGGAGATGGTTTTCCGAATCGCGGCGGGCCTGGAGGTCTTCGTCGAAGACGAGCAAGTTCGGCAGCGAGGTGGCGAAGTAGTCAATAGTGGCGGCTTCGTTGAGTTTTTGTTTCGCGAAGGCGGCGAGGTCTTCGAACACGGCGCGGGCGTCGGGTTCGCGGTTGAGTTCGCGCAGTGAGAGGCCGCGGTAGTAGCTCAGCGGGCTGTGGGCGGTGACGGCCATGTCGGCGAAGTCGCCGGCTTCGTTGGCGGATTCGAGGAAGTGTTTTTCGGCTTCTTCACTGCGGCCGAGGGCTTTGAGCGCGCGGCCGATCCAGTAGTTGACGTCGGCTTTGGCCTGGAGGAGGTGGTAGGCTTCGCCGAGCGATTCCGGCGAGTCCATGGCACCGGTGAAGTGGCGCAGGGCGGTTTCGGCGTCGCCGTTTTCGAGGGCGGCGCGGCCGAGGCGGAGGTGGGCTTGGGTGAACTGGCGGAGCACGGCACCTTCGCCGCCTTCCCACGGGTGGAAGCGGCGGGAGGTGACGATTTCGAGGGCTTTGACAGGATTGCCGGTGAGGTTGTGGAGGCTGGCGAGGGCGACGGTGCAGTCGTCGCGCTGGAGGACGCGGTCGATTTTTTCCTCAAGAAATGCGAGGCGGTCAGCGAGCGGGTCGTTGAGCTTGCCGCGGAGTTGGTCGAACTCGGAGACGAGGCGCGGGTCTTCTGGATTGAGCTCGATCGCTTTCTGATAGAACGCGCGGGCGGCCTCGCCGTCGCGGTTGGCATTCCACACGGCGATGGCGAGATTGCGGTAGGTGGTGGCGTGGGTGGTGCCGGCATCGACGGCTTGTTGCCAGTGGCGGATGGCGTCGGCGTGCCGTTTGAGGTCGTAGTAATAATTGCCGAGGGCAAATCGGGCTACGTGGTCCTCCCCGGGTTGGGTGATCGCCCATTCGAGGGCGAGTTGTTCGTGGGGGCGGGAGGGGAAGAAGTAATCGGGTGATTGGGCGCGGGCTTTTTCGAGGAGGTTCGCGTCGCGCTTGATCCAGGCGAGGGCGTAGAGGCACATCGGGGTGCGGGCCATCGGGTTGGGGACGGCGCTGTCGGCCACCGGATTGGCGAGGTGGCGCTCGATCAGGGTGGCGGCGTCTTCGGAGAAGCCGGCGTCGTAGTAATCGAAGGTGAGGTCGAGGATGGTCTGGGCGTCGTTGCGGGTGCCCTCGAGGAAGCGCTCCTTGCCGACGACCCCGCAGAGGGTGGCTTCGTAGGCGGCCCAGTGGTCGAGCGGATCGACGGTGAGCACATCTTCTAACAATTCTGCGGCAGTCTCGGCGTCATCGCCGTGGCGGGCGATCACGGCTTGGAGGACGATGGCTTTGTTATTGTCGCCGAGGGTGGCGAGCGACTCGTCGAGATGGCGGGTGGCGGTTTCGAAATCGAGTTTGCGGCAATCGATGCAGGCGAGCTGGTAGTATGCGGCCCCGCGCCATGCGTAGTTCCAGGTGGCTTTATAGAATGCCGGGTAGGCTTCGTCGTGGCGGTTTTGGAACGTGAGCGCCACGCCGAGGAAATAATGGGCCTCGCCGGTTTCCGGGTTGGGGTGGCGGTGGGTGAGGCGGGTGATGGCGGCGCGGAAATGGGCTTCGGCGTCTGCGAAGAGGCCTTTGCGGAGCATGCGACGACCGAGGGCGATGTTGCTGCGGGCGTCGCCGGGGTCGCGTGCGAGCGCCTCGTTCCAATAGGCTTCCGGGCTGCGGGTCGGGTGGCGGTAGAGTTCGAGGTGCTCGCCGGTGAAGTAGAGTTCGTCGGCGGATGCGATGTCGGCCGGTGCGGGCGGCTCGGTGGCTTGTTCGCGGTTGCGGACGAGCTTGCTCTCATCGACCGGGCGGTAGGCGAGCAGGCGCTGGCCTTCCTCGTCGAAGAGGATGGCGCTGAGGGTGGTGGGGTTTTCGCCGGTGAACTTGAGGGTTTCGTTTTTCCACGACTCACCGGGGGCGAGGGTGATTCTTTCCTCTAGCAGAAGTTTATTGTCGTCGGTGACGCGCAAGGTGGCGTTGCGGATTTTTTCGGAAACGCAGAGGCCGAGCTCGATGGTGCGGTCGTCGCGCACGACCATGCGCAGCGCGGCGACGTCGGTGGCCTGTTGGACTGGGCCGATGCCCTGAATGGGCCACCAGAATTGCGAGAACGTTTTGGTTTCGTATGGGGTGAGGTAGGTGAAATCGGGCTGGTTGTCGGTATAGACGCCGGCCATGAGTTCGACGTAGGGGCCGTTGGTGTCCGTCAATTCGCGGTCCCAGGCGAGACCAAAAGCGTGGTCGCCCCAGGTCCATTGTTTTTTCCCGGGGGCGACATGGCGGTTGGCGACGTGGACGAATCCACCGCCGGCCTTGAAGTCGTATCCACCGAAGAAGTCGAAGTGCGTCTCGCACACCATGTAGCTGGTGGGGACGGGGATGTTTTTATACCATCCGAGGTCGTTGTGACCGGGGCGGTTCTGGTAATCGACGCCGTAATACGGGTTGTTGGCGATGGGGAACGACGACATCGCGCGCACGGCGTGGTCGGCGACGTAGCTGACGTCGGGCGGGAAGAACGACTGGTATTGGTCGTGGACGAGGGCGGCGACGTTGGCCCACCAGAGGAACGTCTGGGTGAGCGGGGTGCGGTTGTAGAGGCGGGCGCGGAGCTCGATGAGGGAGGAAGCCGGGCGCAGGCGGATGCCGTGCATGCCTTTGAGGCGGTTGAGCGGGTCGTGCTCGCTCATCCAGATGGTGCGAGCGCCGTCTTCCTCCTCCTCAATGTGGACGTCGGCGGGCATGAAGGTGCCGGGGCGGTGGTGCTGCGGCCAGTTGAACTCGACACCGCCGGAAATCCACGGCCCGGCGAGACCGACGAGCGCGGGTTTGATGACGTCGTTGCGGTAGAAGAAGTCATAGTTGCCGTTTTTCTTGTCCTGGCCGGTGTAGATGCGTCCGCCGATTTCGGGGAGTATGACGAGGCGGACGAATTCGTTTTCGAGCCGGGCGGATTGGTAGGTGACGTCCTGTGGGTCGTCATAAACCTTGTCGATGAAGGGGACGGGGTAGACCTTTCCGGAGGAACCCTGATAGACGCGCTTGTTGAAGAAGACCGGGTTTTTCTCAGGTGCTCCGACGGGGTAGGTGGGGATGACGAGGGGTTCGATTTTGGCGGTGACGGACATGGAGGTGGATTGGGTAATTGGGTAATTGGGTAATTGGAAATTTGGAGGCGCTGAAGGCCATTGTATGGGAACACTTGGGGTGAGTCACGGCTCGGTGATCTTCATCCGGTGCTTTTTGCCTTTGTTGAGGAATTTCCGATCGAATGTTTTGAATTCCAGTTCCGTGCTGCGGGCATAGTGCAAGGCATCGGCAAAATCGAAGCCCTCGTCGAACCAGTCGAATACCTGCATGACTCCTGCCCGGTCGTCCACGATCACGTTGGTCAGTTGCAATAACGCACGGAACGCGCGGGAAATCTCATCGCGGGAAAATCCGTAAACTGCGCGCAACACCCACTCGGATTCGAGCAGCACACTTTCCGGGACGAGAACACGATGGGTTTCGAACAGGCGGCGCGCGCGCTTTCCCTCGGCTGGGTTGTCATCCACCAGGAAGCGGATGATGACATTGGTATCGACAGCGATCATTTCCATGATTTCCGCAGCGATTGGTCGATGCCGTGATGCATCTGTTGGATCGTCACGCCCTTGCGCTGGGGTTTGAGCATGCCGACCACGTCCTCCACCGCCAGTTTTGCGTCCTCATCCGTTGTGGCCACATGCTTGGCGAGAGTGTGCAGGATTTCCGCTTGCAGGCTGCGTGAATGGGCTTTTGCCCGCCGCTTGTAAACGCAGTGCAGAGGCTCCGGGATGTTTTTGAGCGTGATGGATGCCATGGGATGATTATAGACAACCGAAATGGTTGCGGCAAGGGCTTATTCTTCGGATACAACGCGGATTCCTTCGGAAATCGGGCCAATCCCATCAAAAATCAACAATCGGAATTCAACAATCATCAATCAAATTGAAGAGGTTCAAGCAATCGCACCGCGACTGAATACGTGACACACGGCGGCACCAATGCTAGCTTCTACCCATGCCAGCTACATTGCCTGCACCAAAAGACCTGCGTCCCGATTTGTTGCGACGGATCGAGAATATGCCCGATGATCAGCTCCGGTTGGTCCACTCGGTGTTGCTCCATGCCGAGAAAGAGCGGCTGTGGGCGGAAATTTCTGAAAAAGCCGAGGAAGAACGGCAGTCAGGTGCGTTCGAGCGGCTTCCTCAGATCATCAGCCAGGTCCGCAAAGAAATGCGCGAGGCATGATCGTTTGCATCGACACCAATGTCCTTGTGCAGGCAAGAGCCAGCGGACACGCTTATTATCCGATCCTTGATGCTTGGATTGCCGGGAGCTACTCGCTTGCCGTATCCACCGGCATCCTGCTTGAGTATGAGGAAATCATCACTTTGCTCAGCGGCAAGACCGCGTGGTTCAAATTCGCGCGGTTGCTGGACCTGGTTGATCTGACAAGTTCCGGCGTTGTCCGTGTGACTCCTTTCTACCGTTTCAATGTGATCGGCGAGGATCCTGACGACAATCTTTTCACCGACTGCGCCATCTCGGCGGGAGCGGAGTATTTGATCACCGAAGACAGGCACTTTCTACCACTTGCCAGCGCCGAGTATTTGCCCAAGCCGATCACTCCGCAGGTATTTATGGATCGTTTCGGGCTGTCACCGCGTCCGTGAGATTCCCGGGAAATCAAAAGCAGCCGGAGGCACCTTCTATAAGCCTGCCGCGAAGGACTCGATGTCGGGGCATTGGATCGCGGTGCGAAGAAGCCGGTGGAGCTTGGCCTCGTCTTTGATGGCCCGCATTTCCTCGCACAATCCTTCGGGCACATGGCCGAAACGGATTTCGAGGGCCTCGATCACGGAATCGCACAGCGACTGGAGGCGGCCTTTGCATTCGCCTTCCTGGCGGAGTTTCTGGGCACCTTTTACGGGGGCGATTGATTGACGATAGATGATTTTGGGTTGTTAATTTTTGAAGTGACGGTGCGGCATAGCATCACCTCCCGGTCGATCCGAGCCACGGCCCATCCGTAGGCGCATTCATCAGAATGAGGTGGGGTGGACGCCGCGCGGCCCATCGATCCCTGATTTAACAATCCCGCCGAGTAACTGGAACCGGAGGCACCTTCTACGGGCTTACCAGAAGGCGATGAAGAACGCGATGACGCCGAGGATCACGGCGGCTCCGGCGATTTTGACGATGGGCTCGGTTTCGAGGGAGATTTCCTCGCGGACGGGGAGTTCGCGCGGTTTGTGGAGCGGCTTGATGACGGTGAGGGCGGCCATCAGGGCGACGACAATGAGGAAGGAATAGAGGACCTGGACGAGGAAGTGGATTTCGTGTCCCCATGGGCGGGCATCGGATTGGGCGGTGAATTGGAATGCGGCGTAGGCGAGCGGACCGCCGAGCAGTGCGACCACCCCGGCGACGCCCGGGATTTTTTTCAGCACGAAAGGCATCAGGAAGGCGGCGACGACTCCGGGCCAGATGTAGCCTTGGAACTGCTGGATGTATTGGAAGACGCCGCCGAATTTCGGGTTGTCGAGCATCGGGGCGATCGAGCAACCGGCAATGACAAAGATGACGGTGAGGCCGCGACCGAGAAGGACGAGGTGGGTTTGGCCCGCACCCGGGGCGAACATGCGGCGGTAAACGTCCATCGTGAAGATGGTGGACGCGGAGTTGAGCAGTGAGGCAAGCGTGCTGGTGACGGCTCCGGCGATGGCAGCGTAGAGAAATCCGCGAATGCCGGGTTGGACGAGCTGGGTGACCATGGTGGGAAATGCGGCGTCGTTGGTGGCTGCGAGCCGGTCGGCGAAGAGTTGTTGGGCCATCAGGCCGGGCATGACGATGGCGAAGGGTACGAGCAGCCAGAGTCCGCCGGCGAAGATCATGCCAAGCTGGCCGTGCTTGAGGGATTTGGCGGCGAGGTTTCTCTGGACGATGAATTGGTTGAGGCCGCAGTAGTAGATCATGACGATCCACATGCCGCCCACGACGCCGGTCCATGGCAAGTCGGGGTTATCCGCAGGCAGGACCATGCGGAGCTTGTCGGCGTTGGCAGTGGTGAATTCCCCCCAGCCACCAACGGCGTGAAGACCGAGGAAGAAGACGAGTAAGCCGCCTGCAAGCAAGGCGATACCTTGGACAAGATCCGCCCAAGCGATCGCCTTGAGTCCGCCGATGGCGGCGTATCCGGCTCCGATCAGGCCGATGATCCAGACGGCGGTGGTGAGATCCATGCCGGTGATGGCGCGTAGGGTGACGCCACCGGAGTATAACACCGCAGGCAGCATGACGACCGCGTAGATGACGACCGTGAGCACCGCCATGATGCCTCGCGTGAGGCTGTTGTAGCGGTATTCCAGATACTCGGGCATCGTGTAAATGCCGGCGCGGAGGAATTTGGGGAGCAGGGTCATCGCGATGATGACGATGAAGACCGAGCCAAGCAGTTGCCAGGTGCTCACGGCGAGGCCGGTGGAGCCTGCTGCCTGGCCGGCCATGCCAACCATCTGTTCGGTGGAGATGTTGGCGGCGACAATGGAGATGCCGATGAGCGGCCAGGTGAGCCCGCGTCCGGCGAGGAAGAAATCCGAGCTGTTTTCCTTGTGATCGTGGGCGCGGCGGCTTTTCCAAATGCCGAGGCTGATCACGAGCGCGAAAAATATGACAATAACGACCAAGTCGAGGCCAGCGATGTTCATGGGTTTGTGAATGCGGGTTTGGGTGGCGGATTCTGCTCCGTCGCCCGTGAGGCCGCAATCGTTATCGTGGGAAAACGCTCAACGCCGTGGAGGGCCTTGAAGACTACTTGATCTTCCACTCCGCGTCCTGAAGCGCGATCAACCGCTGGACCACTTCGGGGTGCTTTCCGGCGAGATTGGTTTTTTCAAACGGATCGTTTTTTAGATCGAACAATTGGATTTCCGGATCGATTTTTGAAAACGGGATCGCTCTTTCCTTCTGTTCCTGATGCGGCCCGGGCAGGATCAGCTTCCACCAGCCATCGATCACGACCCGGGCGGTGAGGCTCTTGACCGGGTCGTCGAGGTCCACCATGTCATGGCTGTAGGATTCGATGAAAATCGTCTTGCGCGCGGCCATCGCCTCGCGATCCATGAGGTTGAGTCCTTCCAGGTGTTCCGGCACCGCCACTCCGGCAAGTTCGAGAATGGTTGTGGGAAAATCGAGGATCGATGCAAGGTTCGTGTCGTCGCGTTTCGGCTCCAGTTTTCCCGGCCAGCGAACGAACATGGGCGTGCGGATGCCGTTTTCATAAGGCGTTAGCTTCGCCCGACCTCCCTTGTAGCCGTAATGCGGATCCCAGCCGTTGTCGGACAGGTAAAGAATCACCGTGTTCTCCTTGAGGCCCTTTTGATCCAGCCATTGATCGAGTTGACCACAGGTCTCGTCGAGCCATTCGACCATGGCGTAATAGACCTCAGCGTGGACGGTGGGCCCTTTGCCTGTGTATTTTTCAAGCAGTCTTTCGGGTGGGTTGTGGGGGTCGTGAGGCAGAAACGGGGCGTGCCAGATGAAGAACGGCTTTTGCGCCTCAAGTGCCGTGTCGATGAATTCATAGATCGGGTCCATGCCCTCACGTCCGATTTTCAAGCCCTCGCCGCCGTGACGGCTCCGTTCCTTGGTCATGCCGTGGGTGAATCCAAGTTCGTGGTAGGCGGCGTTCCAGATCTTGCCGGTTTGGAAGGTCAGATAGCCGGCTTGCGTCAGGGCTTTCGGCAGCATGAGTGGATTTGCCAGCAGATGCCGCAGTAGCGGGGCGCGTTGATCGTGGGCACCGGGATTCTGTGGTGAATCCGGCGCGAGATCATTGCCAGTGATGCCGTGTTGGCGCGGCATGGTGCCGGTCAACAGGGTGGCCAGTGAGGGAGAACAAACCGGTAGCGTGTAACCCCGGGTGTAGAGCAGGCCCTCCCGGGCCATCCGATCCATGTGCGGCGTGCGCACGATTTCATGTCCCATGAAACCATAATGGGTGAAGGTGTGATCGTCGGAGATGATCAGGATGATGTTCGGGCGCTTGGCTTCTTCGGCCAGAACACCGGAATAAGAAAGCAAAGCAATCAGCAGCGGGACAAGAGGTCGGACTAGCATGGTGCCGGATATTACTCGTATCAAAGCGACCGTCTTACAGCGCGATCGCTCGGCAGCGACCGGTGATCGCTGCTACTTGGGCATCACGTCGTCCATGGCGTCGATGAGCTCCTGCATGGATTCGCGGGTTTCGTTACCCATGTTGGAAATGCGGAAGGTGAGACCCTTGATCTTGCCGTAGCCGCCGTTGATGGCGAAGTGGTGCTTGGTTTTGAGGGTTTTGATGAAGCCGGAAAGGTCGAAATTTTCCGGGGTTTTGAAGCAGTTGAGGGCAAACGAGCGCCGACCTGCGGGTGCGAGGAGCTCGAAGCCGTGGCGCGCACCCCATTCGCGGATCATGGTGTTGGTTTCCAGGTGGCGCGCGACGCGGTTTTCAAATCCCTCCTTGGCGATGCCGTCGAGGATGAAGCGCAGCCCGTGGAGCAGCGAGATGCAGGGGGTGGACGGTGTGTTGTTTTTCTCGGCGTTTTTTGCGAACTCAATGAAATCGAAGTAGTAGCCGCGGTTTGGAGTGGCTTTGGCGCATTCGAGCGCGGCCTCGGATACGGCGAAGACGGCGAGACCGGGAGGTAACGCGAGGGCCTTTTGCACACCGGCGAGCATCACGTCGATGCCGAGACCATCCATGTCCATCGGCACGGTGGATAGCGACGAAACGGTATCGACGATGAGCATCGTGTCGGGGAAGGATTTCACGACTTTTGCCACGCCTTCGATGTCGTTGAGCACGCCGGTGGATGTTTCGGAGTGGATGAAGGTGACGGTGTCGAAGCCGCCATCGTTGAGTTTGGCGCGGACGGCTTCGGGATCAATCGCCTCGCCCCATTCGACCTGCACGGCATCCGCCTCGTATCCGCATTTGCGTGCGACATCGAGCCACTTGTCGGAGAATGCGCCGCAGCACAGGCAGAGCACTTTTTTGCGGGCGAGGTTGCGCAGCGCACCTTCCATGACGCCCCATGCCGACGAGGTGGAGAGGAAGACCGGGCGGGTGGTTCCGAAGATTTCGCGCAGACCGGGTTGCATGGCAGCGTAGAGTTCCTCGAATTCGGCGCCGCGATGGCCGATCATGGTTTTCGACATTGCGGCGAATGTTTCCGGTGAGACATGCACCGGACCGGGGCTGAACAGCTTGGGGTAATCCATAGGGGTAAGAGCGGAAAAATGGAAAAGCGGAAATTTCGATTAGAGGAGGCCGTGGTCGCGGAGCAGGGTGGCGATGCTTTCGCGGATGGCGGCGGCGGGCGGCACGAGTGGCAGACGAAACTCGTGGGCGCAGTGGCCAAGCAGGGCGGCGGCGGTCTTGATCGGGACGGGGTTGACGTCGAGCGTCATCAGGCCGCGCATCAGCGGGTAATGCTGTTTTTGCAATTCGAGCGCCTCATCGAACGAGCCATTCAGGCAGGCGCGGACGATGCGGGCCATGATGTCGGGAATGATGTTCGAAGCAACGGAGACCAGGCCATTTGCACCACAGGCGATGAATGGAAGGGTGAGGGGATCATCGCCGCAGAGGATGCCGAAATCCGCAGGAAGTGCCTGCACGAGCTGGTTCACGCGATCGACCGACCCACCGGCTTCTTTGATGGCGGTGATGTTTTCGCAGTCGGTGGCAAGGCGGGCGGCGGTTTCCGGTGCGATCTCAATGCCGGAGCGGCCCGGCACGCTGTAAAGCATGATCGGCAGCTCGGTGGCTTCAGCAATGGCACGGTAGTGTTGATAGATGCCTTCCTGCGAGGGTTTGTTGTAGTAGGGACAGACTTGAAGGCTGGCATCCGCACCGACTTTTTCAGCGGCCTGTGTGAGCTCGATGGCCTCGGCGGTGGCGTTGGCTCCGGTGCCGGCGATTACGGTGCAGCGACCGGCGGCGGTTTCTACGGCGAGCCGGATCACCTCGATGTGTTCCTCCATGTCGAGCGTTGGCGATTCGCCCGTGGTGCCGACCGGGACGATGCCATCGACGCCACCCGCGATCTGTCGCTCGATCAATGCTTTGAATGCATCGACGTCAATCTGGTTGTCGCGGAACGGGGTGATGAGTGCGGTATAGGTGCCTGTGAAGCGCATGGCGGCTGCAGCATGAACGAATCGCGCTCGGCGTCAAAGCCGTATCGGTGGGCCTGGCGATTTCGTAGACAGCGGAGTGGCGTGGCTCCCTCCGGGGAGCCATAAATCGCAAACGCGGAAGCAGCGAACTGGCAGTAAAATCGACTGCAAGACACGAACGTCGCTCCCGAAATACAATCTGCAGCCATCCCCGCCGGGATCTTCGGAGGGCGGTCGCATGGGTTTTGATCGCCGGAGCCGACAAGGGAACGATGAAGAAGCCGTTTGTATGTGCTTTGTCCGACCATGTGCACATGAGCGATAATCTCCCAAAGCAATGCCCCATCCGCTCAAATCCCGCAAACTTCACAACCCGCTCGTCTTCGTTAAACCCGCAGCGTCCCCGCGCATTCGCCGGGCACCATCTTTCCTTCTCGGCCCGAATTGCTCCCGGCACCCGCGAAACACCTCGTCCACAAACGACCGCTGACCAATCACCGCACCATCCGAAAGATATTGTCGTATCGAGGTGCCGCACCAGGGTTTTAGGACGGTCCCCTTCGGCCAGCGGCGGCGGCCCATGCAAAGCCTGCGATTGATAGGAGGATGACGGGCCAGTCGCCGAGTTTCGCGTAAAGGGAAAATCCTGGATTTACCGGAACATCGAGTTCCACCAGCAAGCTCCCTCGCGTGAAATGGGAGCCGTTTTCATCGACGAGGCGTTGATCACTGCCGTTTTCCGGATGGAGGGTCGATCCGCGTGAATCGACTGCGGCGCTCACTCCGGTGTTTGCGGAGCGCAGCATCGGGCGGCGCATCTCGATGGCGCGGAACCGTGCGTTGGCGAAGTGCTGTGCGGCGGCGGCGCTTTCCTTGAACCAGCCGTCGTTGGTGACGTTAACGATCACCTGGGGGCCCGGGCGCACGAAGCGGCGTTTGAGGCGCGGCACGGTGTCTTCGAAGCAGACGCTTGGAATGATGCCGATGGATTGGCCGTTTGTGAGAATTTCCAGGGGATCGAACGATTCTCCCGGGGTGAACGCGCCGCTGTAGTTTGCCCCGGATTGTTGTTCGTAAATGTGCTTGAGGAGAGGGATGGTCTCCACGAAAGGGATGTATTCGCCGAAGATGACGAGGTGGTGTTTGCGGAACGTCTGCAATGAGTCTTCCGGGTCCATGATGGCGAGCGAATTCCACGTGCGGCCGCCTTCCATCCAGAGAAGTTGGCCGTCGTCGGTTGCTTCGGCTTCGAGTTCGTTGATGCCATAGATCAGGTGAAATGATCCGGCCTCACGGACGCGGCGGATGGTTTCGAGGTTTTCGCGCCAGGTACCCCAATCCCCATCTTCGGTGATGAGAATGCGCCCGGTGAGGGCGGTTTCGGGCCAGATCACCCAGTCGGGCCAAGTTAATTGGATGTGTGAGGGTTCGCCGGATTCGATCGCCTGGCGCAGCACCGCATCATCGTTGGCGGAGATGGCGGTGAGCGCTGCGAGGGTTTCCTCTTCGTAGGCCATGTGCACCTCGTGTGCCTCCCAGAGAACGCGTGCGGCATCCTGGGGAATGTTGATTTGGACAAGCAGTGTTTTGAGGCGGATGGATTCGCGCATTCCCTCGGAGGCAATTCGGATGAGGCCATAGCAAAGCGCGGCTCCGACGAGCATGACGGCGATGGCAAAGTCCCAGCGCGCCCAGCGACGGCGTTCGATTCCCTGAATGAGCCGTCGTCCCGCGTGGAGCAGCACCGATTGGAAAAACACCACCAGCATCGACAAGCCGGCGACGCCGAAAATATCGGCTGCTTGGGCGATGACGAGTGTTTCATGAAATGCAACGCCCAGTCCGTTCCAGCCGAATCCGGTGAACAGCCAACCGCGCGACCACTCAAGGCCCGCCCACACGGCAGCGAGTTGGATGGCGGTGCGCAGGCTTGCTGCCGCGCCACCCTGCGGGCGTCCGGCGTCGTCACGAAGGTGCCATGGATTTCCCCAACTGGCGGCGAAGGCACCGAATGCTCCCCAGAACAGCGCCAGATAAGCTGGCAATATCACCGCCGCCAATGAAGAGACCGTGGCCAGCCAGCTAACCTGGATCGCGCAGGCGACAAACCCGGCGACCCAGCCGAGGGCAAATCCGATGAGGCCCGCGCGTTTTTTCGGCAGCGACCAAAGTGCCGCGAGCAATGGCAGCAGGCACACCCAGGCTAGTGCGGCGAGGTTGAAGGGCGGCACCAGCAAGGCGGTCATCAGGCCGCTCGCGATCGCTCCCAGCGCCAACGCCGATTTCATGAGATGTTTCACGGGCAGAACCATCCGTGTTGGGTTCCATTCTTCCAAGTGGAAATGCGTCGAATTCCGCGGCGGCTCCGGCTTTGGTGATGGGGTTGATGAAAAATCATGCGGTCGGCATTCCGACGGTTGACGCCCGGATTTTTTTCTGATTCCAATCCTCCCCGCGACACGCACTTTGGAACGGTGGCTGAGTGGTCGAAAGCACTCCCTTGCTAAGGGAACGTAGCCCAAAAGGTTACCGAGGGTTCGAATCCCTCCCGTTCCGCCACGCCCCATCCCCTGTATGCAGGGGATGGGGCGTGGCGTTTCCGGGCGGGCCGAGAACCCCTGCGAAGCATCAAGGGTTCGAACGCGGACGTTGCTCGTAGCAACGAAATCATTCATCCCGCGAAGCGCATCCCGCTTGGCCGCGATAGCGGCAATCCCTCCCGTTCCGCCATTCTTCGCTTCCTTGAAGGAAGCTACGAATGGCAAGCCATCGGAGAGCGAATGGAAGCGAAGAAGGGCTCTGCAATCTACTTCAAAGTATCGTTCTCAAGAGGCAGCCCATCGTCAGATCGCAACTGCGATGCTTCACGCATCGTAGGGATGGTGGCGATTGATCCATTCCACGACTTTGGGATGTAGCCATGGAATGAGGGTTTCTCCCATGGTGATCGCATGGCGGATGGTGGTGGCGGAAGCCGGGTGTTCACCGTGAATGACGTGGAGGCGATCCCCCTCCCGTGGTGCGGGCTGTTGTCCATCGCGGGCGAGGACGATGAATTCCACGGTTGCGGCGAGCGTTTCAGGTTCCTTCCATCGCGGGAGTGCCTGCCATTGGTCGGCTCCCATGATCCAGAACAGCCGGGCGTTTGGAAATTCCGCGACAATGGATTGGGCGGTGAGGTAGGAATACGAGGGTTCGGGCGAGGTGAGTTCTCGGTCGTCGATGGTGGCCCATGGGATTTCCGATAATGCAAGGCGCAGCATTTCGAGGCGGTCGGCGGCGGTTGCGGGCTGGCGGTCGGTTTTGTGCGGGGAGATTCGGCACGGGATGAAGCGGACTTCATCGAGTGCGAGGGCCTCGCGGGCAACGTTGGCGAGGTGGATGTGGCCGTCGTGGATGGGATCGAAGGTGCCGCCGAAGAGGCCGAGGCGGGTGTGAGGTGTTGCTGCTTCTGGAGTAGCTTTCATCGATAGACATCCTTTCGGTGACCGATTTTGATGACTTCGATCATTAATACATGATTCAAAACCTCGTAGATTACGCGGTAATTGCCAAACCGAATACGATATGCGTGATCGCTAGCAGATAATTTTGCGCAGCCTTGGGGAAATGGGTTTTCCGCCAATCCTTCAACTGCTTCAATAATACGCAGAACTTCCTGCGTCGATATTCGGCGCAAATCTTTGCGCGTGGAATTGCGCCACTCAATCTGGTAAGAGTCCATCCTGCCTCAGTTTTGCGAGGAATTCTTTGTGCGACACGGTCGGTTCGTCGCGACGATCCACAATGTCCGCAAGATCCTGAAGATCTTCCATGATCTGTTTGTAATCCTTGATTGGAATCAAAACTCCCGTTTTTTCTCCTGATTCATCGGTCAGGTATTGAACCGCTGTTTTCATGGTCACAAGATGCATGGTGCCGCGATCATGTCGAGTCGATAGATGTGGATCTCCATGCCCACGAAGGGGATGGAGATTTTGGAAAGCACTGGCGGCCTGAAGTCCGCGCTCCGTTATTTTTTGGCGGCTTCGAGGCCTTCGCGGACTTGGGCTTCGATTTTCGCGTAGAGTTCGTCGTCTGCCTTGAGCACTTCCTTGGCCGCGTCGCGGCCTTGGGCGAGTTGGTTGCCATCGTAGGAGAACCAGGAGCCGCGCTTCTGGACGATTTCCATTTCGAGGGCGAGGTCGAGGAGTGATCCGGTGGACGAGATGCCTTCGTTATACATGATGTCGAACTCGGCTTCCTTGAACGGTGGGGCGACCTTGTTTTTGACGACCTTGAGCTTGGTGCGGTTGCCGGTGACGGTGCCGTCGGTGGATTTGATCTGGCCGATGCGGCGGATGTCGATGCGGACGGATGAGAAGAACTTGAGCGCGCGGCCGCCGGGGGTGGTCTCGGGGTTGCCGAACATGACGCCGATTTTCTCGCGGATCTGGTTGGTGAAGATGCAGACGGTGCGGGCCTTGGAGATGAGGGCGGTGAGTTTGCGCATCGCGGCGCTCATCAAGCGGGCCTGGGTGCCGACGGTTGAGTCACCGATTTCGCCATCGAGCTCCTGTTTGGTGACGAGGGCGGCGACGGAGTCGAGCACGATCACGTCGATGGCATTGGAGCGGACGAGGGCTTCGACGATTTGCAGGGCTTCCTCACCGGAGGAAGGTTGGGAGACGAGGAGGTCGTCGATATTGACGCCGAGTTTCTTGGCGTATTGCGGGTCGAGCGCGTGCTCGACGTCGATGAACGCGGCGAGGCCGCCGCGTTTCTGGGCTTGGGCGATGGCGGTGAGGGTGAGCGTGGTTTTACCGGAAGATTCCGGGCCGAAGACTTCGACGATGCGGCCGCGGGGGAATCCGCCGACGCCGAGGGCGCGGTCGATCAGCAGGTTGCCAGTGGGGATGGCATCGACTTCGACGCGGTGGCCGTCGCCCATGCGCATGATCGCGGCTTCGCCGAATTCCTTCTGGATGCTGGAGATGGCAAGATCAAGGTTGCGGCGGCGGGCTTCCTGGAGCTTTGCGGCGGCGTTGTCTTCGGCGGGTGTGGTGGTTTTGGCGGGCATGGTGGTGTGTTGTTGCGGCTGGTTGATACGGATGCGTGAGGCGGTTGGCAATGAAAAAATGCTGTTCGGATAAACAAATTTGTGAATTTGGCTTGGCGCTTGCAAAGTGCTGCCACGGGGACGGGGATTTTTGCCCTGTTGGGCTTATTGGATCGGTGGGAGTTTATTGGGTGAGCGGGCGGACTGAAGTCCGCGCTTTGTTGGGGGCTGCGGGCGGGGACGCCCGCGCCACGGTTTTTGGTTGTCGGGGGTGGGAGGTGGAGGCAGTTTCACGGGCATGATTGCTCGTCTGCGTGGAATGGTGATTGAGGCGTATCCGAACCGCTTGGTGGTGGATGCGGGCGGGGTGGGGTATGAGGTACTGGTGCCGCTTTCGACCTTTGACAGGTTGAACGCGGCGGAGGGGGTGAAGGTGGATCTGCGGACGCATCTGCACATCCGCGAGACGGCGCACACGCTTTATGGATTTGCGACGGAGGAGGAGCGCGATGTGTTCCTGATGTTGATCGATCGGGTGAGCGGGATCGGCCCGGCAATCGCGATGGCGGTGCTGAGTGGGATCCCGGTTGCGAGGTTCAAGCAGTGCGTGGTGGCCGGGGATGCGGCGGAGCTGGCGCGGGTGAAAGGGCTTGGGAAAAAGACCGCCGAGCGGATTATTTTGGAGCTGAAAGACAAGGTGGGCGTCACGGATACGTGGCAGGATGTGGCGAGCGGGCAGGTGAGCAGTGTGGCCGCGGATGCGGAGCTGGCGTTGATTGCGCTGGGCTATAAGCAGGTCGATGCGCGCAAGGCGGTGCGCAAGGTGCTGGATGCGGATCCGGATGCGGCGACCGAGGCGTTGGTGCGCGGCGCGCTGCGGGCGATGCAGAGCTGATATTTCTTCAGGCGAGTGCGCTGAGCGTATCGTGGAGAATCGCGAGGGCTTCGTCGATTTCGGCGTCGGTGACGTTGAGGGGCGGGAGCAGGCGCAGGGTGTCGGGGCCGGCGGGAACGGTGAGCAAGCCGTTTTCGATGAGGCGCATGACGAGTTCGAGCGCCGGAGTTCGGCCTTCGGCGCACGGGATCGCGTCGGCATGGAGGCCGAGACCGATGAGCAGGCCGAGGCCGCGGATTTCGCGGATGGCGGGGTGATTCCAAGCGGTGATGGTTTCGCGGATGCGGGTTTCCTGGCGGGTGGCGTTTTCGGCGAGGTTGGCCTCGCGGATTTCGCGCAGCACGGCGAGTGAGGCGGCGCAGACGAGCGGGTTGCCGCCGTAGGTGGAGCCGTGTGAGCCGGGGCCCATGAGCGAGGGCAGGGGTGTGCCTGCGTCATCGATCGTGCGGTCGGAGAGCCAGAATGAGCCGATCGGGATGCCGCCGCCCATGCCTTTGGCCCACGAGATGGCATCGGGTTTGATTTCCGGGGCGATGCGGCGCCATGCCATGGCGTCGCCGCAACGGCCGAAGCCGGCCTGGACTTCGTCGAACATCAGGAGGATGTCGTGTTTGCGGCAGATTTCCGCGGCGGTGCGGAGGAATTCGGCGGTGGCGACGTTCACGCCGCCCTCGCCCTGCACCGGCTCCAACAGGAGCGCGGCGGTTTCCGGGCGGATCGAGCTGCGGAGTGCCTCGATGTCGTTGAACGGCAAGTAGCGGAAGCCGGGGAGGAGAGGATCGAATCCCTGTTGGATTTTCTCCTGCCCGGTGGCCGCCATGGAGCCGAGGGTGCGGCCGTGGAACGATTGGCGGAAGGTGAGCACCTCGTAGCGGGGCGAGCCATCGGCCTGCGGGCGGTGGTGGCCGAAGCGGCGTGCGGATTTGATCAAGCCGTCGTTGGCTTCCGCTCCGGAGTTTGAAAAGAAGAGTTTTCCGGGGAGTTTGACGTGGTGGGTGTTGATTTCCTCGGCGAGTTCCGCCTGTTGCGGGATGTGATAGAGGTTCGAGCAGTGGAGCAGCGTGGCGGCTTGATCGCGGATGGCTGTGATAAGGCGGGGGTGGGCATGCCCGAGCGAGCAGGTGGCGATGCCCATGCAGAAGTCCAGAAACACGCGGCCGGAACGATCCTCGAGGCGTACGCCGGATCCGCTCGCCGGTTCGATGGGGAAGCGGGCGTAGGTGTGGAGGACGTGTTCGGAGTAGCGATCGGCGGTGTTGCTCATGCGGGCGGCCAATTTAGGCGGGTGACGCTGCAATGGCAAACCGTGATTATTTCCTCAGACGAGGCTGCGGGCGAGACGCCCGTGTCACGGACAAGGGTGGCTCGCGTGTTTTACTCGTCGTCGATTTTTTTGAGGACTTCGACTTTGACCGGGACGACTCCGCTGCGGACGAAGCCGAGTTTTTCGGCGGTGCCGATGGTGACGTCGATGATGCGGCCCTTGATGAAGGGGCCGCGGTCGTTGATGCGGACGACTTCGGAGTTGCCGTTGACGAGGTTGGTGACGCGCACTTTGGTTCCCATGGGGAGGGTTTTGTGGGCGGCGGTTGGCGCGCGTTCGTCGAGGCGTTCGCCGCTGGCGGTCGAGTATCCGCGGTTGGTGCGGACGCTGTACCAGGATGCCTTGCCGGTTTCCACGTCTTTCACTTTGTATCCCGGAATCACCTCCTCGGGTTTCGAGTTGGTGGCGTTGCCGCAGGAGGCGCAGACGACGAGCGTGAGGCTTGCGGTCAGGCGGATCAGGGTTTTTTTGATGTGTTCTGTTGGGTTACTCATAGGCACATGCTAGGTTTCGGGCGAAGCCGCCCTAAGGAGTGGGGACTGGGTGTGCAAGTGGAAAATGTGGAAAGATCAGATTTTTTCCAGGGCGTTTTGGATCGCAGCGACCGCTTTTCCGGTCTCATCGGAGGTCACGCAAAGTGGGGGCATGAGGACGATCGTGTCGAGGATTGGGCGGGTGAGTAGGCCGGATTCGCGGGCGATTTGGCAGATGCGTTCGCCGAATCTTTCTTCGATGGGGAAGGGTTCCCCGTCCGGGCGGCGGAGTTCGATCCCGGCGATCATGCCGATCTGGCGGACATCGTGAACGAGTGGGTGGGCTGCCTTGAGGTCGGCGAGCTGTGCCGTCATGGCTGCGGATTTTTCCGGGAGTTTTTGCAAGACGCGCTCGGTGTGGAAGATTTCCAGCGATGCGAGAGCGGCCGCGCATCCGAGAGGGTTGGCGGTGTAGCTGTGGCCGTAGTAAAATGCGCGGTCCGCGCCGCCGAGGAAGGCATCGTAGACGCGGCCGGTGGTGAGCGTGGCGGCCATCGGCATGACGCCGCCGGTGAGGCCTTTGGCGAGGCAGAGGAAATCCGGCACCACATCTTCAAGGTGGCAGCCGAACATGGCGCCGGTGCGGCCGAATCCAGTCATCACCTCATCGAGGATGAGGTGCACGTCGTTCGCATCGCACCAGGTGCGGAGTTCGCGGAGCATGCCTTGCGGCCACGGGCGCATTTGATTGACGCCTTGGATGATCGGCTCGATCACGCATGCGGCGATGTTTTCGGGATCAAATGTTGCGAGATCATCCATGGCACGGACGCGGTGGGTTTGGTGTCCCAATCCCGTAAATCGATCGAAAAACCGGCTCACGCCGCCGATCGACGCGGCACCCAGCGTGTCGCCATGGTAGCCGTTTTCGAAGGCGATGAATCCGCGTTTTTCCGATTGCCCGATCAACTGCCGGTATTGCAGGGCCATTTTCAGGGCGCACTCGATGGCGGTGGAGCCGTCGTCGGAATAAAACACCCGCTCAAGTGTGTTTGGCGGGAAAAAGGCGCACAATGCTTCGGCGAGCTCGATGGCGAGCGGGTGGGTGAAGCCGAGGAACGAACTGTGTGCGAGCTTCGCGACCTGATTGCACACCGCTTCAACGAGTTTCGGGTGGCAGTGGCCATGGATGTTCGTCCAGATCGATGAATTGCCGTCGAGGTATTTGCGGCCTTCGGTGTCGATGAGCCATGCGCCCCGCCCTTCGCGGATCACCACGGGTTCGTGTCCTGGGGCGCACCATTCGTTCTGGCGTGTGAACGGATGCCAGCAGTGGCGAAAGTCGCCGTCGATCCAAGCCCGGGTGTCGTCACGCATTGCGGCGATGATGGGGCGGGCGTTGTGATCGCTCAACCCCAGAATCCCGGATGGGCCGGATCACATCATCGCGTAATGGCGAAGGTGTGGGATTGATTCCATATTTCATGGATCGCCATCGGCCCAATCCATTATCCCCCCCTGCGTATCCCCTCGAACATTGGGCCGGTGGCGGCAATTTTTTACGAGCCGTTGAAATGCCGGATGGCGAGCATCATCCCCGTTGCCTTGTGGAGGGTTTCCTCGTATTCCATGGCGGGATGCGAGTCGGCGACGATGCCGGCGCCCACCTGGCATTGCAGGTGGTTTCCTGTGCGGATCATCGTTCGGATGGCGATGTTGAAAGCGCTTTCGCCGTGGTATCCGAACCAGCCGATGGCGCCGCAATAGAGGCCGCGGGATTCGTTCTCGAGCTCCCGGATGATTTCCATGGCGCGTTTTTTCGGGGCGCCGGTGATGCTTCCGCCGGGGAAACAGGATGCCATGGCGGCGACCTGGCCGAGGTTTTCGCGAAGCCGCCCGTGCACGCTTGAAACGAGGTGGTGCACTTGCCCGAGCGATTCGAGGCTGAGCATTTCGGTCACTTCGACGCTGCCGAAATCACAGACTTGTCCGAGGTCGTTGCGCAACAGATCGGTGATCATGACCAGCTCGGCGATTTCCTTGGCGCTGGTTCGCAGTTCGTATGCCGAGCGGGTGTCTTCGTCGGGGTCGGGAAATCGCGGGCGGGTGCCTTTGATCGGGCGGGTCTCGACGGCGCGGCCGGAGAACCGGAGGAACGTCTCGGGAGACGAACTCAGCACTTCGCGGCCGTCGAGGGAAAGCCATGCCGCCATCGGGGAGGGCGACACCTCGCGCAGCACTTCGTAAAGCCCGATCAGCGAGCCACCGTGAACCGTGGCGTCGAACGACTGGGTGAGATTCACCTGATAGATGTCCCCCGCGGCGATCCATTCGCGGATGCGGCGCACGCCGTTGAGGAACCACTCGCGGTCGCGGCGGGCGCGGAGGTCGCTGATGGCAACCGCATTCCCCGGGCCCGGTTCACGAAGGGATTCGGAAAGGTTTCCGGATTCCCACCATGTCGAGTCGGCGTGGCGGAACACCAACATCTCGGGGTAATCGCCAAACACGAAATCCCCTTCGTATTCCACCCAGCCACACAGGCCGCCGGCGGGGATCCCTTGGTCGATCGCGGCTCCGCCACCTGCCGCTTCAATCATACCTTCAAGGCGGGCGACATCGTGGGCGGCATGGATCGACCCGCGATGAATGGCGACGGGGCGGGCCGCGATGAGTGAGACGGCGTTGTGCTGGCCGGATGCGAGGTTTCCCGCGGAGTCGAAAAAGACCAGACCGTCGAGATGTTGGAGTGATCGGGCGACATCCATCGGCGACATGCCGTCGAGTGCCGGAGCACGGCGGGAGGGTGCGGAGGATGTTGCGGGCCTGCTGCCGATCATTGCGGGCCAAAGGAACGTTCATTCGGCGGCTTTCGCAAGCGCGAAGGGCGCTTTCAATAAATCACCTTGTCGAGGTAAAGCCCGTCGGCGGGAGCGCAGACCGGGGATTTTCCATGGGGAAGCCCCGGGGGCTGGTCGAGCAGCGCGGCGAGGTCTGCGAGCGGCATCCGCCCTTGGGCGGTGTGAACGGCGGCGCCGGTGAGCAGGCGCACCATTTTGTAGAGGAATCCATCGCCCTCGAAGGTGATGCGGTATCCGTTTTCCAGCGGGGTCACCTCCGCGCGGCGGATCGTTCGGCACCAGTCCATTCCGGGTTTTTCATTTCCGCGATACGCGGCGAACCCGTGGAAATCGTGTTGGCCTTGGAACAAGCGGAGCGCCTCGGCGAGCAGGTCCGCATCGAGCAGGCGCGGCAGGTGCCATGCCAGCCCGGCCATGAGGGGAGGCAGCACCGGGTCGGTGCGGATGTCGTAGTGATAGATTTTCCCCGTGGCCGAGAACCGGGCGTGGAAATCCGGTGGCATTTCCGCGCAATCGATCACGCGGATGGTTGGCGGCAGTTTGGTGTTGATGGCGGGGACCCAGTTGCAGGGGTTCATCGTCAACTCCGGCGGCGGGGTGAAATGTGCGACCTGCCCGTGCGCGTGGACTCCGGTATCCGTGCGGCCTGCGCCGTGCGGTTTGATCGGCTGTTTGGCGACATCCGAGATGGCCCGGGTGAGGTGATCCTGCACCGTATTGCCGCCTGTTTGCGACTGCCATCCCTGGTAGGGGCGGCCGTCGTATGCGATGGTGAGTTTCAGGACCGGGCGTGTTGTTTCCAATGGCGATGCGGGTGGTTCGAGCTGGCGAGCATCCGTGTGACGATGTGGATTGCAAGGCGCGTTTCGGTAAATTGCCGTGATTGGTGGTTGATCTTGATCCGCTTCCGCAAAGAATTCCGCCCGTGAACAAGGCAGCATTGGGCATCTTCGATTCCGGCGTCGGCGGGCTTACCGTGGTGCGCGCCGTGCAGGACCTGTTGCCCGGCGAGGATGTGGTTTACCTTGGCGACACCGCGCGCCTGCCATACGGGTCGAAAAGTCCCGAAACCATCCGGCAGTTCGCCGCGGAGGATGTGGATTTTCTGCTCAACAAAGGCGTGAAGGCCATCGTAGTCGCCTGCAACACGGCGACCGCCCACGCCGAGCCGGATTTCTGGAAAAGCTGTCCCGTGCCTGTGATGGGGGTGATCGAACCGGGGGTTGAGGCCGCCTTGGCGGACCCGGCTGCGGAGCGGATCGGCATCATCGCCACGCGGGGGACGATCGCGTCGCATGCTTATCAGCACGCGCTCGCGACCCGCCGTCGCGGTGTGATGATCCATGGCGTGGCGGCTCCGTTGCTGGTGCCCTTGATCGAGGAGAACTGGCTTGAAGAAAGTGTGACCAAGGATGTGCTGCGGAAATATCTCGACCCATTGATCGACAAGGGAATCGACACGCTGATGCTGGCCTGCACGCATTACCCGCTATTGATTCCGTTGTTGCGGGAGATCCTGCCAACCGACGTCCGCCTGGTGGATTCCGCAACGACCTGTGCCGAGCACCTCCAGGCGATGCTTGCCGGGAAAGGCCTACTCCATGACCGTGCCGACGGTGGTGCGCTGGAAATCCACCTCACCGACTTCTCCGAGCAATTCGAGGAGCTCGCCAAGCGTTTCCTCACCCGCCCGCCCGGCCGCATTCGCCGCGCGGTGTTGGGGTGAAGGAGCTCCAAACGCTACTCCAGCGCTGGGCTTTTCCGGCAGGCTTGAATTGGCTCACGCGTTCGGGATGAGCAGCGTTTTTCCGGTCATTTGCGCGGGTTTCGCCACGCCGAGCATGTCGAGCAGGGTGGGGGCGATGTCGGCGAGGATGCCATTGCCGACATGATATTGATCGGCATCGGCCGCGACATAAACCGCATGGACGAGGTTGGTGGTATGCGCGGTGTTCGGCGAGCCGTCGGGGTTGCGCATCATCTCGCAGTTGCCGTGGTCGGCGGTGATCAGCAGCTTGCCGCCGAGCGCGAGGGTTTTTTCACAGACTTTGGCGACGCTGGCGTCGATGGTTTCGCACGCCTTGATCGCGGCATCGACGACGCCGGTGTGGCCGACCATGTCGGGGTTGGCGAAATTGAGGATGACGAGGTCGTGATTGCCGAGTTGGGCGAGCACGGTATCGGTCACTTCCGGGGCGCTCATTTCGGGTTTGAAATCGTAGGTTGGTACGTCTTTTGGCGACGGGATGATGAACCGTTCCTCACTCGGGTTTGGCGTTTCCTCGCCGCCGTTGAAGAAATAAGTGACGTGCGGGTATTTCTCGGTCTCCGCAATGCGCATCTGGCTGAGGCCCGCGGCGGCGACGGTTGCGCCCAGCGTCATTTCCAGCTTCTCGGGTGCGAAGATCGCCGGGCAGGTGTATTTCTCGTCGTATTCGGTGAGGGTGAAATAACGGACCTTCGGATGGAATTCGCGGTCAAATCCGGCGAAGTCGTCGTTGAGAAACGCGTCGGACAGCTCGCGGGCGCGGTCGGCGCGGAAGTTGAAGAACAGGATCACATCGCCATCGCGCACGCGGTGCTCGTCGGCCTCACAGAAAATCATTGGCGGCAGGAATTCATCGGTCTTGTTGAGTGTCGCGTAGCAATCGGCGACGGCCTCGCTAGCGAGCACGGTTTTCGCCTCGCCTTTGCCGAGGACGATGGCGTCCCAAGCGAGCTTCACGCGGTCCCAGCGCTTGTCGCGGTCCATCGCGAAATAACGGCCGATCACGGTGGCCACCTTGGCTCCGGACTTCGCGGCCTCATCCTCGACATGGGCGAGGTATTCTCTGCCACCGGTGGGTGAGGTGTCGCGCCCGTCGGTAATGGCGTGGATCATGATGTCGGAAACACCGGCTTCCTTGGCGAGCTTCACCATGGCGAGCAATTGGTCCTGATGGCTGTGCACGCCGCCATCGGAGACCAGCCCGATGAAGTGGAGTCTGCTGGATTTCGCGGCATCCATGGCCTGTTTGAAAACCGGATTTCCACCCAATTCGCCATCAGAGATCGCCTTGTTGATGCGGGTGAGATCCTGATAGACGATGCGCCCGGCACCGAGATTGAGGTGGCCCACTTCCGAGTTGCCCATCTGCCCATCCGGCAGCCCGACGTCCATGCCGGATGCGCTAACGAATCCTTTCGGGTACCTGGCCAGCATTTCGTCGTGAAACGGGGTGTTTGCGAGCACGGTGGCGTCGCCTTTTTGTTGTGCGGCTTCGGGGCCCTCCGGGTTCACACCCCAGCCGTCGCGAATGATCAATACCACTGGTTTCTTTGCCATGTCGCCGCGCGTTTAAACCGGGAGCGCGGTGCCGGGCAAGCATGGATTGATACGCGGCTGTCCGGCCTAATCATCGCCAATCCGGGTTCCGCATCAGCCGATCACCGGAAGCCGTTTTCCGCGAGCAGCCGCTTGAGCCGGTTTTTGATCGACACCTTCGAGGCCGCGTTCAGGCGGTCGGTAAACAGGATGCCGTTGAGGTGGTCGATTTCATGTTGCAGCGCCCGCGCGAGCAGGCCGTCGGTCTCGACCACCAGCACCGAGCCGTCGAGCTGCGGGAGTGTGGCGCGGACGTCGGTGGGCCTGCGCACCTCGGCGCGGATGTCCTCGATGCTCAGGCATCCCTCGGTCTCGAATTCATGATCCTTGCCGAGTTCCATCTCCGGATTGATGAAAACCAGCGGCATGATCGACGCCAAGTCCGCGTCCTCTCCATTCACCTTGAGATAAGAGACGCACTCCGGATCGTGGGAGACGTCGATTACCGCAAGCCGGATGTCGCGTGCCACCTGTGGGGCTGCCAGGCCGACGCCATTGGCGTCTTCCATGGTTTCGATCATGTCGGCGGCGAGCTTCCGGATCTCGTCGTCGACCTGTTCCACCTTGCGGCATTTCTGACGCAACACCGGGTGTCCGTATTGTATGATTTCAAGGATCATTCCGCCGGGTTCTGTAATGTCATGCGAAGTCCGCGTCAAACCCGCATCCTGAATCCGCCTGTTGGGTATCGCTTGACCGGAAGGCAAAGCTCGGGCATGGATGTTTCGCATACATGAAACGTTTTATCCACCCTGCATCAATAGTTGCCACGGTTGCGCTGCTGATCACGGCGTGCGCCCCCGAGGTTGGAACCCGCGGCGATTACCTTGCGGGTATTGGTGGCCCAATCCGCCAGTCGACATCCGGCGGGCCCCACCATCCACCGCCCGCGATTCCCGATGATGTCTCGTATTGGGCTGGCGACGGCGTCGTGGGCAGCCCGTTGATCCGCATCAACCGTGCCCAGCAGAAGGCATACTTTTACAAAGGCGACGAGTTAGTCGGCGTCTCCCGCATCTCCAGCGGACGCGAGGACAAAGGGACGCCGCCGGGGCGTTACCGCGTCTCCGATAAAAGCAAGAACCACCAGTCGAACCTTTATGGCGTCTTCAAGAATTCGGCAGGGGAGGTGATCGATGACAGCGTCGACATCCGCGAAAAGCCGGTGCCACCACCGGGGGCGAGGTTTGTTCCTGCGCCGATGCCGAATTTCATCCGTTTCAATGGCGCGGTCGGCCTGCATACCGGCTACCTTCCGGGCTACCCGGCCTCGGCCGGCTGCGTGCGGATGCCGCACCACATGGCCGAGAAGTTTTTTGAACACACCCCCGTCGGCACTCCCGTGATCGTCGAATGAGCATGCGCGATCACCCCCTGCCGGATCCGTCCTGCGTCGAGGAAGTGACGCCGATGGACGTCGCCGCTTGGCTGGCATCGGGCGATGAAACCGCGCCCGTGGTGATCGATTGCCGTGAGGCTGATGAGCTGGAAATTTGCCGGATCGCCGGCGCCCGTTGGATTCCGCTCGGCGATTTCCCGAGCGCGCTCGACTCGCTCCGTGAGCATGCGCATCGCGGAGTGGTTGTATCCTGCCACCATGGCATGCGCTCGCTGCGCGCGGCGCGGTTTCTTCGCCAACATGGGATCGATCGCGCGTTTTCCATGGCGGGCGGAATCGATGCATGGTCGCAACTCATCGACCCGGAGGTTTCGCGCTATTGAGTGGGGTGGCCCGCCGCCCGCCGGTGCACCAGATCCGGGCTCGGGATTTCCCGGGGAAATTTGACCTCATGATGCCATTCCCTGCGCGAATCCTCTTGGCAGCTTGAGATCCTCCCGGGATCTGCCTTCACTACCCGTGCCTATGAATCCGGCCACATCGTTAGTCAATCGTCGCAACATCGCCCTCGTTATCGCCGTCATCGGGTATTTGGTTCCTTGGTTTCTTGAAATCCCCGGTCTCTCGGAAGCGGGCCACCGCCTGCTTTCGATCTTCCTCCTCGCCGTCATCCTCTGGGTGAGCGAGGCCATCCCGCTCTTCGCCACCTCCTCGCTGGTGATTCTGATGCTGGTGCTCACGATGAGCAACGCGTCGGAGGATCTGATGTGGGGCATGGCCGATGGCTTCACCGCCGGATCCGCCCCGGCATTCGCGGTGTATTTCGCCACTTTGTCCGATCCGGTGCTCATCCTCTTCCTCGGCGGATTTTTCCTTGCCAACGGCGCGGCGAAATTCGGGCTCGATAAAAACCTCGCCGCCCTGATGTTGAAACCGTTCGGCACCAAGCCGACGCGGGTGCTGTTAGGCATCATGCTGATCACCGGCTTCCTGTCGATGTGGATGAGCAACACCGCGACGACCGCCACCCTGATGGCCGTGGTGCTGCCGCTGATCCACCGCCTCGAAAAGGGGGACAAGCTGCGGGTCGCGCTTGCGCTTGGTGTGCCGTTCGCCGCCAACATCGGCGGCATGGGCACCCCGGTCGGCAGCCCGCCAAACGCGATCAGCATCGCCGCACTGGGTGAGGCGGGATCCGTGACGTTCTCGCAGTGGATGGTTTTCGCCGTGCCGCTTACCATCGTCCTGCTCTTCATGACCTGGCTGGTCCTCGTCTTTTGCTTCCGCACGAAAACCGTGAGCATCGATTTCTCGATGAAATCCGCCTGGGTAAAATCCAGGCCCGCGTGGATCTACTACATCACCGCGATCATCACGATCGGCCTGTGGGTCACCGAAAGCCTGCACGGAATCAATTCGTTCATCGTCGGATTGATTCCGGTGACCGTGCTGCTCTCCACCGGTGTGATCAACACCAAGGAGTTCCGCTCGATGGAGTGGGACGTGCTGTGGCTCGTCGCCGGTGGGATCGCGCTCGGTCGCGGTGTCGGGGTATCCGGTTTCGATTCATGGGTCGTCGGCCTGATCGACTGGCAGGACATCCCGCCGATGTTCATCGGCGGTGTGCTGGCGCTCGCCGCCCTGCTGCTCAGCACCTTCATCTCTAACAGCGCGGCCGCCAACTTGCTGGCGCCGATGGCTGTGGCAATCGCGACGTCTACGGATTCCGGTCCGGTGGCCACCGTTGCCTATGTCGCGATGGCCTGTTCGCTGGCCATGAGCATGCCGATCAGCACGCCGCCAAACGCCATCGCCTACGCGTCCGGCGCGATTCGCACCGGCGATATGGCGAAAGGCGGGTTGATCATCGGCTTCGTCGGCATCGGAGTGCTCTATCTGCTGCTGCCACATCTCGTGCGCCTCGCCGGCTTGCAATAAAACCGCCGCTCGTCCATGAATCCGCCCATCCTCTGCCTCGCCGCGAACCGTGCGGACGCCGAACCGTTGAAGCAACGGCTCGAGCGCCTCACCGTCGGGCATGACGTGCCGGTGGTGGTGGAAATGGTGGCGAATGCGCCATTGGCGTTCATCCTCGCGCCGACGATCGATCAGGCGACCGGTCTATTGAGGGCGCTACGTGATCATGCCGGCAACACCGCCACGCGCGTCGTTCGCGTCGGCGGGGTGGGGGAGGAGAACGGCCCCAGCCAGTTCGACGCGGTGATCGATGCGGATGATGATGCCAGGCTGGCGATCGTGCTGCGCGAGCAGCTCACACGATTCGTCATCGCTCATGCTCCGGATTTGTTAGAAAGCATGATTGGTCTGCTCGATCTGTCACTCGTATCGGGCACGCTTGCCAGTGCCCGTGAAAGCCTGATCCGCGCGAGCGGCCGCTACGAGGTGTTCGAGGATTCGGTGCTCGGCTCGCCGGATACGCCCGACAAGGAGCTTGAAGAGGCGATGATCGGCGAAATCGACCGGATGTTCGATAATCCGGAGCGCATCCACATCGAGCCCGGGCAGATCTTTGCCCGCGAGGGCGACGATTCCTCAGGCATTTGGATCATCCTCGATGGCCAGGTCGAGTTGTTCCGTGTGGTGGAAGGGGAGGATCTTGTGTTCCACTCGGAATCAGCGGGCCGCATCGTCGGGCTGATGTCGCTCTACCGCCAGAGCCCGATTTTCTTCAGTTGCCGCGCCCGCACCGAATGCACGATGCTGCAATTGAAACGAGCGGAGATCCGCCGCGCGATCCATGAGAGCCCGGAATTTGCCGGACATTTGATCGGTGTGATCCTGCGCTCAATGGCCCGCCGCAACCGCCGCACCGCGCAGTTGTTGATCAAAAACCGCACGCTGAACCATCAGCTCGCCGAGCAGAAATCCGAGCTCGAAAATACCCTGGCCGACCTCCGCGAGGCCCAGGAACGCTTGGTGGAATCGGAAAAAATGAGCACCCTCGGCACGCTGGCGGCGGGCCTGGCCCACGAGCTCAATAACCCGGTCGCCGCAATCCTTCGCGCCAGCGATCACCTGCGCGAGGACCTCGTCCACCTGTTTGAAAACTCGTCCGGCTTCCAAGCCACGGCCGACACCCTGCGCATGGCCATGGAACGTTTGCCGCTCTCGACCCGTGAAGAGCGCGAGATTCGCAGCGCCCTCGCCACCGCGCTCAACGACGACCGCATGCTCGCGGACGGATTGTTTGCCGCAGGCATCCGCAGCCACGCGGAAATCGAAGCGCTCCTCGGCAAAAGCAAGCAACTCACACGCAGCGATGCGCTCGACCGCATCCGCCGCGGCGGCCAACTCGGTGGATCACTGCGCAATCTCGAAACCTGCTCGCGCCGAATCTCGAAACTCGTCCGCTCGCTCAAGGTCTACGCCCGGGACGATCAGGAATGGCAAAGCGGCATCGACATCAACCAGACGATCGAGGACGTCGTCATTCTGCTCGGCAACCACCTGCGCGACATCGACCTCCACAAGGAATACGGAAAACTGCCACCCGCCAGGTGCATGCCGTCGCAACTCGAACAGGTGTGGACGAACCTACTGATCAACGCGATCCAGGCCATGGACGGTCGGGGCGTGATCGACGTCCACACCCGATACCGGGAAAGCGACGGCCTGATCGAAATCGCCATCGAAGACCACGGTCCCGGCATCCCGCCCGAGGTGCAGCCGCGCCTGTTCCAAAGCCGGTTCACCACACGGGCCGGCCGCATCGAATTCGGCCTCGGCCTCGGCCTGCCCATCAGCAAAACGCTCATCGCCAACCACGGCGGACGCATTTCCTTTGAATCCGAACCCGGGCGCACCCGGTTCACCACCCTGCTCCCGACCACCCCACCTGAAAACCTGCCATGAAAAACATCGCCATCCTCTGCGTTGAAGACGAACCCGAAGTCCGCGAAGCCATCCTCCGCGACCTCCGCCCGTTGGAAGAATACTTCGAAATCGAATCCGCCGGAGACACCGCCGACGCCTCCGCCGTGCTCGCTGAGTTCGCCAACCGCGGCATCCTCACGGGCCTGATCCTCTGCGACCACCGGCTCCCCGGCGAATCCGGCGTCGAATTCCTCACCCGCATCCACGAGGTGGCGGAATATCGCAACACCCGCAAGGTGCTCCTCACCGGTCAGGCCGGCCATCAGGACACCATCAAGGCAGTCAATGAAGCAGGGCTCAATCACTACCTCGCCAAGCCCTGGAATCCCGCCGAGCTCCTCGAATCCTGTACAGACCAGCTCACGAGCTATGTCGTGCAGCGCGACGATGTCGACCCGATGCCCTACCTCGCCATCCTCGACGCACCGCGCCTGCTCGAAAAAATTGCCAGCCGCGGGGGCGCGGTGTGAAACGCTGGAAACAAAAATTATTTTGCGCGGATTCTTGAAGCATCTCAATACAGTCACAAATCGGTCACGACGTATGATGTCAATTTGGAGCGCAACACTTTAGCTTTTGATCGATGGTTTTGGTCTGGTCGCGCACGGCTGTCGCGGGGCGAATCGCTCGTCTCATACACTCAGCAGCGGCGCGATCACAAGCGAGACGATGGCCATCACATTGATGAGGATGTTCATCGACGGGCCGGCGGTGTCCTTCAGCGGATCGCCCACGGTGTCTCCGACGACGGCGGCGTGGTGAGCTTCGGAGTTTTTTCCGCCGTGGTTTCCATGTTCGATGAATTTCTTCGCGTTGTCCCACGCCCCGCCGGCATTGGCCATGAAGAGTGCGAGCACCACGCAGCCGAGCAGTGCGCCGATCAGCATGCCGCCGAGCGTGGCCGCACCAAAGATGAAGCCGACAAACACCGGAGCCCCCACCGCGATCGCCGCGGGAAGGATCATCTTTTTGAGGGCGGCCGTGGTGGCGATGTCCACGCAGCGCGCGGAGTCGGGTTTTGCCTTACCTTCTAGCAGCCCGGGGATCTCGCGGAATTGGCGTCGGATTTCCTCGATCATCTCACCGGCGGCATCGCCCACGGCAAACAAGCAGATCGCACTCACTAGGAACGGGCAGAGACCGCCGAGGAAAATCCCGGTGATCACCTTGGGATCGGAGAGCTCAAGGCTGAAATCCGGGTTGTTTCCGCGGACAACGGCAATGAACGCTGCGATGATCGCCAGCGCGGCGAGCGATGCCGCGCCAATTGCAAATCCCTTGCCGATGGCGGCGGTGGTGTTGCCCACTTCATCGAGAGAGTCGGTGATTTTTCGCGTCTCAATCCCGAAGTTGGACATTTGGGCGATGCCGCCCGCATTGTCGGCCACCGGTCCGTATGCATCGATGCTCATGGTGATGCCGACCGTCGCCAACATGCCGACGGCCGCGATCCCGACGCCGTAGAGCCCGGCACACTGGCTCGCTGTAAGGATCACCATCGCCACGGTGAGAAGCGGGATCACCACCGAGAGCAAGCCCACACCAAGTCCGCTGATGATCACCGTGGCCACCCCGGTGGTGCCGGCTTTGGCAATCGACCGCATCGGTTTTCCACCGGTGAAATATTCGGTCGAGAGGCCGATGATCATGCCGCCGACTGAGCCGGCCAGCACCGCAAGCCACACCTTGGCATCCACTCCGAGGCCCATCTTGGTGAGCCATGCCGCACCAATGAACAGAATTGCCGCGCCAAGCGTGCCCATGCGCAATGCGCGGGCCGGCTCGTTCGTGGATGCGAGCTTCACAATCCCGATGCCCAGCACCGCACACAGCAGCCCGACGGCCGCCAGCGCCAGCGGCAGGAACATCAATGCCGCCCGCGACTCCTCGCCCGCGCCAGCCGCCAGTTCGGCCGTGGTGGTGACGCCGAGCGTCGCCGCGATCGCCATCGTTGCGATCTGTGCGTTGCAGTAGCTTTCAAACAGGTCGGACCCCATGCCCGCCACATCACCGACGTTGTCGCCGACGTTGTCCGCGATCACCCCGGGGTTGCGCGGATCGTCCTCGGGAATGCCCGCCTCGATCTTGCCCACGAGGTCGGCCCCGACGTCCGCCGCCTTGGTGAAGATGCCACCGCCCACACGATAGAAAATCGCGGTCAGCGACGCCCCCATGGCAAATCCGTGAATCACATGGATGTCGTGCTCGGTTTCGCTGAAGAAAAGAAACAGACCACCGATGCCCAGCAGGCCCATCGAGGCGACGGTGAGCCCCATGATCGAGCCGCCGGAAAACGCGGTCATCAATGCCGAAGAGGCTCCTTCGTCGCGCGCCGCAATCGCAGTGCGCACGTTGGCCTTGGTGGCAGTATACATCCCGATGAATCCGGCAGCCGCCGAACAAATCGCGCCGATGAAGAAGGCGACCGCCTCGTCGCGATCCTTGAAGAACAGGATCGCTCCTACCAGCACCGTGAAGGGGATCAGGATGCGGAACTCGCGCTTCATGAAGACCATTGCTCCTTGGTGGATTTGTTCGGCGATGTCCGCCGTCACTCCCTGCCCGCCGTCGCGCCGCATGATGTTGCGAAATATGAGCCAAGCCAGAAAAAGTCCAAAAATACCGAGAACGGGGACAACAAGGGGAAGACCGGTTTGCATGGATTTGGGGTGCGATGGGTTGGGTGTGTTATTGGAATCACATTGGATTCACTAACTGATGAGTTTCTCCATCCTCCGAAACGCCGCAAGGGAAATCGGCTCAATGCAGACCCCGCCGCAAACGCGTCACAGCCTCCAATGCTCCCTTGCCCGGCCGACGCGGAATGCCCGCGGGTCGCACTCGTCGACATCCGCCCATGACAGGCGCCGTTCCTCAGGGAACCAATCGACCACGCAGGCTCTTCCGGGGCTGACGAATGCCCCGGTATTGAGGACAATCCGGTCGCCGCGCCGCCAGCAGCCTGCCCGGTGAAAGTGACCGATCACAAGAACCTCCGCATTCGGAAAATAGCGTTCGCAAAAACGCGCCCCCTCGGTGCCTTGCCGCAGCCATGCATCGATCATTCGCAACGCGCGCCCCGGGGGCACCGCCGCATCCCAGGCCCGCATGAGAAAGGATCGCCCTGTGGTGTGTTCGGTTGTCCGCAGCTCCGAGGCGATCGCCCGGGCGAGGCGGATGCGTTCGGCAGGTTCCGTGCCCGCATTCGGGTGTTGGCTCCAGATCGCCTCGACACGGCCCGGGTTTGCCATGATCTCCCTTTTCCATGGAGATCCGCTGGGTAGCAAGGCGTCGCCGTGGGTGACGATCAATTTGCCATCGGCCAGCGCCAGCCAACCGTCGCCTTGCCAGCCCGGATCGTGGTTTCCTGATAGAAAGACCGGAAACGCGCCGACTTCGGCGCACAAGGCTTTAAGCGCACGGAGTTGTGTCTCCGCATGCGGGCGAAACGCGCGCGCAAGCTCCTGCCAGGTGTCGCCGTTGAAGACGACCACGTCCACGCCTTCGACAAGCGGGCGCAGCGAGCGCACGTCCTCCACCCGGCTCAGTTTGTGCCCGAGGTGCAGGTCGGAGAGGATCCGGACGTGGCGGGCGTTGGTGATGGCATGCATGTGGCGGGCACGGGTTTTCTTCAGAGCAGGGTTTCGCGCAACTCGCGCACCAACACGCAGTCCTCATCGCGACCCGCCCGGTGCAGCGCGACGATCAGATTATTGAGCAGGCGGTGGAGGATCGTGCCGGCATCCGCCGACGCTTCTAACAGATGTTTCTGCTGGCGGTTGAGTTCGGAATTTCCCGATAGCAGATCGCCCTGGCGATGCAGTTTTCCCTCGTCAAAACAGTCGACGATCCACGGTTCGCCATCGAGGTGGATGCGGCATAGAAAATGACCCGGGAAGTTCACCCCCTCTACATCCATGCCGAGCCGCTTGGCCACCAGCATGAGCACAAGCGAAAGGCCGATCGGATTCGAGATGCCCTCGGCGACGACCCAGGCGAGATCCGCATTGCGCGGGTCGTGGTAATTCTCCCGGTTGCCCTGAAAGCGGCCCTCACCAAACAGGAATTCGATCAGTTCCTCTTCCAGCACACACTCTGCCTGCTGCGCCTCCTCGGCCAGTGTGTCGATGGCGTCTGAGAGCGGTTCGCGCAGGGTAACCCCATCGTGCAAAAAGTCCGAAAGCGCGCGTAGCAGCGCCTCAGTACGCTCCCAATCCTCCGCCAGCGCGGCGGCACCGTTCGACGGCACCACCCATTCGCGCCGCAGTGCCGCGCGCCGCGACGGCCCGAGCAATTCAGAAAGCAACGCCTCATCCGCCGCCGCCAAGGGAGCCGCGCGCGAGGCCAGCCACTCGCTCAGATCCCCACACCCCACGTCCGCAAACCGCTCCGCCACCCGCGTGCGCACCTCCGGGGTCTCATCATCCAGCAAACTCACCAGCGCCTCCAGCTCGCGATCACTCGGTGTGGAATTCGAAATCGTTTCGGCGGTCTTCAGCATGCGCGTGTGTTTCGCTCCCGATCCTGCCCCCGAAATCCGCATCCCGCAAAATGAAAAATCCGCACAGGCAATGTTCAATCAAGCACACGATGGCCCGCGGACAAGGAATTCCCGTCTTTGGTGCGCAGACGGAGCGGGATCAAAGACCGATGTGTACGGTCGCGTGACGCTAGTGCTTTTGACCTTTCGCCGATTGAAGTTTTCCCCTTGCCGAATGCGGTGGAATTTGGATGAATTGCATGTAAGCTTTTTGTCATTACATTAGCTTGTTCCCTAAAACCCCAATCCCTACATGAACGCATCCCATCTCCTCACCGGAGTGTTGTGTCTGCTTCTCGCCGGTCATGCGCTCGCGCAACAGCCCGAACGCAAATACTTTGGTAAAAACCACCCCTTTGCGCTCGAGGAACTTCCAGCGGGGCAGTTGAAAGACAAGCTCCAGACCCTCGACCCGAAGGCCAGGGGCAAGGCGATGAGATGGCTGCATGATATCACATTCCCGGATTTCGACGCCAAGCATCACCTCCGGGTGGATGACGGCGGCGGAATCTACATTGTCTGCCCGGAAAAAGGGTGTGAGGGCTGCGGCGGGCATCACGATCACGACGATCATGATCACGATCACGACGATCATGCTCCCGCCGAAAGCGAAATATCCGTCGAATCGGTCGAGGTGGAATCCGGAAAAACCTCCGACTCCGACCCGGAGGTGTCTGCCACGTCGGTGCCCATCAGTGCGCCACCCGTTTACAATTCCAAACCCGGCGCGCCTTTTCACATCTATCTCGACTTCAATGGTGCGGTGGTGGAGGGGAAACAGTGGAATACCAGCTACGGTGTGACACGTTGGGAATGTTTGCCATGGAGTTTGGATAGCGATCGCACCACCTTCAGCGCTTCCGAACAGACAGAAATGCGCAGGATCTGGGAGCGGATTGCCGAGGACTATGCACCTTTCAATGTGAACGTGACCACGGATGTGACCTATGATCCGGACAACTACACGGGCGATAAAAACAAGGTCGGATGGCTTTTGATCACACCGACAAAAGACAAGAACGGGGTCTCATGCCCACACGATGGCGCAGGCGGTGTCGCATACGTCAATGTCTTCGGAAGAACGGACTTTTTCTCCAAATACCAGCCTGCATGGGTCACTCCCATGGGCACGGCCAATACCGCCGAGGCCGCATCCCACGAAATGGGGCACAACATGGGACTCACCCACGATGGTCTTACCTCTGGAGCCGAATACTACGGCGGGCATGCCGCTACGACGACGGCCCCATCCTGGGGGCCGATCATGGGCACGGGATACAACCGGAATGTCTCCCAGTGGTCCAAGGGCGAATATTACCTTGGAAACCAAACCCAGGACGATCTGGCCATCATTGCGGGGAAAATCACCTACCGCGCCGACGACCATGGAACGACATTCGGCACCGCTACGCCATGGGTCACCACCCCGGTAAACCAGCCGGGTATTGTGGAAAGAACGAGCAGCCCGGACTTTTTCACGTTCAACACCGCTGCTGGATCGATCTCCTTCAATGCCAATACCTATCGCTGCGACACCCAGACATGGGGCGGTAATCTCGATATCCTTCTCGAACTTTACAATGAATCCCAGACGCTGGTGGCGTCACACAACCCGGGTGCCGAGACCAACGCATCGATTTCCACCACGGTGCCCGCCGGAAGGTATTATCTGGTGGTTAGGCCCACCGGTGCGGGCGATCCGTTCAGCACCACGCCATCGGGTTACACGGTCTACGGCTCGCTGGGGCAATACACCATCACCGGCAACTTCATCCCGGAAGACGGGATCTTTCTCAATGCCCCCGGTGGTGGGGAATCGTGGATCGCCGGAGTCACCTACGACATCATCTGGGGCTCCGCCATGGGTGGCAATGTGAAGATCGAGCTTTTCAAAGCCGGTTCGCTGCATACGACCATCGCCACCAGCACGCCCAACAATGGGTCCTATGCCTGGGCGATTCCTTCGGGAATCACGCTGGGGAACGACTACAAAGTGAAAATCACCAGTATCGAGCAGCCGACGAAATCGGATCAAAGCGCGTCTAACTTTGCCATCACCAACGATCCTCTCGCCGATGCGTTGGATACCACCGGCCTGATTTGGACGACCTCTGGCAATGCGCCCTGGTTCCGCCAGACGACCACCACAAAAGACGGCGTCGATGCCGCACAAAGCGGGTTGATCACCCACAATCAGACGTCGGCCATGCAGACGACCATCGTCGGCCCGGGAACCATGACGTTCTGGTGGAAGGTGTCATCCGAAACGAACTACGACTTCCTGCGTTTTTTCCTCAATGGCATTGAACAGACCGGATCACTCGCGAGGATTTCGGGCAATGTCGATTGGGTCCAGAGGACCGTCAATATCCCGACCGGCAGCAACGTCGTGGAGTGGAGATACACCAAGGACGGCAGCGTGGACGCCAATGCCGATGCCGCATGGGTGGATCAGGTGGTTTTCACCCCGGCCTCCTCACCGCTGATCGTCGTCGAACAACCGGCGGGCACGGGACTGACGGATGGGGCCTCCACTGTGGATTTCGGCTCCGTCAATGTGGGTAGTTCATCCGAGAGAACGTTCACGATCCGGAACGATGGCACGGCGGATCTCACCGGGCTCGCACTCAGCAAGAGCGGCACCCATGGAGCCGACTTCGCGCTTGGAAGCATTGGCGCGACGACACTGGCCCCCGGTGGATCGACCACGTTTACCGTCACCTTCACTCCGGGTGCCGCCGGCACCCGAACGGCGGCGCTGCAAATCGCCAGCAACGATGAAATCCGCAATCCCTTCGACATCAACCTCACCGGCAACGGCCTGGGCCCCGGCGCATTGGATGTTACAGGGACGGACGGTTTGAACGCCTCGGGCAACCACGGCGGCCCGTTCTCGCCGTCATCGCTCCAATACACCCTCAGCAACCCCGGCGGCACGTCGATTGGCTGGACGGCTGCAAAGACCGCGGGCTGGGTCACCCTCAGCGCCACCTCTGGCACGCTCGCCTCCGGGGCCAGCACCACCGTCACGGTTTCCATCAACAGCAACGCCAACACCCTGAATGCCGGCAGCTACAACGACACCGTCACCTTCACCAACACCACCAACGGTAGTGGCAACACGACACGCACCGTGGCATTGAGGGTGAATACGCCTCCACTCGTCGATGCGGGTCCGCATCAAACGGTCTTTTTCACGGGCGAGGATTGGTCACCCCATCAAATCGCTCCGGAGCTGTGGCTCGACGCATCGGATACCGCCACCATCACCCTCAATAGTGGAAAGGTTTCGCAGTGGGCTGACAAGAGCGGAAAGAACCGCCATGCCACACGTGGCACCACCACAGACCAGCCGACCTATCAGGCGAGCGATCCGTTGATGAACAACCTTCCGTCGATTGGTTCGAATTCCCGCTCCAACAGCGTGGGTCTCGACACGCCCTCAATGTCGGCGAAAAACGTCTATGCAGTCACCTACAACGCCACAGGCGAGAATACCACGTTCGGTGGTTATGCCGCTTTGTTTTCCGGGCCGGGAACCAACTCGGAATTCCGCGTGATGGGTAATAGTGGAACTTCAAGTTTCATCACGACCAACCGGTTCAATGACCAGACGTTCAAAAACGGTGCAACCGTGAGTTCTGATGTGGTGCTGCCGATGCCCGCATCCGTTTTCAAATTCAAGTCCAATACATCCCGCACGCAGGTCTATTCACTTGGATACTTCAAAACATCTGCCGGCCGCACATGGGACGGCTACTACTCCGAATTTATTTTTACAGACGGCAACGAGGATGCCGCGACCGAGCAGAAAATCGAAGGCTACCTCGCCCACAAATGGGGACTTGCCGCGAGCCTGCCCGCAGGCCACCTCTACAAGTCCGAAAGTCCTAACAATGCCAGTGCCATCGCAAGTCTCGCAGGTGCCGCGAGTGATGCCGATGGCGATGATCTTGTCACCACGTGGTCGGTGGTGAGCGGCCCGGGGCAAGTCAATTTTGCAAATATCAACGCATTGGAAACCACCGCGAGTTTTTCAGCCGAAGGTATCTACACCCTGCGTCTCACGGCGAACGACGGCTACACCGAGACCTCCGATGAGGTGGTCATCACCGTCGAACCCGCTCCCGCCGGGTTCACGGTCCGATATCAGGGCAATGGAAACACTGGGGGGGCGGTGCCTGTGGATGGAGCGAATTACAATGAAAACGACACGGTCACCGTCCTTGATAACACCGGCTCCCTGACGCGCACGGGTTATATCTTCGAGGGCTGGAATACCACCGCCAACGGCTCGGGAACGAGCTATCAGCCCGGTGCCTCGTTTCAAATCACCGACAATGTCAATCTCTACGCCCAGTGGGCGGCCAATGCTTACACGGTTACCTTCGACGCGAATGGTGGCGACTCGCCGAGCCTCATCAGCAAATCGGTGACCTATGATTCCGCCTACGGTGCCCTCGCCACCGTCAATCGTATCGGATATGCGTTCCGAGGATGGTTCACTGCGGCATCAGGAGGAACGGAGGTTACGGATGCCACCATCGTGGCGATCGCAGGCAATCACACACTTTACGCGCAGTGGGAGGCGAACAGCTACACCGTCACGTTTGATCCGAATGGCGGCGGCACTCCGAGCCCGACCAGCAAGTCGGTTTCATTCGACGCCACCTACGGCACGCTCGCATCCGTTGCCCGCACGGGCCACACCTTCAGCGGATGGTTCACCGCAGCCTCGGGTGGCAGCCTGGTCACAGATTCCACCTTCGTCACGGCCACAGCAAACCACACCCTCTACGCCCAGTGGGCCGTCAACACCTACACGGTGAGCTACGATGGCAACGAGGCGACGTCCGGTACCGCGCCCTCGAACCAGACGAAGACTTATGATGTGAACCTCACACTCGCGAGCAATAGCGGGGGGCTTGCCAGGGCCGGATACACATTTGCCGGATGGAACACTGCGGCCGATGGCGGCGGAACCAGCTACGGCGAAGCCGCCACCTACACCGCCAACGCGGATGTGGCACTCTTCGCGAAATGGACCGCAAACACCTACACGGTCACCTTCGATCCGAATGGTGGCGAAGCTCCGGTTCCCGCAAGTAAGCTGGTGACTTATGGATCGAGTTACGATGTGCTCGCGACGACCACGCGCGATGGCCACAGCTTCAACGGCTGGTTCACCGCGCCGAGCGGAGGCAGCCTGATCACCACCGGCACGCCGGTGGCCATCGACGCAAACCACACGCTGTATGCCCAGTGGACGGAGTTGATTGTGGAGATGGATGTGAGCCGCAACGCCACCGCGATCGCGCTCGGTGGATACGACGCACTTGAGGGCAGCGCCGTGGGCGCCGGGGCCAAGTTGAACTACGATATCACGAACGGAGGAACCGACACGCTGACCCTCGGCAGCGCGGTGATTTCCAATGAAACCAACTGCGTGGTCTTGATCGACAGCCAGCCGACCGCATCCGTGCTGCCATCGAACCTCACCGGGCTCGTCCTGACCGCAACCCCCGCATCTGCCGGCGCATGGAGCTTCACGGTCACCATCGCGAACAACCATCCGGAAAAGAATCCCTATCAGTGGACGGTGCATGGCGTGGCATCCAGCTCCGCGACCGTGGTCCTCACTGCGGTGGCGGATACCTGGATCAACGCGGCATCCACCGGGAGCAATTACGGCACCGACACCAGCTTCAGCATCTTCGATCGCACGCAGGGTCAGAGTAACCTGCGGCGTTTCGGCCTTCTGCGCTTTGATCTTTCGGGTATCCCTTCGACCGCGACGATTACCTCCGCGTCTCTTGGCCTTGTTCAAAGCAATACAAATGCCGGCTTGGTCAACATCGTCAACATCACCAACTCGTGGACGGAAACCGGGGCGACGTGGACGAATGCCAATAATTTGGTTGGGAATACGTCCTATGGATCTGAATCCGCACCCGGAACGGAAAATGGCAGCGTGCCGAGCATCGTGCTGAACAGCGCGGGTCTCGATATGGTGCGGAGCTGGGTGACGACGCCCGCGACCAACTATGGCTTTGGAGTGAAAACCACCAACACGGGAAATAATACCAATATCGATCTCCACAGCGGTGAAGCCACCAATTCGGCTCATCATCCGAAGCTCTCAGTCACCTACGCGGTCGACCCACAAATCGCCAAAATGCATGTGACCCGCGATGGTTCGGTGTTGACGGATGATGGGACCGATTCCGTATCCGGCACGATGGTCGAAACCACCACCCAACTCACCTACGAAATCGTGAACCTCGGCAACGCCGATTTGAGCATCACCACGCCCGTGACAATCTCCTCCGCCACGAATTGCACGGTGCAAGTCAACAGCCAGCCAGCCGGCACGATGGCGGCTTCGACGGGCACCCAGTTGGTCGTGACTGTCACACCTACATCTGCCGGGGACTGGTCGGTCATGGTTTCCATCGCGAACAACGATACCGCCCCGGATGCCTTCAATTGGACGATTCACGGGTCGGCCACAGGCGGAGGGATGACCTATGACGTCTGGGTCGACGGTTTCTTTGACAATCCACTTGAAGACCCCGCTCCAGACGCCGATCCGGATGGCGACGGTCTGACCAATCTCCAGGAGTTCGCCTTTGGCACCGATCCGACAGCAGGCTGGCCCGGTGTGCTCGCGTTTGTGCCCGGCGGCGATGTGACGCGGACGGGAGTTCCTTTGCTCATGGATGCCGCTGCGGCACCTGGCCATCCGCCTTTCCAGGCCGTCTACGGCAGACGCAAAAACCACGTGGTGGCAGGCCTCATATACCGGGTTGAATTCAGTGCGGATCTGGCGACGTGGACCCATCGCCTCGACGGTCACACCGTGTTGACCGGCGAGAACCCCGGCAGCGACATCGAAGTGGTGGGGGTTCCGTTTCCCGAATCGGTGCCCGTCAGTTCAGGCCCGGAGCAGGCACCCAAGTTCTTCCGCGTCGGTGTGAGCGAGGCGGCCCCGTGACGACATCCCTCCTCCAAGAGCCTTGCCATGCTCTCGGTGCACGATAAAATGCACGCCGCAAAACAATCGCATGAACATATACATCAGCCGCGGCGGCCAAGTTGAAGGACCTCACCCTTTGGGAAAGGTGGAATCAATGATCCAAGAAGGCGCGCTGTCGCCATCCGATCTGGGTGCCGCTCCCGGTGATGCGGACTGGAAGCCGCTTTCCGAGTGGCTCGCTCCATCCGCCGGTGCGACTCCGCCATCATCCAGCCCGCCACCGATGCCGGTGCAGCCTGCGGCCCCCGCGCCCGCATGGGATGCTCCGTTTTCGATTGATGGAAAAGCCCCGTCCGGAACTCAGGGCAAGAACATCAGGCAGGTCGCCGAAGAGGTCGCGGCAGGCGGCAGATTCGTCATTTATCCGTATGTGGTTTCCATCATCATCCTGAGTTTCCGAAGAAGCTCGCCAATCACCTACATCGCTCCGGGAAAATCCGGTGCGGGTCCGGCAATCGGCTGGTCGATGCTCTCGATGACCACGGGATGGTGGGGGATCCCATGGGGGATCTTCTTCACCCTCGGCGCGCTTTGGCGGAATGCGGCGGGCGGGATCGATGTGACCGAGCCCGTCCTCGCAACATGGATCGGCCCGCAACGCGCGGATGCCTTGCTGCGCCAACGGCCGAAACGCCCGGTCGGCGGGCTGTGGTTGCTGCGCGGCATGATCGCCACCCCGATCATCCTGGTCGTGATGGCGGTCCTCGGAAGCATTTCGGGTGGCGCGAAATTGCGCGCCGAAGAGGCAAATCTCCCGGGTCACCGCGAATTCGAATCCGCCAACCAGTTCATGAGCCGCTCCAACACAACCGCGGGAAATGGCAACACGGAGAGCGCAAAGGAGGCGGGCCTTTCCTGTGCCCACATGATGCAGGCATGGATGGATGGTGCCTCGTCCGATAGCCCGAAAAACATCACCGCATGGTGCGAACTTCACCCCAACCGCGTGTTGTTCCTCGTGAGAATCCCGGATTTGCGACAATACGCCGACGAGGCGAAGGACGAGATCTGCCTTGCCGCCTGGTATGCCTCGCAGATCGCGGCCCGCGACCTCGAACTCGCTCCCGATGCGGAGATCGCCGTCGCCGTGCGCGGATTGGCGCTCTACGACCGCATGATGACCGGAGTCGTCGTCCCCGCAACCGGCGACGAGGATGAGGAAATCGAGGCGGCCTTGAAGCCTGCGATCCGCAAGACCGACCACCGCGTCACCGGCAGCAAGAAATTTGCCGGCTACTTCGTGCCACCGGATGCATGAGATTTTTCTCTGCGCGCCTCGCCCGGAACTGGCAAGCCGCGGATGACATGGCGGGGGAGGGAATTCTCGCGAAATCCCGCGCCCGCCATGCCAGCTTGATGAGCCGTGCGATTCGCCTCGACCGCGCCGGATTTCCCCTGTCATCCTCCCGGCATGTTCCTTGGTCTTGACGCCTCCACTCAATCCATCAGCGCCATCCTCATCGATCCCGAATCCGGCAAGGTCGTTGCCCGCGAATCGGTGAATTTCGGCGCGGAATTACCCCAATACGAAGCCCCGCACGGATTCATTCCCGGCGGAAAAGACGGCGAAGTCCATGCCGATCCACGGATGTGGTTGGAAGCGCTGGACCTCCTGTTTGCCCGGTTGCGCGGCCAGGCGGATCTGTCAAAAGTCCGCGTGATTTCCGGCGACGGCCAGCAACATGGATCGGTCTATCTCGATGGCACTTTCAGCGAGCGCCTTGCCACGCTCGATCCGGCGAAAACCCTCGTTGAACAACTCGCCCCCGCATTCAGCCGCGCGATCGCACCAATCTGGATGGATCACTCGACATCCGCCGAATGCGCCGAACTCACGGCCACTTTCGCCGACCCCGCCGAGTTGTTGCGGCGCACCGGCTCGGTGGCCACCGAGCGCTTCACCGGCCCGCAGATCCGCAGGTTTTTCAAGACCGATCCCGATGGCTACGCAAACACACGCCAGATCCACCTAGTCAGTTCGTTTTTCGCATCCATACTCGCCGGGAAATCCGCACCCATCGACCCCGGCGATGGAGCTGGCATGAACCTGCTCAACCTCGCCCGCCACGACTGGGATGCCGACCTGCTCGCCCACACCGCGCCGGAACTCGCCACCAAGCTGCCACCTGTCGAGCCGACCACCCACATCCACGGCAAGATTTCCGGGTATTTCGCCGGGAAATACGGATTCTCCGGCGATTGTCGGGTCGCGTGTTTCACTGGCGACAATCCGGCCTCACTCGTCGGCATGGGCGCTTCGACACCCGGCAATGTCGTGATCTCGCTGGGCACCAGTGACACCTGGTTTTCCGCCAGCGATGGAGTTGCATCGCGGATGGACGGCATCGGCCACATCTTCGGCAACCCGTGCGGCGGTGGCATGGCGCTCGTCTGCTTTGCCAATGGCTCGCTCGCACGCGAAGCATTGCGCGATGAACTCGGCGTCGATTGGAGTGCCTTTGAGGCCGATGCTCTTGCCGCCAGCCAGGCCCGCGCGGGCCAGGACTTGATGCTGCCTTTCTACGGCCCAGAGATCACGCCCTTGGCGAAATTCAGCGGGCCGATCCGCCAAGGCGACGCCGCATTCATGGCAGGCGAAAATCCGGCACGCCAGATCCGCGCGCTCCTCGAAGGCCAGTTTCTCAATATGCGCCTCCACGCCGCCGATCCCGCCGCCATGCCGTCGCGCGTGCGACTCACCGGCGGCGCGTCGCGAAACAACGGAATCGCTCGCATCGTTGCCGATGTGTTGCAGGCACCCGTCGAACGACTGGAATCGCCAGACTCCGCCGCACTCGGCTCCGCCATTCTCGCCGCCGTCGCCGCCGGGCATGCGCTCGCCGACTTGGAGGCCGCGTTCTGCCAACCGGTGCCCGGATCGCGCATCGAGCCCGACGCCGCGCTCGCCCCGGTCTATCAAGACGCCCTCGCGCGCTTTGCATCGCTGCTCGGAGAGCGTGCGAATCGATGATGAACATCTCCGTGGGATCGGGCCGGGTGGATTGACCTTCAAGCGCCCGTGGTTTTTCCGCTTTTCCGGTGGCCGTTCCCGGATACCTTCCGGGCATGTCGTCCACCTTTGGAGAAATTTTCCGCATCCACACATTCGGCGAATCGCATGGCGGAGGCGTCGGGGTGGTGATTGATGGCTGCCCGTCGCGGATCCCGGTCTCGCTTGAAGACATCCAGGCCCAACTCGACCGCCGCCGTCCCGGTCAGTCGGAAATTGTCACGCCACGCAAGGAAGCCGACACTGCCGAGGTGCTCTCCGGTATTCACGATGGACTCACGCTCGGTTCGCCGATCGCCATTGTCGTTCGCAATACCGATCAACGCCCCGGCGCATACGACGAAATGGCGGTGAAATACCGGCCAAGCCATGCCGATTTCACCTACGACGCGAAATACGGCATCCGCGCTCCATCCGGCGGCGGTCGCTCATCGGCCCGCGAAACCATCGGCCGCGTCGCCGCCGCCTCCGTCGCGCGCAAGGTGCTCGACGCCCGCCACCCCGGTATCGAGATCCTCGCATGGGTCAGCACCATCCAACACCTCAAGGCCGACGTCGACCCCGCCACCGTCACCGCCGATGACATCGAATCGAACATCGTCCGCACCGGGGATCCGAAAATGGCCGATGCCATGATCGATCACATCAAGAAAATCCGCAGCGAAGGGAACTCGGTGGGCGGGGTGATCGAATGCGTCATCCGCAACTGCCCGCCCGGTCTCGGTGAGCCGATCTTCGATAAACTCGAAGCCGAACTCGCCCACGCCATGATGTCACTGCCCGCCACCAAGGGCTTTGAAATCGGCAGCGGGTTCGCTGGCACCCTGCTCACCGGCAGCGAACACAACGATGCCTTCCGCATGGTCGATGGCCGCGTGCGCACCGTGACGAACCGCTCCGGCGGCATCCAGGGCGGTATTTCCAATGGCGAGCCGATCAGCTTCCGCGTCGCCTTCAAACCCACCGCCACCATCATGACGTCCCAGGAAACCGTCACCTCCGGCGGCGAAAACACCGAGCTCCAGGGCAAAGGCCGCCACGACGCCTGCGTGCTGCCGCGCGCTGTGCCCATCGTCGAAGCCATGGCTACACTCGTCGTCACCGATCACCTGCTGCGCCAGCAGCGCAATCTCTAACCCTCCCATGGTCGAGTCGCTTCCACAGATCAGCCTCGGCACGGCGATCATTGCGATCTTCCTGATTTGCGCGTTCTATGTGATTGTGCGCGGTATGCTGCGGATGATGGTCGGCACGCTGGTGATCGCCTCCAGCGCATGGCTCGGATTCCGTGCCTGGGAGCTCGCCCCCATATACTCCATCCAGTGGACCGGCGGCCTCTCGCCGTTCCTCATTTATGGGCTGCCCTTGGGGGTTTTCGTTGCCGCATTTTTCCTGCTGAGGTTGATCCTGCAAACCATCACCCGCCCGTTTGCCGAACGCTCCGATGAGCATCGCGAAGACCGCTTCGACCTCCGCCGCATCCTCTTCCGCCTTCCGCTTTTACTGGTGCCCACCGCATTGATCTTCCTGATCGGCGCGGTCGTGATCCACCACCTCGGGTCCTTGGAGGAAATCCGAGTCGTCGCCTCGAAGACCGCCACCGAAGAATCCGCCGGGGAACTCAGCTACCTCGGTAAGCTGAAGGCTTCCGTCACCCGCGCAGTCCCCGAGCGCTGGTTGTCGTGGCTCGACCCGTCAACCTCCCCCGACCGACTCAATCTTGCAAAACTCATCGCCATCCAGGAGTCCGATGCGGCCAAGGAAATCCCACGCCTTGAACCCGTCATCGACCCCGCAACCGGCCGCCCGATCCCCCGCGCCATCATCGTCGAGGATCTCGAGCTCCAAGGCCTCGCGCGAGACCGCAGCTTCGGCCCCCTGCTGCGCCACCCCCGCCTCGAACAAGCCCTCGCCGACCCCGAAGTCCAACGCTGGATCGAAATGATCAAGCGGTGAAATCTCACCACGCACGCATCAAGAGCCGTCGGCATCCTCATTCACCCATTGCAAATGTTGGGGCCTCGCGCGTCCTTTCGCATCCATCACGGGGATCCGGCAGTGCGCTAGAAAATACTCCCGCATCGCAGCCCGCACTTTGACTTCGAGCCGCCCTTTTTTCATCCCGTAGTCCAGCTCGATCGCCCGCCGTTGTTCCGCATCCAGGGCGGGGTGAGGGGCGAGCACCAGCTCTCATCGAGTCGTGGCTCGGGGATTGATTTCGCAAGGTGCCAGCCAGGATCGCGAACTCGTGAGTGGACATGTCTCTGCGTTTATCGCAACATTTCGGGTAAGCCAACCCAAGCGATGTCCCCCAAAACCCAATGCATGCTGCTTAGCGCCATGTTGCTCATCACGGGCATGTCCTCGTGTGCGACCGGAAATCGCATGGTCTCCAAAGTGCGCGATTTCTCGATTGCCGACATCCGCCCCACGAAGATCGATGTGGTGGAAGTGCGAGAAAAGGATTTGAAACCGCTGCCAACCGGCGAGGAGCGATTGCTTGCCTACCAACGAAGTGGACGGTTTTTCGGGTGGTTCGGCCCGGCCATCTTTCGTGAGCCGGATTTGCCGGCGGAGGGGCTGCCGATGGATGGCGGGCTGCTGCCGAACCTCGATTGAGCCATTTTAGGGGAAATCACTTTGTGTTTTTTCCGTTTGCCATGAGGTGGGGGATTCGTTATGGCCACCGGGAACTTTTTTGAGACGAGCGGTTTCCGCTCCGTTGAAAATCCACCCACTGACGCATGATTTCTACCCTGATTCGCTCCATTCCGGCCGCATTTGCGGCGATTCTCCTCGCCAGTTGTGCCAATGATTCGAATCTCGCGGTGCTGCCGAAATCGGCGCTCAACGCCGATGCGATCTTCGGGCGCAGCACCCAGCATGAAAAGTTCGACGTGCCTTCCCCGTCGCAACAAACGGTTGCCTCATCACTGCAAAAGCCGCGCGACCGTCACAAAATGCCATTGTATGGCTACAACGAGCGCACCCGCGTCGTCCGCACCACGGCCTACACCCACACCGAGTCGGATCATTTGATTTACGGCAGGAAAAACGCGGCGGGAACCACCCTGCGATACGGCCCGCAGGTGCGCAGCGCGGCGGCGGACTGGTCGCTTTATCCCGTCGGCACCACCTTCCGGATCAAGGGCCTGCCCTATCTTTACGTGGTCGACGATTATGGTTCGGCATTGGTCGGCACGGGCACGGTCGATCTTTACAAACCGAGCAAGGATGTGATGAACGCCTGGGGCCGCCGCAACGTGGAGCTCACCATCGTGCGCTGGGGCTCGCAGTCGCGCAGCGCGGAGATCCTGAAGGATCGCGTCCATCATCCGCATTGCGCGCAGATGTTTGCAAGCCTGCTGCGCCAGCGCCGCGACCTGACGCATCTCGCCAAGCGCTGAGTGGCACTCACACGTCGCACACGCGGATCGCCTCGGCGAGGCCGTCGAGCGGGCGGCGCGTCGGAATGAATTCGTGGCCGACGAATCCACGGTATCCGGATTGATGGAGCGCGCGAATGACGGCGGGATACTGGATTTCCTGGCCATCGTCGAGCTCACAACGGCCGGGCACACCAGCCGTGTGCACGTGCCCGATCAGCCTAGGCCCGAATTCGCGGACGCGGCGGATCAGGTCGCCGTCCATGATCTGGACGTGATAGAAATCAAACAACAACTTCACCAGCGGTGAGCCCACGGCGCGGATGATGTCGGCACAGTAATCGATGCGATCCCCCTGGTAGCCCGGATGACCACGGCTGTTGTCGTTTTCAATACGGGTGTTGAGATGCTCGACGTGGATCTCGATGCTATGCGGCTCGGCGATGGCGGCGAGCTTTTTCAATCCTTCGATCGTGTGCCTCGCGCCCTGGTCGGGCGGAATGGTGCCTGCGGCGGGGTTCTCGGGGTCGATGGCGGCAAATCCCGTGAATGCTATCACCGCGTGGACCGGCACAGGCGATTGCGCTGCTGCCTCGATCACCTTGCGGGTGCGCCCGATTACCTCGTCGTGCCAAGCGGGATTGTTGAGTCCCTTCACAAATGGCTCGCCGGGCATGCCGTTCGGCGCGATGGCGCAGGAAAGCCCGTATTTCTCCAAGGTCGGCCAACCATCGGGATCCACCAGCTCGACGCTCTCGGCACCAAGCATGCGGGCATTCCGGCAGACGGTGTCGAGGTCCCATTTTTCGCCAAACACCTGGTATGGCCAGGATACGATCGAGTGGCGGATGTTTCCGCGCAGCGGTTGGGTCGGGGAGGTCATGTCGGATTCTGATTCAGGGATTTGCAAGGCGGGCGTCGGATTCATCGACCGAGAGGGTAAACGGTGCTCCGCCCACGGGCACGTCCATTTTCGTCACCCAGAGCATCGCATTGAGGACGATGCGGCGCATGTGCACGTTGTCCCACCCTTTGTGGAAATGCCCGCCGGTGAATCCGAATCCGCGTCCGCCGTCGTCGCGCTCGACTGTCCACATCAGAATCTCCTCGCGGCCCTTGGCGGCCCGGATGTGCGGATAGGGTCCACGCGGGTGCACATACGGACCGTCGCGGGTCTCGTCCGTTGGTTTGGCGACGAGAATCGGCATTACGTCTTCCATATTTTCGCGGAAGCGCATGTTGAAATACCACTCGTCGTAATGTTCGAAAGGTTCCACGCCCGTGGTGATCGGGTGATCCGGAAGCTGCTTGAACTCCGCCTTCCACATCGGGTTGCACGAGTAATCGGACTCGTAATGCCCGCCGATCCACGCCTTGAATTCTTCGCCGCCCTTCTCCGCCGGCACATGGACGGCGAAGTGCAGCATGCCGATGCCGATGCCTTCTTCGACGACGCGTTTGTTCAGGCGCGCGAGCCGATCGCCCTGGAGTGCCGGGTGGCTATGAAAACCGTCAGCATAAATCACGATCGCATCGGCCTTGTCGACGAGTGATTCATCCTGCGGCCAGCCGTCGACCGCCACGCTCACCTTGAGCCCGTCGATCGCGGCCAACTCGGCGGCAAACAAATGCATTCCCTCCATGTGGTTGTGCGCGGAATCCCCATGGCTGCCTTTTCCGGCAATCAACAACAGATGGCGATCGGCCTGAGGAGTGGCAGGGGCGGCGGTGGCGGTAATGGCTGCGAACGCCAACGACACGAGGATTAGGGTGATCTTGTTTTTCATGGCATTTCCTCTGCTGGGTTAGGATACGCATGGAAGCCGGGGATTTCTCAAGCGATGAGCAATTTTCCGTTCCCGCTTGTCGCACGAGCCTCGCTGTGGCTCAATGCGGCACAATGAAAGTCTACCTCGACCTGCTGCGCGATGTGATGGAAAACGGCGAGTCGCGTATGGACCGCACCGGCGTTGGCACCCGCTCGGTATTCGGTCGCCAGGTCCGTTACGATCTGCGCGACGGGTTTCCCTGCGTCACCACCAAGAAACTTCACCTCCGGTCCATCATCCACGAACTGCTGTGGTTTTTGAAAGGCGATACCAACACCGCATACCTCAAGGAGAATGGCGTGACGATCTGGGACGAATGGGCGGACGCAAATGGCGACCTCGGCCCGGTTTACGGCCGCCAGTGGCGGTCGTGGGCCACGCCAGCCGGGCGCGAGATCGATCAGATCCACCTGCTGATCGATGGCTTGTTGGGGGATCCGCATTCGCGCCGCCATATCGTCTCCGCGTGGAACGTCGGCGAACTCGGCCAGATGGCACTGCCGCCATGCCATTTGTTGTTCCAATTTTACGTTCATGACGCTCCTGAGGGTGGCCGCCCCGGGCTCTCGTGCCAGCTTTACCAACGAAGCGCGGATTTGTTTCTCGGCGTGCCCTTCAATATCGCCTCCTACGCCATGCTCACCGCGATGGTCGCCCATGTGTGCCACTTTGAACCCCGTGAATTCGTCCACACTTTCGGCGACCTCCACCTTTACAACAACCATATCGATCAGGCACGTGAACAGCTCGGCCGGGATCCGTTGCCTTTGCCGAAACTCTGGATCAACCCCGACGTGCGCGGCATCGACGAATTCACCTTCGACGACATCCGCCTCGACGACTACCAATCGCATCCGGCAATCAAGGCCCCCATCGCGGTATGACGCCGAAGCGCCCCCACCTCACCGCCATCGTCGCGATGACACCCGACCGTGTGATCGGGCGTGATGGCGGATTGCCATGGCACCTGCCCGGAGACCTTGCATTCTTCAAACGCACCACCCGTGGCCACACCGTCGTGATGGGCCGCAAAACCTGGGAGTCGATTGGTCGCCCGTTGCCGCATCGCAGAAACATTGTGCTCACGCGTGACCGCGATTGGAGCGCTCCGGGGGCGGAGGTCATTCACTCGCCGGAGGAATTGATCCCGCTGCTCGGCAACTCCGCAGAAAAGGCGTTCATCATCGGCGGTGCCGAAATTTATGCGGCATATCTGCCAGTCCTCGACGACCTGCTCATTTCCCATGTGGTGGAGAATCACCCGGGAGACAAGTTTTTCCCGCCTTTTGAAGATCAATTCCCGAACGCATCGCTGATCGAGGCCGCCCCGGGTTTTGTGGTGCGCCGATGGAGTCGCTGATCGAGTCATGATGATTGAGGCGGGGGAGGGCAGCTAAGTTTTTCTGCCTCATGGCCGTTGATGCTTTGAGCCTCCCGATCGAGGCCGAATCCCAACGTTCAACCCCAAACCCCATCACGGCCATGAGCATCCACGTCCAACTCACACCCGAAGCACTTGAGGCACTCAAGCGCCAGAAACGCAATTCGACGATCTCCTCGATCGTGATCGCGACGTTGTTCATCGTGCTGGCCGCTCTCGGGCTCGGCTTGTTTTTTCTCGAAAGCTATATCCGGGTGACACCCAAGTTCGAAGTTCGCCAGGTGTCGCGGGTGGACGACCCCCCAATCGATAAACCGAAGCCGACGACGCGGATTCATCGCAACGCCGCATCGCCATCGCCGTCGCGTGCGAAGGTGCTCGCCGCCAGCGTTGAAGCTCCGACGGCGATCCCCGTTCCGGAAATCGAAATGATCACACCCTCGGAGACCTTCGGTGATACCGACGACTTCGGATTCGGATTCGGCGATCAGTCGGCCATCAGCACCGGCTTCCATAGCCTGCCACCGGCGGTAAGCAAACGCTGCTCACCTCAAGACCGCCTCGCAAGGTTGAGGGAAACCGGAGGCACCCCGGAAACCGAGCTGGCCGTCGAACGTGGGCTCGAGTGGCTGCAAAGCACCCAGAACCCGGATGGATCCTGGGGCCGCGGCCAATACATGCCCGCGTATACGGGCCTCGCTTTGCTCGCCTACCTTGGCCGCTGCGAAACACCGCTTTCCACGAAATATGGCGAGACGGTTTTCAAGGCGATCGCATACCTCATCGACATCGGTATGAAAAACGATGGGCGGCTCACCACCGACATCTCTAACAAACAATGGTCATACGAGCATGCGATCGCCTCATATGCTCTCGCTGAAGCATACACGTTCTGCAGGCAGGTCGATATCGCCATCCCCCATCTGGATCTGATCACGAAACAATCCGGCCAATTCATCATCGACAACCAGAACGCCAACGGTGGGTGGGCTTACCTCTACGCCAAGGAAGGCGGTCATGTGGATTCATCCGTCACCGGCTGGCAACTCCAGGCACTCAAGGCGATGGAATACACCGGCATCCGATTCGAGGGCCTCGCCCGCGCCGCAAGCCGCGGAGTTGAATACATGGAAAGCGTGCAGAATGCCAACGGCGGATTCGGATACCGCACCGCCAACGCTCCCGCAGGGCGCGGGCATAACTACTTCACCATGACCGGTGGCGGAGTGCTCGCCCTGCAGCTGTGGGGCAAAGGGAATTCCGCAGCGGTCCGCAACGGGGCGCGATACATTGCGGAACACAGCCGGTTCACCTACGACGGCCGCTACGCCGACATGCTCGGCCTTTACTACGAGGCACAGGCCATGCTGAATCGCGGTGGCGAACAGTGGCGCAATTACAACGCGATGTTCCGCGATGAACTGCTCTCCGGCGAGGATTCCGACGGCTCATGGCGGCGCCCTGCCACTAAGGCCGACGGCCCGATCCGCGCCGTCGCACCGCGATTCGTCCAAAGCGTCCACTACCGCACCTGCCTGGCGATTCTGACCCTTGAAACCTATTACCGGTTCCTCCCGGGAACCGGAGTCGCACGCTGATCGAAAAAACCGAAAAAAATCCTAAAATCCCTGCTGGCGAAATCGTTCCAACATCGTTAACTTCCGGAATCCGGCACAAAAACCACCTCAACCGCCATGAGCATCCACGCCCAATTGACGCCCGAAGCCCTCGAAGCCTTGAAACGCCAAAAGCGCAACTCGACGATCTCATCCATCGTCATCGCCGCGCTCACCATCCTTCTCGTCGGCTTGATCCTCGGATTTTTCTTATTGGAAAACTACGTTCGCGAAACGCCCACGATTGTCACCTACGCCGCGACGCTTAACGAGGACCAGCAGCTCGACGAACGCAAGGTGACCACCACGATCCAACGGAAACCCTCGTCGCCATCAAGCGCGCAAGCCAAGGTCATCGCCGCCGCCACCGCCTCTCCGACCGCCATACCCGTTCCCGAAATCGAGATCACCACCCCATCGGAGTCATTCGGAGATACCGACGATTTCGGGTTTGGATTCGGCGACGAGTCCGGCATGGGCGGCGGCTTCCAAGGCATCCCGTCCGCCATGCGCAAGCGCTGCTCGCCACAGGACCGGCTCGCCCGCCTTCAGGAAACCGGTGGCGCACCGGAGTCCGAGCCCGCCGTCGAGAGAGGGCTGGAGTGGCTCATGAAAACCCAGAACGCCAACGGATCATGGACGACGGGATCGCACACGGCTGGCTACACCGGACTCGGGCTTCTCACCTACCTGGGCCGCTGCGAAACCCCGATGTCCACGAAATACGGCGAATCGGTCCTCAAGGCCATTACCTGGCTCATCGACCTTGGCGAGAAAAACAATGGAGTTCTCGCAACCTCGCCCGCCAGCAAGCATGTGCCATACGACCACTCGATCGCATTGTATGCACTCGCCGAGGCATATACATTCTGCAATCAGCTTGGTATCGTCATCCCAAACCACAAGGAAATGCTCCTCAAGGCCGGCCAATACATGATCGACAACCAAAATGCCAATGGCGGTTGGGCATACAGCTACGCGAAACAAGGCGGCCACGTCGACACCTCAATCGTCGCATGGCACATGCAGGCTCTCAAGGCGATGCAATACACCGGCTTGGAATTCGACGGCCTAGTCCGCTCGGCCAACCGTGGCGTCGAATACCTCGAACGCATGCAAAACGCCAACGGCGGATTCGGATACCGCAGCGCCAACGCTCCGGCGGGTGGAGCCGGCTACTTCACCATGACCGGCGGCTGTGTGCTCTCCCTCCAACTTTGGGGCAAGGGGAATAGCTCCGCCGTGCGCAACGGAGCGAAATACATCGAGGAAAATACCAAATTCAACTACGATGACACCTACGCGGACCTCTACGGACATTACTACGAAATCCAAGTGATGCTCAATCGCGGTGGGGAACAATGGCGCAAATACAACGAGCTCGTCCGCGACCAGTTGCTCGCAAACCAGGAAACGGACGGATCATGGAAGCGCGTGAACACCAAAGGCGGAAAAATCCGCGCGGTGGCACCCCAATTCGTCCAGAACACCCACTACCGCACCTGCCTGGTCCTCCTGATGCTCGAGAGCTACTACCGCTTCCTGCCCGCGACGGGTGCCGCACGTTGAGCCTCAGATTTCCGGATGATTGAAATATCTGGCTGGTGCCCGGAATGGATTCCTGATAAATAACGCCTGTCCGCCGGACCGGCAGATAAAAACCCCACCATGAGCATCCACGCCCAACTGTCGCCCGAAGCCCTCGAGGCACTCAAACGCCAAAAGCGCAATTCAACGATCTCATCGATCGTCATCGCCGCCCTCACCATCCTGTTGGTCGGTTTGATCCTCGGATTCTTCCTACTTGATAATTACGTCCGGGAAACCCCGACGATTGTAACCTATGCGGCAACGATGAACGAGGACCAGCAGCTCGATCAACGCAAGGTAACGACAACGATCACGCGCAAACCCTCATCACCTTCAAGCGCCCAAGCCAAAGTCATCGCGGCCGCAACCGCTTCTCCGACGGCCATCCCGGTGCCGGAGGTCGAGGTCATCACACCCTCCGCGAGTTTCGGGGATACCGATGATTTCGGGTTCGGATTCGGGGATGACGCAGGCATGGGCGGTGGCTTTCAGGGAATCCCATCGACCATGCGCAAACGCTGCACACCGGAGGACCGCGCCGAACGCTTGCGCGAAAGCGGTGGAATCCCGGAATGTGAAATCGCCGTCGAAAAAGCTCTGCAGTGGCTGAAATCGACCCAGAATTCAGATGGCAGCTGGGGCAATTCCAACAAGGGTGCGATGACGGGATTCGCCCTGCTTGCCTATCTCGGCCGCTGTGAAACCCCCATCTCGATTGAATATGGCGCCAGCGTCTTGAATGGAATCATGTATCTCATCGACCTGGCCAAGAAAAACGACGGGCGCCTCGCCCAAGCTGGGGAAACCTCGAACCAATGGGTCTACGAACATGGTATCGCCACCTATGCCATGGCGGAGGCATACACCTTTTGCCGTCAGCTCCAGATCAGCGTTCCCGAACTTGCTGAAACCACACGCAAGGCTGGTGAGATGATCGTTAAAGGCCAAGGCGCTGCCGGGGGCTGGCTTTATCGCTATACGGGCGGCAACGGCGGGGACAACTCCGTCGGCTTCTGGCAGATCCAGGCGATCAAGGCCTGCCAACACACCATGCTTTGGGAGCTCGGTGAACTCGATCGCACCTTGGCCAAATCCGTCGAATGGCTCAAGAGCGTCCAAGGCGAGAATGGAGCAATCGGATATCGCAACCAGCCGAACAGAAGTCCGGGACTCACCGGCGGCGGAGTTCTCTGCATCCAGCTTGTCGAGGGTCCGAAATCGTCTGCCGCGCGTAAAGGTATCGAATACATCGAAAAGAACAGCGATTTCAAATGGGAGGATAAAAGCGCAAACCTCTACTACCATTACTACAACGCTCAAGCGATGATCAACTACGGGGGCAAGCAGTGGAATGATTACAACGCGAAATTCCGCGACACGCTGTTGGCGAACCAGTCCCCGAAAGGCACCTGGACCCGCAGCCATGGCAACCACGACGCGGTCAACGAACACATGGCAACCTGCCTCGCCACCATGATGCTTGAGGTCTACTACCGCTTCCTTCCGGCAACCGGGGAAAGCATCAGAAGCAGGTGATCGATGCCTGCATCCCACCCCGGCATTTGTTGATTTTCAGTGGATCGAAACTTGCGCCTCGTGCGATCCCGCGCTCCACTCCCACCGTGAGCGCGGAATCAATCTTGGAAAAACAGCAGCAACTACTCGATGAATTGGCATTGTTCCAGGACTGGACGGAGCGATATGAATACGTGATCGGTCTGGGGAAAAAACTCGCGCCCATGGCCGAGGAGCAGAAAATCCCTGCAAAACTCATCAAAGGCTGCCAATCTCAGGTCTGGCTCGACTGCCAGGGCAATTCCAGCTCAGTCCGCTTTTTCGCGGATTCCGATTCTCTCATCACCAAGGGTATGATCGCGCTGTTCGTTCGCGTGCTCGATGGAGAACCTGCGGACGCCATCCTCCAAGCCGACATGGGATTCATCGAGAAAACCGGGCTCAAGGAACACCTCGCACCTACCCGCGCGAACGCTCTCGGGCTGATGGCAACCCAGATGAAACAGGGCGCGCTCTCGATGATCGGCACGCACGCGTGAAATGCCGAAAGGCAAGCGGGCTACATCTCCTCGCGGATCTCACGGCGCAGCTCGACAATGTCGTCACGCACCGAAAAAATCTCGGCGGTCAACTGCTCAAGCTCCGCGAGGTGATCCGCATCCTGCCCGCCACTCGCCACCATTTGCAGCGCTCCCAGGCAGTCGTTGATCAGTCCGAGGCAGCTCCTCAAAATGCCCAAGACATATTCGGCACCGAAATCATCATCCTCATCATCCCGGCACTCAAGCGCCCCCGCGAGCTTGCTGCTGATCTCCAGTAGACTGTGCGTCACCTGATAGGCCGGCGTCCCCGGCCCGGCCTCGCCGTCCATCAGGTCCATCGCCCGCAAACAAAGCTCCCGGGATTTCTCAACAACCGGCTCCTCGTCCGCATAAAAATCATCATCCGCGAAATCACCCGCGGGCGAATCCATCAGGCGCGACCATTCCCCATCCCCATCCTCATCATCCTCATCTTCTTCGGCATGCGGAGCGGATTCTCCGTCATACGGGGGCATCCGCATGCTCATCGCCTCCTCACGCTCGGCAAGGGCCTCAAGCTTCCGGTCCCAACCCATCACAAAGGCCTCCTTGCGCTCACTGTCCGGATCGTCACCGTATTTTTCAAGAACCTCACCGAACGCGCGCGAAACCCGCTCGGACAGCTTGAGAAGCGATTCGTCGGATGAATCTGCATGACCATCCACACCCTCCCCGGCGCATTCCTCCCGGTCCTTGCGGCCGATCACGCGCGCCATGAATTCCCGCATCGCCTGCAGATTCGCGAGTTTCTGCGCCTCGTCCTCATCCTCGTCCATCCGCCAGACATGCTCGGAAATCCGCAGCTTGTAGTGGGTGGCCTCGATCAAAACGCGCCCGTTCGATTCGCTGAACCATTCGAGATACAGCGCGTTTTTCCAATGGGCCTCCTCGCCCTTGCGCTTGGGAATGTGGCAGACGCGCATGGCCGCCGTCATGTCGCCGACCAGCCCGATCTGGTCCGGGTCGAGCGAGGCAGAATGTTCCATTGCCACGGGCGTGGGGTTGGTGAACTCGAGGCGCGCGCCAGCGAGGTCGCGCCAACAATCGCCCTCCAGCGAAAGCAACAATGGCTCTTCCACACCTCTAAGCCAGATCCGCCCCGTGGTTGTCCCCGGAACCGAATTGTCGATCTCGCCGTGTTCGACGGCTTTTTCCAAACGCCATGCCATGTCCGCTACACTTTGAAATGATCGGCATCCCCGTCAAGCGCGCGCTTTGATCCGCCATCAGCCGCGGATCGCGTTTCCCGCATCTGTTTGCTTGCCGTGGTAGTGCCCACCCATCAAGATTTCCCGGCAGTGACATCCGACCCCACCATCAAGCCCATCAACGTCGCCGAGGAACTCTCGCAATCCTTCCTCGAATACTCGATGTCGGTCATCATTTCGCGGGCCTTGCCCGACGTCCGCGATGGCCTGAAACCCTCGCAGCGCCGCGTCCTCTACGCCATGCGACAACTCGGTGTGACTCCCGGAAAAGCCCACGTCAAATGCGCGAAAATCGTCGGGGAAACCATGGGTAACTTCCACCCCCACGGCGACTCGTCGATCTACACCACCCTCGTCAACATGGGCCAACCGTGGTCGATGCGCGAAATGCTCGTCGATGGTCAGGGCAACTTCGGCTCGGTTGAGGGCGACGCGCCCGCCTCGATGCGATACACCGAGGCCCGTCTCCACCACCTCGGCCTGGCAATGATGGAGGATCTCGACAAAGACACCGTCGACTTCCAACCGAACTACGACGGTTCGCAGGAGGAGCCGTCCGTGCTGCCATCCGCATTTCCCAATTTCCTCGTCAATGGCGGCACCGGCATCGCCGTCGGCATGGCCACCAACCTCGCCCCGCACAATCTTGGCGAAGTCGTCGATGGCATTTGCGCCCAGATCGATAAACCGGAAATCACCCTTCCCGAACTGATGCAGCACATCAAGGGGCCGGATTTTCCTGTCGCCTGCGAAATCCGCGGCATCCGCGGCATCGAAAACTACTTCGGCACCGGCAAAGGATCGATGCGCCTGCGCGGCAAGGTCGAGATCGAGGAAAACGAAAACGGCAAGCCGATCATCGTGATCCGCGAAGTGCCCTACGGCGTGAACCGCGCGGTGCTCCAGGAGCGCATCGCTGAGCTGGTGAACGAAAAGACGCTCACCGGCATCTCCGGCATGCGCGACCTCTCGGATGAGGAGACCCGCATCGAAATCGAGCTGAAACGCGACGCCCGCCCGCAGGTCGTCGTCGCCCAGCTCTTCAAACTCACTTCGCTCGAGACCTCGTTCAGCGTCAACATGCTGGCGATCCACAACAAGCGGCCGAAGCAAATGTCGCTCAAGGAGGTGATCGACGCCTACATCGAGCACCGCCGTGAAGTGGTGCTCCGCCGCACCCGCTACCTCCTCAACAAGGCCGAGGAGCGCGCCGAGCTGCTGGAAGCCTTCCTGTTGGCCCTCGGCCACCTCGATGATTTCATCAAGATCATCCGCGAATCGAAAAACCGCGACCAGGCGCGCGAACGCCTCGCGGCATACGAATTCACCACCGCCACCGCCGAAAAACTCGGCATCCTGATCCGCTCGCAGGCCGCCGTGCAAGGCGAGCGCTACGTGTTCTCCGAGCGCCAGGTCAACGCCATCCTCGAACTCCGCCTCTATCAGCTCACAGGCATGGAGCAGGACAAGGTGAAGGGCGAATACGACGGCATCCTCGTCGAAATCACCGACCTGATGGACATCCTCGCCCGCGAGGAGCGCGTGCTCACCATCATCAAGGACGAGCTCCGCGCGATTAAGGACAAATACGCCACCCCGCGCAAATGCCCGATCCTCGCCGAAGCTGGCGAAGTCGCCATGGAAGACCTCATCGCCAACGACGCGATGATCGTCACACTTTCCCACCGTGGATACGTGAAACGCACCCCCGCCACCGAATACCGCCTGCAAGGGCGAGGGGGCAAAGGCCTCAAGGGCATGGAGACGAAGACGACCGGCAAAGACGAGCCCGACGATTTCGTCGAACACCTGTTCTCCGTCCAGGCCCACGATTACCTGCTGTTCTTCACCAACACCGGGCGCCTCTACGTCGAACGCGTGTTCGAGCTTCCCGAAGGTTCCCGCACCTCAACCGGCCGTTCGATCAACAACGTGCTCAACCTCAAACCCGAGGAAAAAATCGCCGCCATGCTGCGGCTCGAACGCACCACTGACGACGATGGCAATGACGTCACCTTCCGCGAAGACGCCGGCTTCGTCTTCTTCGCCACCCGTTCCGGCAAGGTCAAGAAAACCGCCCTCAACGACTTCCGCAACTATCGCAAGGATGGCACCATCGCCATTATTCTCGAAGAGGAGAACGAACTCATCGACGTCGCACTCACCTCCGGCGGCGATGAACTCATCCTCGTTACCCGCGGCGGTCTCTCACTGCGTTTCCACGAAGAGGACAGCCGCCCGATGGGCCGCGCTTCCATGGGCGTGATGGGCATCCGCCCGCGCGACGAGGACGTCGTCGTCGGCCTCTCCAAAGTCACCGAAGGATCCACCCTCCTCGTCGCCTCCGAAAACGGCCTCGGCAAACGCACCGCCTTCGAGGATTACCGCAAGCAAACGCGCGGTGGCAAAGGCGTGAAAACCATGAATATCACCGCCAAGACCGGCCCGGTCGTCGGCGCGGTCACCGTCACCGACGAAGACCAGCTCATGCTCATGACCTCCACCGGCCAGAACATCCGCATCCGCGTCAACGAGATCCGCGAAACCGGACGCGTCGCCCAAGGCGTGAAACTCCTGACCCTCCGCGAAGGCGAAAAACTCCAATCCATCTCCCTCGTCGTCCCCGACGGCGAAGACGAGGAACGGACCGCAGACCTCAGTCCGCCCGAATCACCCACCGAGCCACCAACGGCGAACTAAAGTCCGCGCTCCATCACCTGACGCCTCGCCGTCGCCACTGGGTGCCGGTGAAATTTCACGGTTGGCAGTCATCGCACGTTCGGCGCAGCACATGGTTTCCGCATCCTGTCCCCCACCTCAGAATGACGCGATCGCGTAGCTAACTTTCCCTGCAAATCGTGTATTTTACACCTGCTTGTGACGCCCTCCTTGCCACACGCCAAATTATCTCCTCCCGCCAGTCGCCCGCGTATCGGGCACCTTGCCTCAAAACAGGGTGCCCGCCGGGCGACTCTCTTTTTCGACGCTTCCTTTCCAAGGAGGAGAGATTAAACAATCGTTTGACTGCTCCGAGTCCTGTTCTATAGCATCGCATTCGCGATGAAAACCAAGCAAGAACCGAAAATCAAACGGACCGATGCCAGACAACGCGTGCTTGAGGCGGCGGAGGAGCTTTTCGCAAAACACGGATTCGAGGCCGTTTCGATCCGCGATATCACCAACCACTGCGGCGCGAACGTCGCTGCGATCAATTACCATTTCGGCGGTCGCGACAAATTGGTTGCCGAAGTCATGCTCCGATACGTCGAACCGATCAACGAGGAACGCCTCGCGCGCTTGGACGCCGCACGCCAGAAATGGGGAGGCAAGGCGATGCCCGTCGAGGAATTGATCGATGCCTTCGTCCGCCCACTCGTCACCCGCGTGAAAAAATCCGAGCTTTCCGAACGGCTTTTCTACAAACTTTGCGGCCGCGTCTTTTCCGAGCATGTCGATGCCCTGCCCGCCGAAGTCGAGAACCAGTTCGCTCCCGTCTTGAACCGTTTCTACAAGGCGTTCGCCGCCAGTCTGCCCGAACTCGAAAAGGAGGAACTCGTCTGGCGATTTCACTTCATGGTAGGGGGCATGATCTATCTCATGAGCCATCAGGATATGCTCCAGCGCATGACCCACGGCGATTCCGGAAATCCGTCGATGGAAGCCTCCCTCGGCCGTTTCATCCGCTTCGCTGCCGCAGGATTCCGCGATGGTGTCAACTCCAACGGTCCACAGAACAAGGCCTCCACACCGCAGACATTTTTTGATTTCTAAAACATCGTGAAGCGAACCTCCAACCTGCTAGTCCTGTTCCTCATCATGGGCTGCGTTCCCTCGCTGTTGGAAAATCGCATCGACGAGGCGGGTATCGATCCTCCTGTGGCGTGGCATGCCACACGCGCCGGAAAAAAAGGTGTCGACCGGGACTGGCTGCGCAAAACCGGTGGTCGCGATCTCACCAAACTCGTCGGTGAGGCGCTCGATGCCAACCCGGATCTCCGCGCTGCCGCCGCCCGCGTCGAACGCGCATCCGCCGAGGCCAGAATCGCCGGAGCAGGGCGCATGCCGACGCTCGACGCCGGAACCGTGGCCGGTCGCAGCGAACAAAAATTCCTCGGATTCCCATTCGGCGGGGGCGGGGGAGGGGTGCCGGGAAGTCTCACCAACAACTTCGGCGTCTCGCTCAACGCCGCATGGGAACTCGATGTCTGGGGCCGCATGCGCGCAGGCCAGCGCGCCGCAATCGCCGATCTTCAGGCACAGGCGGCGGATTACCAGTCGGCTCGCGTCTCACTCGCCGCACAAGTCGCCAAAGCATGGCTCGCACTCGCCGAGGCAAACGAACAAACCGCCCTCGCAAGAGAAGCATTGCAGGCGCGCCGCATCCTCAGCGAAGCCGTCCGCGAACGCTTCGAGCGCGCGATCACCGAGGATGGCGGATCGGCCGCTCAGGTCAGACTCACCGAATCGGAAGTCGCCGCCGGCGAGGCCGCACTCGTGGAACGGCGGCAGGAACGCGATCGCGCCATCCGCCAGCTCGAAATCCTGTTAGGCCGCTACCCTTCCGGGAAATCGATCGACACCGCAAAACTTCCCAATATGCCCGGCACCGCACCCGCCGGGCTGCCCTCCGAGCTGCTCATGCGCAGGCCCGACATCCTCGCCGCCGAACGCCGCCTCGCCGCGGAAGGCGGCCGCAAACGCCAGGCCCAGCTCGCACGATTCCCATCACTCCAGCTCACCGGAAGCATGGGCACCACCACCGACTCACTCGGCAACATCCTCAAAAGCGACTTCGGCGTCTGGTCGATCGGCGGCAGCCTCACCCAGCCGGTATTCCAAGGCGGCCGCATCGCAGGCGAAATCGATAAATCCGCCGCGCTTGAACGCGCCGCCGCCGCCGATCTTCAACGCGTCGTCCTCAATGCCTTCGGCGAAGTCGAACAAGCACTTGCCGCCGAGGTTTTCCTGCGCGAACGGGAAGCCGCCATCGCCCGCGCGGCAAAGCTTGCCGCCGATGCCGCTCAACGCGCCGACGAGGAATTCTCCGCAGGCACCGGCGACGTCCTCACCCTCATCGAAACACGCTCCCTGCAAATCGAGACCGCTAGCCGCCTCGCCGCGATCCGACGCCTCCGGCTCGATCAACGCATCGATCTCCACCTCGCTCTCGGCGGCGACTTCATTCTCTAACAAAATAATCACACCATGAGCGAACCCGCACCCACCCGCCTGGAAACCGACCGCCGCTCCGCCGTGCGCTCCGTCATTTCCTTTGTGCTGGTCCTCGGTATCCTGCTCTTCGGCATCGGCATTGCGATCCTGCTCTTCCGCACCGGCCCGAAGGCGGATCAAACCACGGAGGAACGCGCGATCCCACCGGTCGAATCGATGCAGGTCGCCATCGCCGATTTTCCCGTCGAAATCGAAACCCAGGGCAGCGTCGAGGGTCGCCGCGAAACGCGCATCGCCGCCGAGCTATCCGGCCGCATCATCGAGGTGGCACAGGCATTCCGCCAAGGCGGACGCGTGCGCGAAGGTGAACTGCTCGCCCGCATCGATCCGGCCGACTTCGTGGCCGCGCTCGCCGAGGCCCGCAGCACCCTCGCGGATTCCGAACTCGCACTCGCCCAGGAGATGGCGCGTGCCGAGCAGGCAAAGGTCGATTGGGACCGCCTCGGCGGCACCCGCGCCGCCAATCCGCTGGCCCTCCGCGAACCGCAGATCGCCGCCGCACGGGCCCGCATCGAGGCCGCTCGCGCCGCCGTCTCCCTCGCCGAACAAAACCTCGAACGCACCATCATCCGCGCTCCATTCGATGCCGCAGTGCGCGAAACGATGATCGAAGTCGGCGCCGTCACCCGCCCCGGCGAACCGATCGCCGAACTCTTCACCGCCGATGATCTCGAAATCCGCCTCCCTCTCACCATGGAGGACTACGGATTTTTGAAATCCCGCCCCGATGGATCCATCGATGCCACAATCACCCTCACCGGCATGATCGGCGGACGCGAAATCGCATGGCAGGCCGAACCCGCCCGACTCGATGCCGAGATCGACCGCCGCACCCTCTCTGCATTCCTCACCGCCCGCATCTTTCCAAACGAAGGCAACGGCCCCGCCGCCTACCCACCAGTCGGCCTCTTCATGAACGCACGCGTCTCCGGCGCTACTCTCTCCAACGTCGCCATCATCCCGCGCCGCGCCGTCCGCGAGGGCGGTGAGGTCATCATCATTACCCCGGAAAATCGCGTCGAATTCCGCAACGTCGATGTCGCTCGAACCACCCGCCAACATGCCATCGTACGCGCCGGGCTGTCCCCTGGCGAACGCCTTTGCCTGACCCGCCTCAACGCGCCCGTCACCGGCATGCCGGTGATCGATACCACTCAATCCCAAACCCCGGAATAACCAGATCATGCACGGCGCGATCAAATGGTTCAGCCGCAACCACGTGGCGGGGAATTTCCTCATGCTCGTCGTCCTCATCGCCGGCATGGTGACGTGGTTCTCGATCAAAAAGGAAATCTTCCCCGAGACCGCATTCGACGCCGTCGCCGTCCGCGTGCCATTCCCCAATGCCACGCCCGAGGAAGTCGAAACCGGCGTCTGTATTCCTATCGAAGAGGCCATCGCCGACCTCCAAGGCATCAAGAAAATCCGCTCCACCGCCGCACAGAACATCGGCACCGTGATCGTCGAAGTCGAAGTCGGATACCGCGTCCGCGACGTCATGAACGACGTGAAATCCCGTGTCGATGCCATCGACAACTTCCCCGAGGAGACCGAGCAACCGGTGCTGGAAGAGGTCGTCATCAAAGCCCCGGTCATGAGCCTCGCACTCATGGCAGAGACCGACGAGGCCACGCTCAACCGCCTCGCCGAACAAGTCCGCGACGACCTGCTCGCATCCACTCTGCCACGCCCATCGGGCATCGCCGATATCATATCCCGCGCCATGCGCGGCGATCCGAGAATTTCCCAAATCGAAATCGCCGGCACCCGCCCATACGAAATCTCCATCGAGGTCCCCGAAGCCACTTTGCGCGAACTCAATCTCTCGCTCGCAGACATCGCCCGCGCCGTGCGCGCCAACACGCTCGACTTGCCGGCCGGCTCGATCCGTACCGAGCGCGGTGAATTGATCCTTCGCTCGCTCGGCAAACGCTACGAAGCTGCGGAACTCGCCGACATCCCGGTCGCCAATACACTCGAAGGCGGCCAGATCCTGCTCGGCGAAATCGCCACCCTCATCGACGGCTTTGAGGATATTGACCTCAGCAGCCGGTTCGACGCCCGCAATGCCGTCCTCCTCAACGTCTTCCGCGTCGGCAGCGAGGACACACTCGCCCTCGCCTCCCTCGCCCGCCACTACGTCGAAAACTCCACCGCACGCCTGCCCGAGGGCGCCACACTCTCGGTCTGGAACGATCAAAGCACCTACCTCACCGGCCGCATCGCGCTGCTCCAGCGCAACGGCATGTTCGGTCTCACCCTCGTGCTGCTCGTCCTCACCCTGTTCCTCCGCCCGTCGCTCGCACTCCTCGTCGCCCTCGGCATCCCGGTATCCTTCGCCGGTGGCCTCTGGCTCATGCCCATGCTTGGCATCTCGCTCAACATGATCTCCCTCTTCGCCTTCATCCTCGTGCTCGGCATCGTCGTCGATGATGCCATCGTCACCGGTGAAAACGTCTACACCCGCATCCAAAAAGGCGAACACCCGGCCATCGCCGCATGGAAGGGCACCAACGAAGTCAACGTCGTGGTCGTCTTCGGCGTCCTCACCACCATGATCGCCTTCACCCCGATGCTCGGCCTCAGCGGCGTCTCCGGGAAAATCTGGCCCAACATCCCGCTGGTGGTCATCCCCACACTGATGTTCTCCCTGCTGCAGTCGAAATTTGTCCTTCCCGCCCACCTCGCCCTGCTCGCCCCCAGCGACCGCACCCGCCCGACCCGCAACCCCATCCTCAAAATCCAACGCAAAGTCGCCGGTGGACTGGTGACCTTCATTGACCACTGCTACGTCCCCGCCCTTGAAGTCGTCCTGCGCTGGCGATACGTCACTCTCGCCGGATTCACCGCCCTCCTCATCATCAGCGTCGCGATCGTCGGCAGCGGATGGATCCCGTTCAAATTCATGCCCGACGTCGAAGGAGACATCCTCATCTCCAAAGTCGAACTCACCCAGGGCGTCCCGTTCGAGGAAACCGAGCGCATCGTCAAACGCATCGAACAAGCCGGCCTCGCGCTCAATCAGAAATTCACCGACCGCAATGGCAACCCGGTCATCCGCCACGTCCTCGCCAGCGCCGGCACCCAGCCGTTTCTCACCGGCTTCAACCCGAACGGCCCGCCGCGCGCCACCCACATCGGCGAAGTCACCCTCGAACTCGTCCCCGCCGCCACCCGCGACGTCACCTCCGAAATCCTCGTCGCCCAATGGCGCCGCAACCTCGGCCGTGTCCCAGGCGTCGTCGAACTCTCGTTCTCCGCAGAAACCGCCGCAGGCGGCAACGCCATCGAGGTGAACCTCACCGGAGACAACCTCGCCCGCCTCGCCCAAGCCACCGCATTCGCCAAAGATGGCCTCGCAAAATTCTCCGGCGTCATCGACATCACCGATTCGAACCGCGAGGGCAAAGACGAGCTCCGCATCACCGCCATCACCCCTGCCGGACGCGCCCTCGGATTCACCATGGATGCCGTCGCCCTCCAAATCCGCGACGCCTTTTACGGCAACGAAGTCCAACGCCTCCAACGCGGCCGCGACGAAGTCAAAATCATGGTCCGCTTCCCCGAAGCCGACCGCCGCCACCTCGATTCGCTCGAATCGATGAAACTCCGCACCCCCACCGGCGACCAAGTCCCCATCACCGACGTCGTCGTCCTCGAAGCGGGGAGGGGAGTCGCCGTCATCAACCGCACCGACCGCCAACGATCCATCAAAATCACCGCCGACGTCGAACCCGGCGTCAATGCCAACCAAGTCGTCGCCGCATTCACAACCGACGTCCTCAACCAAATCCCCGAACGCTTCCCCGGCGTCCGCTACAATTTCGAAGGCGAGCAGGAAGACCAGAACCGCAGCGTCCGCGAAATCGGAATCCGTTTCCTCTTCGCCCTCATCGCCATGTTCGTCGTCATCGCCATCCCGCTGCGCTCCTACTTCCAACCGCTCATCATCATGTCCGTCATCCCCTTCGGCATCGTCGGTGCCATCTGGGGGCATGCCATCATGCGCCTCGACCTCAGCATCATGTCGATGTGCGGCCTCGTCGCCCTCGCCGGCGTCGTCGTCAACAACAGCCTGGTCATGGTCGAATTCGTCAACCGCCACCGCGCCGAATCCTCCACCATCCACGATGCCGCCGTCGCCGCCGGGCGCGCCCGCTTCCGTGCCATCCTCCTCACCTCGCTCACCACCTTCGTCGGCATCATGCCCATGGTCCTCGAAACCGACATGCAGGCCCGCTTCCTCATCCCCATGGCCGTCGCCCTCGGCTACGGCATCCTCTTCGCCACCTTCCTTACCCTTTTCCTCGTCCCATCCATTTACCTCATCCTCGAAGATATCTCCGGAAAAAACCCAAAACCGTCGGAGCGGTTGTGAAACCGCAAAAACCGTTTGTCTAGCCACACCCCCAGCGCAGCAGCACCCCACTAAAAAAACCCCCACTTTTTTCACTGACACCCCCCCA
>JBLRWN010000001.1:0-145031 GCA_047921195.1 Luteolibacter sp. | reverse complement strand
CAACCAGGATCACGCCGGAAGGGGTTATGCGCCGGTCGGCGAGACTCCGGTGGTTCGCGGGCTTGCCCGCCGCATTACAACCAGCATGATCTCGGCAATCAGCAATCGGGGTGACGTTCGATTCATGATCTATAAGGGAGGCTTGAAGACGGATACCTTCATCCGATTTCTCGGACGGTTGATCAAATCAGCCAAACGCAAGATCTTCCTGATCGTGGACAATCTGCGGGTTCACAAGGCGGTCAAGGTGCAGGAATGGACCAAGGCTCGCGCCAAGCAGATTGAGTTGTTTTACATGCCTCCTTACAGCCCTGAACTTAATCCTGACGAATATCTCAACAACACAGTCAAAGCCCAACTGCGCAATCAACCTGCAGCATCAAGCCATGAAGAACTGAAATCCCGGCTGAACTCGACCATGCGATCCAACCAACGGAGACCTGCCCTGATTCAAAGTCTCTTTAGGCATCCGTGTGTTGCGTATGCAGCATAAGAAATCGCTAGTATTTAAATGCCGGATTAATAAAAGCCAATCAATGCGACCAATTCCTCGTCGCTGATGTCATCCAGGCGCTCCAAGGCGGCGAAGAGCATTTCCGTTTCGAGAACTTCCTGAATGTGCGCGAATCCCGCCTCCTTCTCGACATCCTTCGCGGTCACCACCGGAGCATGTGACGGTGGCGCGTCCGTTGCGGGGCGTAGGACGAAAAAGCCGACCACCACCGCAGCGGCGACAGCTGCGAGTGCGGGCACAGGCGCAAACCAGTGATGCCAAAATCGGCTTGGCGGCGGCACATCCAGGCGGGCCATCCGCACCACGTCATCGGCAAACCGCGGACCCGCAGCCCGGGACTGCGAGCGCTCAAGCAGCTTCCACACCGGATCGTGTTCGAGGGATGGCTCGTCTTGGGAATTCTTGTGCATGACGGATCAAATTTACAGGGATGAAACCCAGGATCGACCGAAAAGTTTCTCATCTGAATAAAATCCCCGGGGTGCGGGTCTGAAGTGGATATTCCAGCGATATAAAATTTATTAAGAAACCTAAAATTTCACTTGATCTGAATCATATTTTTTGAAAAATAACCGCCATGAACTTTCGCATCCTTCTTACCACCGTTGCGTGCGGCCTGCTCGCGACCCCATGCGTGCAAGCCGATTCGGAAATGGAGCGCCTGCGTGCGCTAGTGACCGAGCAAGAGCGGCAGATCCGATTGCTTGAGGAGGAAAACGCCCAGCTCCGGGCCGATGCCACTCCACGCAGCGCAGCGCGCAACCTCCAGGCAAACACCACCAATCTGGTCTCCGCGCCAAGCCCGTCGCGCACCGCCGCATCCGGGGAATACACCGTGGTGGCGGGCGATAATCTGGTGCGTATTGGCCGCCAATTCGGGATTTCCGCCCAGGCACTTGCCAAAGCGAATGGCCTTGAGGCCGGCTCGATCATCCACCCGGGCCAGAAGCTCAAGGTCCCCACGGCGGACTCCCCTGCCCCGGCGGCCTCCGCAAGCGTGGCGAAACCAGCTCCTGCGGCCACGCACACCGTCCAAGCTGGAGAAACATTCTACGGCATCGCGCGCCAGCATCATGTTTCGGTCGATCGCCTGATGGCGGCCAACCCGGACACCCAGCCTGCGGCACTGCGCGTCGGCCAGAAAATCCGTCTGCCACAATCCGCCACCGCGACCGCCTCGACAGTGGCTGCCGCACCCGCACCAATGCAACAAGCCCAGGCCACATCCGAATCACCCCAACCAGCCGCCCAAGCCACGGGCAACCGCCGCCAGGTCCGCACCATGACGATCGACGGTGAAATGAGCTACGGTGCGTTTGCCGCGAAACACGGCACCACGCCCGAACGGCTCAACCAACTGAACGGACTCGACCTCGACGCCCGCACCGTCCTGGCGAAAGGCTCCGAGCTGTATGTCCCCGCCCAGCCATAAGCGCAAAACAGCCCTCGTCGCAGCCAAAACCGACACCACCAAAAACCCACCCGCCTTTCGCTTTCGGCGGGTGGGTTTTTTGCGGTAAAGCAGACGGATTATTTGAAGATGATCCTGCCTCCATCGACATCCGCCTGGATCACATCGCCGTCTTTGAATTTGCCGTCGAGGACGTCGAGCGAAAGTGGATCTAACAAGTGATGTTGGATCGCGCGTTTGAGTGGGCGGGCGCCGTAGACCGGATCGTATCCCTGGTTGCCGAGGTATTCCTTGGCGGCTTCGGTGAGGGCGAGGGCGAGGCCTTGTTTGGCAAGGCGCTTGCGGACGCGTTCGAGCTGCAGATCGACGATGGTGGTGAGGTCTTCGCGGTTGAGGCGGTCGAAGATGATGATCTCGTCGATGCGGTTGAGAAATTCGGGGCGGAAGTGGGCGCGCAGGGCTTCGGTGACGAGGGCTTCGCGTTGTTCGGCGTTTTCCTCGTGGAGGATGTGCTGGGACCCGATGTTCGACGTCATGATCAGCACGGTGTTGCGGAAATCGACCGTGCGGCCCTGGCCGTCGGTGATGCGGCCGTCGTCGAGCACTTGGAGGAGGACGTTGAAGACATCGGCGTGGGCCTTTTCGATTTCGTCGAAGAGGACGACGCAATAGGGTTTGCGGCGGACGTGTTCGGAGAGTTGGCCGCCTTCCTCGTAGCCGACGTATCCGGGGGGCGCGCCGATGAGACGGGCGACGCTGTGTTTCTCCATGTATTCGGACATGTCGATGCGGATCATCGCGTGTTCGTCGTCGAAGAGGAATTCGGCGAGGGCCTTCGAAAGCTCGGTCTTGCCGACGCCGGTGGGGCCGAGGAAGAGGAACGAGCCGATCGGTCGGTTCTCGTCCTGCAGGCCGGCGCGGGCGCGGCGGACGGCATTGGCGACGGCGGTGATCGCTTTTTTCTGGCCGACCACGCGTTCGCCGAGGCGTTGTTCCATCTGAACGAGCTTCGCGCGTTCGCCTTCCTGGAGGCGGGAGACAGGGATGCCGGTCCATGAGGAGACGACGCGGGCGATGTCCTCTTCGGTGACTTCTTCTTTGAGAATTGCGCCGTTTTTCTGGAGGGTGGCGAGTTGGGCTTTGGCGTCTTCGAGTGCTTGCTGTGCACCCGGGAGTTTGCCGTAGGTGATTTCGGATGCTCGGGTGAGGTCGCCAATGCGCTGGGCGCGTTCGGCATCGCCCTTGAGGGTCTCGATTTCCTCCTGGGCGGCTCGCACTTGGTCGATGATCTCCTTTTCGTTGCGCCACTGAGCCATCAGCGCGGAGGATTCTTCACGGAGGTTGGCTTGCTCCTCCTGGACCTTGTCGAGGCGCGCGGCGGACGCCTTGTCGGTTTCCTTTTCGAGGGCCTTTTTCTCCATTTCGAGTTGGAGGATCTGGCGCTCAAGCACGTCGATTTCGGTGGGCATCGAGTCGAGCTCGATCTTCATGCGGGCAGAGGCCTCGTCGATGAGATCGACGGCCTTGTCGGGGAGAAAGCGGTCGGAAATGTAGCGGTCTGATAGGGTGGCGGCGGCGATGATGGCGTTGTCCTGGATGCGCACGCCGTGGTGCACTTCGTAGCGCTCCTTGAGGCCGCGCAGGATGGCGACGGTGTCTTCGACCGATGGCTCACCGACCATGATCGGCTGGAAGCGGCGTTCGAGGGCGGCGTCTTTTTCGATGTATTTGCGGTATTCGTCGAGGGTGGTGGCGCCGATGGTGTGGAGCTCGCCGCGGGCGAGTTGGGGTTTAAGCAGGTTGCCGGCGTCTGGCGAACCCTCGGTTTTTCCGGCACCAACGATGGTATGGAGTTCGTCGATAAAGAGGATGATGCGGCCTTCGGCGTCGGTCACTTCCTTGAGGAAGGCCTTGAGGCGGTCTTCGAATTCGCCGCGGTATTTGGCACCGGCGAGCATGCCGCCGAGGTCGAGGGTGATGATGCGTTTGTTTTTCATCGAATCCGGCACGTCGCCGGAAACGATGCGGCGGGCGAGGCCTTCGACGATCGCGGTTTTGCCGACGCCCGGTTCGCCGATGAGGACAGGGTTGTTTTTGGTGCGGCGGGAGAGCACTTGGAGGACCCGGCGGATCTCGTGGTCGCGGCCGATCACGGGATCGATCTTACCTTCGCGGGCGCGGGCGGTGAGGTCGGTGCCGTATTTTTCCAAGGCTTGATATTTCCCCTCCGGGTTCTCGTCGGTGACTTTTTGTGCTCCGCGGATTTCCTTGATGGCCGCAGTGGCCTTCGCTTCATCAAACCCGGCCTCCTTGAGCATGCGGCCGGCGGGTGAAGCGCCTTTGAGTAGGCCAAGGAGGAAATGCTCCACGGAGATGAATTCGTCCTGCATCGATTCGCGGACGTCGTCGGCTGCGTCCAACGCGGTGCGCAGGCCCGCGCTGAGTTGGGGCTGGGTGGATGCGCCCTGCACTCTCGGTTCCTTGTCCAAAAATGTGGCGACAGTTGCCTTGAGCTTGGTGGCATCCACACCGGCTTTCTGCAGAATCGGGGTGGTAATGCCGCCCTCTTGTTGAAGCAGGACCAGCAACACGTGGATGGTGCGTAGCTCCGGGTGAGATGATTTGGAGGCAAGCCTCTGGGAAGCCTGCAATGCTTCTTGAAACTTCTGGGTGATTTTATCGAGAGCCATGGTCGTAATTGGGTGCCAAAGATTTCTAAGGTATGTGGAACTACTTGGAAATGACGTATTTTTCGAGGGTCACGATTTCGAAATCGCATGAATGGTGGGTTTTGGTGCCCAAATCAATGCCTTCACGTTTCGACGCGTCCCGTCTGCACATGAACCGCCTACTTGCGACAGCGGAAGGTGTCGACCAGATCGTGGATTGCCTTGAGTCATGCGCCAGCAATCCGTCGAAAAAAATTCCCCGTGGGCACACGCACCGATTCAGTCCCGATCATCCGTCGTCTGGATGCCCTTGGGCTGAATGCAGGAACGCGGGACACCTGAACGCACCCGAAATGGCATCGCTGCCATCATCAGAGCATGCCCGTCGTATTGGAAATCCGAACGCCTGAAACATTCTGTAAGAAGCATTCGCGCTCTCTGGTATTGGCAAGCTCATGAAAAATGAAACCGATGATGTCAAAGCCGTGGAAAATCTCGGCACAGCCCGCGATGCGATCGTCCAAGAACTCCGTAAAACCATCGTCGGCATGGACGACGTCATCGATGAGATGATGATCGCCATCTTCGCCCGCGGCCACTGCCTGCTCGTCGGCGTGCCCGGCCTGGCCAAGACGCTTCTGGTCAGCTCGCTTGCCGAAACCATGTCGCTCGGCTTCAAGCGCATCCAGTTCACCCCGGACCTGATGCCCTCGGACATCACCGGCACCGAGCTGCTTCAGGAGGACCCCGAGACCCATCAGCGCCGCTTCATGTTCCAGAAAGGCCCGATCTTCACCAACCTGCTGCTGGCCGACGAGATCAACCGCACTCCCCCCAAGACCCAGGCCGCGCTGCTCGAGGCGATGCAGGAAAAACGGGTCTCCTCCGGCGGCGAGGAATACAAGCTCGACGCCCCGTTCTTCGTGCTCGCCACCCAGAACCCGATCGAACAAGAGGGCACCTACCCGCTGCCCGAAGCCCAGCTCGACCGCTTCCTCTTCAACATCATGGTCAAGTATCCCAGCTACAGCGAGGAACTCGACATCATGCGCAGCGTCACCAGCGACAACGTCCCCGTCGTCAACAAAGTCGTCGACGCCAAACAAATCCTCGAATTCCAGCACGTCGTCCGCCGCATTCCCGTCGCCGACCCGATTTTCGATTACGCCGCACGCCTCGTCCGCGCCACCCGCCCCGACCAACCCGACGCCCCCGAATTCGTCAAACGCCTCATGTCCTGGGGCGCCGGCCCGCGCGCCTCGCTCAACATCATCGTCGCCGGCAAGGCGCGCGCCGCACTCCGCGGACGCTGCCACGTCACCGAAGAGGACGTCCGCGCGGTCTGCCTGCCCATCCTGCGCCACCGCATCGTGCCGAGCTTCGCCGCCCGCTCCGAAGGCATGTCGGCCGACAGCCTGATCGCACGCCTGCTCGAAGAGGTGAAACCGGGCCAGTGATTCATCAGAGATCCGCCCGATCAGTCGGATCCGCCCGATCTGTCGGATCCTCTCTACCGCACCCCATGTCCGCCCACCTCCCAGAAATCCACTACCTCCGTCCCGAGTTGCTCCAACAACTCGGCGATCTCGAGCTTATCGCCCGCGAGCTGGTCGAAGGCCTCCGGGTGGGCAGCCACCGCAGCCCGCTCAAGGGCTTCAGCACCGAATTCGCCCACCACCGGCAATACGTCCCCGGCGATGCGATCCGCAACATCGACTGGCGCGTCTACGGCCGCACCGAGCGCTATTACACGAAGCTTTACGAGGCCGAAACCAACTTCGACTGCCACCTCCTCATCGATGCCAGCGCCTCGATGAACTACTCCTCCGGAAAAGTCAGCAAGCTGGAATACGCCAAGTTCCTCGCCGCCTCGCTTGCCTACATCGTGCTCAAACAACGCGACTCCGTCGGCCTCTCCGTCTTCGACACCGAGGTGCGCGCCTACCTGCCGCCCCGCTCGACCATGGGCATCCTCGTCCACATCGACCGCCTTCTGCGCGAAACCAAATCCCTGCCCAAAACCACCATCGCCAAACAACTCAACGACGTCGCGCTGATGATGAAACGCCGTTCGTTTGTCATCGTAATCTCGGACTTCCTGGCCGATATCGACGATGTCCTCAAGGGCCTCGGACGCCTCCGCCACGGCGGTCACAACGTGCTGTTGATGCAGACGCTCGACCCCTACGAGATCGAGTTTCCCTTCAATGGCATCTGGCGTTTCGACGGCCTCGAACAGGAGGAACCCCTCATCACCCAACCGGAGCGCATCCGCCAGGACTACCTGAAAAACTTCAACGACCACCGCGAAGCCCTGCGCAACGGCTGCATCGCCGATCACATCGATTACACGCTGGTCGACACCTCGCGCCCGCTCGACGCCGTGCTCAGCCAGTTCTTCTTCGAGCGTGAATCCACCATCGGCGGCGGTGCCGCCGCAAGATTATGAGTTTCCTCAATCCACTTTTGCTCCTGGGCGCGCTGGGCCTCGCCCTGCCCATCCTCGCCCACCTGCTCAACCGCCACCAGGTGCGCCACACCGACTGGGCCGCCATGCAGTTCCTCAACCGCAGCGTCCGCGTCCGCTCGCGCCAGATCAAGCTGCGCGACCTGCTGCTGCTGCTGCTCCGCTGCATGGCATTGCTTTTCATCATCTTCGCCCTCGCCCGCCCGGCATGGAACAAATCCTCCGCCCTCCCCGGCGAATCACGCGCCGGCGTGGTCATCGCCATCGACTCGACCTTCAGCATGGGGCACGGCGGCGAATCCTCCACCCGCTTCGACGAGGCCATGCAGCGCGTCGATGTCATCCGCTCGAAAATGGCGCCCGGCGATCCGGTCACCGTCGTCATGCTCGGCGGCGACCAACGCGTCGTGCTGCGCAACATGGCTTACGATGAAACCCGCTTCAACGAAGCGATCGCCGGTCTAACAGCCGGTTCCGGCGCCATGGATCTGGCCAACGAACCCAAACGCATCGCCGAACTCGTCGCCGACATCAAGGCCCCGCAAAAGGAAGTCTACATCATCACCGACGCCCAGGCCGCCGATTGGAAACAACCTTCCGAGCGCCTCCGCGAAGCCCTCGCCGAACTGCAAACCGCCGCCGAGGTCTTCGTCGTCCCCGTCCAAAGCGGCAATGACAACCTCGCCGTCACCGACCTCGAACTCGTCGCCGGCGTGCTCCGCAAAGGCACCACCGCCCGCTACCGCGCCACCGTCACGAATTTCGGCTCGTCTCCCGCCGCCAACATCGCCGTGCAATGCAATGTCGATGGCGTGGAAATCGACCGCAAGGTCATCCCGGTGATCGCCCCCGGCGACTCCGAAACCGTCTCGGTCTTCGTTCCCTTCCACAACGCCGGAGCCACCCGCATCACCGCCGAAATCACCGGCGACTCCCTCGCGGCCGACAACGTCCGCCGCACCGTCGCCGTCGTCCGCGACCGCGTCTCGGTGCTCTGCGTCGATGGCTCGTCGGGCGACGCCGGCCGCCTCGTCGTCTCCGCACTCATGGCCCGCGCAGGCGGCATCCAGGGCGAGGATTACATCGCCCGCTCGGTCCCCTGGCTGTCGTTTCCCGCCGAAGACCTCAACGAAATCGACGTCCTTGTCTTCACCGACGTCCCCGAAATCACCTCCGAGCAGGCCAAACAACTCGAAAAATTCGTCCGCAACGGCAACGGCCTGATCTGGTTCGCCGGCGATCAAGTCAAACCCGCCGCCTGGAACGAACGCGCCGCCACCACCGAAACCCCGCTGCTGCCCGCAATGCTTCGCGGCCAAATCAAAACCAGCGATGCCCTCGGTGCCGGCCAACCACTCGACGCCGACCTCTCCGACCACCCGGTCTGCCTGCCGCTCAAATCGCTTCCCGAAGACCTGTTGGCCGAAACCCGCATCATGCGCTTGCTCGAAGTCGAGCCGCTCCCCAGCAGCTACACCGTTCTCCAGCTCGCCGGCAGCGGCGCGCCGGTGTTGTTAGAGAAGGCCCTCGGCCGCGGCCAGGTCTTCCAATTCACCACCACCGCCGAAATCACATGGAACAACATGGCCCTCACCCCGGTGTTCCCCCTGGTGATGCAGCAGATCGTCACCTATCTGTCCGGCCGCGAATTCGAAAGCCCGCGCCTCGTCGGCGATTCGCTCACCCTCACCTACGTCTCGCAACCCGACGCCAGCGACGCGGTGTTCGACACCCCCTCCGGAGAAACCATCACCGTGCCCGTGCGCGAAGTCGGAGGCCAGTTCGTCGCCTTGTTGGAAAACGCCCACGAAGCCGGTTACTACACTGCCCGCGTCAGCGTTCAGGCCGCCGGCCTGCCCATCGCCGTCAATGTCGATCCACGCGAATCCCCAATCGCCTGCCTCGACGAAGCCGAACTCCGCGCCAACCTCGAAGGACTCGGAATCCAAGTAGCTTCCACCGGCGACGATCTCGCCGCCGCCATCGAGGCCACCCGCACCGGCCGCTCCGCCTGGCGCATTTTCATGATCGCCGCCCTCATTTTCCTCGTGCTCGAAGCCCTGCTCGCCGATCGCATGCTTTACCGCAACCGCGCCAAACAGGCCGCCGAACCCATCACCGAACCCATGCCCGGGAATGCCTGAACCTTTGCTTCTATGACCTTCGGACTCGACAACTTCTTCTGGGCACGCCCGCTTTCCACCCCGCTCATGATCGCGGTGTTCGCGGCGGTGGTGCTGCTCAGCATCTACCTCTACCGCCGCGCCTGGGGCCTGCCACTCTGGCTGCGCATCAGCCTTGGTGCAGCCCGCCTCGTCGCCCTCGCCCTCGTCGTCGCCTCGCTCTTCGAACCCACCGCCGTCGTCAGCGAAACCCACACCCAGGCGCGAACCCTCCCCGTCCTCATCGACGTCTCCGAAAGCATGTCGATGAAGGACGAACGCAAAAACACCGAAGACATCGCCGCCGCCGCCGCGGCCCTCGGCTACCTTGGCCAGGAAAATCTCGCGCCCGACGAACTCGTCATGCGGCTCGATGCCGAACAACGCCAGACCATCCAGACCGCCTCCCGCCTCGACCTCGCCCGCGGCATCCTCCGCCACCCCGCCGCGCCCGTTCTCGAAGAACTCGGCGAGTCGTTCGACATCAGCTTCCACAGCTTCGGAAAATCCACCCGCATCCTCAGTGACAACAACACGATCACCGCCGCCCAACTCGACGCTCTAACAGCCACCGACCCCGCCACCTCGATCGCCGCCTCGCTCGAAGCCGTTGCCAAATCCGGCGTCACCACCCCCGCCGGCATCATCCTTCTAACAGACGGCATCGAAAACACCTCCTCCCAGCGCATCGAATCCGTCCTTCAGGACCTCGGTGCCCGCGGCATCCCGGTTTTCCCCGTGGCCATCGGCCTCGAACAACCCGACGACGTCTCGATCCGCAACATCGTCATGCAGGAAGTCGCCTTCTCCGGCGACAGCGTGCCCGTCCAGGTCCAGATCCTCTCCAAAGGCTACGAAAAACGCACCGCCCGGCTCACCATCCAGCTCAACGACCGCCAGGTCTTCCAACGTGTCGTCCGCCTCGAGGGCGGCCTCCAGTTCGAGGACGTCGAGTTCAACATGGACCTCTACGAAAAAGGCGCGGCCCGCGTAGCCGTCGCCATCGAGCCCTTCGAAGACGAAATCTCCACCGCCAACAACCGCGTCGAACGCAGCACCCGCGTCGTCAACGAAAAGGTCAACGTGCTCTACATCGAGGGCAACAACCGCTGGGAATTCCGCTACCTCAGCGCCATCCTCAAACGCGACCCCCGCCTCAACACCACCTTCATCTCGTCCTCCGCCGGCCCGGAATTCGCCCGCAATTCGCCCGAACACATCGAACGCTTCCCCTCGAAACGCGAAGAGGCCTTCAAATACGACCTCATCATCCTCGGCGATGTCGACTCCGCCTTTTTCTCCCCCGAGGAACTCGCGCTGTTAGAGGAACTCATCCGCGACCGCGGTGCCTCCCTCCTCGTGCTTTGCGGCCCGATGCACACGCCGTCTTCCTACTCCGGCACCCCCGTCGAAACCCTGCTCCCCATCCGCTTCGATGCCGATGCCGAATGGGAAATGACCGCCGAATCCGTCTACCCCGTCCTCACTCCCGAGGGCCGCAGCAGCATGGTCATGGTTCTCGAAAACGACCCAGAGGAAAACGACCGCGTCTGGAGCCGCGCCGCCCCGCTCGACCACCTGCCGCCGCTCACCGGCGTCAAACCCGGTGCCACCATCCTCGCCACCCTCTCCGACTCCACCGCCGGCTCCCAAACCTACCCGCTCGTCGCATGGCACCGCTACGGCACCGGCAAATGCATGACCTTCGCCACCGACCGCCTCTGGCGCCTGCGATTCAAGACCGGCGACAAATACCACTGGCGCGTCTGGTCGCAGTCGATCCAGTTCCTCACCCTCTCCCGCCTCATGGGCGAGCACAAACGCATCCGCATCGAGACCGACCGCACGCTCTATCAGGACGGCGAACAGGCCCGCCTCTACGCCCACGTCCTCGACGAGGATTACGAACCGGTCGTCCAACCTTCGTTCACCATCACCGTCAACGGCACCGACGGCAACGCGCTGCGCGAAACCCTCAGCCTGCAGGCCGACCGCACCTCGCCCGGTCTCTACGAAGGCTACTTCACCGCACCCGCCGCCGGCCGCTACCGCCTCGAAGCCAACGAGGACGACGCCGAAATCTCCAACACCACCGAGTTCCAGGTCGCCACCGTCAACCGCGAACTCTCCGACACCAACATGCGCCGCGACGGTCTCCAACGCATCGCCCAACTCACCGGCGGTACCCTGCTCGCCCCGGCTGATCTAACAAAACTCGGCGACCTGTTGGATTCCACACCCGTCACCACCACCGTCCGCTCGGAGCGCCCGCTCTGGGACAACTGGCTGATCGCCATCCTCCTCGTCGCCCTGCTCGGCATGGAGTGGATCCTCCGCAGACGTAACGATTTAACCTGATGAGCCAACCATCCGACAACTCCATCCACCAATGCCTGCGCGCCGTCTGGCTGCGCACGCAGCGCCGCCATGCCACCGGGGCCTTGCTGGCCTTCGCGCGCTGGTTCATCCCGCTTTTCCTGGTCATTATCCTGATCGACCGCCTCGCCTTCCTCCCCGGCTGGCTCCGCGCCGTCGTCGCCCTTGCGCTCATCGCGTTCTCGCTCCTCAAGACATGGCGTCATGGCGGATCCTCCCTGCGCCGCTTCAACGCCACCCGCACCGCCCAACAAATCGAACACGCACAGGACGGCATGGACAGCCTGCTCGTCACCGCCCTCCAGTTCCAGGAAAAGGGCGCGTCCCCCGGAACCTCCGCCGCCATGTGGGAGTTCGCCCAGCGCAAGGCCCAGGAAGCCGCAAAAGACGTTTCCCCGAAACAGGTCGTCTCCATGGCCGCCCTCAGACAACCGCTGCGCATCGCCCTCGGCATCGTCGCCCTGTTTGCCATCCTCGCCATCCTCAAAGGCCCCTTCCTCGCCGCCGGCTTCGGCCGCATGTTCACCCCGTGGCTCGCCATCGCCTATCCCACCGATACCATCATCAAGCTCGGCAAGTCCGAGTTGGTCATCCAGGAAGGCTCGCCCGCCACCATCGAAATCCGCCTGTCCGGCAAAAAAATCCCCGATACCGCCGAACTCGCCCTCCGCACCGGCGAAGGCCGCCCGCGCGAAATCGACATCGAAGTCGTCGATGGCCTCGCCACCTACGAAATCGCCTCCGCCTCGCGTGACTTCACGTTCCGTGTCAAAGCCGGCGACGCCCGCAGCGACTGGCACGATGTCCGCGTCATCTCCGCCCCGCGCATGGCCAAGGTCGCCGTCGAACTCGACTTCCCCGACTACACCGACCGCCCCAACGAAACCGTCCAAGCACTCACTCTCACCGTCCCCGAGGAAACCCAAGTCAACTGGCAGCTCACCCTCGACACCCCGATCCGCCAGGCCACCCTCCACCGCGACGACGCCGAAGACCTTCCGCTCGAAGTCGGCGATGACGGCCGCACCCTCACGCTCTCCGAATCCGCCTCCGCCTCCCGCGGCTACAGCTTCTCGTGGATCGAGGATCGCCACGGCTTCGCCTTCACCAGCCCCCGCTATTTCCTCCAGGTTGCCTCCGATCAACCGCCGCGCGTCGAACTCACCGCCCCCGTTGCCAACATCACCGCCATGCTCGGCCGCCCGATGCCTGTCGCTATCCGCATGTCGGACGATCACGGCATTGGCACCACCCGCATCGTCCACCGCGTCAACCGCCGGCCGGAAAATACCGTCGATCTCCCCATCCCCGCAACCACCGAGGGCGAACAACCGCTCGATTGGGACTACCGCAAGGAACTCACCGACCTCGCCATCGGCGACTCGCTCTCGTTATTCGTTGAAGTCGCCGACAAATACCCCGGCGAGGGCGGCCCTCACATCGTCCGCACCGAGACCCGCCGCATCACCTTCCTGTCTCGCGAGGATTATCTCGCGGAAATCACCAAGCAAATGGATCGCCTCCTCACCCGCGTCCGCACCCTCTATCGCCAACAGCGTGCCGCCTACGATCTAACGACTGCGCTCGATCCCTCCGCCGAAAGCTACCTCGCCACCTGCCAGCTCGAAGCCATCCGCCAGGAAATGGTCCGCGAACAACTCGTCACCACCGCCGATGAAGTGCAGGCCCTGCTCGACGACCTCGCCGCCAACGAAGTCACCGATGCCGTGGAAAGCGACATGCTCGCTGCCCTCCGCGACGACATGCGCGCCATCGCCACCGACCACGTCGCCCGCGCCGCCGACCTGCTGCGCGCCCAAGTGGGTGCCGCCACCCGCGATCCACAGGCCGCCACCAATGCCGTCAACCAGGCCGCCCGCGAACTCGCAGGCCTCGTCCTGCTCCGCGGCATCGACGCCTCGCGCGAAGTCTTCGCCCGCGAAACCGCCATGCTCGCCGGCGAACTCACCCGCCTCCGGCTCCGCCTCGTCACCGCCACTCCGGCCCAGTCGGAAACCCTGGCGAAACAGGCCGAAGACATCGCCACCTGGACCGATGCGCTTCTCACCCAACTCACCGCTGGCATGCGCTACGACGCCAAGCCACTCGCCGTGCTCGGCCTCAGCCGCCGCATCCACGACCTCCGCACCGCCAAAATCACCGACACCCTCAACACAGTCGCCACCCACGCCCGCGAGAGCGAAATCGAGCAAGCCAACGCTTCACTCTATCCGCTCATCCGTCCTCTGTTGGAAGCCGAGTTCACCATGCGCAGCGGTGCCGAATTCGCCCGCATCCGCAACCTTCGCGAGAACATCACCGCATGGATCGCCGCCCAGGAACAACTCATCGCCGACGCGCAAAACACCGCCGACCCCGCACCACTCGCCGCCCGCCAAGCCACCCTGCGCAATCGCCTGGTGCTCGCCACCATGCCAGGCATCCCCGCGCCCCGCCCCTCGCTTTCCGATCTCGGCCTGCCTTCCATCCCACCGGCCGACGATCGCCGCCTCCAAGCCGAAACCCACATGTCCGCGGCCATCGCCAAGCTCCAGTCCGGCTCCAAAGACGAAACCCTCGCCGGACAACAGGCTGCTCTAACAGCCCTGCGCGAACTCGACGGCATCATCACCTCTTGGTCGCTCGAACTCGCCCAATTCACCCTCGGCGTCTCCGCGCAAGTCTCCGATGCCAACAACCGCATCACCGCCCTGGAAAAACTCGAAACCCGCCAGATCGGCCTCATCGAACAAACCGAGGAAGTCGCCCTCGATGAAAAGGACCCCGCAGCCTTGATCGCCGAGCAACTCTCGCTCGCCACCGAACTCGACGCCTTCCGCCAGGAAGTCTCCGGCGGCGAGGACACCCCGCCCAAGGACGCGCTCCCCATCCTCGGTCGCCTCGACAAAGCCGCCAACGCCATCGAAAACACGCTCGTCATGCTTCGCTCCAAGAAGGTCGAAGACGCCATCGATCCCCAGGAACAAGCCGCCAACGCCCTCACCGAAGCCCGCATCATCGCCCAGGATCAACTCGTCAAATTCTCCCTCCAACAACAACTCATCGGCTTCCAACAAGCGGTCACCAACGCCAGCAGCGGCATGGTCGATGTGCTCGGTGCCCAGAACGACCTCATCGCCGCCACCGCCAAAGCCGAGGAAGACGAACTCGCCGCCCTGCTCCCCGCGCAGCGCAACCTCCATCAGTGCCTCAGCGAAATCGCACCCTTTCTCGATGTCGTCGCCGCGCGCCTCGATGTCGGCACCCCGCTGGTCTTCGCCGCCTCCGACGTCGAGGACGCCCTCCTCGCCATGGAAGACGGCGACGCCGAGGACGCCGCCGATATCCAACAAACCGCCATCGAATCCCTCACCAAAGTCCAAGGCCTCGTCTCCGAAATCGCCGTCCAAACCGGAACCATCAGCGAAATCGTCGAATTCCTCCACACCCTGCAATCCGACGGCTCGATGCTCGCCTTCCGCCAGAGCCAGATCCGCGGAATCGCCGATGCCGACGAAGCCAAAACCCTCCAACAAACCCTCGCCGACGAGGCCAAAACCTACGGCGAATCCCTCACCATGGTCGCCGGAAAAATCAGCTTCGACACACTCAGCGAGAGCGTTCAGGCGCAACTGGCCGGCCTCGACCTCTCACTCGACGGCATGGCACCCGCCGCCCACATCGCCGAAGCCCTGCGCCTCATCCAAGCCGACCAACCCGCCGACGAAGCCATGCTCGCCGCAGAAAAATCCTTCGCCAGCCACGGCCAGCAAATCAACCTCATCGTCGCAATGCTCAACGGCCTGCCGAGCCTGACCGTTACCCGCGCCGATCCGCCGGAACTCCACCGCCTCATCGCCGCGCTCGACGCCGCCAGCAAACTGCGTGCCCTCATGCGCCAAACCCATGTCGCCGCCGACAACGACCTGCCCGCCCTCGCCAAACTCCAGCAAACACTCGCCGACGCCATCGCCAAGACCAGCCAGTTCGAAGGCCTCAGCCACCCGCTTCTCACCGAAGCCAGCGGCCAGATCGCCACCGCCCCGGGCGCGCTCACCGCCTCGAACAAAGCCGCCGCCACCACCGCCCAACTCGCCGCCGACCTCACCCTCCGCCATTTCATCATTGAGCAGGCCCTCATCCTCAACACCGCAATCCCTCCTGCCTCCAGTAGCAGCAGCGATGTCCTCACCGAGGCGGAAACCTCAGACCTCGATTTCAGCGAAGCCGTCGAAAACATCTCCGACTTCGTCAGCGGCGAGACTCCCAAGGACCGGAAATCCGAATGGGAAATCCTCGGCGAACGCAATCGCGCCGCCCTCAACCAAAACTTCGCCCGCGAACTCCCCCTCGAATTCCGCGCCACCCTCAAAGATTACTACGAAAGAGTAGCGAAATGACCTGCGGAAAATTCAAATTACCCAAATACCCGAAGGAAATACCGAAATACCCAATTACCTAAACACCCAATGAAACCTCAAACAGCCAAAGCCAAAACGCCCCCCACCTTCGAGTCCTTCGGATTTCGGACTTCATCATGCATTGGGTATTCGGGTATTTCAGGTATTTTGAGTCTTTCCTTCGGGTCATTCCTTCGGGTATTTAGGCGTTTGGGTCTTTCCTTCGGGTATTTGGGTATTTGGGTATTTGGGTATTTATCCCCGCTCTCCGCCCAAGAAACCAACGAACCCATCAACGAGTCCGCCCCTTCCACCGACGCCCCCGAACTCACCGAAGCCGCCGACCGCGCGATCGAACGCGGATTGCAGTTCCTCCTCACCACCCAGAACCCCGACGGCTCATGGAGCGGCACCGATGGCAAATTCAAAATGGCCGGCACCTCGCTCGGCCTCATGGCCTTCATGGTCCGGGGTGAGTTCCCCGGGTTCGGGCGCAATGGCGCCGCCCTCGACCGCGCCAAGGATTTCCTCCTCAAACACGACCGCGAATCCCCCACCGGTTACGCCGGCGGCATGTATGAACACGGCCTCTACACCCTCGCCCTCTCCGAACTCTGGGGCATGACCGCCAACAAGAACGACAACAAACCGCTCCAAGTCGCCCTCGAGCGCGCCGTCCAAGTCATCCTCCGCGCGCAAAGCCCGCTCGGCGGATGGCGCTACCACGCCCGCCCCGACGCCGGCCAGGACACCTCCGTCACCGCCATGGTCTTCGTCTCCCTCGCCTCCGCCCGCCAGGCCGGCATCCTCGTCCCCACCGAAACCATCGACCGCGTCGTCAGTTATCTGCGCGACCAGGTCTGGAACGAACAAACCGGCGGCTTCGGCTACCAAGGGAAAACCGGCACCACCCTCTCCTGCACCGCCGGCGGCGCCTACGCCGCCCAACTCTGCGGCATGCGGGACACCGAATGGGTGCAGGCCTCGCTCCGCTACCTCGAAAACAGCCCCAAGGTCTTCAACCGCGAGGAAGTCGGTTACTATTACTACGCCCACTACTACGCCATCCAGGCCATGGTCCAGGCCGGCGAGGAACACTACGCCAAATGGTATCCCCAGATCCGCGACGCCCTCATCGCCCTCCAACAACCCGACGGCTCATGGAACGAAGGCAAAATGGCCGGCTACCCCCACATGACCCCCATGGCCATCATCATCCTCGGCACCCCCCACCGCTACATTCCCGTCTATCAGCAGTGAAACAAAACACCTGTGGCGAGCAACTCTCCCAAAAAACCGCTCACCCATCCAAAAAAAATCTGCGGTCGTCCCTGAATCTGCGGGGAGTCCCTCTTCTCCTACCTTCCACTACCCACCCCGAAAGAATTCCCCGCCGATCCTCGTTCAAGCTTCAACCACTGATATTATGAACCCCGGAACTCTCTCCACCCTCATCACCGCCACTCTGCTGCTGGCCACCACAGGCGGACTGCTCGCCAAAAAGAAAAATGCCGAACTCCCCCCACTGTCCGCCCGCGGCAACGAACTCCACGCGCAATACACCCAACAACTCGAAACCCTCCGCGCCGAGGTCGTCGCAGCCATCCCCGCCGTCGATGAAGCGAAAAAAACTCGCTTCATGAACTTGCGCACCCAGTGGAACGAAATCCCGGGCACATCCAAAGACACCAAGGCCGACGAGAAAAAAGCCATCGAGCAACAAACCGAGCAAATCCAAGCCGAGTTGCTCAGCGTCGGCGAAACCCTGGTCGCCGATCTCAACCCGCAGCTCTCCTCCGATGCCCTCGACTCGAAGTTGATGCGTATCGCCATCCTCACCCACGCCACCCCGCGCGGCCTCGCCGAGTTCGCCCAGCAAGGTGCCGACAAGGAAAAGCTCATTGAGCAACTCTTCGCCGACGAACCTCTCATGCGCCAGATCCTCGAAGCCGGCGGTGCCAATGGCGGCGCATACGGCCCCATGATGGAGATCTACACCGCCATTCTCGCCAAAAGCGAACGCGCCCGCGAACGCGACACCATTTTCCAGCGCCTCGCCCTCGGCACCGCCATCCACATGCCATGGAAGGAAAAACCGGAGTCCGGCGTCTATGGCATCGTCCACCGCACCCAATACGAGATCCACCAGGTCGAGCGCTACCTGTATTACGAAAAAGCCTACCTCGACGGCGAACTCGATCCCGCCTTCAAGGACTTCAACACTTGGGAATGCCGCTTCATCACCGACTCCGAATACTCCAATGAGGACCTCACCTGGGCACGCCAGATGATGCGCATCTACCGCCCCGACCACATCACGTTCGACGATCACAAATGGCGCTACACCCGCTTTATCAAAAGCGATGTGCCCTATTGCTCCACCACCCACGATCCCTCCATCGGCACCAAGCCTCAAATGGAAGTCGCCCTCGGCGGCATCTGCGGACGCCGCGCATTCCTCGGCCGCCTCACCACCCGCGCCTTCGGCATCCCCACCCGCGCGTCCACCCAGACCGGCCACGCCGCCATGAGCCGCTGGACGCCCGACGGCTGGGCTATCTGCCTCGGCGCCTGGTGGTCGATGGCATGGAATGGCCCGCAAGGCGGCCTCGACTTCCTGCTCGACTCCCAAGCCCGCGAATTTGAAGACGATTACCAGCTCGTCCTCCGCGCCCAATGGCTCGGCGACGCATTCGCGGAAGAGGACGTCAGCATCCGCCACGGCCACTTCGGCAAGGGCGGCGGATTCTGGGACAGCGTCGCGTTCGCGAAAAAACAACTCATCGTGAAAAAAGCCGAAGTCGCCGCCCTCGAACTCGCCGGCGGCATGGAACTCGGCGAATCCGACAACCTCATCGGCGACGAAGTGGGCGAGGAAATCGACATCCCCGAGGAGTTCACGCAAATCAAGGCCTCGGATGACGGCACCATTCACATGCCCGCCGTCGCCTGCTATTCGCCCCGCAAACCCAGCGACCGCATCCTCTTCCTCAAGAGCTGGGACGAGGGCTACCAGCTCCACTACAGCCGCCTCGGCCAGCGTCCGGAACTCTTCAAATACCGCGTCGAAGTGCCCGCCGATGGCGAATACGAACTCACCGCCGATGTCGCCACGGTTTCCCTGAACCTCGAAATGCTCGTCCGCATCAACCGCGACGAACCCACTCCCTTCTCCATGCCCTACACCAAAGGTTTCTGGCAAACCACCGAGTCGGTCCGCGTCAAACTCACCGAAGGCCGCAACACCATCAGCGTCACCGCCCGCACCCCCAACCGCGGCGTCAGCATCAAAAACTGGCACCTCAAACCGGTGAAGTGATCCACCCCTTGTAGCTGGGACTTGCAGTCCCAGTCCGTCGTGGGGACATCCAGTCCCCACGAATTCCCCATCGTCCACGCCGCCCATGCATACTCATTCGCTCACCCGCCCGGCAGCCGTGCTTTTGATTGCCTTTTCAATCCTTCTTCCCCCCATCGCCACCGCCCAGGACGCTGCCGCCGATCCTCTAACATCCCTCAACCAGGCGCTTGCCGAAGCCAAAGACGGCTCCTCCGATGCCCGCAAACGCCTCGCCGTGCGCCGCGTCATCCGCGATGCGGAAACACTCGTCGAAGCCCAAAAAGACGCCCCCGCCCGTTTCCCAATCCTCGAATTCCTCTTCCGCGCCCGCCAGCAACTCATCGCACTCGACAACGACGCCGAACACCGCAAAGCCCTTCTCGAAACCTGCCGCGAACTCGTCAAGGCTCCCGGCGACATGGCCACACTTCGCGTCGAAGCCGACCTTCTCCTGACCCAGGCCGATCTCGCCAAACAAGGTGCCAATGCCACCGCCCGCGCCAATTCCCTCCGCCCGTTCGTCGAGCGTTACATCGACACCGCCGAAGGCGCGCGGGTGCTCCGCATGGCCATGGTGATGGCCCTTGAACTCGGCGACAGCCGCGTCGTCACCGGCCTCCAGGAAATGATCGAGGAAAACTTCGCCGGCGATCTCGCCATGATCGAGTTCCAGCGCGACAAGCTCGGTGGCCAGGTCTTCGGCGCGCCCTTCGCCGGTGCCTTCGAGCGATCGGATGGAAAGATCATCCGCTACCCGATGGATGCGTTCGGCCGGGTCATGCAATGCGTGTTCTGGTCGAACAATGAAGAAGGCCTCAAATTCATCAAGGGTCTCGCCGCCGGAGACGCGGAGACGAAGAACGAACTTGGCGACCGGCTCGAGATCGTCAGTTTCAACCTCGACGACCTCCCCGATGCCGGCGAGTCGATCCTCCGCGGGCTCGATGTCGATTGGCAAGCGCTGCGCCTGCCCGGCGGACGGGACAACCCGATCTACAAGGCCTATGCCCAATCCGATCCGAAAATGCTCACCGTTAGCCCGACCGGCACCAGCGCGATGATCATGTCGGGAACCGAGAGAAAGCGGGTGGATGAGTCCGGAGAAACCGACTTCGCCCGCATCCTCGGATCGTCCGTGGCCCGTGAGTGGGGCGATCCACGCTACCTCGCCCAGCTACTCTCCCTCAGCGCAGGCGATTTCCTCGTGATCGATCCCGAAGGCGGCATCAACCCCGTCCTGCCCCCCGAACTCAAAGCCACGGCCAGGGACGGATCCGCCAAACCCTTGTCTCTAGGTACCACCTCCGTCCCGGAGGAAACCCTGCGCACCATCCAGAAAAGCATCGTCGCCCCGTCACTGCGCTACCGTCTCACTCCCACCGAAGCACTCGCCAGCTACCGCAAAACCGCCGATCTCTGCCGCATGGCCATCGCCGATCATCCCGCCGCCGACAACCTCTGGATCGTCCGCAACCGTCTCATCACCGCCCTGATGGGACAGTGGAAAACCCGCGCCGACGTCACGTTGCTCGAAGCCGCTGTTACCGAGGCCCAGACCGCAATCGAAGCCGGTTACCCACAAGGATGCGATGTCATCGCCCGCTTCTGCCTCGCCCGCGGAGCGCTGTTGGATCCCGTCGCCGATCCGCAAAGAATCCTCAACGACTTCATCGCCGAATCCGGCGGCGAAAGCGCGCCCGGCCCGGCCCTCGCTGCGGCCTCGCTGCTCGCCCTCGACATCGCCGACCGCGGAAGCTTCAAGCGCTTGAAGAAACGAATTCTCGCAGAACACACCGAGCATCCCGCGATGTGGACCTACACGGCATTCCTGTTAGATCGTTATCACGACTACTGGTTGTTCCAGGTTCCCTTCACCGCAGGTTGGTCTTTTGGCCGTCGGCAGAATTACTTCATGGCCAAGGGCGACATCGAGGATGCCAGCCGCATGTTGCAAACCGAGCTCCTCACCCTCGACGGCAAGCCGCTGCGCATCCCCGCGGATCTCGACAGCGAATGGACTCTCATCGTGTTCATCCAGCCCGGGCCATGGAGCACCACGCGCGACGACGGCCTGCCGCCCAACCCTGCCAGAATCGCGGCCGGAGCCACCGACTTTACGGCCTCCCGCCCGCAGGGGGATTTCAGCGTGATGCTCGCCACCCTCGGCGGCGAACCCGATGCCATCCGCGCGAATCTGGAGGCGCTGATCGATCCCAAACGCAAACAATCCGGTGTCGAATGCCCGGTGCTCATCGTTCCCAATGGAGTGGAAAATCCCTTGATCCAGCGGCTCGGCATGCTTTCCGAGGATAAAAATGTCAATGGCGTGCTGGTCCGAAAGGGCGGCCGGATCGCCCTCGCCATGTCCGGCTTCATCGGCAACCAGGACCAGCGTTATATCTCAACTCCTGCCAATGTCATCGCCAAAGCGGATGAGGACTTCATCACCGCCACCCTCGAACGCGGCGATGTGGAAGCGGCAAAACAGCGCATTCTCACCCTTGCACCACCCTTCGACCCCAATGCGGTCGATGAGAAAGGCCGCAAGCTGAAAGCACCCCAGTATAGCCTCGCCCACCTCCGCGCCCGCGCCCGCGTCTACGCCGCCCTCAAAGAATGGGACAAAGCCCTCGCCGACGCCGAAGAGGTCGTCTCCCGCCAACTCAGCACCGACGGCAGCATGAGCCTCCGCACCGACGAACTCGACGCCTCCGAATCCCTCAGGGACGAAATCCGCACCCTGGCCAATGCCAAAGCCGAATAAGATCTTTTAGAAACTGGCCATCCAACCTCGGAGTTCAGGATAAAAATTGACGACAGTGTGAAACATGTTATGCATACTTCATGAAAACGATGACCGTGCGTGATGTGCGTCAGAAATGGCCTGAGGCGGAGCGCAGCTTGGTTGCTGAGGGGGAAATTGTGATCACGCGGGATGGCAAGCCCGTAGCAAGGTTGCTTCCTGTGGAAGAGGAGATGCCAAGGAAGCGGTTTGATGCGGATGAACATCGGCGTTGGATGAACGAAATGTGGGGAGACAAAAATTTCGACACCCTCACTCCTTTGATGGAAGACCGCGAGGAACGGAATCTGATTTCCGAATCGGCCCGTGCCGCTTTGGCAACGCTGGATCGGGAGGATGACGATGCTCCCTCTGGCTCGAAGGATGTCTCCCACCATTGAAGTGAATTTTGACTTATCTGGACACCAGCAGCCTCCTGAAGTTGTTCATCCGCGATGAACATTCCGAAGCCGTGATTTCTTCGATTCAAAACGAGACCGCTGTGGTGGTGAGTCCGCTCACCGAACTGGAAGCTTCCGTTCAACTAAGAGGGCTACACCTCGCGGGAAGCATGAGATCCGCTCGATATCTCCGCATGTGCGAACGGCTGGCTGAAACGTTGGCCGGTCAGCCCTTTCTGCTCCGCCCGCTGGCGAGCAGGGTTTTTTCCACAGCGCTCACGCAGCACGCACAATCCTCCATTCACTGCCGTTCTCTGGATCGACTGCATCTGGCGGCGATGGAGGAGCTGGGACTGCGTACGTTGATGACCCATGACGGGAGGCAGGCTGAAGCGGCCCGGGAACTGGGGTATGAAGTAGTGATGCCCGGGTTGGGGTAGATGGATCCATTTGCCAGACACTTTGAACCGCGCGAAAAGAAAAAATTCCCACCGATTGAAGAATCACAAATTCCCAAACATCCAAACCACCCTCGATTACCCCCTCCAAAAAATCTGCGGCGTCCCTGAATCTGCGGGGAGTCCCTCTTCCATCCCTTTCAAAGAAATCCCCCCACAGATTCAGGAACGGCCACAGATTGAAAACCCAAAATATCCTCTTTATCCGTGCCCATCCGTGCCATCCGTGGTTAAAAAACCGCAGTGAATCTGAAAATCTGCTGCGTCCCTGAATCTGCGGGGAGTCCTTCTTCCTGAATCACTCATCCCAAGCACCGGATAACCCCACGGAAGCAACAGGAAGAGGATTGATGATTGCCAATCGATGATTGCTGATTTGCGAAGTGAGCTTGAAAAAAGATGTTAAACGCTACGGAAGCTCAGTTCAAAAATCAAAATTCAACAATCGTCAATCGACATTCCATCCCGATTCCCCTGCCCGGGCATTTCCGCGACAGAACACCAGGATCCACCCCGTTCCATTCCTCATGCCCCGCACCCTCCACCTCGCCATCTTCCTTGGGCTCCTTCTACCACTGTGGGCCTCCACTCCCATCCCCGAACTCAACCAAGCCCTCACCGCCGCCAGAGAAGGCACTTCGCCCGCCCGCCAGCGCCTCGCCGTGCGCCGCGTCATCCGCGATGCGGAAGCACTCGTCGATGCCCAAAAGGACACCCCCGCGCGCTTCCCCATCCTCGAATTCCTTTTCCGCGCCCGCCAGCAACTCGTCGCCCTCGACGACGACCCGGATCACCGCAAAGCCCTCCTCGAAACCTGCCGCCAACTGGTCAAGGCACCCGATGAAATGGCGGACCTGCGACTCGAAGCCGACCTGCTGCTTTCCCAAGTCGAGCAGGCAAGGAAAGGCGAGGGGGCCGATCGCTCCGATGCCCTGCGCCAGTTCGTCGTCCGCTATGTCGGCACGTCGGCCAGCACCAAAGCCCTCCGCTCCGCCATGCTCATGGCACTCGAATTCGGCGACTCCCGCCTCATCGACGACCTCCGCGCAGTCATCGCCGAACATCACTCCGGCGACCTGGAGATGATCGCCTTCCTGCGCGACCGCCTCGGCGGCCAGGTCTTCGGCGTGCCCTTTGCCGGCCATTTCCAACGCTCGGACGGCAGGACCGCCCGCTACCCCATGGATGCCCTCGGCCATTCCTCGATGGTCATCTTCTGGTCCAAGGAAAACGAAAACGTCCTGCAATATCTCACCGACATGGCCGCCGCCTACAAGCTGGACCAGCCCAACATCGATGGCCGGATCGAAATCATCAGCGTCAACCTCGATGAACTGCCCGACGCCGGCGAGTCCATCATCCGCGGCGTGGGCGCGGATTGGCCGTGCCTGCACCTCCCCGGCGGCAGGGACAACCCCGTCTACAAGGCCTACGTCCGCACCGATCCTCTCAACCTGCGGGTGGCTCCCACCGGCCTGGCCGCGATGGTCACGCACGACTTCGGCCGCAAGCGCGTGGAGCCACCCGAAGCCGAGGAGATCGAACAAGCCATCAAGCAGATCAAGCCCTCCGAGGATCTCACGCAGTTCACCGAAAACTTCCGCCGCACCATCATCCGCGGCTGGAGCCGCAATGACTACGCGATGAATCTAACCGCACTGATGACCGGAGATTTCCTCATCTTCGATCCCGAAACAAAACTGGATCCCCGCCTCCCCCCCGAACTCAAAGCCACAAGCGCAAAACCGGCACCCCTCACACGCAGCGCCGAATCCGTGCCGGAGGAAACGCTGGCCGCCATTCAGAACTCACTGGTCGCACCACCCCATCGCTACCATGCCGCCATCGAGGAAATCCGCGCGGGCTACCAAACCATGGTCGAACTTTCCCGCAAGGCCATCGCCGACCACCCGAACGCCCCCGACCTCTGGATCGTCCGCAACCGCCTGATCATCGGCCTGCTGGGTCTGTGGAAAACCGATTTCAACATCGAACATTTCGAAGCGGCGGTCACCGAGGCAACGCTCGCCATCGAAGCCGGCTACCCGCAAGGGACGGATCTCATCGCCCGCTTTACCCTCGCCCGCCAAGCCCTGCGCGATCCACAAGCAAATGCCGGCCAGTTGATCGATGGCCTGGTCGCACACTACGGCGGCGACAAAGCATCCGGCCAAGTCCTCGCCGTGGCCAGCCTGCTCGCCCTGGATTCGGGTGACGAAAAGCGCTTCAACGACCACCGCAAAACCATTCTAACAAACCACACCGAACTGCCTCCGATGTGGATTTTCAGCGCTTTCCTGTTGGACCGCTACCACGACTATTGGTTGTTCCAAGTGCCCTTCACCGCAGGCTGGTCCTTCGGTCGCCGTGAGAGATACGAGATGCAAAAGGGCGAGGCCGAAGAAGGCAACCGCATGCTCAAGGTGGAATTGCCGACGCCCGATGGAAAGACGTTCCGCATCCCCGAGGATTTGCAGGCGGAGTATACCGCGATCTTCTTCGCCCAACCGCCGCCGTGGAAAGGCCGGGAACGCGACGATCCCAATCCACCGTCGCCCGCCAGCATGCTGAGAGGCTACCCGAATTTCGTCATCTCGCGCCCCGACGTGAACCTGATGGTCGCCATCCACGGCGATGCCGGGGACCCGGCCATCCGCGAACACATCGATCAGATCCGTGGCAAAAACCAACAACCCGACATTCCCATCCTCTCGGTGCCGGGTGGTCTGGCCCATCCGGTGGTGCAACGCCTCGGCATGCAATCGGCCACCGAAGCCACCGTCCTCGTCAACAAGCAAGGCCGCATCCTTGCGGCGCGATCCGGCATCTCATTCGGCGACGTGACCACATCCCTCGAAAACACGGTGATGCGGCTCGACGAGCAAAAGGTCAACGAAGCGCTCGAACGCGGCGACGTGGACGCGGCCAAAAAACTCATTATGTCCATCGCACCGCCCTACGATCCTGATGCCCGCGACGAACGCGGCCGCAAACTCCCCGAGCCGAAATACAGCCTCTACCACATCCGCGCCCGCGCCCGCGTGAATCTGGCCCTCAAGGAATGGGACAAAGCTCTAACTGATGCCGAATTCGTCGTCCAGCAACTGCTCGGCGCCGCCGGCGGCATGAGCCTGCGCACCCCCGAACTCGACGAATCCGAAGCCCTCCGCGACGAAATCCGCACCCTCAGCAAAGCCAAGGTCGAATAAGCCTCGCCCCGCATGATCGTGACTGGACATCCTGTCCCCAGTCTTTCACCGCTGCACAGGATTTCGCAGCGGATCTCAATACTCCAACAAATTCGGAAACGGCCACAAATTACCGCCAATAAAATCTCCGGTGTCCTTGAATCTGCGGGTAGTCAGTCTTCCCACACCACCCCCGGGATCCACGAATTCCGGTGCCTTGATCGCATCCCGGTGGACAGGCGTCATCGCGCGAAGTTCGATGACCCAGCGCTTCGGAAGATCCTAGGGCCGGCTACTTCCCGATGCAAAACGAGCTGAAAATCACACCAAGCAAATCTTCGGTATCGAGCTTGCCGGGGATTTCGCCGAGAGCGTCGAGGGCCTCGCGCATGTCGATGGCAGCCAGTTCGGGGTCGGTGGCGTTGTTTTCCAGGAGCTTGAGAGCTTCGGCGAGGGTGGAACGGGCATGTTCCAGGCTCGCTTTGTGGCGGGTGTTGATGGCCACTGCGTGATCCCCCCAATCGGCTTGGCCGAAATGCAGCCGTTCGCGAATGGCGGCGGATAAGACGTCGAAGCCATTCCCGCTTTGACAGGAAAGCCGAACGGCGGCGGGAACCTCCGCCCAATCGGTGTGTTCGCCGAGGTCGGACTTATTGAGGAGGAGCAAATGGTTGGCGCGGGTGTGGGGAAGGATCTGGCGCTCCGGGCGCGCTGCACTGGCATCGACCACCTCAAGCAAAAGATCCGCATCCTCGATCTGGCGGACGGTGCGCTGGATGCCTTCGGCCTCGATGCGGTCGCACGCCTCGCGCACGCCGGCGGTGTCGATGAGGCGAAGCGGAATGCCATCTAGGTTGATGGTCTCCTCGATCGTGTCGCGCGTGGTTCCGGCGATCTCGCTCACAATGGCGCGGTCGAAGCCGAGCAACCGGTTGAGCAGGCTGGATTTCCCCACATTCGGTTCGCCGAAAATGACCGTGCGCACGCCCTCGCGGAGAATCCGCCCCTGTTCGGCGGTGGCAAGCAGCGAATCAATAGTGGTAAGCACGCGGCGGATGCCGTCGCGCAGGGCCTCACCGGTCTGCGGGTCGATATCCTCTTCAGGAAAATCGATCCATGCCTCGAGGTGGGCGAGTGTTTGCATGAGCGCGTCGCGGGCCTCCACGGTGCGTCTGCCGATGGTTCCTTCGAGCTGGCTGCGGGCGGCGCGCATGGCGAGGCGCGTCTGTGCGGAGATCAAATCCATGATTCCCTCGGCCTGGGTGAGATCGAGTTTGCCGTTGAGAAACGCGCGCTGGGTGAATTCCCCGGGCCCGGCGTGATCCGCCCCACATTCGATGATCCGGCCGAGCACCTCCGAGGTCACGAGCATGCCGCCATGGCCGGAGAATTCGACCGTGTCATCGCCGGTGAAGCTGCGGGGCGCGTGAAAGACGGCCAACATGCCGTCATCGATGGTTTCCCCGCATGCATCGACAATGCGGACATGCTGGATGGCATTCGCGGTCATTGCACCGGCCTTGCCATCTGTCGCAAGGTCCGCCACTTCGATGGCGCGGGGTCCCGAAATCCGGATCATGGAAACCCCACCGGTGCCGACGGGCGTGGCAATCGCCGCGATGGTGGTGCGTTGGGAGTGATGCAATCGGACCATGCGGCAGGTGGATTATTCGTCCAAGGGTTCTCCTCCGAGGCCGAGAAACTCCCAGCAGATGAACCTGGACATTTCGAGCGCGGAGTTTTCCGGTTGATCGGTCCAGCGAAGTTCGACGGTCGCATTTCTCATCACGCGCCTTGAGCCATCTTCCGAAGTGAAGTTCGCGGCGGCGAGGATTTGGCCAACTGGAGACACGGACGTCATGCGGATGCGCGTGGCGGCGCTGAAGTTTGAGAGACCGGCCACCACGTAGGACTGGGAATTCGCTGTCTCGAACTGGCTGGCCACAGGGTCCTCGGTGATGAACACGCGGAACACCTCAGCATGCCCCGGTTTCGGGGCATCGATGAATCTCTGGAACGCCCGGCCGGTCGTCTGGGCAAAAACCTCGAAATCCAGTTTGAGTCCTTGAGCCGTGCGTTTGAAGAATGCGTAGCTGCGGTTTGAGTTGGCCGCAGGGTCCTCATCCGGGGTTTCGCGAAGCATGAGGAAGATTCCCTTGCGGCGGTCGGCTTCGGACAGGTCGATGTGTGTGAAGTCATCAGGCGTCAACCCTTTCCATGGTGGATTTCCCTGGCGTTCGACGGTACGCATGACGGTGCGGACGAGCTCCGGGTTGTGCACGTAGTTGCTTCGCTCTTCGATATTCCGCGCCGCCATAAATCCGCGAAGCACTTCGCTGGCCTCGAATTTCCATCCGTTTTTGAGATATTCCTCTTCGTCAAATGGCGCGATATCACCGGTGTTGACGGTGGCATCCTCGGTTTCATCCGCGGGCAGCGGATCCGCCACGGAAGCGACATCCGATGGCGGTGGTTCAGCGACTGGCGTTTCATCATCGGTTGGATCGATTGGAGTGGCGTCACCCGCTTCCGGCATGGTCGGATCGACCAACTGAGCCACATCGGTCGGCGGAGTTGTAGCGTCGGGCGGCTTGGGCACTTCGGCCACCGGGGCATCGGTCGAAGGTGGATCGCCCGACGGGATGTCATCCTCATCATCGAGCATTTCCACAATCGAAAGCATCACCGGCGGCATGGGATCGGGTTGCACCGGCGGCGAATCTTGTTGCGCCAACTCATCGTCAGGAGTGGTGTCGGTGGTGGTGGAATCATCGGGTTGCGGCGATGGTCGGAGGGGGCGGTCGACAACCCTAGGATCGACGGGTGCCGCGAGCAGGGCTTCCCCGGTTTTCCCCGCGTTAAAAATGCTGTAGCCGTAAATGCCGAGGATGACGGCGGCGGATGCGCCTACAAGGAAGCCATTCATCACGCCAGAGGATTTCCTCAAAGATTGCGCCGGCACAACGGAAGTTGGAAATTCCACTTCCGCACCACACGACGGGCATTCGGCGATGGTGATCGACGGATCACCTGGTTGGCGGACCCATTCATCGCAATGCGGGCAATTCATCCCGGCGGAACTCTCCAGTATTAATGACTTGGACATTTCGATGTATTCACTCGGGATTAAGCATGCACGGCCATGACCTCATCAAACACCTCGATGCAGCGCTGGTTTTCGCGTTCCGTGCCGATGGAAATGCGAACGTAGTCGGGAAGTTTGTAACCACGCATGGCGCGGATGATCACACCCTTGCGCAGCATTTCGGCAAACAGGCGGTCACCGTCCCCGACTTTAACGAGGATGAAATTCGCATGGCTCGGAATGAACTCGATACCGCGGCTGGTAAATGCCTTCTCAAAAAATGCGAGCCCGTCGCGGTTGACCTGGATCGTGCGGGCGACGTGGGCATCGTCATGAATCGCGGCCAGGGCGGCGGCTTGGGCAAGCGCGTTCACATTGAACGGCTGGCGGGCTTTTTGGAGAATCCCGGCCAGTTCCTTGGGCGCAAGGCCGTAGCCAACGCGCAACGCGGCGAGACCGTGGATTTTTGAAAACGTGCGCAAAACACACACGTTGCGCCCTTCACGGATGTAGCGGACGGTATCCGGCGGCGTTTCGAGAAACTCGAAATACGCCTCGTCGAAGACGACAACCACATGGTCAGGCACTTTCTCCATGAACCGATCGATTTCCGCCTCGCCGACCATGGTTCCGGTCGGATTGTTCGGGTTGGCGATGAAAACGAGCCGGGTATCCGGGGTGATCGCGGCGGCCATCGCCTCGAGGTCGTGGACAAATCCGGGATCCGGCACTTCAATGTAATCCGCCCCGAACAGCGTGGCCATCAGCTTGTAGACGACGAACGCGTGCTCTGCGGCGATGAGTCCCGCCCCACGGTTGAGAAACGAATGACATAGCAGTTCGATGATTTCGTTTGAGCCGTTGCCAACGATCACATTCTGCAGTTCGAGTCCATGGCGCGATGCGATGGCGGTGCGCAAGGCGTATGCCCCGCCATCGGGGTAAATGTGGGCATCATCGATTGCCGCGCGAATGGCCTCTTTTGCCAGCGGCGAGGGGCCTAGTGGATTTTCGTTTGATGCCAACTTGACGATTTCTGCCGGGTCGAGGCCAAGTTCGCGGGCGGTCTCGGAAATCGGCTTCCCGGGTTCGTAGGCAAGGAGATCGCAGACAAAGCGGTTCGCGTAGGAAGTGATGCTCATTCGATGTGACATCGTAGCGGGATTCGCGCATGCGGTCAAATCCGGGTTTTTCCTGTATGCATTTTACCATCGGTGAGGCACGCCCGATTGGAGCGGAATGATCACACTCAAGCGCATGCGAGGATTCACTGCGACTAGCAGCGAGACCTGAGCATGCTCAAGCCCCGGGCATTTCAATGAACCCTTCGAGCTTCCGAATGCGGGTGGGGTGGCGCATTTTGCGCAGCGCTTTCGCCTCAATCTGGCGGATGCGCTCGCGGGTGACCTGGAACTGGCGGCCGACTTCCTCCAGCGTGCGGCTGTAGCCGTCCTTGAGGCCAAAGCGTTGTTCGAGCACCTCGCGCTCACGTTCGGTGAGCGTGTCAAGCACGTCCTTAATTTTGTCCTTGAGCATCGAGAATCCGGCTTCCTCCATCGGGTTGTCGGCGGCTTTGTCTTCGATGAAGTCGCCGAACGAAGTATCGTCCGAATCGCCGACGGGCGCTTGCAGCGAGATCGGCTGCTGGGCCATTTTGAGCACGGCGCGCACGCGTTCGACGGGGAGGTGAATCTCCTCGGCGATTTCCTCCGGCGAGGGTTCGCGGCCGTATTCCTGGACGAGCTGTTTCTGCACGCGCATCAGCTTGTTGATCGTCTCGATCATGTGGACCGGGATGCGGATCGTGCGCGCTTGGTCGGCGATCGAGCGGGTGATCGCCTGGCGGATCCACCAGGTGGCGTAGGTGGAGAATTTGTATCCACGGCGGTATTCGAATTTCTCGACCGCCTTCATCAGTCCCATGTTGCCTTCCTGAATCAGGTCGAGGAACGACAGGCCGCGGTTGGTGTATTTTTTCGCGATGGAAATCACCAGGCGCAGGTTGGCCTCGACCATTTCGGTCTTCGCCTTGAGGGCTTCCTTCAGCCAGTGTTTGAGCAGCCGGTTGGATTCCTCGATGGTTTCCTCGGTGTGCCATGCGCGCTGCTGGAGCTCGCGCATCTTGGTTTGAAACTCCTTGTCATCCTGGTGGGTCTTGAGCTTGCGCTGGTATTTCCAATATTTGGACATCACCTCGTTCACCTGCTCGCAGAAATCCTCGATGACCTTCTGCTTGTAATAGAATCGCACAAAGACTCGGTGCAAGGTCGCGAGGTTCTTCTGGAATTCCTCCTCCAGTTTCTTTTTGCCGCGCGGATTCTTTGCGGTGAGCTGGCGGAAGATGTCGTCGTTTTCCTGATGGAGCTGGCGGAGCTGGTCGCACAGTTTACCGAGGCCCTTCATGTAGCGCTCGCGGCTTTCGATCTTTTTGTCGAGGATCACGCGATCGAAGCGCTCCTTGCCTTTGAGTAGCTTGTCGGCGAGTTCGAGATAACCATCGACGACGAAACCAAAGTGATGCAGGCGCTTGGAAACCTCGATCTCGGCATCCTCGATGCGCTTGGAAATCTCGACCTCCTGCTCGCGGGTGAGCAGTGGCACCTGGCCCATCTGCTTGAGATACATGCGGACGGGGTCGTCCAGAATGTCGAGTTTTTGGTCCGCCTTTCCGTCGTCTTCAGCCACATCGTCGTCATCGCGCTTCTTGTCCTTGTAGCGGTCGACTTCAGAGGCGTCGATGATGTCGAACTCCATGTTGCGCAGGCGCTCCATGATGGCTTCGACGTCGTTCGGATCGACGAGGTCGTTGGGCAGCACCTCGTTGATGTCGTCGTAAGTGAGATAATCCTGCTCCTTGGCCAGCTTGATGAGTTCGCGGATCTTCTCCTGGATCTCGGGCGTATCGATGCGGGCCTTGACGGGTTTCGCCTTTGGCTCGGGCGTGGGTTTTGGCGTGGCGGATTTCGACTCGGCTGCGGGCTTCGCCGAAGTGGTCTCGGCCGGCTTGGCGGGTTTCTTGGTTTTTTCCAGCTCGACCGGCTTCGCGGCCTTTGGCTTCGCAGGTGTTGGAGCCGGAGCGGCAGCTGGATTCTTCACCACCGCCTCGGCCTTTTTCTTGGGCGCTGGCTTCGTCTGACCTGCATTTTTCTTCTCGACCGGCTTTTTCGCTACTGGCTTTGCGGCGGCCTTAGCTGCGGGCTTAGCTGCGGCCTTTGCGGGAGCAGCGGATTTAGCGCTTTTGGCGGAGCTCTTTGGCTTTGTTGATGTAGCAGCCGTTTTAGCGGCGGATTTCTTCGGCGCTGCGGGTGCCGGTTTCACAGGCTGCTTTTTCGCAACTGGCTTCGCGGGCTGTTTTTTCGCTGCGGGTTTCGCGGTGGATTTCTTCAACGCAGCTTTGGCCGATGCATGGGTTGCAGGTTTTGCGGCGGCCTTTTTCGTGGATGCTTTGGACGAGGACATGGAGAAAGATGCTGACGGGAAAATGCCGCGCGGATACACCTGTCCCATGTTAGGGGCACATGCGCATCGCGCTGGCGGGGCGCAATCAACGAACCTAAATCGTTGGCGTCAAGGGATTTCTGCAACGATCGACGGTTTAATCCTTCCGGGTCAGCTCCACAAAGACATCCTCCAACGTTGCTTGGTGCAAAAACAAGCAGCGCAACGGCCATCCATACTGCGCCGCAAGCGACGAAACCGTTTCGCGGACATCGACGCCGGATGACACCCACAGAAGGTATTGATGCCATCCTCCGTCAATCGCTTCGGGCGTCACCTTGTTCACCCCGTCGATCCGCCGGAGCGCCCCCGCAACCACCTCGGGATCGCCTTGAATCTCCACCCGCAGACGCCCGGCGGACCTCATTTCCTCAATCAGGTTCGCAGGCGTGTCATTCGCCTTGATGCGGCCTTCGTCAATGATGATCACCCGTCCGGCGATCATCTCGACTTCCGAGAGAATGTGCGTGGAGAGCATCACGGTGTGGTGCTCGCCCAAGCGCCGGATGAGCTCGCGGATCTGGCGGATCTGGGTGGGATCGAGGCCGTTGGTCGGCTCGTCAAGAATCAGCAGCTTCGGGTCGTGCACCAGCGCATCGGCCAGGCCGACGCGCTGGCGATATCCCTTTGAAAGCGTCTTGATCATCTTGCGCCGCACTGAAGCAAGCCCACAGGTATCGAGCACATCGCCCACCCTGCGGCGGACTTCGGTTCCCGTCACGCCCTTGATCCGGGCACGGAAATTCAGGTATTCGCGAACGCGCATTTCGCCATACAGCGGGACGTTTTCCGGCATGTAGCCGATACTGCGCCGGGCGGCGATCGAGTCCCGAAATACATCATATCCGGCAACCCGCGCGCTGCCACTCGTCGGTGGCAGATAGCCGGTGATCATTCGCAGGGTCGTCGTCTTCCCCGCTCCGTTCGGCCCGAGGAACCCCACGATCTCGCCCTGGTTGACATCGAAGGAAATATCCGAGACCGCCGTGTGGCGGGCGTAACGTTTGGTGAGTTGGTGGACTTCGATCATGAAATTCTGTGGTTCGGGAGGACCTGAAAGTTTTGTGGATTCGGCAGGAAGTTCGATTGACGCCGCCTTGCCTGCCCCTTACCTAAGCGCTGCGCGCGGCGGGCCAAGCGGGAAATTTTCACGCACGCCGCTCCAAACCCCATCGAACTCCATGAATTCCTCCGTTTCAGCGCGGCTCAACGCGGATCTCCTCGACGAAAAATTCGCCCAATGGACCCAGGATCCCACCTCGGTGGAGCCGACATGGTCCGCGTTTTTCGAAGGGTTCGAACTCGGAGTCGAGCAGGCACGCCAGCGCGAGGCGAACGCGGTGGTGAAAAAATCCGAATCCGCGGGATTGCCGGGAAGCGATTCGGATTTCGATTTCTACGGGAAAATCGTCAGCCTCATTTACAATTACCGCGTCCTCGGCCACACGCAGGCGCACATCAATCCGCTCGAGGATGAACCACCGCGCAATCCGCGCCTGGTGATGGAGAAGTTCAACCTCACGGAAGCCGATCTCGATCGGATCGCCTTCAATTCGTTTTTCCGCCACAACGAGAAAATGAAGCTCCGCGAAATGATCGCCAAGCTCGAGGCGACCTATTGCGGTAAAATCGGTTTCGAGTTCATGCACATCCACAACACGACGGTGCGGCATTGGGTGCGCGAACGCATCGAGGCCCACGGTGCCCGCCAATGCGCGGATGACCATGTGAAAATCAATGCCTTGCGCTGGGTGCTGGAAGCCGAGGCGTTCGAAACATTCACCGGGAAGAAATTCATCGGGGAAAAGCGCTTCTCCATGGAAGGAGGCGAAGGCGCGATGGTCGTGCTCAACGCGGTTCTTGAAGCCTGCCCGCGCAACGAAGTGCGCGAGATCGAAATGGGCATGGCCCACCGCGGCCGTCTCAACGTGCTCGCCAATTTCGTCCGCAAATCGGTAAGCACCATTCTCTACGAATTCACCCCCGACTATGAGCCGGACCTCGTCGCCGGCGATGGCGATGTGAAATACCACCTCGGTTACGAAAGCATTCGCGAACTGCCGGATGGCAACGTCCGCGTCTCGCTTGCCGCGAACCCAAGCCACCTTGAGGCCGTCAACTCCGTCGTCGAAGGCAAGGCCCGCGCGCGCCAGCGCATCATCGGCGACGATGGCGCGCAGACCGACCGCAAGCGCGTGCTGCCCATCCTGATCCACGGCGACGCGGCATTCGCCGGCCAGGGTTCCGTCGCCGAGGTTATCAACCTTTCCCAGCTTCCGGGCTATCGCACCGGCGGCACTATCCACCTGATCATCAACAACCAGATTGGCTTCACCACCGTGCCGGCCGACGCCCGCTCGTCGCAATACGCGACCGATGTGGCCAAAATGATTGAGGCGCCGATCCTCCATGTGAACGGCGAAGAACCCTGCGAACTCGCTTGGGCCGCCAGCTTCGCCCTGGAATTCCGCCAGAAATTCGGCCGCGACATCGTGATCGACATGTATTGCTACCGCCGCCAGGGCCACAACGAGGCCGATCAGGCGGCCTTCACCCAGCCGGTGATCGCAAAGAAAATCGCCTCGCGAAAAACCTTCGCGCAAACCTACAAGGCACAGCTCGTGGCCGATGGCACCATTTCCCGCGAGGATGCCGATGCGATGGAGCAGGCTATCTGGGACAAATTCGAGGAGGAATATCAGAAAATGCTGCGCCTTCAGGAGGCCGGCGACCGCACGGTTTTCAGCGGATCCACCGCCGTGATCCAACCGGCATACACCCACACCCCGGTGGCCACTGGCGTCGATACCGAGAGATTGCAACACATCGGGCGCATCCTCACCAGCGCTCCAGAGGGATTTCAACTCAACCCCACACTCGAAAAACGCTTCCTTCCGCGCCGCATCGACGCACTCAAGAACAACGGCCCGATCGATTGGGCCTTTGCTGAGTCGCTCGCCTTCGGATCCCTGCTCATGGAAGGCCGCCCCGTCCGCCTGTCCGGCCAGGACTGCCGCCGTGGCACATTCTCCCAGCGCCATGCCGTGTTCTACCACTACGAGACGCGCGAGCGCCACATCCCGCTCCAGCACCTTGCCCCAGACCAAGCGAAATTCTGCGTCTATAACTCGCTGCTTTCCGAATTCGCGGTGCTCGGCTTCGATTACGGCTACTCGCTGAGCTACCCGGACATGCTGATCCTCTGGGAAGCTCAATTCGGCGACTTCTCCAACGGCGCACAGGTCATCATCGACCAGTTCATATCCTCCGCCGAATCGAAGTGGCAGACGCCATCCGACCTCGTCATGCTCCTGCCCCACGGATACGAAGGCATGGGTCCGGAGCACTCGAGCGCGCGATTGGAACGCTTCTTGCAGTTGTGCGCCGAGAACAACATGATCGTCGGCAACTTCACCACTCCGGCACAGTATTTCCACGCATTGCGCCGCCAGAAACACCGGGCCTTCCGCAAGCCGTTGATCCTGATGACACCCAAGAGCCTGCTCGGCAGACCGGAAGCCGTCTCCAGCCTCGACGAATTCCATCCGGGCACCTGTTTCCAAGAAATCCTCCCCGATCCCCACGAATTCGCCGACCCCGGTGCGGTTGACCGGGTGGTTTTCTGCACCGGCAAGGTTTTTTACGATCTTTGCGAGCATCGCCAGGAAGCAGACATCACCAACACCGCCATCATCCGCATCGAGCAGCTCTATCCGTTCCATGATGAAATGATCCAGGCCATCACCGGCCAATTTGCCAACGCCGCCCAATTCGTCTGGTGCCAGGAAGAGCCACTCAACATGGGTGCCTGGAGCTACATCGGCCCGCGCCTGCAGAAGGCGCTCAACCAGCAAATCCAATACGCAGGCAGACGCACCGCATCCAGCCCGGCCACCGGCTCGAAGGCCATTCACAAACGCGAGCAGAAAGCGCTGCTCACCCAGGCATTCGAAGCTTGATCGAACCATCCTACCATCAAATCCTTTCCAGCAATCCTCACCATGTCCATCGACATCAAAGTCCCCGCTTCCGGCGAATCCGTCACCTCCGCCAACGTCGCCCGCTGGCACAAAAGCAACGGCGACGCCGTTGCCAAAGGCGATGTGCTCGTCACCCTCGAAACCGACAAGGTCTCCAATGAGCTCGAGGCCGATGCCGACGGCGTGCTTGAAATCCTTGTCAACGAAGGCGAAGAAGTGGACATCGGTACCGTGATTGCGCGCATTGCAGCGGGAAGCGGAGCTCAAGTTTCATCCGCCAGTGCACAATCGGATGCCTCCCCCGCGCCGAAGGAAACCCAGTCACCCTCCCCGGCCGCCACATCCACCCATGGCGGGCCCGTCGAGATCCTCGTCCCCGCATCCGGCGAATCCATCACCTCCGCCAACGTCAGCAGTTGGAGAAAGAAAGATGGAGACCATGTAGAAGCCGGGGAAATCCTCGTCACCCTCGAAACCGACAAGGTTTCCAACGAAATCGAAGCGCCCACCGCAGGCATCCTGCGTATCCTCGTTCCCGAAGGCGAGGAAGTCGCCATCGGTGCCGTCATCGCCCACATCGCCCCGGGGGCATCATCGGCAGCCCCAGCTTCAGCAGGCAGCGATGCACCGCAAGACCCCGCCCCACCCCAAAAATCCAAGGAGCAAAAAACACCGCCTCCCACCCCTGCCGAGCGCCCGAAACCGGTTCTCACCGCCATCACCCGCGAGCCCGCCAGTGTTGGTAGTGGCGACGACGCACCAAAAACCGCCGCATCGGCCAGCGATGGTGAATCACGCGTCACCCGCAGGAAAATGTCGATGCTGCGCCGCAAGATCGCGACGCACCTCGTCAACGCGCAGCAGACCGCCGCCATTCTCACTACCTTCAACGAAGTCGACATGAGCGCGGTGATGCAACTCCGCAAGGACGTGCAGGATGAGTTCGTGAAAAAATACGGCGTTAAGCTCGGCTTCATGTCGTTTTTCATCAAGGCCGTCACCCAGGCCCTCAAGGACGTGCCGCAGATCAATGCCCGCATCGACGGCACCGACATCATCGAAAACCACTTCTACGACATCGGCGTGGCCATCGGCACCGAGAAAGGCCTTGTCGTCCCAATCCTCCGCGACGTGGACAAGAAATCCTTCGCCGAGATCGAAACCGAAATCATCGGATACGCCAACAAGGCACGCGACGGGAAAATCACCCTCGAAGACCTCACCGGCGGCGTCTTCACCATTTCCAACGGCGGCACCTACGGATCACTCCTCAGCACACCCATCCTCAGCCCGCCGCAAAGCGGCATCCTCGGCATGCACACCATCCAACAGCGCCCCGTCGCCGTGAATGGCCAGGTCGTCATCCGCCCGATGATGTATCTCGCGATGAGCTACGACCACCGCCTCGTCGATGGCAAGGAAGCCGTCACCTTCCTCATCCGCATCAAGGACTGCCTCGAAAACCCCGCGCGTCTGCTGCTCGAAATGTGAACCCGTAGCAGGCGCCTCCAGCTCCTGCCCCGCCACATTCCGGTTGCACGGATCCCATCCCATGGTTTGCTTCGACCATGAATCGCGACTCGGCCGATGTGGCCATCATCGGTGCCGGAGTATCGGGTTTGGCTGCGGCGTGGCGCTTGTCGCAGGCAGGAATTCATTCCGTAATCTTCGAAAAAAGCCGCGGCTTGTCCGGCCGCGCAGCGACACGCCGCAAACACGGTCATCACTACGACCACGGCGCGAATTTCTTCCGCTTGGACGATCCCGTCGTCAACCACCTGATCCGGCACGAGCTCCCATCTGATGGACTCGCCGAAATCCCGGGCGACGTCCACACCTTCGATGCTTTCGGAAACATCACCCCGGGAGATCCCGCACAGAATGCCGTCCCGAAATGGACTTACCGCGACGGAATCAGCTCGCTCGGCAAGAAACTCCTCCAGGCATCACCCCTCACGGAAGTGGTCCGCGAAACCCGCATCACCCGGATCAAAAGCGTTGAGGGAATCTGGCGGGCCAGTGATCAAAACGGCAATCCCTTCGGCCCGTGGAAACACCTCCTCATCACGATCCCGCCGCCACAAGCGCTTGACCTGCTTCGTGAGAGCGACATCGCAGCAGACCGGCTGAAATGGCTGGAAATAATCCCCTACCACTCCCAATTCTCCTTCATCCTCGGATACGATCACCCTCCGCTTCCGGATCGCGGATTTCACGCCTTGGTCAACACGGATGGCGCGCATCCGCTCGCATGGCTGAGCTTTGAGGAGGACAAGCCCGGCCACATCGGAAATGGCGCGTCGATCATCATCGCCCAGATGTCGCCCGACTGGACCGCACGGCACGACGACACACCGTCGGAATCCCTCGTTCCGGAAGTCGCCCACCACGCCGGCACGCTCCTCCAAACGGCCCTCCCGCAACCCGATTGGTGGGACAGCCAGCGCTGGCGATACGCACACCCCGTGCGCGATTCCGCGCCAATCCTCGATCATCTCCTTTCATCAGCCCCCCACGGACTCCACTTCGCAGGCGACGGCATGGTCGGCAAAGGCCGGGTCCCGCTTGCCATCAAGACCGGCCTCGACGCTGCGGAACGAATCATCGCAATGTCATGAACCTCCTCGTCCGCAAGCTCACTTCGCGACTCGTCATCCAGTCGATGAGACAGCGCATGTGGGCCGCTCCCCGCCGCCGCGTGCTTTGCTCCGCCGACGGCAAAATCCTCGAAATCGGCTTCGGTGCCGGGGCGAACCTGCCGTTCTATCCGGATCACATCCGCCGTCTCACCGCCATCGAGCCGGATCCCCATTTTACCAAGCATGCCGGCAAGGCACTCGCGTCAAGTCACATCAACGTCGACCTCCGCCAGGCCGCTGCCGAAGCCCTGCCCTTTGCCGATCACTCGTTCGATTGTGTCGTAAGCACCCTCACCTTCTGCTCGCTCCGCGACCCCTCGATGGCCCTCACGGAAATCCAGCGCGTTCTCAAGCCGGGCGGGAGGTTTCTTTTTATGGAACACGGACTCGCGGACCACCCGGACGTCCGGCGCTGGCAACACCGACTGACTCCGGTATTCAAAGCAATCGCCTGCGGATGCCATCTCAACCGCGACATTTCCAACCTCATCCACGCCGCGGAATTCCGCGCCATCCGCATCCGCGAAGACTACATCCCGAAGACCCCAAAATTCGTCGGACTCCTCAGCGAAGGCATTGCGGAAAAATAACTCGCCAATCCGCCGTGCGGGCACAACAAACTCCATCCATGCACGCCACCGAACAAGACGTCATTGACACCCTCGGCGAAGCCGGCATCCGCGCCATGACCGCCGCCTTCTACCGCCGCGTCCGCACCGACGACCTGATCGGCCCGATGTATCCCGACGATGACTGGGAAGGAGCCGAGGATCGCCTTGCCGAGTTCCTGCTTTTCCGCCTTGGGGCTTCCGATGCCTACATTCAGAAGCGGGGTCACCCGCGCCTGCGCATGCGCCATATCCCGTTCACCATTGGCGTCGCAGAACGCGACCGCTGGCTCTCACTCATGACCGCCGCGATGGAGGAAACCGCCGTCCCATCGCGCGCCCGCGCGTTCCTCGACCCGCTGTTTTCCCAAATTGCCGACTTCATGCGCAACCAGCCTGATCCCGGAGCATGAGGCCCGGCAAACGCTCCCGCCCTGCGAGGAGACCACCGCTCAATAACCGGCCACCGGGCTGCATCCATCCGTTTCGCCGGTCTCCGGCACTTCCGCCGCAATCGCGGCAACCGCATCGGCGTGGCTTTGAAAGCGGCTTTCATTCCATGGAGGAGGCTCGGGGAATTTCCGCCTGAGGCGGTCAATGCGCTCACATGCCTCGTCCCGCAACCAGAGCGGCAGTTCGGCAATCGCCATGGCGGCCTCGGGCGCGGAACCGGCATGGTGGCAGATCATCGCCAGATCATTTCCCGCCTCAATCGCCAGCCGCGCATCCTGTCCGCGGGCGTACAACCGGGTGATCGCCCCCATGTCGAGATCATCGGTTAGAATCACGTGGTCGTCGAACCCGAGTTGATCGCGGAGAAACCGGCGGATGATCCGCGGCGAAAGCGAAGCAGGAAACACCGGATCGATGTTCGGAAAACGCACATGGCCGAGCATCACCGCATCGAGCTCCGACATCAACGCGGTGTATGGTAAGACGTCTTCCGCGAGCAGATCCTCGATTCCGGCATCGCACGACGGCAAATCATGGTGGGGGTCGGACGTGGCCCGCCCGCCAGCCGGGAAATGCTTGCCGCAGCCCGCGATCCCGCGTTTCCGCAACCAACGGTTCCAAGTCCCGGCATGATCGATCACGCGTTGGGGATCGCGCCCCCAACAGCGTCCGCGCAACGCGTTTGAGACACCCGGATGATGGTCAAGATCGAGCACCGGGGCGAAATCGAGATTCACACCAAGCATCAAAAGCAGGTCGGCGGTAGCACAGGCCGAACGCGCGATGGTATTCTGCCTGTCGCCCGAAGCAAGGTGGGCGACCAATGCCGGCGGGGATGGCGGCGGTGGCGCAAACACCCGCGTCCGCGCGACCCGACCACCCTCCTCGTCGATGGCGATGATCGGCACCTCGTCGCATAGCCCGCGCAGATCATCGGTCAGTTTCCGGGTCTGATGCGGCGAAACCAGATTTCTCGAAAACAACACGAAGCCCGCCGGCTGCAAGGTACGGATCCGCGACGCTTCGTCCGGCGAAACCTCCGCCCCTTCGATTCCCAGCAACAACAAGCGTCCGTCCGACATCGGAGCCATTTTTGCAATCGTTGCGGGTTTGTCGATTTCTTGTTGTGCGTCATCCGCATGAGTTAGGTTTGACGCCGCCGTCCGGCGGGATAGTGTGGTTCCCAAGATGTTCATCTCGCTGAGAATCCCACTGCTCATGCTGCTCGCGACATGCGCCGCCAACGCGCAAATCTCGGCATCGCTGCAGCTCAACAAAAACCAATACGTCGCGGGCGAACCGGTGGTGGCGGTTCTCACCCTCACCAACCACGCCGGGCGCGAGCTGGTGTTTCATGGCGACGGGCGCCGCGGCTGGCTCGACTTCAACGTGCGCAACCGCAACGGACAGGACGTGATGGGACGTGGCAACCCGGACTTCGGAGCCATGCGCATTGCCGCCGGCCAGACACTCCAGCGCGAGGTCGACCTCACCGGGCACTTCATGCTGCACGAACAGGGGAATTTTTCGGTCGCCGCCGTCATCCGCTCAAGCGGCGACGCCACCATCAACACCACAACCAATCGCGTGATTTTCACCCTCAATCCGGGCCGAATTTATTGGTCCCAGCAAGTGGGCGTGCCGAACCGGCGAAACCAGACGCGGGAATACCGCGTGCTCCAGTTCAGCGGCAACCAGCGGTCGCAACTCTACTCACAGATTGTGGACAACCAATCGGGAATGCCCATCCGCACGTTCAACATGGGCGACGCACTCTCGATCCGGAAGCCCTCGGTCACCGTTGATAAAAACCAGCGGATGCACGTGCTTTTCCTCGCCACCCCCACAATGTGGGCCCACTACATCATCGATCTCGAAGGCGACGTCGTGAGCCGAGACATCCATCAGCGCGGCGCACATGGCGATCCGCGGCTGCTGACGTTTGGCGATGGATCGGTCCAGGTTTCCAACAGCATCCCCTACGATCCTCAAGCCGCCGCCGCCGCACGTGCGAAAATCCGTCGAATCTCAGAACGCCCAGACTTCGTCTACCAATGATGGAAATTTTTAAAATTTGAAATTATTCGTTGACTCCCTGCTTCATTATTTCGTAATTCCAAACTATCTTTCCCACTGAATCATGACGAATCTCTCCTTTCCGCGCTTGTTGCTGCTGGCATTTCTCGTCGGCACGTTCACTGCGGGGGCATCCAATTTCCGGACGGTGGTGATTGATCCGGGGCATGGCGGCCAGGACAAAGGCGGGCAGTGGGGCTTGGTTTACGAAAAACACCTAGCACTGGATACCTCGGTACGCCTCGAAAACCACCTTCGCAACATGGGGTATCGCACGGTGATGACCCGCCGCAGCGATTACTTCATCACGCTTCCGCAACGGGTGGCCATCGGAAACCGCCATCGCAATTCGATCTTTGTGAGCGTCCATTACAATTACACCTGGAAGCAGGATGTGAGCGGAATTGAGACGTTCTATCACAGTGCGGAAAGCCGCAGGCTCGCGCAGTTCGTTCAACAAGGAATGCTGCGTCGCACCCGCGCGGTCGATCGTGGCGCCAAATTCGCTCGGTATTACGTGATCCGCCACAGCACCAATCCCGCCATCCTTGTCGAAGGTGGTTTTGTGAGTAACCGCCAAGAGCGTGAAAAAGTAAAACTCGGATGGTATCGCGAGGCGATCGCACGCGGCATCGCCGAAGGGATCGAGCGTTACCGTCGCGGGGGTTGAGCTCGCCAATCAACTCTCGATGTAAAGGATCCTGCCGCAGTCCTCACAGCGGGTGAGTTCCTTTGCCGCCTGAACGGCGACGATGGTGGACGGGATCAGCTTCATGTGGCAACCTTGGCATTTTCCGTCTTCAAGCGGTGCGAGGGCCATGCCGTTCTTGGTTTTCATCAACCGCTCGTAAAGCGGGATCAGATCCTCCGGGGCGGATTCGGCAACCCGATCTCGCTCGGCCACCACCTCCGCGCGCTCGGCACGGATGCGCTCACCCCGCTCGGCGATTTTCGCCAACTCCTCATCAATGATCGCGCGTGTTTTTGCGAGTGCGGCATCCGCCTCACTTTGCACCGCACGCAGCCGGTCGACTTCTTCCATGGCCTCCAGCTCGGTAGTTTCAAGTTGGTCGACATCCTTCTCGTATCGCTCGATCTCGTGGGCGAGCGCTTGGAATTCCTCGTTCTTGCGGGTTTCAAATTGCTGCTGCTTGAGTCGCAGTACGGTCGTGCGCCGCGTCTGGGCCGCCATCTCATGCTTTTTCACGACCAACTCGGCGGCCATCAGCGCCTCGTGCGCCTGCTTCAGTGCACCCTCATCCCCGGCGAGGCGCGCGCGCGCGCGCTGCTCATCCTGTGGAAGTTTTTTCAAATCCTCATCGAGCCTCATCAAGCGGCGATCCCGATCCTGCAACACCAACAAGGCGCGTATCTCTTCAAGCATGCGCATTGCTATCCCCCACCCCAGCCGGTGGCAAGCAGCGAGCCACTTGATTGACAGAAATTTTCGCCAAGAAAAATGCCACGACCGGCGGGCGGACGTGGCATTTTGAAAAAACGTTTTTCGATTCCGCCGATCAGCGTTTCGAGAACTGGAAGCGCTTGCGGGCTCCGGGTTGGCCGGACTTCTTGCGCTCCTTCATGCGGGGGTCGCGGGTGAGCAGGCCGTGCGGCTTAATCAGGGCGCGAAATTCGCCGTCCACTTCGGTGAGCGCACGGGAGATCGCATGGCGAATCGCCACGGCCTGCGCATGGATGCCACCGCCCTTAACCACGGTGCTGACGTCGAACTTGTTCATCTGCGAGACAACTTGGAAGGGCGCGAGCACTGCGTTCTGCAACTCTACTGTCGGCAGGTAATCCTCGAACGGGCGGTTGTTGATGGTGATTTGGCCGGTGCCTTCGCTAAGCCAAACGCGTGCGACTGCGGTCTTGCGGCGTCCGGTGGCGGTCTTGGGAGTGGTGGCTGTCATGGAGTGATGCGATGCGATTGTTCAATCAAAAGTGGAATCAGCCGATTTCGTAAGCGGCGGGCTGTTGGGATTCGTGCGGGTGCGACTCACCGGCATACACCTTGAGCTTGCCATATTGGGCGCGGCCAAGGCGGGTCTTCGGAATCATACCCCAGACGGCGCGCTCGACGAGCAACACCGGACGACGCTCGCGAACCATGCGCGGAGTCTCGACCTTCTGGCCACCAACGTATCCTGAGAAACGGGTGTAGATTTTGGTGGATTCCTTGGTGCCGCTGAGCACGACCTTGTCCGCATTGATCACGACGACGAAATCGCCGGTATCCACATGCGAGGTGAAAGTGGGCTTGTGCTTGCCGCGAAGGAGGCGGGCGGCTTCAACGGCGACTTGGCCGAGGACTTTGTCCTTGGCGTCGATCACATACCATTTGCGATCCACTTCGTGGGGCTTGGCGGAAAAGGTCTTCATGTTCTGATGGGAAAAATCCCCGCAACGCCTGTTGCGCGCGGGGGTGGGGAAGCTAGGAACCCGAACAGGGGGTGTCAACCGGGAAATCTTTCGAATCAGGAAAAAAATCCGCGGCCCGATCCGGGCCGACACGCCGCTCAGCGTTTGCTGCGCACGACGGTGTCGGCGAATTTGCGCATCGCCTTTTCTTGTTCCTCCATGCGTTCGACGAGTTTAAGCTGGGTGCGGCAACGGTCGAGGTTGTGCCCGGGGCGCGCGGTTTTGAAATAAACGTCCCCCTCAAGGAAATCGGTCAGGAAGCGGATGCCTACTTCCAAGGTGAGCAGCTTCGCCGAATCAACAAGGAGGGCGCATTCCTGATCATTGAGAAATCCGGATGCCGCATCGAGGTAGCCTTCGACCAGCCCTTCAAACATCGGCATCTGCATTCGCACTTGATTCAGATCCTTCTCATCCTCGGCGGCCGGGCTCGTCGCACTGCGGGCGAGATCACCGAAATCGTAAAGGGCCAGCCCCGGCATCACGGTATCGAGGTCGATCACGCACACCGCTTCATCCAGATCCGCATCGATCATCACATTGTTGATCTTGGTGTCGTTGTGGGTGATGCGGACGGGAATGGCTCCCGACTCATGATGCTTGAGCAGCGAGTTGGTGAGATCCTCACGGCTGCGAATAAAATCGAATTCCTCCCGAACCGCTGCGAGGCGCCCTTGCGGATCGATCCGGGCGACCTCGATCAACCGGGCAAAACGTTTCGGCGTGTTGTGGAAATCCGGAATGGTTTCAACGATCGAGTCCGCCGGTAAATCGCTCACCAGATCCTGAAACGACCCGAACGCGCGCGCCGCCTGGTATGCCTGACGGGTGTTTTCGACAACGTCGTAGGTGACGCACCCTTCGATGAAATTGTAACACCGCCACACCGCGCCATCCCCATCTTCGACCCAGAACCGACCGTCGCGGGCGGGAAATAGGCTGAGTGTCTGTCCGCCAAGATCTTTTTTGAGCCGCAATACCCGCGAGTTGATATGGCGGGTGACGGCCTCGACGTTGTTCATCACCGCGATCGGATCCTTGAAGACATTGCGGTTGATCGACTGCAGGATGTAACGATTGGTATCCCCCCGTGGCCTCAGGTAGCTGGTGCGATAGGTCGAATTGATGTGACCGCTCTTGATTTCGCGGACTTCGATCAAATCGCCACGAATCGCGAACTGTGTGCCGATTTCCTGGATTTTCATCCGGGCTTCCCCGGTGATCTCTTGGCTATGAGGAGAGTGGGTCATGATGCTGCTGCTGGAGAATGGGGTGAATCGCGGATCATCCGCAAACCTGAAATCGCCCGAATCAGCCACCTTTTTCGTTGGCGGTTCCACAAATGGGACAGTCGATCACGCGACCGCGCGGGGTGTATTGGTCGTCAGCGAAGGCATGCAGGCAAAGGCGGCAGATTACCCGCTCCTTCAGCGACTTCGCCTCCGCTCGGGCGTGACGCCAGCGCGAAACAAGCGAGACCACCACCACAGCGGACCCGCAACATGCCAGAACGGCGAAGACAAACTCAGGGATCGACAGCACCATCGTCGGTTTGGTTTTGAAAGCTCACGGTCAGAGCCATCCAGCGATCATTCGGTTGATCGATGCTTGGAAAGCGGTGGGATTCGAGCCAGCCCTTGAGCGCCGGGCGTCCGGGGACGTTTTGACCGGTCAACGCAACAGCATTGCGCACCATGCCTTCCGGGGAGATTTGGAGAAGGAAGCGCCAAGGGTGAGCCACCATCTCGGACGTCACTTCGCCTTCAAATGGCGGGCTGGCGTCCGGCAAGTCGCCCATGCCGGACGACAACGACTGAAGCACCGGAACGGTGCGCAACCGCAACGCATTCATCGATTGAAAAGAAGGGGGCCTCACCGCGGGCAAAATGCGCGCTCCCTTGGCGACCAGCGGAACCATCGACGGGGAATCCTCGGCAGGAAAATCCATCAGTCGCGGCTGATACGGGGGGATCGCCTCAGCGCGAATACGATCAATCACATCATCGACTGCCAACTGTGAGGGCACCCATCCGGCAGGCTCGAAGCGGGTGGGAAACGGCCCGAGTCCGCGGGCGGCTTCAAGCCAGTGCATCGGATCGTTGCCGGGCGTAAGCATCATCACCGAGGCCGCATTCGCCTCCTGGATCGGCTGCTTGCCCAGATCGATCCTCACCACCGACAACGGCAGAATGAACACCAACATGGCGGTGGCGATGAGACCGAGCTTGCCGAAGCGCGAGGATCGCGATCTGCGCCAATCGAAGATCAGCCCGTCCTGCCGATCCGGTCGCGCGTATTCGGTTCGGTTCACGGCCATCATGGTTCCTCCGGTTGCGATTCCCCCGCGTCGATATCGGGAAGGCGACCAACCAGTGCGAGACGGAATCCGCATTTCAGAATGGACTCGGCGATTTCCCGCTCGATTCGCACCGGGGTGAATGGATCGGATTTCAGCAATACCACCGTCTGCGTCGCAAGGCCCTCGTGCCACAAGCCGGTGAGGCGTTCGACGAGCTCGCCGGAGGTGACCGATTCCCGCCCGAGATAAATCACCGGCGCGGCATCCACCGCGCCGGAAACGAGGGTGACGACGAGCGTCTCTTCAAAACGCTCGAGCTGGAATCGCGACGGCGGCGGATCGACTCGCACGCCGGATTGCAGGATGAATGATGGACCTAGCAGAAAAAACAGCAGCAACAGCGCGAAAATATCGAACACCGGCATGACGTGCAGCAGGCCGGGGCGCTCGGGCAGATTGCTTTCGAGCTTCATTTCGCGGGTTTCGGGGATTTGCGTGCCGAAGTGGTTTCGTCGCGGAACGGCGCGAACTGCTCCTCCTCGCGCGCGTCGGCGATGAGGTGGACCATTTCGATGCCGGCACGCTCGATGCGATGAATCAAGCGCTTGGCGCGACCAAGGAAATACAAATAGAACAAATAAAGCGGTGTGGCGATGGTGAGACCGAGCACCGAGGTGATCAGCGCCACGAACACGCCGCCGGAGAGCTCGGCGGGACCGGTGAAGCTGCCTTGCTCGCTGATCCGCTGGAACGTCTCAAGCATCCCGATCAAGGTGCCGAGCATGCCGATGAGCGGCGCAAGAAGCGCGCATCCGAGGATCACCCGGATATTTTTTTCAATGCGCGGGACTTCTAGCTGGGCGGCCTCCTGGGTGACGTCGCGCAACTCGGCGCGGCTGAGGTAATATCGCAGCAGCGCCGCATGCGAGACCCGCCCGACCGGCCCCGGCGCGCGCGCGGCCTGATGAAGCGCCTCGGCAAACGACCGCCTCCGGATATGATGGGCAAGCCCGACAAGCAGGTCGCCGACGTTGATACGCGAGCGATGAAAGAAAAACATCCGCTCGACCACCGCAACGGTGCCGATGAATGCCAATCCGAGCAGCACCCAAACAAGGGGGCCGCCACGCTCAATCAGGCCCGCAGGCTCAAGCAATGATGCCATGTAGATCACGCGGCGAATGCTAGCGGCGGATATCCCGCACTGACCACATCAAAAAACAACGGGCGGCGATATGTTCCCGACCACAAAACCATCCCATTCACACGGACGCGGCCCACCAACCCCACCCAAGAGCCAATCCACTCCCCCTCAAACCGTACAGATTATTGATGCGGCCGCATCAATAATCTGTACGGATTCCTAGGCTTGCAATGGACCCGGATGGGGTTCTTGCGCGTTGATTGCGCGTTGATCTTGTTCTCGGTTTTGGTTGAAACTCTCGACCAAGTGCTCTTGTCACTTGAGATATTTTCCACCCCTCAAGACCCGTGCTTCGACGGTGTAGGCGATCAGTGCCCAGTCTTCGAAGTAGGTTCCGGACACCTCTTCAAGGATCGCATCGGCGATTTCCTGGGAGACGAGGGTGTCGATCTGGACGTTGCGGCCCTCCCATTCGGTGGCGCGGACGCCGCGCGAGCCCTCGCCCTCGACCTGGGTGATCGTCCAGCCGGTGGCCCCGTGTTTGCGCAGGAGTTTCAACAAATCATCTCGGAGCACGCGCTCGGAAATGAGGGTGAGTTTTTGGAGGGTGGCAGGTTTCATGGGGTTTGCAGGAAGATCGCGAGTTTCAGGAACAACGGGATGCCGATGGCGAGGTTGAACGGGAAGGTGACGCCGAGGGCGAGCGTGAGATAGGAGGCGGGATTCGCCTTGGGCAGGGCGACGCGAACGGCCGCGGGCGCTGCGATGTAGGAGGCGCTGCCGACCATCGCACCGAAGACCGCGGAACCGCCCGGGGAAAGCCCGGCGATGCCGCCGAGGACGACACCCGCCGCACCGTGGATCAGCGGGATCAGACAGCCGAGGACGACGAGCCGCACGCCGGTGTGGCGGAGGTCTCGCAGGCGCCGGCCGGTGGCCAAGCCGAGCTCGATCATGAAGATACAAAGCGCTCCCTTGAAGGCGGTTGCGAAGAACGGTTGCACATCCTCAAGCCGTGCGGGGCCGCACAGCATGCCGATCACGAGGCCACCTGCCAGCAGCACGATGCTCTTGCCGGTGGCCACTTCGTGCAGGGCTTTTTTCCAACTTCCCGCCGAGGCGGATCCGGCGAAGAGCAGGGCGACGATGATGCCTGGCACTTCAAGAACGGCAACAAGCGCGGGTAGGAAATTCTCACCATCCAGGCCGGCGCGGCGCACCGCCTCGCCCGCCGCAAGGAAGGTGACGACGGAGACCGAACCGTAATGCGCGGCGACCGCTGCGGAGTCGGTGGCATCGAGCTTGCCGAACTTCCGCATGATGAAAAACGCGGAAATCGGTGTGAGCACTCCGGCGAGCAGCGTCATCGCGGCGGGCAGGGCGACTTCGGCCGGGCTGGAAACCGCGAGTGCCGCGCCACCCTTGAGGCCGATGGCCAGTAATAGGTAGATCGAAAGTCCCTGGTAGACCGGCTCGGGAATCGACAGGTCGCTGCGGATCGCGCGGGCGAGAATGCCCAATGCGAAACAGAGCACCACGGGTGACAGGAGGTTGTCGGCGAGTGCTTCCATGGTTTTTTCGTTAGTTGGCGACGATATTCATGAGTTTGCCTGGCACAAAAACGATCTTACGGAGGGTTTTTGTCTCGATGAATTCGGAAACTTTCGAGCTGGCGAGTGCGGCGGATTTCACATCCTCCTCGGTGGCGTCCTTCGATAGCATGAGCCGCTCGCGGAGTTTGCCGTTCACTTGGATGATGAATTCGATCTCGTTGCGGATGAGAGCTTCGGGGTCGTATGACGGCCACTTCGTTTCGCTCAGGAGTTTGCCAGTGTTCAGTTTGAAGTTTTCAGCAAGGCGATGGTGGACTTCCTCGGCGAGGTGCGGGGCGAAGGGGTTGAGAACGGTGAGGAAGGTGAGGAACTCGTCGAGCGGCACCACGGTGGCCTGGGTGAAGGCGTTGGTGCAGATCATCATCTGCGAGATCGCGGTGTTGAAGCTGAGTTTCTCGATATCCTCGCCGACCTTTTTGATGGTTTCGTGGACCACGCGGCGGAGCTCGTTGTCGGCGCACGGCACGTCCTGCAGTTTTGGCGAGAGGGCGAAGGTGCCGTCGGGTTGTTCGTCGAGGGCGACGCGCCAGACGCGCGCGAGGAAGCGCGAGACGCCTTCGACACCCTTCATCTGCCATGGCTTCACTTGTTCGAGCGGGCCCATGAACATCTCGTAAAGGCGCAGCGCGTCGGCTCCGTATTCGCGGATCACGTCGTCGGGGTTGACGACGTTGCCGCGGGATTTCGACATTTTCTGGCCGTCCTCACCGAGGATCAGGCCTTGGTTGACGAGCTTTTGGAACGGCTCTGCGGTGGTCACGTGGCCGAGGTCGAACAACACCTTGTGCCAGAAGCGCGCATAAAGCAGGTGGAGCACGGCGTGCTCGGTGCCGCCGACGTAGAGGTCGACGTTTTTCCAGTAGGACTCCGCTTCCGTGGAAATGAATCGACCGGTATTTTTCGGATCACAATAGCGGAGGTAATACCAGCATGAGCCTGCCCATTGCGGCATGGTGTTGGTCTCGCGGGTGAAACCGTCGGGCAGGCTGACCCAGTCGGTCGCCTTGGTAAGAATGGGTTCGGGGGAGCCGGACGGCTTGTAGTCTGCGAGCGGCGGAGCGAGCAATGGGAGCTGGCTCTCGGGAATGGCCTGGTGTTTGCCGTCTTTCCAAACGATCGGGAACGGCTCACCCCAGTAGCGCTGGCGCGAGAACAGCCAGTCGCGGAGCTTGTATTGAATGCGGCGACTCCCCTTCCCTTTGGCTTCGAGCCACTCGATCATCTTCGCCTTGGCATCGGCCGTGGGCAGGCCGTCGAGGAAACCGGAGTTCACGGCGGTGCCGGGATCGCAGAAGGCAACCTTGGGATCAGACGGATCGATCTGATCAGACAGATTCCATACGACCTGGATGATCGGCAGGCCAAACTTCGTTGCAAACTCGAAGTCGCGCTCGTCGTGCGCGGGCACGGCCATAATGGCTCCGGTGCCGTAGCCCATCATCACGTAGTCAGCGATCCAGATTGGGATCCGCTCGCCATTGACCGGATTCACGGCGTATGCGCCGGTGAAAACGCCGGATTTGTCTTTGTTGAGGTCGCCGCGATCGAGGTCGGATTTGGTGGCACAATTTTTCTGATATGTTTCGACGGCGTCTTTCTGTTCCGAGGTGGTGATCTCGGGCACCAAAGGATGTTCGGGCGCGAGCACCATGTAGGTGGCGCCGAAGAGGGTGTCCGGACGGGTGGTGAATACTTCGATTTGAGATTTGAAATTTGAAATCTCAAATTGGACGGCTGCGCCGTCCGAGCGTCCGATCCAGTTTTTCTGCAGCAGCTTGATGCCCTCGGGCCACTCGAGCATGTCGAGTTCGTCGATCAGGCGTTGGGCGTATTTGGTGATGCGGAGCATCCACTGGCGGAGCGGGCGGCGTTCCACGGTGTGGCCTTTGGCTTTCCACTCCTCGACCTCCTCGTTGGCAAGCACGGTGCCGAGGTCGGGCGACCACCAGACCGGGGTGTCGGCGACGAAGGCGAGGCGGACGTTGTCAATTTGCTCTCGCGTCCAGCCTTTTGCCTCCAGCTCGGATACCGGTCGGGCCTTGTTTGTTTCCTCACAGAAATACGCGTTGTAGATTTGCAGGAAGATCCACTGCGTCCAGCGGACGTATTCGGGATCGGTGGTGGCGATTTCGCGGTCCCAATCGTAGCCGAAGCCGAGCGCCTTGAGTTGGCGGCGGAATGTCTCGATGTTCGCGGCGGTGGTGATCGCCGGGTGCTGGCCGGTTTTGATGGCGTATTGCTCGGCAGGCAGGCCGAACGAATCGTAGCCCATCGGGTGAAGCACGTTGAACCCGTTCATCCGCTTGTAGCGACCGATGATGTCCGTGGCCGTGTAGCCCTCGGGATGGCCGACGTGGAGGCCGGCGCCGCTGGGATACGGAAACATGTCGAGCACGTAGTATTTCGGCTTGGCGGGATCGAAGTCGGCATCACCCGGGCCGGGTGTGCGGAACGTCTTCTCCGCGTCCCACCGGGATTGCCAGGCGGGTTCGAACTCGTGGAATGGAAACGGCTTGCGGGTGTCGGACATGGCGATGGTGTGCGGGCGCGGAGCGTGATCGATCACACGCCGGATGCAAAGCAAAACGCGCCGGGCGGAGCGATCCGCCGGGCGCGTTGGAGAGGGTGTGAGTTGGCCGATCAGGCTTCCTCGGCGGCACCATCCTCGGCTTTGACCGTGATGGTGAGGGTGGCGCTGACTTGCGGGTGCACCTTGATGGTGACTTCCGATTTGCCGGATTTCTTGATTGGCTTGTCGAGTTCGATCGAGTGGCGGTCGACGTGGATGCCGGCGGCTTCGAGTTCCTTGTGAATGTCGATGCTGGTAACCGATCCGAATGCCTTGCCGCCTTGGCCGGTGGACAGCTCGAATTTCGGGGTGAGTTTGGCGATCTTGGTGGCGATCTCTTGAGCGGCGACGACCTCCTCGGCTTCGCGGCGGGCGCGATCGGCCTTGAGGGCTTCGACGTGGCGGAGATTCGAACGGCTCGCCTCATAGGCAAGGCCGCGTGGGATGAGAAAGTTGCGGGCGTAGCCGGCGCGGACTTTGACGACGTCTGCTTCGGCGCCAAGGCCTTCGATTTTTTGTTTCAGGATGACTTGTGCGTTGGCCATGGTGGGAATGAAGTTGGAAGTTGCGGGGCGCGGGATGTAGCCGTGCGGGCGAGCGGGGTCAAGAAGAATGCTCAACCGGGTAGCGAAAAGATTAACGCTGGAGGTCGCGGAGCGGTTTTTTGTCGAAACTCTCGTCGCGCAGCTTCCGGAGGTATTCGAGATAGCGGCGCTGGGTTTCGATGTCGGCATCGGGTCCCGGGCGCTGGATCGGTCCCGCCGGGCGCGTTTGCGACTGTGCGGGCTGTAGCTCGAGCAACCTCGCGGCAGCCGAACCGGGCGATGGCTGCGGCCCATATCGCATCCACGGTCCCTGTGGCACCTGATGGTCCTCAATAAACCGCCAGTGGACCTTCTGGTGCGAGCGCATGCCGAGGAAGTCGCGCACGGCGGGCGAGAGGTCGATGCCCGCGGATTTGTTCTGGGTGGCCTTCGGGCGTTTATTACCGAAGACGTATTCCCAGTCATCCGTCACCCACGGCCCGCAGTCTTCCCACTGGGCGAAGCAATTGCGTCCGTTGAAGTGAATCTGCACCCAGCGGCCCTTGAGCACGGTGTGACCGGGCTGCGGGTTGTATCGATTGAACCACGGGATCACGCGCGAGGCTTCGGGCTTGTGCCTGCCGCCGCGCATCACGTCGTTGTAGGGCAGGGCGATGTAGAACGGATTAAGTTGGGGGACGAAATCCTTGGGCCGGAAGCTGCCGGTCACATGGCAGGCGACGCGTTTCGTCGGGTCCGGATTGTCGTAGCCGCCAAAGTTTTCCTTCCAGCGGGTGTCCCACGAGGATTTGCAATTGGGCGTGGGATTGTTTTGCGTCGGCTGTTCGCCGGTCCAGAAGATGGTGGCGGTGATGTGGGTTTTCCATGGATACCCGGGGGCGGCCGGTGCGCGGCTCACGCCGGCGGGCATCGGCTGGCTTGCGCTGGTGGGTACGGATACGCGTGGCATCGTCTGCTGATATGCCGGTGTCTGTGCGCATGCGAAACCCATGCCGGACAGGATCAGCCCGAAAGTGGTAGCGGCGGGAATCAGGGATAAGGTGCGCAAGATCCTGGAAAGACGTTTGGGGTTCGAATCAGGGGACACCATGCATGTTTCCGGATGTGAATCAAGCGAAAGAGCGCCGCGGAATCCCGCGCGGCATGCGGAAGGTGGATTCGACGGAATCCGGGCTTGTCACCATCCGGATCGATGGCGATAAGCGGACATGCCAGTAAGTGGAGCAATGGAACGATACTTGGTGAAGCCGGGAAAACGGCTGAACCTCGCGGCGATTGACAGCAACGAGAAGGCCCTGATCGAAGAGGCATCTAAAGACGACCACCTCCCCCATTTCGAGGTTTTGCAGCAGGAACTCCAACAGTTGCAGAAGAAACTCTACGCCCAAAACAAACACCGCCTCCTGATCGTGATGCAGGCGATGGACACCGGCGGCAAGGATGGATGCATCAAGCATGTCTTCTCCCGCATCGACCCGCAGGGCATCCACGTGCGTTCGTTTAAGAAGCCGAGCGAAGAGGAACTAGCGAGGGATTTCCTCTGGCGCATCCATTCCCGCGTCCCGCGCAACGGCGAAATGGTTATTTTCAACCGTAGCCACTATGAGGACGTCATCGCCGTGCGGGTGAAGAAGATTTTCGCCGATTCGGTATGGAAGCGCCGGGTACGTCACATCGTCGAATTCGAGAGGATGCTCGCGGAAGAGGGCACCACGATCATCAAAATCTACCTTCACATCTCGAAGGATGAACAAAAAGCGCGGCTTCAGGCCCGTTTGGATCATCCCCACAAGCATTGGAAATTCAACCCCGACGACCTCGAGGACCGCGCCCGCTGGGATGACTTCATGAAGGCCTATGAAGATCTCATCAGCGACACATCCACCGAGCACGCCCCGTGGTTCGTAGTCCCCGCCAACCGCAAGTGGTATCGCAATTTGTGTGTCGCCCGAATCGTTCTGGATAAGATGAAGCGGCTCAACCTGGAATTCCCTCCGATTGACTGGGATCCGGAGACGATGCGCATCGAGGATTGAGAGCTCAGGATTTCTCCTCGGGGATAACGAGATCCGCGAGCGTTCGGCGTGGTCGTTGTGCCGACGGTCGCATTTCACCCGCGATCATGCAGTCACCATGGGATTTCACTGGTGCGGAATTACCGGCCGCGGTCATCCCCGCCGCGCAGCCCCCAGGCGACAATCCCCATGGAGATCGCCGAGCTGAGGGGCATGATGATGGCGGCGACGAGCGGATCCATTTTGCTCGCAAGCGCCACACTGACGGCGGCGATGTTGTAAACCAGCGCGAATGCGAATGCGGCGGACACGGCGCGGCGGCGGCGCTTCGCCAGATCGAGCAAGAACGGCAGAAATCGAAGGCCTTGGCCGAGAAAGTAGAAATCGGCTTTTGATTCCAATAAACTGCGGTCGACCACCGGCGTACCCGTGGTCCAGGCGGCATTGAAGGCGAGTGAGTCGTTCGCGCCATCGCCAAGAAACAAGGTGTCGTGATGATCGATCCCGCGGACGAGACTCTCTTTTTCCTGCGGGTTGAGTCCGGCGTGGGCGTCTTCCTCGGGAATGCCGAGCCGCTCGGCGGCGGCATGGACTTTCTCCGGCCGATCACCTGATAGAATCACCATGCGATAGCCGCGGCGGCGAAGTTCGTCGAGGGCGGCGACGGCATCGGGCCGCAGGGATTCGCGGAAGCGGAAGCGGGAGACAAGCGAGCCGTCGCGACGAAGTTCGGCGTCGTGATGGTGGGCGGGAATGCTTTCGATTTGCGGATCCGAAGGTGAAGTATCGCCCGCCCGGGCGACCCATCCGGGCCGGCCGAGCGACCACCTTGCGCCGGAAACATCGGCGCAGCGACCCATCCCGGGAACGTCCTCGACGGCGTGCTGCGCACCGGCCTCGCGCAGCATGCGCTGTCCCTCATGGCCGAGGGATTCGAGCAAGCTGCGCGACACCGGGTGAAGCGAATCCCGGGTGAGCACGGCGAGGGCGGCTTGCGCGGCGGAATCGAGTCCGCTGACAGACTCCGGATTTGCCAGAACCGGCCGTTCCAGCGTGAGGGTTCCGGTTTTGTCGAAAATCAAGGTCCGCACCATCCGCAGTCGTGACCAGAGCAGTGGTTCGCGAATGAACACGCCACTTCGCTCCATCCTCGCGCCGACGAGTTCATCGGCAAACGGCAGGGCCACTCCGAGAGCGCATGGGCAAGAGACGACAAAAACCGAGATCATCACCTGCAGCGCGGGCGCGATTCCGGATAACGCCCACCACGCGGCGAAGGCGGCGATGCCGATCAATATGACGGCGATGAGATATCCCCGCAGCAAGCGTTCGAGGGCGGGCACGCGGGCGGCGTCACGTTGGGTGTTGGCGAGTTTGGAGAGGAGCGAATCGGCCCACGTTTCGCGGGCGGTGAGGCGGGCGGGTTCGTGACCGAGGTGGATGGCGCCCGCGGGCACCTGGCGCCCCGGATGGAACGTCTCGGCATTCGCCTCGCCATTGATCCATTCGAGTGAGAACTCGACCGGGGCGCGGTCGAGTGTGGCAGCGACCGGAACAGACTGCCCGGGATCGATTTCAAAGCGAGTGCCAATGACGACGTCATCGAGCGCAACGGGGTCGCCAACATCCGGCGAGCGCACGGCTTCGGGGACCGGGCGGGTGCGTTGGAGACGGTTGCGGTTTTTTTCCAGGGCCGAGATTTGCAGGTAGCGACCTAACAACATGAGGAACACGAAGGTGCCGACGAAGTCGAAATAGAGCAGGCTTTTCACCCCGAAGATCCAACCAAGGATCGAGCCGATGTATGCGAGGATAAGGCCGAGTGCGATCGGCAGGTCGATATGGATCACTCCGATGCGCAGTGTCTGCCATGCGCGTTTGATAAAGTAGCTGCCACCCACCAGCATTGCCAGGGTTGCGGAAAAGAAGACGACGAGCTTGAAGATTCCCGCGAATGCGAAATCCGGCGGCATCCCCAGGTATCGCGGCAGCGTGAAAACCATCGCATTCATCGCGAACGCCCCGCACAGGCCGAGCCGGGTGGCCATCTGGCGGGCTTCGCCGACGCTGCCGCCCGCACGCTTCTTGGTGAGCGCGTAACCGTAGGACGCCGCCTCCTGCGCGAACGCCCGCACATCCATCCGCCCGCACTCCCAGCGCAGCCGGACGTGGCCGGTCGCCGGATGGACGTCGGCCTGCAACGCGCCGTCGTGGCGTAGGAACACATGCTCGATTAGCCACACGCAACCGACGCACGAAATCCCCTCGAGGGAAAACTCCGCTTCGACGCCCTCCCCCGGCTCACGCCCCTGCTCCGCCGCCGCCACCGCCTCATCGAGCCATGCGTAGTCGCGCGCCTCGAATGGCAGGCTTCGCACCGGACGCACCGTGGCGCTGCCCCGCAGTTCGTAGAACCGGTCAAAGCCCTCGTTGTAAATCAACTCGTAAACATACTCGCAGCCACGACAGCAGAATTTCTCCTCCGGGCTGGCGGCGGAAAACGGGGTTCCACAGTGGGTGCAAGCGGGCATTGGGATTGGATGTGTGTGGTTTCTGAGGGATATCCAACGCTTTGTCTCCGCAATTGCGACCACCGCGTTGAGGAGGCGGGACCTGCCGGACAAACCCGGCTCAGTGGCAGCAGGATGGCAATTGATTCGGATCCTCCGGCGGGGGGGCATTCCCGGGAAGCGTGCCATAGAGGCGGAAGGCGAGCACCATGGCGGTGACGAGGGCGAGGCCGCGCTGGATGCGAACGAGGGCCACCGGGGAGAAGCGCTTCTGCAAATGGCGGATCTGGCTTTGCGCGAGCCACAGCAACGGCACGGTGCCGATGCCGAAACCAAGCGCGAACTCGGCTCCGCGAATCGGAGACCCGCTGAACATCAGGACGCCGAACAACAGGTAAAGCGGACCACACGGCAATAACGGCGTGAGGAATCCCATCGTCATACCCGCCCGCGCGGGTGTGAGGCGGCCGAATTTGAAGCGCATCCGCGCACTCCACTTCATCAGTGCCGGTGGACGCGGCAGACGCTTGTCGAGCCCCAATCCGAACAGCAAAAACAACGCGACCAGCAGCCACGGCAACAACACCGCAGGTGAATCAAAAAACCAGCGCAGCGGCTGTTGACCCAACAAACCACAAAGCGCTCCGATCAGCGCATATGATGTAAGCCGCGTGGCATGATAGAGCGCCATCGAAGCCATCCGCGCGCCATCGCTGGCAGGCATCGAGGCCAGCCCGCAGGCGATCGGCCCGCACATGCCAACGCAGTGCACGCTGGTGATCAACCCGGCGAGCAAAGCTCCTGCGATGGTGTTGACGGGATCCATGGAATGGTCGGCATCGGGTAGGATGCCGCGGCAACGGTTATCGTTCCGGCTTCACGATGCTGATGCGCTCCGGCGAGTGGCGCATAGCAATGACGATGAGCGTCGTCCATGCGGAGATCAGCAGGAGGAACGCGGCGACGAGGAAAAGCCAGGGATTGATCCGGCGTTTATTGGAATTCGGGGTGTTCATGGTTTGTGATTTATCGAGGGGCGGGACCGAGGAATCTCAATTTTTGGAAGATTTGGTGGCCGCCCGGCTCGGCGTCAATGCGAAGTGTGAGAGTGACCGGGCCAGTGTAATTGTCACGCTCAACCAGAACGACCAACGGGCGCTGTGCTTCTTCAAGCGCGTTGAGCGTGAGCGTGCCATCGACGCCGCTGAGGGTGAATCCGGCGGGTGAATCGACGAGTGAAAAGCGGAATTCGACCGGCTGGTTGCGCTTGTTGATCAGGCGCGTTTGGTAATGGTTCCGCACCACGGTCGCATCGTGAAAATAAGGCGCGCCGCGCATTCTTGAGACTTCGGCGTGGATCGGGCGTGCCTTAAAAAACGCGGTGGTGCCGAGCACCGCCAGGCCAAGCAAGCCAAGCGCGGTATAGAGCCACAAGCGGGGGCGGAGAATCCGGCGCTTCAGCCCTTGCAGGCCTTTGGTGGAATCGTAGCGGACAAGACCGGCCGGCCGCTTGAGCTTGGCCATGATATCATCGCACGCGTCGATGCAGGCCGCACAACCGATGCATTCGAGCTGCAGGCCGTTGCGAATGTCGATGCCGGTCGGGCATACCTGCACGCAACGGAAGCAATCGATGCAGTGGCCGTTCGACGGGGCGCTCGCCTTTCCGCGGGGCTCGCCGCGCCCCTCATCGTAGCCAATCACCACGGTGTCGTCGTCGGTGAGTGCCGACTGAATGCGGCCATACGGGCAGAGGATGATGCAGAATTGTTCGCGGAACGATGCGAAGCAGAACAGCAGGATTCCCGTGAGAGAGGTCACCACACCGAACGAGATCAGATGTTCCGCCGGTCCCGCGCGCATGAATTCGTAAAGCCGGGGCACCGAAACGAAATAGGAAATGAAGACATGGGCGATCAACGCGGCGAGCAGCGTGTAGATCGACCATTTCACCGTGCGTTTGATGATTTTCCGGGCGTCGTGCGGCGCGGCATCGAGCTTGCGGCGTTCGGGCGCGTCGCCATCGATCCAGCGCTCGACGCGGCGGAAGACATGTTCGAGAAACACCGTGTATGGACAGGCCCAGCCACACCATAGGCGCCCGAGAATGGCGGTGATGAAAAACAGCACGAAGCCCATTCCGCTGATCGCGAAAAAAAATACCCACATATCCTGCGTCAGCAGGGTGAGCCCGAACATGTGGAAGCGCCGGTTCTCCACATCGAGGAACAACGCGGGAGCGCCATTGATCGGAATCCACGGCAGCAGGACGTAAACTGCAATGAGGAGCCAGCCAAACCACCGGCGTGCGGTGGTGAAGCGCCCTTTTACATCCGCCGGATGGAGAAAATAACGTGACCCGTCCGCATTCACCGTGGTGAGCGAATCAAGGTTGGGTTTTTTATTGCGGAGTTGCTTCGGGGGCACGGGAGACAGTGGCACGCACGACAGCATTCCGCTCCGCATCAACTGGCGGACGATGTGCGGGAATTGCGCGACAGGATATGCGCAGGGAACGAATCAGAGTGGCCGGAAACGGATCTCCTTGAACTCGACTTTCATCGGTGCGCCTTGGTGGAGCTGCAGGGCGATGATGCCGGAGTCGGCGCGTTTTTCCTCATCCTCATCCTCGATCACGGTCTGCAGTTGGCCATTCACATAGTGTTCGTAGCGGTGGCCCTTGACGACGAGGCGGAAACTCTGCCACTCGGCGAGATCGACTTCGAGGACGTCCATCTTACCGACGACCTCTTTTTGTTTTCCGAGGCGGACGTGCTGGCCGCGCTCGGCGACGATCCCACGCCCGCCTTCCTCATAGAGCATGGCGTTGTATTGCTGGCGAGGATGCAGATCGAGCTGATAGCCGACCACCCGCCAGCCATCCCCCTCGAGTTTGCGGCTGCGGTATTGCACGCCCGAGTTGTTTGCCGTGGTGATGCGCGCCTTGAATTCGAGTTCGAAATCCGCCTGCTCACCACCCTGCCAGATCAGGAAGCTGTTCTGCGGAATTTTGCGGGTATCTGCATCGGTCTCGCCGATGAGCACGCCCTTTTCGACGGTCCAGAGGCGCGGATCACCATCCCATCCGTCAAGGTTTTCGCCGTTGAAAATGGATTTCCACTCGGGTTCGGCACAGGCCGTGGCGGCAAAAGCGAGGAGGGCGATGGCGGATGGAATGATCGATTTCATGGATGCCATAGAACGCGGGTGCTCCCGGAAATCTTACAAAAAAATGGCCTGGTCATCGCGCCTCAACGGCTCAGGTCGTCTTGGTAGATCAACTTGAATCCGCCGTTGTGCAGCACGTCGCTGGCGAACTCGTGGTCTTCGACATGCATCGCCAGCAACGATTCACCATGGATACCGGGAAGCAATGCGTATGCGAAATCGATGTTGGTCTCCGCCACCATCAGAATGTCGAGGCACTGCAAAAGCCCGGGGCCGGATTCACGAAGGGCGACGACCAGCAGTTCGCAAGCCGCGAAGGGAATGCCCTTTTCCATGAACAACTGTTCGGTGGCATCCGGATCGGAGACAACCATCCGCGCCACCGTGGCGTCTCGCGAATCCTGCACGCTCAGACCGATCACCTCGATTTGCGAGATGCGCATGAGCTTCACCAGCGAGGCAAGCGCACCGGCGCGGTTCGGCAGCAGGATGGAAAACTGCCGCACCGGCGATCCGGATGGCACGGTGGTGGAGGTGCTTTGTTCGCTGAGTGGGTCCATGGGTTTATCGGGTCTCGGGTTTCTCGAATCAATCAGCCACGCGGCCCGCGCAACGGCAAGGTGTGCGCAACACCGCTACCCGCTTCGGTGACAATCAGTTGGTTCGGGCGCACGTCGGACACAACGAATTCGCTGCCATCGTCGGCCGCAAACCGTTGTCCAGGCACCGCAAGATAACGCCGCCCGGTCACCGCATCCTCAACCAAGGCGGCGGGATCGTGGCTGGCGGCGGGTTGGCCCTCAAACCAGGTGCGCGTGTGACCACCCCGGCTGTCTCGCACTTCGAGGAAGGCAATTTCAATCGCCTCACCATCATTGAGCTTGCCATACTCCATGCGTTTGCCGACGCGCACGACTTCAATCGTCGTGCCTGGAATCACCGCACCACCTGCCACACGGATTTCGCGGGATTCCTCGCCACTCACTTCGAGGATGGCAACATTGCCATCCACACCTCGGATCCGCATTGGCAGCTCGCGTTGCTGGTAGTGGCGCATCACGAGTGGTGGGGCGCTGCCAGGCGACGAGGCCGCGATCCCGGCAGATGGATTGGAGATCACCGCGCCTTCCAGCAACACCGTGGGTTCGCGGGTAACCGCCGCCCCCCCCACATGATCGACGTGTGCCGTCATCTTGCGGACCAGATCCTCCTCCGAATCGAGGCGCATGGCGACTTCACGGACCGTGCGCTCAATGATCATCTGCACCTCGGGAAAACCCGCGTCTGAGGCATAATCGCTGGCAGTTCGACCATCGTTGGATGTGGAATACCGGCTGGCACCTAGCTCGACGAGCAATTCGGCTGCGTCCACATGCCCATTTTCCGCAGCAAGCATCAGCGCGGTCCGTCCGTCATCGATGCGGGCAAAAACCGAGGCCCCATGGCTGGTAAGGGCATCCATCACCCCCGCCTGGCCGATCAACGCGGCAAGCAACAGCGCGTCATCCAGCTCCTGGCGGCTCTGGCCCGCGAGTTCCTCAACGGCACTGGCTCGCCCCTCGCGCACGGCAAGCATCAGGGGAGAAAACTCATCGGCATCGCGGAGCTTTACGTCGGCACCCTGCCGCAACAGCCATCGCACCATGCCTGGATGGTCGGCCAAAACGGCGGCCATCAGTGGCGTGCGTTGGTTTTCGCCGAGGACATCGACCGCAATGCCCCGGTCGAGCAAAAGCTTCAACACATCTTCGCGGCCGTTGGCAGCCGCGGAATGGGCACCGGTATTGCCGTCCTCGTCGCGGGTCTCCAAATCGATTCCCGCCGCAATAAAACTCCTCACCGCCTGCACATCCCCCTCCGAGCAAGCGCGGATCCAGCCGTCCGCCGTCATTGCATACCCTGCCTGCGCCAATTCATCGACCGCAAGTTCCTCCCCCTTGCGGCAAGACAGCAGAAAAAGCCCGATCAACACTGGAATCACACACCAACGCGTTGTCCGTATGCGCTTCATGCATTGAGCGATACTTAAGAGAGCTTAAAGAATCAATCTTGAAATCACCCCGTCCGGCATTCAGCGTGAATGCATGCGCGGGCGGGATCGTCCATCCACCGACCCACGCGCCTCTCTGATATGCCCAGAAAATCCACCAACAGCCGCCGCAATTCATCGCGCAATCGCCGGGGAGCCGCTCCCCGGTCGCGTCGCCCGGGTTTTTTCACGCTGCTGTTCTTTTGGCCGTTTTACCTTGTGAACGGCATCACCCGCGGCCTGTCCTGGCTGATCCGCTGGTCTGTGCGATTGGTGGCCTACCCTGCCGTGCTCGGTCTCGCGGCAGCCGCCGTGCTGGCGGTCATTTACGGCTGGAAGGCCCAAAGCTACGACCTCACTCGCATCCGCGAAATGCCCGAACGCTCGATTGTTTACGACCGCCTTGGCAACGAAATCGGCCGAATTCACGGCGAACGACGCTCGATCGTCCCGCTCTCACAAGTCTCACCCGAATTCCGCAAGGCGATCCTCGCCCGTGAGGACGCCAGGTTTTATTACCACTTCGGATTCGACCCGATCGGCATGGGCCGCGCCGCCATGCGGAATGTGAAGGGCAAGCGCGAGGGCGCTTCGACGATCACCCAACAGCTCGCATCCGACATTTTCGGCCTCAAAGTTGGCGAGAAACGCGGCGACCTACCGCGTCAACTCCATCGCAAATGCCTCGAAATCGCAATCGCCTTCCGCCTCGAATCCGCCTTCACCAAGGATGAAATCCTCGAGGCCTACATCAATCAAATCAACTGGGGCCGCCAAATCAAAGGCATTGGCGAAGCGTCGCGCATCTACTTCGAGAAACATCCCGTGGAACTCACCCTGTCGGATTCCGCCCTGCTCGCCGGCATCGTGCGCGGACCCGACGCCTTCAATCCCTTCAGCTCGATGGAAGCCGCCACCCGCGAACGCAACACCACCTTGGATCGCATGGTCGACGCCAAGGTGATTACCCGCGAAGAAGCCGACGCCGCGAAGGCGGAAACCATCGACGTGCGCCCAGTCTGGCGACGCACCGCAGACGAATCCTACGCCATGGACGCCATCCGCCGCGACCTCGAGTTGATTCTCGAAGACGAGAACATCCAGCTCGGTGGGCTCGAAATCACCACCACCATTGACCTCCGGTTACAGAAAATCGGGGAGGAGTCGCTCGACCGGAAACTCCGAGAAATCGAACGCCGCGGAGGATACGGCCACCAGACGCGGGCCGCATGGCGCAATCTGCCGGAAGATGGCCGCCGCGAGCCACAATACATCCAGGGAGCCGCAGTGGTCATTGAAAACCGCACCGGTGCCGTGCTCGCCGTGATCGGCGGTCGCGATGCCAATGAATCGAAATACAACCGCGCGATCCAGGCCCGCCGCCAGATCGGCTCGGTCTTCAAGCCCTTCGTTTACATGGCGGCATTCGACCACGGCATGCGCCCGGAGACCTTGGTGAGCGACGGTCCCATCCAGCGCGGAGAAATCCGCGGCGCGCCGACGTGGCGGCCGAACAATGCCGACGGCAAATTCGGCGGCATGCTGCCCGCATCCAACGGACTGATCCGCTCGCGAAACACGATGTCCGTGCGCGTTGGCAACCACGCCGGGTTGGGCAAGGTGAAGGAAGTCGCCCAGCTTGCCGGATTCGGCCGCGATGTGCCCGAAACTCCCGCATCTTTTCTCGGCTCATGGGAGGCCACTCCGTGGGCGGTCGCCAGCGCGTATACCATTTTCCCCAACAACGGCGTGCGGTTCCGCCCGTTTCTCATTTCCGAAATCAAGGATCGCGACGGCAACGTTCTCTACAGCAGCCCGCCACTCTCCTACCACGCCGCCACCGCCGGATCCGCCTACTCGGTTTCCAAAATCCTCGACGAGGTCACCACCCGCGGCACCGGTGCCTCCGTTGCCCGCATGGGCTTCGACAAGCCGAGCGCCGGGAAAACCGGCACCACCAACGATTTCAAGGACGCGTGGTTCGCTGGATACACCTCCTCGGTGACCTGCGCCGTCTGGGTCGGGTTCGACCGACCGAAACGCACGTTCCATGGCGGCTATGGATCGGTGCTTTCGCTACCGGTATGGGTCGACATCATGAAGGCCGCCGACCGCCTCGATTACAAGGCGGGAGACCTTCACGGCAACGTCGCCATGGTCGATTGCCGCCTTTGCCGGCTCTCCGGAAAACGCGCCACCTCCGGCTGCGAAACTCATGGCAGCGCATACAACACCCAGGTGCCGCGCGACATCGCCCTGCCTGCAAACGACCTCTGCCCGATCCATCCCGCGCGCGCGCTGCCGGTGGGCGACCCATCGGATTCGCCCGCCCCACCGCGCGCACGACCGGTCGGCGAAACTGCACCAGCCATGCCCCCTCCTCCCCGCGCACGACCTGCGGAAGAACCGCCGCCACCCCGTGCACGACCTGCGGAGGAACCGCCTCCCCGCGCCGCCCCGGTCGAAGCCCCTCCACTCCGCGCCAGGCCCGTCGATCCCGATCCGCCGCGGGCGAGACCGGTGGAATGATCCGGATTTCCCTCGATCTTCACCGGCTTCGCAGGCCGTTCACAAAGGCAAGGCCCAGGCGCTCGGTCGTCTGCACGATCCCTTGCGCGCGTCGGCTCAGGAATGCATGAAGGATCAGCGCGGGAATCGCAACGATGAGACCGAACAAGGTGGTCACCAATGCTTCCGAAATACCACCTGCGAGCGGTTTCGGATCCCCGGAACCGAAAACGGTGATGAGGTTGAACGTGGCAATCATGCCGGAGACCGTGCCTAACAATCCGAGCAGCGGCGAAGTGGCCGCCGTAACGGCGATCACCGGCAGCAGCGAGCCGGCGCGGGACTGCACGCCCATGAGTTGTTCGTAGAGCGTTTCCTCGACTTGGTCGGCCGGCTGGCCGGAAACCTCGATGAGTTTTTCCAAAACCGGTCCCACCGGATGGGCGGCGCTGCGGGCGAGGTCCGCGGCTTTCGCCGTATCGCTGGTGCGCAACGCAGTGAGGATGGCATTGATCCATGCCTCGCCGGGTTCGCGAATTCGCATCAGAACAAGGAATTTCACGCAGCCAAATGCGAAGCTGAGCGTCGCGAGAAAAAGAATCGGCCAGATCCAGAGCCCGCCCTTGCGGATGAGCGTGAGGAAACCGCCCTCCACTTCCGCTAGCACCATCGCCTTGCCGCCAGTCACATCAATGCCGATGTTCGCGGCGATCCCGCGGGTCAGCGCGACGATGGGCGCGGCCGGTGCCGGGTGAATGCGCGGTATTTCACCATTGCGCGATCGCAGCGCCTCGCCGGCCGTGCGCCCGTCGGCACTGGCAAACCAGGAAACCGGACCTGCGGCGGCAAATGTGCCATCGAGAATCTCACCATCCAGAGTCGCGGCGCGACCCGGGCGGGTGGAGCCGCCGAGCAGCGATTCGAGCTGGTCGATCGCGGCATCAATCACAGGCAGCCGCTCGACAAGTGCGAGCGCCGGATCCGATGGGTCGCTGGAGAGGGTGCCGGATGGAACATCGAGCTGCGCCTGGCCGGGCGTGGAAAGGGTATCGGTGCGCAGCGCATGCTCCTTGAGCAGTCCGGCAAGATAGAATGCATCCTGCCGACGGGTGGCGCGGTCGCGCTCAAGCTGGCGGATCTCGGCATCGCGATCGGCCTCGCTGGTGCGGGCAATGCGGGCGAGGCGACGTTTTTCCCGAAGCTCAAGTTCAACCTCGGCAAATTGGCGGGCGCGCGCGGGTTTTTCATCGGAAATACCGGCACGTACCGTGTCGAGCTCTCTCATCGCCACCACCCGTTCGGCGCGGGCCTTGTCAAGTGCGGCTGCGACCGCAGCCGCGTCCTGCTCTGCCATCACACCGATGGAAAAGGTGAGCATGCCTGCGACTACAAGCAGTCGTTGAAGGTTCGGCGGAATCATTCGATTTGCATGGGCAGTTCAATCCGCGCAGGCGGACGTTTCTGATCGAGAATATCAAATGCGCGGAGGACGTTGCGATTCAACGCGCCATCGGCGCGCCATTCCCATCCACCGTCGGCTGGCGCACCGGTGCCTGCCACTCCGCTGCGGTCGGCATAATACGCACGGGCCAAACCAAGATAGAGCACTTCGACTTCGCGACCGTCGATCACCTCCAACGACCGGCTGATGCGGCGGTTGAACTGCGCGGCCTTTGACAACACACCGAGCAACGGCTGAAGCGCCTCGCGCGGCTCGTCACCCGGCTTCCACGCAGCGAGACTCGCGATTTCGGATTCAATCTCTGCGGCCAAGGGACGAGGAAATCGCAGCGACATCGCTAGCACCCGGGGGCGGGCACGATCCACAGCGGCCATGAGCTTGGCTCGCGTTTCCCGGAGCGCGGCAATCTCATCCTGAGCCGCGATCACCACCTCATCATGCCCGGGGGCGGAACGGCCCGAGGACGCAAGCTCCTCATCAAGCAATTCGATTTCCCGCCGATGCACGTCCAACAGATCCGCCATCACCGCCTTGCGCGCCTCCCAGTCCCGCAATTCTTTGGATGCCTGGCTTTGCACCTCGACAATGCTGGAAATCGTAGCCCGCAATTCTTCCAGCGAAGCCGCGTTTTCATCCGCGCAGACCCCGCCATGCAACGCAATACACGCCAAAAAAGCGTGAAAAAAGCGCGGGGCATTTGAAAAAGAATGCATCTGCAGGAGAAGTTGCGTCAGCGGGAAATGGAATTCCAGCGCTTTTTGAGAATGAATCTCGAAAAGCGCCTTCGTTCATTCCCCTTCACCAAGATATACTGATTCGCGATCAATTTGGAACGACCAGGCGAGTGGCTTTTCCGGCGATTTGCCATCGGTGTCGCGCCACGTCACCTCAACTCGGCAGATCGGGTGGCGCAAACGGCGGTTCGGCATCCATGAGAATTGGCCGCTCTCAGAGTCGTATTTCGCCGGCACCTGGCCAAAGCCTGCGATTTTCATCGCGAGCGTGGTGGGATCAAGATTCCCAACCGCCGAAAGGTCGGCGGTGATTTCCGGCGTGCGGGAATTGACAATCGCCCCGGCCTCGGGCCGCACCGGATGCGGAGTAGTCTCCAACATCCCCACAATGGCCCCTTCGGGAGCAATCACCGCGTCGGACGCGTCGCGAAACATCGTCGCGAACTCAAAAATCCGGTCATGCGTGCCTAGAATCATATACCGAGGCAACGCGTCATTCGGCGATGCACGCCTCACCTTCGCCGGCTGCACGGTGAACAAGTGGGTGTAGCCGATCTCCGGCGCGAGCATCAACATTTCCTCGGTGAAAAAACCGCCGGGATAAGCATATGTGGTAACCGGAACGCGGAACCTGCTTTCCAGAAACTCCTTCGATTTTCCAAGCTCAACGCGAAGGTATTCATCAAACGCTTCGGGTCCCTCGTCGCGCTTCCGACGCACCATCGACGGCAGCGGGTGACTCACCGAGTGACTTCCAAGCGTGGCACCATTCGCCATCATCTCACGGATCATCGGTGTGGTCAGTGCCTTGCCTCCGCCATCGACGTAATTCTTGTAAAGGTAGAGCACAAAAGGATGGCCAAACTCCTTCAAAATCGGAAACGCATCGTTATAAACCGAGCGCCATCCATCGTCGAAGGTGAGCAGCACGCATTTTTCCGGCAGTGGCATGTCACCCCGCTTCCAAGCCGCGAAATCATCAAGGGAAATCACCGTGATGCCAAGCTGCTGAATGATCTCGAGCTGCTTGCGGAACTTCGTGGTGTTGATCCGCATCTCGGTCTCCGGCAGGGTTTCGGAGAAATCATGATAGCCAAGCACCGAAACACGCACCCCGTCATCCTCGATGCCGGGATCGTCCGGCGGCACCGGGAGGGTGGCGACCACCTTCAGCGGCAGGAGCAAAACTAGGAAGCAGATGATCATTCGTCCAAAAACCATACAGCTATTTATCATCACCTCCATCAACCGCAACGGTGATTTGATCGCGACCGCGATGCACCCGCCCGGACACACCATCCACCCGTGCCCGTGAAGGATGACGGAAAAACAACTCGACCCAGCCGAACCAGACGCCAAACTTATTCGGCATGGACGGATTGACTATTCATCCAGAACAACCGTCCCGCGCATTGAGGAACGATCCGATCAATCAAACGGTTTGATCCACTCCAAAACACGAACTATCCTTTCACTTGAAACCCATGAACTACCTCCGCTCAACCTCCAATTGCCGCCAAGGATTCACACTGATCGAACTTCTGGTCGTCATTACCATCGTCGTGGTCCTCACCGCTCTTGCATTTGTCGCCAGCAGCAAGATCCGAAACCGCGCGAAAGAGGCGAATGCCATGAACTCACTGCGCCAGATCGGCATCGGCCATGTCTCCTATGCCAGCGAAAATCATGGCGCGGTCAACACCATCGGGGCATCGGACGACGAGGGCGGCGACTTCAACTCCTCGTTCTGGGGTCGAATGCAGCCTTACCTGTTCAGCGGGCTTGAAGGCGGAGCCTCCGAGGCGGAACTCAAACAACTTGAATTCGCCATCAGCGCTTTGTTCCAAACATCGGATGCCAGAACCATGACCGGAACACCCTTTAGCGGAATCCCGACATTCCTCGAAGCCGGGCTGCCGGTCCCTCTCGGTTTCAATGAAGTGCTCGAACCCACCGGTGGGCAGCAGGCGAGGATGACGATTTACAACAATCCATCACGCATCATCTACGCATCCTATGGACGGGAATTCTTCAACTCCTCGCATGGCGCGACCTACACTCCGATGCCGCAGGGGACATCATCGGGCCCCGGCATTTACTACCTTGAGACCGGCAACGCCCTCATCTGTTTTCTCGATGGACACGTCGAAACCATGACCCCACCCATCCCACAACGGATGTTCGGCGAAGCGGAAACAGACTAATCGAGAACACTGCGAATTATCGACCCATCCTTGGTTGTGAAGGTTGCTTGCCCCGAGAGTTGGCGGACTTCCACGATCTATGTTTGATTCGGTCACTTGCTATTCGCCCCGCAGCGCCTCAATTGCCTTTCCGGTCGCATCCACCTTCGCCTGATCGCCCGCCGCTTCGGCCGCATCCAGTAGGCCGATCATGGCATTCATGTCGTTGGGAAATCCGGCAAGCGCCTCCTCGAATGCCGCAACCGCAAGCGCCGCATCTCCCTCCGATAAATGGAAATCACCCAAACGGGCCGCCATTGGCGTGAGCACGGCCGGCGGATACATCATGGTGGCGGGATGCTGCCGGTCGACCGCGCCGCGGAACCAGTTGAATGCGGTGCCACGGGTCACCTCGGGACCGGCAAGCGCAAGCAACCCCCTCGTCTCCGCCGCAATCACCTCGAGCCCGCGAAACGCCCGCATCCACGCCGATCGCTCGCCACCCGAACTCGCCGCGAACTGGGTCTCAGCCATGCGCTCACCATGAAGCGTCAGGGCGGCGACAACGCCGCGGGCATCGGCAAAATCACCCACATCCATGACCCTCCGCGCCTCAAGCGCGATGCGAAGCCCGTCGATCCACCAGCTTGCAAGGGTGTGATCACGATAAGCCCGCATTTCCTCGACGCTAGGCAGCGAGATTTGCGCCTCAGCCGCATTCCCACGATAACCACGGCGAAGCAGCAGTCTGGCAGGAAGCGTGCGGCCCTCCCAGAATAACGCCCGCCCCCCCGGCGACTGCATGCGGGCTTCCGGCACCTGCGTGCCAGCCAATTGGCGCGCCGCCGTGAAAGCCGCATCAAAATCACCGCGCGATGACAACGCGACAATACGGTAAGCCTCCGATCGCACCCAGTCGTGACAATCCGCGACACCCGCCCGGTTCTGCGTCATCCATTTTTCATAAAGTTCGGTCGCTTTGCCGAATGCCCGCACCGCATCCGCATGGTTGCCGCACCGCCACTCATAATGACCTAACAGATGCAAGTATGGCGCGTAATCGGGCTGCATCGCGCCGAGCTTTCGCGCCATGTCGAGATGACCGCTCAAATCACCTCCGTCAGCACGGATCGTCAACAGTGCGTTGAGCAGCGCGGAATTCTCCGGATGCTTCCTGATGAGCTCCGTGAGCATGCGTTCGGATCGCTCCTGGTCGGGCTTGGGTTGTCCGGTTTCATCAAATCCCCCCCGACTGAAAAGCGCCTCGAAAACCGGAGACTGCATGTCATTGGGAAACTGCCGTGCCACCCGGGAAAATGCGGCCGCCGCACCTAGCGGGCCCTCTTCGATGTATTTGAGCAACGCATACGCATATCCACGCTCAAGCTCCGAACCCTTGCCCTGTTCAATCAGGCTGAGCAGGCGGTCGGTCGCCGCATTGCGCGCCGGGCCGGTTTCCGGTGAGGGGGTGAGGAGCGACATCACCATCCCCCAATGCGCCAGCACGCAATCGGGATCCGCCGTCATCGCTGCCGCGAAATGACGCGCCGCCTCGGTCTCCCACCCACCATGCAAGTGGTTAAGACCCTGGTTCACGTAATCCTGCGCATGCTGGCTTTTGGTCATCACCAGAATGCGGACGCCGCTCTTGAACGGAAAAAGATCCGGTTCGCCGAGCGCGCGGATGCTTTCCGGAATTGCATCGTCGACTGCGGGCATCTCATCGGCAACAACACTCACCCACGACAAAAAAAGCGCCGCGCACATCAGGGACAATCTCATGGCGTGAGCCTGCCCGCATCCATCCGGATCCGCCACTGCAAATTCTCAGGCAGAAGCAAGCGTGTAACCATCCTTCCCATCCTTCACCACCCACCCGAGCGACGCGAGCTCATCACGCATCGCGTCAGATGCCGCCCAATCCCTCGCCTGACGCGCCGCCCAACGACGTTCGGCAAGCTCGCGAATTCCGCCGGGAACCTCCGCCACAGAATCATCCGCAACCTCGGGAAGCACCAACCCGAGCGCTCGCAGCATCCGGTTGAAACCCGCTAATGCCTCTGCGGCAGCCACGCCTTCCAGCTTCACCGCCTCGCGCAGCCCGGTGAAAAGCCCGCCGAGTGCCCCCGGGGTGTTCAAATCGTCGTTCAACGCATCCCATGCCGATTGGAACGGACCGAATTCCGCACGCGATATCATCGTCCCCTCCGGCACCCGCGCCGCAAGCTGCCGAGCACCCTTCGCCAGCTTGGCCAACGCCTCCCGCGCACCCTCCAACGAGGAAATCGTAAAATTCAACGGCTTCCGGTAGTGCGCCCCAATCAACACATAGCGCACCTCCATCGCCGAAAATCCACGCTCCGCCAGATCGTCCAGCGTATAAAGGTTCCCCAGCGATTTCGACATCTTCCGCCCATCCACCACCAAATGCGTAATGTGGAACCAATGCGCCGCAAAGTGCCCGCCGCACGCACACTCGCTTTGCGCGATTTCGTTTTCATGGTGCGGAAAAACCAAATCCACACCGCCTGAATGGAGATCGAACGAATCCCCAAGATACTCGCGAATCATCGCCGAGCACTCCAAATGCCAACCGGGCCTCCCTTCGCCCCATGGCGACTCCCAGAAATTCTCACCATCTTCCGGCCGCCGACCCTTCCACAATACGAAATCCGCGAGACCATCTTTCTCATACTCATCACTGCTCGACCGTGCGTTCTGCGTTTTCCCAAGCTCCAGCTCGCGCTCGTCCAGTCGCGAAAGCCGGCCGTAGCCCGGAAAGGACGCGATCCGGAAATACACCGATCCATCATCCGAAGCATAAGCATGCCCCTTTTTCACCAGCGCCTCGATCATCGCAATCTGCTGCGGAATGTGCTCCACCGCCCCCGGCTCGATGTGAGGCGGTAATAAATTCAACTTCTCGCAATCCACATGAAAACGCTGCGTCCACCGCGCCGTGAAATCGCCGAGCTTCTCACCATTCGCCTGCGAATCGCGGATCGTCTTGTCATCCACATCCGTAATGTTGCGCACATGCAGCGTGCCCATGCCCCCGGTCTCCAGCGCACGACGCATCACATCCTGCATCACAAACGTGCGAAAGTTCCCAATGTGCGCAGGACCATACACCGTTGGACCGCAGCAATAAAAACGAAATGACCGCCCATCCAGCGGAGCTAAGGGCCGGGCTTCACGTGAAAGCGTGTCGAAAAGACGCATGCGCGGTGTCTAAGGGCGATCCCCCACCCCGCCAAGTGGAAACCTCGATCATCCCCCAATTGATCCACACGGATTTTTACGATCCGCGTTGCAATATTTCACAAATCCACTTGCAATATCGCCCTTCGCGACGCAACTTGTGGCGGATACTTAACAAAATTAGGCAACAAACTAAGGATTTATGCTTCCCGAGCACGCACCATTCGCCCCAGCCCAGCGCCAAACCCTGGATTCCCTTCTCCCCACACTCGATGCGATGCAACGTGGCTGGCTCAGTGGATTCCTTGCCGCATCAACTTCTGCGCCCATTCCGACGGGAGTTCCAGCCGCAGCCACCAAACTCCACGTGCTCTACGGCACCGAGTCGGGCAATGCCGAGCAACTCGCCGACCGCACCGTCAAGGATGCGAAAAAACGTGGATTCAAAGCCACCATGTCCAACATGGCCGACATTTCCCCTGCCGATCTGGCCAAGTACGACAACCTCCTCGTCATCGTCTCCACATGGGGCGACGGCGAACCGCCCGAGACGGCCACCAGCTTCTACAACGAGTTCATGTCCGCTGACCTCACGCTTAAAAACGTGAAATTCTCGGTCTGCTCGCTCGGCGACACCTCCTACGAAAAATTCTGTCAAACCGGCAAAGACATCGACGCCCGTTTGGAAACCCTCGGCGCCACCCGCATCGCCCCGCGACAGGACTGCGACGTCGATTACGAAGACGCCTACGTCTCATGGTTCGAGGCCGCGATTTCCGCCATCCAACCCACATCCGCCGCTGCGGTTGAAACTCCTGCATTCGCCGTCGCCGCTCCCGCTGTCGAATACGGCAAAAAACACCCGTTCCCCGCCGAACTCACCGAACGGGTCCTCCTCAACGGCGAAGGCTCCGCCAAGGAAACCCTGCACATCGAACTCTCGCTCGATGGTTCAGGCCTCGCCTACGAACCCGGCGACGCCCTCGCCGTCCTCCCGGTCAACGCCCCGGACGTCATCAAGGACATCCTGCAAACCACAGGCCTCACCGGAACTGAAGAGGTCGAAGTCAAAAACATCGGCCCTAAACTCCTCGCCGACGCCCTCCGAGAGGACTTCGACATCACCGCCCTCTCCCGCAACGTCCTCACCAAACTCGCGGAAGTCACCGGCTCCGCCACGCTTGCCGATTTGCTCGACGAGGCCAACAAAGAGAAACTCAAGGCCTACATCGATGGACGTCAGATCATCGATGCCATCCACGACTTCGCCTCCGGCAGCCTCTCCGCATCCGCCCTCGCCTCGATCTTCCGCAAGCTCCCGCCGCGACTCTACTCCATCGCCTCCAGCCCGCTCGCCCATCCCGGCGAAGTCCACCTGACGGTCGCCGCCGTCCGCTACCAAAGCCACGGCCGCCAGCGCAAAGGCGTTGCCTCCACCTACCTCCCCGATCTCGTCCACCCCGGCGACCACGTTCCCGTCTTCGTCCAGCCCAATAAAAACTTCCGCCTCCCCGCCGATGGCTCGACACCCATCATCATGGTCGGCCCCGGCACCGGCGTCGCCCCCTTCCGCTCCTTCGTCGAACACCGCGCCGCCCTCAGCAGCACCGGCAAAAGCTGGTTGTTCTTCGGTGACCAGCACTACACCTACGACTTCCTCTATCAACTCGAATGGCAGGATCACCTCAAATCCGGTGTCCTCACCCGCCTCGACGTCGCCTTCTCGCGCGACCAACCCGAAAAAGTCTACGTCCAGGACCGCATGATCGCTCAAGGCGCCGACCTCTTCGCATGGCTAGAAGAAGGCGCTCACTTCTACGTCTGCGGCGATGCCAACCGCATGGCCCACGACGTCCACGAAGCTCTCATCAGCATCGTCGAAAACCACGGCGCCCTCACCCGCGAAAACGCCGAAGCCTACGTCGAAAATCTCAAGAAATCCAAACGCTACCAACGCGACGTGTATTGATCCGTTAGGCCTTCTTACTGAAAACTGAACACTTCCAACTGAAAACTCTTCCCATGTCCGAAGAAAAGAAACTCTCCGCCAACGAATACATCAAAACCCGCAGCAACTACCTGCGCGGCACCATCGCCGAGGGCCTTGCCGACCTGTCCACCGGTTCGATGTCCGAGGACGATCAACAGCTCCTCAAGTTCCACGGCACCTACCAGCAGGACGACCGCGACCTCCGGCCGAACCGTCGCAAACACAAGCTCGAAAAAGCCTACACCTTCATGATCCGCATCCGCGTGCCCGGTGGCGTCGCCACCCCGCACCAGTGGCTCGAGACCGACCGCATGGCCACCCAGTTCGCCAACGGCAGCATCAAGCTCACCACCCGCCAGGCGTTCCAATTCCACGGCATCATCAAGACCAATCTCAAGCGCACCATCGCCGAGATCAACCAGACCGCCATGGACACCATCGCCGCCTGCGGTGATGTCAACCGCAACGTGATGTGCAACCCGAATCCGCACCTCTCCGAAATCCACGCCCAAGCACTCAAGGCCGCCCAGGACATCTCCGACCACCTCACCCCACAAACCCGCGCCTACCACGAAATCTGGCTCGACGGTGAAAAAATCGAATCATCCGAAGAAGAGGTCGAGCCGATCTACGGCAAAACCTACCTCCCGCGGAAATTCAAGATCACCATCGCCGTCCCACCCTCCAACGACGTCGATATCTACGCCAACTGCCTCTCCTTCATCGCGATCGTCGAAGACGGGAAACTCGCCGGCTACAACGTCGCCGTCGGTGGCGGCATGGGCGCCACCCACGGCAACGAAGCAACCTACCCGCGCCTCGCCGACGTCATCGCCTTCTGCACTCCCGAACAAGTCGTCGATGTCGCCGAGAAAATTGTCCTCATCCAGCGCGACTTCGGCGACCGCACCGACCGCAAGCACTCGCGCTTCAAATACACCGTCGACGACCACGGTGCCGACTGGTGCGCCCAAAAACTCAACGAATACCTCGGCTACACACTCGAAGCCCCGCGTCCGTTCCAATTCGCCGACAACGGCGACCGCTACGGCTGGGTCGAGGACGCCAACGGCAACTCCCACTGCACCCTCTTCATCCAGGGCGGCCGCGTGCTCGACACGCCAAGCTACCCAATGCGCACCGGCCTGCGCGAAATCGCCAAAATCCATGATGGCGACTTCCGCCTCACCGCCAACCAGAACCTCATCATCGCCAACGTCTCACCCGCCAAACGCCCGAAGATCGAGAAATTGATGGAGCAATACGGCATCAAGGACAGCCACCTCAAAAGCGGACTCCGCCTCAACTCGCTCGCCTGCGTCGCCCTGCCCACCTGCGGCCTCTCACTCGCCGAAGCCGAACGCTACCTGCCCGACCTCCTCACCGAGATCGAAGAAACCCTCGAAGAAAACGGCCTCCGCCACGACGCCATCACCATCCGCATGACCGGTTGCCCCAACGGCTGCGCTCGCCCCTACATCGCCGAAATCGGCTTCGTCGGACGCGCCCCCGGCAAATACAACGTCTACCTCGGCGGCGGCCACGCCGGCCAACGCCTGTCGAAACTTTATAAAGAAGCGGTTCCCGCCGAGGAAATCAAACCGCTCCTCGCCCCCATCATCACCCGCTACGCCAAAGAGCGCGAAGACGGAGAGAAATTCGGCGACTTCTGCATCCGCACCGGCTACGTCGCCGCCACCATCCAAGGCCCCGACTTCCACCAAAACATCAAACCCGAAGCCTTCGCCTCATAAGGGAAAAGAGATTGGGGATTAAGTTCATCAAGATATTAAGTAAAGAACCTCAGCGTCCCTCAGCGCACTCTGAACCTCTGCGTTAAACCCAATCCCCAAATATCCTAATATCCCAATCTCCTAATCAACCATTCCGTGTCCACCGCCCTTAAATTCCACGCCGAACCCGACGTCGACCCCGCCATCTTCTCCCAAGAGTTGGCAGGTCTCCGCGCCGGTGAACGCGTTGCCCGCCTGCGCGAGCAATTCGGTGGCAACCTCGTCGCCACCACCAGCTTCGGCCTCCAATCCGCCGTCATGCTCCACCTCCTCGCCGAGCACGCGCCCGACGTCCCCATCATCTTCATTGACACCGGTTTCCTCTTCCCCGAGACCTATCAATACGCCGAGCAGCTCACCAACCAGCTCAACCTCGACATCCGCACCTACCAACCCACCGTCTCCGCCGCCCGCATGCAGGCACTCTGGGGGAATCTTTGGGAAAATGGCCCCGAAGGAGCCGAGCGCTACGCCATGCTCACCAAAATCGAGCCGATGAACCGCGCCCTCAAGGACATCGGCGCCGACGTCTGGATCAGCGGCCTCCGCCGGTCCCAGTCCAGCACCCGCGCCGACCGCACCTTCGCCGAAAAACAAAAGAAAACCCTCAAGGTCTACCCCATCCTAGACTGGGCCGACGTCCAGATCGACATCTACATGCGCCAGCATGACCTCCCGCCACACCCGCTGGCTGAGCAGGGATTCGTCACCATGGGCGACTGGCACAGCACCCACCCCGCCGATAAAGAAAACGCCGAAGCCTCCCGCTTCAACGGCCAAAAATACGAATGCGGCCTCCACCTCGCCTCCAATTCACCTGACTTCCAGATTTAATCGATCAGACCGATCAGACCGATCAGACAAATCCGCCCGATCAGACCGATCTACCTGAGAACTGAAAACTGAATCCTAACAAACTCAATCCCATGCCCATCGCAGAAAACATGGTTGCCACTGTTGGCAATACCCCGCTCATCCGCCTCAACCACATCACCGAAGGCCTCGATGCCGAAATTTTGGTGAAAGGTGAATTCTTCAACCCACTCTTCAGCGTCAAAGACCGCATCGGCAAAGCCATGATCGAAGCCGCCGAGCGCGACGGATCGCTCAAGCCCGGCGGACTCATCATCGAACCGACCTCCGGCAACACCGGCATCGCCCTCGCCTTTGTTGCCCGCGCCAAAGGTTACCGCGTGATCCTCACGATGCCCGAAAGCATGTCGATGGAACGCCGCGCCCTGCTCCGCCTACTCGGTGCCGAGATCGTCCTCACCCCGCGCGCCAAAGGCATGGGTGGTGCCATCGCCAAGGCCAAGCAACTCATTGAGGAAACCCCCGGCGCATTCGGCCCTGGCCAGTTCGACAACCCTGCCAACCCACAGGTCCACCGCGAAACCACCGCCGAGGAAATCTGGAAAGACACCGATGGCCATGTCGACATCTTCATCGCAGGCGTCGGCACTGGCGGCACCATCACTGGGGTTGGCGAAGTCCTCAAGGCCCGCAACCCGAACGTCAAAATCATCGCCGTCGAGCCTGTTGCCAGCCCAGTCATCTCCGGCGGCGCACCCGGTCCGCACATGATCCAGGGCATCGGTGCCGGCTTCATCCCGAAAAACCTCAACACCGAGATCCTCGACGAAGTCATCCAGGTCGCCAACGAAGACGCCTTCGCCACCGCTCAGGCCCTTAACCAACTCGAAGGCCTTCCCGGCGGCATCTCCACCGGAGCCAACGTCTGGGCCGCCATGCAAGTCGCCAAACGCCCCGAATCCAAAGGTAAGCGCATCGTCACCATCGGCTGCTCGTCCACCGAACGCTACCTCTCCACCCCCCTCGCCGAGAAAGTCCGCGAAGAAGTCGCCAACCTCCCGGTCCACGAAATCTAACGCGTAGCGGCGATCACCGGTCGCCGCAAACAACGTGGCTGGGACTTCAAGTCCCAGTCCGTCGCAGGGACATCCTGTACCCAGCCATCCCCCCAACCCACCACGGCGACCGGTGATCGCCACCACCCCATGACCGACTGGAACGCACGCTACCAAAAGGGCGAAACCCCATGGGAAAAAGGCGCGCCCGCCCCACCGCTGCTCGAACTACTGGAAAAAGCGGATCCAGCAATCTGGGGCGGCGGTCCGGTGCTGGTGCCCGGTTGCGGCACCGGCCATGACGTCCGCGCGCTCGCAGCAACCGGGCTGCCCGCCCTCGGCCTCGATCTCGCCGAGGAAGCCATCGACCGCGCCCACACACATCCCAAAATCGGCGGCGAGAGTTACGAAATCGGCGATTTCCTCGATCCGCAATGGCGGCAGGGAAAAACGTTTCCCGCTATTTGGGAACACACGTGCCTCTGCGCCATCGACCCGTCCAGGCGGGCGGACTACGCACACGCCTGCGCCGAACTGATCGCCCCCGGCGGCTGCCTCACCGGTGTGTTCTTCCTCACCCCCTACGATCCAGGCGAAGCGTGGGTCGGCCCGCCGTTTCCCGCCGATGTGGACGAACTCGACGCCCATTTTTCCCCCTGGTTCGAGCGCGAAATCGCATGGGTCCCCGAGGCCGCCTACCCCGGCCGAGAAGGCCGCGAGTGGCTCGCCGTTTACCGGCGCAAATGACACTCAATCATTCGAGCAAGCGACAACGCCTGTAGCCGGCGTGTCGATGACCGCTGAGCGATTGAGACCGCGCGATGAGTGCCGAAGCCCTGCTCCGTTCAGGCATCACTCCAGCTCGTCCTCGATAAAATCCAGCACCAGCTCGACGAGTTCGTCCATGCCGGCGGGCAGTTCTTCTTCAATCGTGGCGAGGTAATCCGCTTCCGTTTCGCTGTAGTCGCTGCGGTCTTGGCTGCGGGTGCCACACCAGCGGCTGGCGTTGAGTGGATCGACGAGGGTGGCCGCGCCGATGAGATCGAATGACTTGATGATGCGCTGGTGATCAACCGCGCTCTGCCAAAACTCATGCAGGCCATCCTCGCTTTCGAGCAGCGGAACAGTCTCATACACATCCATCAGGGCACGTTCTTCGCGGCTGAGGTCACGCTGGGCGGATTCGCTCTCAAGGCGATCGATGAGCATCTCAACTTCTTCCGGCCATTCAATCGGTTCGTGGAAAATCATGGGGCGCGGAGTTAGTGGACCACAGCACCGCTTGCAAAGGTTTTTTCGATGGGAAATCGATACCGGGAAATGGCCAAATGAATGCGATCCCTAATTGGAATGCGAAGCGTTCGGAGGCGGGCCACCTTTGACGCGAAACTCCCGGCCTTCCGCCACACACCAGAGTCGATAAACATTGAGCACATTCGGGCGGATGCCGGAGACGGGGATCTTGAGAAAACCTTGGCGCTGTGCAGCCTCGAAAAGCTGCCGTTCTTTGAGCGTGAGCCGGTGACCGATGCGCCGGTTGCCGATCTTTGCACGGGTGGATTGGCCACGGCTGAGGCGCTCGACATCGTCTTTGTTCGGCGTGGTTCTCATGGGCGCTATTCTACAACGCATTCGCAAAAATGCCAGCGGGCGGGATCAAAGACTGAAGCGGAACAGTTGCCAGTTTTCCGTGTTCACGAAGAGAGACCATGGCGAGGTGATCGCTGGAGGAGATTGCGTGCTAGCGGGTGAGTTCCCAGTAGGGATGGAGGGCGGAGGAGGGGGAGCAAGAAATGTTGGATGTTGAAATATCGGGTTGCAAAAACACCTAAACCGATTACAATTTACTTATATTTAGAACATGAAACTGCGACACACCCAGTTTGAAACGCTGATGGAACTGGCCGGGAAGAGGCCACTGCTCAAAGCGTCGGACGCCCGTGTTGCAGGGGTGAGCAGTTCGACTCTAAGCCGCGCGGTGCGGGATGGAGCGCTGGAGCAGGTGAGCCGGGGGCTTTATCGTCAGCCAGACGCACCTTGGGATGAGCATCTCGCTCTTTCCGAGGTGGCGGCGAGGGTTCCTCAAGCGATTGTCGTTCTCGTCAGTGCGCTGAATTTCCATCAGATCGGCAGCCACCAAGCCCACGCGGTATCGATTCAGCTCAAACAGAACGCGGTCACCCCACGGATCGGGTATCCGGCAGTGGAAGTGATCCGCAGCACGAACGCGCAGGCTTTTACCGAAGGGGTGGAGGTACATGTGCTCAATGGCATCGACGTCAAGATCACGACGCCAGCCCGCACAGTGGCAGACTGCTTCAAGCACCGAAGTAAACTCGGGCTGGAACTCTGCCTCGAAGCACTGAAAGAGATCCTCCACAGCGGGACAAAGCCTGCGGAGATCATGAACTACGCCCGAATGAATCGGGTGGAAAAGGTGATGATGCCCTATCTGGAGGCACTGCTATGAAAAACCTGGTGGCATCCATCCAGGACCGGTTGAGAAACCGATCCCGCTCCGAAGGGATTGAACTGAATCGTGTTCTGGAAAACTTTGCCATCGCTCGGTTGTTTGCGCGGTTGAGCGCTAGTTCCTACCGCGATCAATTCATTCTGAAAGGTGCGCAACTCTTCGTGCTGTGGGCAGATGCTCCCCACCGGTCAACGCGGGATGCGGATTTTCTGAGTTTTGGGTCGCCCGAGCCTGCGGGTCTCGAATCGATATTCAATGAAATGTGTGCAAGTGAGACAGCACCTTCGGACGGTCTCGAATGGCTGCCGGGAAAAGCGAGCGCAATCCGCGAGGACAATTTGTATGGAGGCGTGCGAATCAAACTCATTGCGCGCCTTGGAAGCATCCGGATTCCCGTCCAAGTCGATGTGGGATTCGGCGACGCCATCACACCGGCAGCCAAATCCGCCAAGTGGCCGGGAGTTCTTGATTTTCCTCCGGTATCGCTCCTTGTCTACTGTCCTGAAACCACCATTGCGGAAAAATTTCACGCAGCAGTAGTTCTGGAGACAGCGAACAGCCGGATGAAGGACTTTTTCGACATCTATTGGCTGAGTTGTCACCAAACGTTCAAAGGAAAACTGCTGCGTGAAGCCATCGTGGCAACTTTCCAAAGGCGATCCACGGAGCTTCCCGTAACAACGCCCATTGCTCTAACAAACAGGTTCTATTCTTTACCAGACAAGCAGCTTCAATGGACTGGATTTCTTCGTAAAAGCCAACTCGATCCTCTCGATTTTGAAATAATCATCCGTCAAATTACCAGATTTCTATTGCCCGTCATGAATGATGAGGTTGAAAACCACGAGTGGCACCCAGAAACCGGCTGGACGGAACCATCCTCGTGAGCGCGCTCCCCCCGGAGCCTCATTCTTCGGGTACTCTCCGGACGGTTGGCGCATCTGGAGCGATCACCGATCCGCGCAGCCACCTTGCGGGCTGGATGTTTGCTTTTCATCGATCAGAGGCCCGGTAGGGTGGTTGCCATGACTTCATCCGTTCGTTCGCTTCGTTGGGGGATTCTGAGCACCGCGCGCATTGTGCGGTTGAATTGGCAGGCGATGCGTGAGAGCGGGGCGGCGACGCTTGTGGCGCTGGCGAGCCGGGATGCTGGCAAGGCAGCGGCGTTTGTGGACGAGTTGCAGGCGGAATTGCCATGGCCGGAAAAGCCCGTGGCGTTGGGGAGTTACGAGGAGTTGCTGGTACGGGAAGATATCGATGCGGTTTACATCCCGTTGCCGACGGGGATCCGCAAGGAGTGGGTGATCAAGGCGGCGGAGGCGGGCAAGCACGTGCTTTCCGAAAAACCGTGCGCGGTGGGAGCGGAGGACTTGCGGGAGATGCTCGACTGCTGCGAACGCCACGGGGTGATGTTCATGGACGGCGTGCACTTCATTCATGACGAACGGTTCGACCGCCTGCGGGCGATGATTGCGGCGGGGGAGATCGGGGAAGTGAAGCGGATTTCATCGGCGTTCACCTACCGCAGTGATGACGATTTCACCGCGACCAACATTCGCGCGAAGGTCAGCCTCGAGCCGGGCGGTTGTCTGGGTGATCTGGGATGGTATTGCCTGCGGGCCTCGTTGTGGGCGATGGACTGGCAGATGCCGGTGCGGGTCTCGGCGAGGGTGCTGGATGCCGTGAATGATGCCGATGGCGCGGAGGTGATCATGGCCTGCTCCGGGGAGCTGGATTTTCCCGGCGGGGCGACGGCGGATTTCTACTGCTCGTTCCTCTCGCCGCTGCAGAAATGGTTGCGGGTGAGCGGGACGGCGGGAAATCTCTATGTGCCGGATTTCGTGAGGCCGCTGGCGGAGTTCGACATCGATTGGGAGCTGAACCACACCGCCAAGCCTCGGACGGCAAGTTCCGGGCTGAGGAGTGAGGCGCGGATGTATGAAACATTCGCGCGTGCCGCCCAAGCGGAGGTGCCGGACCGCAAGTGGGCGGAGTATCCGCTGATGACGCAGATCGTGCAGGACGCCTGCATGCGGTCGGCCGCGCTCGGCCGGCCGGTGATGATCGACGCGCCTCTCTAAGCCGCGACCATTTGAAGCGAATCGCAAAATTGCGGATGGCAAATGCGAGGCTTTGTGGGATGGTTCGCGCAGCGCTTCCACGAACGTGAATCGTGACCCATCTGAATCCGTAAATCACCATGCCCGACGCCACCTACGTCCGCGACGCATTCGCCCGGATCGCCGACCGCTATGTCCTCACCAATCACGTGCTGAGCTTCGGCGCCGACATCTGGTGGCGCCGCGTCACCACCGCGCGCATCAAGAAATGGAAGCCCGCCCGCCTGCTCGACGTCGCCAGCGGCACCGGCGACCTCGCGCTTGAAATCCAGGACGAGCTCCCGAACTGCGAGATCATCGCCACTGACTTCTGCGCCGAGATGCTCGAACACGCAGCCTCGCGCGGCCTCGCACGCACCCAAGTCGCCGATGCGCTCGACCTGCCGTTTGCCGACGCCTCGTTCGACGTCGTCACCGTCGCCTTCGGCCTCCGCAACATGGCCGACTATCCTGCCGCCTTGCGAGAAATGCGCCGCGTCATCAAGCCCGGCGGTCACCTCGTGATTCTCGATTTCTCGTTGCCCACCAACGCTCTGATCATTCCATTCTACCGTTTCTATCTCCACCGCATCCTTCCGAAAATGGCCGGTCTCCTCACCCGCCAGAAAGACGCTTACGAATACCTCGGCGGCTCGATCGAGCAATTCCCGTCGGGGGATGCCATGTGTGACCTGCTCACCTCGACCGGCTTCACCGAACCCGATGTCACCCCGCTCACCTTCGGCGTCGTCTCCCTCTACACCGCCACCAACTGAAATTTCAGCACGGGATTTCAAAACAAACCCCGCAAACACAAGATTCGCGAATGTTTCCGGTTTTCCACGGCCATCGATGGGGTTACGTTCGCACCGTGAAACGTCACCTTATCCTTCTCTGCTTTGGCTTGTGTGCCAGCACCTCGCTGTCGGATGCCACTCCAGCAGCAGCGGACCGCGCGCGCAGGGCGTATCAACTCGGAGTCGAACGCTGGATCCTCGAAACGCGCATCGCGACGACGCCGGATGAACACGAGGCCGCCGCCCGCAACCGCCCCGATCCCCTGCAAGCCGCACGGGAAGTCTGGCAGGCCATCGCCCCCGAACTCGACCGCGATTGGATCCTCCCGCACGCGGCATGGTTCATTGAGATGACCGACAGCCTCGCGATGATCGCCCCGGCCGGGGAACCACCCGCATTCAACGCCGAAATCACACAGCTGCTTCGTGCTCTCCGCGATTTTCATCTTCAATCCGCAAATATTACGCCTGTCTGCCTTGCCCTGGCCCAACACGGCGGCCCCGACCGCCTCGCCATCCTCGAAAAAATCCGCGAGGAACATCCGGAAAAATCGATCCGCGGAGTGGCCGCACTCACCCAGGCGATTGCCATGAAATCACTCGGCGACGAACCCGCCGTGATCGCCAAGCGCCTCGAACTCATCCGCCAGGCGATCATCGAAAGCGCGGACCTCACGATCCGTGAGAACACCACCGTCGCTGCCGTGGCGGAAGAGGAGCTCTACATCATCCGCAACCTCACCCGCGGTCGGACCGCGCCGGATTTGACCGGAATGGACACCGCCGGGCGCACAATGAAACTCTCCGACCACGCCGGAAAAGTGATCATCCTGGTGTTCTGGAGCGCAGAAGATCCGAATGTCCACGAAGTCATCGACTTCGCATCCGCACTGCAGGGGCGCATGCGCGGGCGGCCTGTCGAAATTCTCGGAGTGAATCTCGATGTCACTGCAACGCTCCGGCCGATGGAAGCCGACGGCCGCGTGACTTGGAGGAACTTCTCCGACCCCGGCCGCACCCTCGCCCATGAATTCCGCGTCACCGGCACCCCGGTTTGTTTTATCCTCGACGGCGACCGCACAATCCAACAGATCGGCCCGCCGGGCCCGTTCATCGAGTTCACAGCCATGGCGCTTCTCGATGGCGGCCGTGAATAGTCTATCACGGCCCCTGTCTCAGCCATTCCCTGGGTGGAACAACAAAACGATTTCCCCTTTGGCGGGGTGGCTGGCGAATTGGGCGGCGAGCTCCTTGGCTGTGCCGCGGTGGAGGGTCTCAAACTTTTTGGTAAGCTCGCGCGCCACACACGCAGGGGCATCAGGCGAAAGTTCCGCCAACATCTCCAAGGTCCCGGCAATGCGGTGCGGAGATTCGAAGAAAATGGCCGTCTCACCTGTCGTAAGTGCGTCGGTTAGAGCAGTCCGGCGTTTTCCGCTTTTCATCGGCAAAAATCCGCCGAAACGAAATGCGTGGCATGGCAGGCCTGATGCGATCAAAGCCGTAAGCACGGCGGATGGTCCCGGCAGCACTTCAACCGGCACCCCGGCATCGTGGCATTCGCGAACGAGCCTGAAGCCCGGATCGGAAACCCCCGGCATCCCGGCATCGCTGATGAACGCGATCGTCTCCCCGGCCATCGCCGCCTGCACCAGCTCGGGCGCGCGGCGGGCTTCGTTGTGGTCGTGGAGAGCAATCAGAGGTTTACCGGAAATCTCGTAATGATTCAGCAGCCTCGCCGAATGGCGCGTGTCCTCGCAAGCAATACGATCGGCCGCACGCAGCACCTCCAATGCACGCAACGTCATGTCTCCCAGATTCCCAATCGGCGTGGGAACGAGAATGACACGGCCGGTAGATGCGGAATCAGACATGGGAAATTCGCTGGAAAAAACAGCGGGCAGGATGCCCCCGCCACCGTGGCGCGGGCGGCTCGCCCGCTGCCTGAAATAACCGAACCCCTGTCATGCCTCCCCCTCCGGGTCCTTCTTCAGGAGAACAAAACGCTCTGCTTCCGCAAATTCACAGGGTCTTCCGTTGGCATCAATGCGCACGGTTGTCATGTTTCCCGTGGCTACGACCCCCTTCGTTGCATGTATCACTTCAAATATCCATGTGATCGACGAATTCCCGATTTTAGAAATCGCAATTTCAACCACGATGCGATCCCCGGGAAGCAGCGGCAGTTTGTAATCGCACTCCACATGCACGCGCGGCCACCCAATTTCCGTGAGATCATAAACATCGACACCCCTCGTGAGGAGAAACGCGTGCTCGGCCCGCTCGACGTGCCGAAAGATGTTGGAAAAATGCATCCATCCGCTCGCATCCGTATCGGCGAATGCCACTTCGGATGCGATGCGGAAATGCGGCGATTCCATACGGATCAATCAAACTTGCGAACCAGCACCGACGCATTGTGGCCGCCGAAACCGAAGCTGTTGCTCAGGGCAACCTTCACCGGAACTTCGCGCGCGACGTTCGGCACGACATCCAGATCGCACTCGGGATCCTGCTCTTCGATGTTGATCGTCGGCGGCACCACACCATCGTGGATCGCCATGACGCTGGCGATCAATTCGATGCCACCCGCCGCTCCGAGCATGTGCCCGGTCATCGACTTGGTCGAGCTGACCATCAGCCCGTCGTTCGCGTAATCACCGAATGCCAGCTTAATCGCCTTGGTTTCCGCGATATCGCCAAGCCCGGTCGATGTTGCGTGTGCGTTGAGGTAATCGACGTCCGTCGTGTTGAGTTTGCCGTGCTTGAGCGCCATCTGGATAGCGTATGCCGGGCCGCTGCCATCGGGCGACGGAGCGCTGAGGTGATACGCATCGGCGGAAACACCGTAGCCAACGAGTTCTGCGTAAATCTTCGCGCCGCGCTTCCGGGCGTGTTCGAGTTCCTCGATCATCACGACGCCCGCGCCTTCGCCCATGACGAATCCGTCGCGGCCCTTATCGAATGGACGCGAGGCTTTCTCAGGCTCGTCGTTGCGGGTGCTGAGCGCCTTCATGTTGGCGAACCCACAGAGACCCATCGGCAGCACAGCTGCTTCCGCCCCACCGCAAAGGAATGCATCGGCATCACCGAATTTGATGATCCGCCAGGCTTCGCCAATGTTGTGGTTCGAGGTGGCGCAAGCGGTCACAATCACCATATTCGGCCCAAGCAGGCCGAACTCCATCGAAATAATGCCGCTGGCGATGTTCGAGATCATCATCGGAATGGTGAACGGCGAAACGCGGCTCGGGCCTTTGTTGAGGTATGTGGCATGTTCGCGCTCCAAGGTCGAAAGCCCACCAATTCCCGAACCGACCATCACACCAACACGGCGGGGGTCGATTTGGGAAACATCCAATCCGGAATCATCAAACGCCATCTTCGATGCCGCCACCGCATACTGCACGTATCGGTCCGCGCGGCGCGCATCCTTGGGAACCCGGAAATACGGGTCCGCATTGAAATCGCGGACTTCCCCGGCAATCTTGCAATCGAACGGCTCAGGATCAAGGCGGCTGATCCGCCCGATGCCACTCCGCCCGTTCTTCAGCCCGTCCCATGTGCTGGCAAGATCATTGCCTAGTGGGGACAAACAACCAATTCCTGTGATAACTACGCGTCGCTCGCTCATATGGATTGAAAAAATTGTGCCCGTCCCGGCCCCAGGGTGCAAGCATCATCCTCTGCTTCCTCACCAGATTGCGCATCCCCACAATTCCCACGCGATTGTCAGAACTTTATTGTGTAACTGGTGATTTCGGCGGAGTGGGCGTCGAGTTGCTATGCTGTCGATTTATTTCCCCTCCAACATCCGCCTGCGGACGTGGGATTCGCCCCACTGGGTCGGGTCGTCCTTGATGCGGCTCCAGGTTTCCACGGTCATCCATCCGCGGCCGAACGGACGCCGGGCGTGTTGGCCGTCGTTGGTGTATGGGAGGAGCTCGTCTGGCGGCATGACGGCGGGTGCGGGTGCAGGCATTTCGCTCATCCATGCATCGTATCGGGCGGCGATGGAGTTAACGACGTCGGGGTGTTGATCGGCGAGGTTGGTGGTTTCGGCGGGGTCGGCCTCGATGTCGTAGAGACGCCATGAGGTTTCATCGAGGAATTGGACGATGCGCCATTGTTGCCAACGGGCGATGCGGGAGCCGTGGGTATTCCAGAAGCGAATCTCATCGGGATCGGGCTCGACCTCACCGAGCAACAGCGGGAGGAGGTTTTTGCCCTCGCAATGTTCGGGCAGTGGGACGCCGGCGACAGCGGCGGCGGTGGCGTAGAAGTCGAGCGTGCACGACATGCCGGAGTAACTTGCTCCAGCCGGAAGGGTGCCCGGATACGAGAGGATCGTGGGCATGCGATAGTTGCCTTCCCACTGGAGGTTGGTGCGGTTGACGCCGCCTTTGCCACCGCGAAACGGCAACGGGCGATGCCCGGCGACCGGGTCGCCGCCATTGTCGCTGCTGAAGATGACGAGGGTATTTTTGGCGATGTCCATTTCCTCCAGCTTGTCGAGAATGCGGCCGATCTGGTCGTCCAGGGCTAGCAGTGAAGCGCGTAGCGTCTGGCGGGGGGTGTATTTGCCTTCGTGGCCGGGGTAGAGCCGGTCGAGGTATTTTTTTGGCACTTCGGTGAGTGGGATGTGCACGGCGAGAGGGACGAAGTAGAGGAAAAACGGACGTTCACCCATGCCGTGGCGGGTGATGAAGTCCAGGGCATCCTCACCCTCGGTTTCGGTGAGGTAGGACCCGTCGATGCTGAGGTAGGACGATCCACCGCCGAAACCCTCGCGGCCTTCGACGCGTGGCGGCTGCATGGCAGCCTCCATGAAGCCGCGGTCGAGCGCGCCTTGGTTCCAAGTGCCGATGTCCCATTTTTCCAGGCCGACGATGCCAGTGACGTATCCGGCGTCGCGCAGCGTTTCGGCGAGGGTCGGCTTGTCCTCGGGGATGGGGACGCCCCGGGAGAGCCCGAATTTTCCAAACCGCTGAGTATACATTCCCATCATCAATGCGGACCGGCTCGGCGAACAAGGCACGTTGTTGGTGAACGCGTGGGTCATGCGCACGCCTTGGGCAGCAATCCGGTCGATATTATCGGTCCCCGGATCCGGGCATCCGAAGGCACCAACGTCGCCGCGTGCAAGGTCGTCTACATAGATGATGAGGATGTTCGGCCTTGGTTTATCGGGAGTTTCGGCGACTGCTCGCACCGGGGTAATGAAGAGCGCGATGCCAATGGCAAGCGCCGCGGCAAGCGGGTGAATCGGTGTTTGTGGGATCATGGAATCTCTTTGCTTGTTACGGACATTTGCGAAAGGATGTATGACTATCAATCCGGCCAAAGCTGCGCTCAACGATAAAAGCAAACTTTGGAAAGTGACCGAATCGATTGTTAGATCCGCCAAATCAGCACATTCGTGCGCAAAGCGCTGGGATGTTGAGACCAAAAACCGAAATTGACCACGGATTACACGGATCGCCACGGATGATATAGAGGGTGTGGAAACGATTTAAAAACCGGAATGGGTCATTCCGGAATCCCTGCTAATCCGTGTAATGCGTGGCAAAAATGCCTGCGAATCATCCGTGCATCTTCGGAGTTTGTGATGAATCAGCTGGTAGGAGCACCACCGGCAAGGCGTGACAGCTCCGCCTGATAGGCGAGGCGGTGTCCGGCGATGCCGTCGAGGCCGGGCTGAACTGCCGCGGATCCAGCAAACAAGCGGTCGAGGGCGTCGACGATGCCGTAATCGCCACCGCCGTGGCTGGAGTAGCCTTCGCCCTTGCATGGCTCGACCTCGATCGCTTCGGATTTCCCGCTAAAATGATCGTAGAACCAGAGTTCATGCGCGCCGCCGCGCTGATAGGGTTCGCCGCCGCGCAGTGAACCGCGGGTGCCGTGGATTTCGATGGTCCGGCCGGAGTCGAACGCGGTCATCGTGAGGGTGGCGGTGATGCCATTTTCCATTTCACAGGCCAGCACCTGGTGATCGACGACGTTGTTGTCGCAGTGGTAGACGCAGCGCCCCCAAGGCGAGGTCTTGAGAAACTCGAGGATCGGTTCTTCCGGGTGTTCGTAAGCCCCTTTCTCGCCTTCCGCACCAGGCATGACCATGCGCAAGAAATTGCGTTTCTCCCTGAGGTAGCGGTGGGCGTCGAAAATACAGTCAGCCGCCGCCGGACAGCCATCGGTGCAGCGCAGGGGCGCGCCTTCGGGTGCGTTCTCCCTCTTGAACCAATCGAGCCGCCCATGGCTGGTGATCGCCTTTGGCGTGGAACCGGCAAACCAGCACATGAGGTCGGTGTCGTGCGAACATTTTGCCACAATCATGGGTGAGGAATCTTCGGATTTTGCCCAATGTCCGCGGACGTAGGAATGCGCCTGGTGGAAGGCTTCCACGCCTTCGGACGCACGGATCGTGATGATCCTTCCCAGACGGCCACTGTCGATGAAGTTGCGGACGGCTTGGTAGAACGGTGTGTAGCGGAGCACAAAGCAGGGTACGATTCGGCAGCCCTTTTCGCGGGCTCTACGGTCCAATTCCTCACAGCGTTCGAGCGATTCGGCAGCCGGCTTTTCAAGCAGTAAATCGTAGCCGAGATCCATGGCATCCATGGCATGGCCGAAGTGGTCTGCGTCCTGTGTGCAGATCAGCAAGACGTCGGCCAGCTTGCCGGCCGCAAAGAGTGATCGATCTGAATCGAAGACCTGGATTTCCCCCGGCGCACGAAGCGCGGCCAGGGTCGCGGTCTTGGCAGCATCGCGATCCGCGACGGCCACAATCTGATAGCGCTCCGGCATGGTCGCAGCGATGCGGGCGTAAGTTCTTCCGCGTGAGCCGCAACCCAGAATGGCAATCCGTAGTGGTGGTGACATGGATTTGCTTTCGCACGCGGACGGTGCGGGCGGCAATAGCGAATCACGTGGCGGAGGTGAATTTCCATGATCGGGAAGCAGGCAAAAGCCGGCCACATAACCCAGGCCTGGTGAGCGAGCGCTCCGCCACACTCAAAACCGAAATCGGATTCCGGCCTGGTAGGAGCGCGGGCGACCCTCGGTGGTGAGGCCGTTGCCGGTGATGCCGTCGGCGTAGCGTCGGTCGAGCAGGTTTTCGACGCCCGCGAACAAGGTGCCGCGCTCCCCGAGCGGATGCTGGATCGACAGGTCGATCAACGGATAAGAATCTAACATACGCTGGTTGAGATCGTCCTCATACTGGGTGTCTGTCCAGCGGACCTGAACAGTGATTTCCGGTCCGCCGCCCCATTGCCGGGAGGTGCCCAGAGTGATGGCGTGGCGCGGGACTTGTGCGAGCCGCTTGCCGACGAGGGCGGGTTGATCATCGGCTCGGTGGACGCGGGCGTCGGTGAGGGCATGGCGGAGAAAGATGGATACTGGATCGGCCGGACGCCACACCATCTCGGATTCCATGCCAGCGATCCGGGTTTCCTCGATGTTGCGTTTTTCCCGAAGCTGCCCGCCACCGGCGGTGGTGCCAATGGTCACGTTGAGAATGGGATCCTTGACCTGGTTGAAAAACACGGTGTTGCGGAACTCGAACGCGGGGGTGGGTAGATAATCGAAGCCGATTTCGGCACCGAGTAGGCGCTCGGGATCGAGCATCGGGTTTGCCTGGGTGACGTCGGCGCCGACTTGGAACGGCCGGTAAAGCTCGTTGAGCGTGGGCGCGCGGAATGCCTGATAGACGGACGAGCGCACAGTAAGCGCGTCGGTGATTTCCCGACTCAATCCGGCGCGGCCGTTGATCACGGTGCCATCGCGCGGCGTGAATTCCGCGCGGGAGGCATTCGGCGGTTTGATCGACCCGTTGTAGCTGCGCCAATAGTCGATGCGCAATCCGGCCTGCCAGCGCCAGCGTTCGGCCGGCTCCCAGTCGTGTCCGGCGTGGATGCCGCCGAGCAACTGTCTGCCTCCGGCGATGCGGTCGTCGCCCGCAAAAATGACGCGCTCGTTGGTGCGCCCCTGAATACCGACCCAATCGGTGCCCAGCGTGATCGCACCGAGGTCCGGCAGCCGCCATGTCCCCTGCCATCCTCCGCCGAAGGTGTGCGATGGCACCGAGTATTGGTCGAGGACAAGGGCCTCGCTGTTGCGGTCCGCACTGACCGAGCTGAAGGTGCTGGTGAATTCCGTCTGCCCGGCATAACCGTCGGCGCGCCAGGTGAAATCGGCCTCTGGATCGCTTTCGAGTTTGAGATGCAGGCGGTGGTTTTCCGTGGTGTTGCCGGTGAGCGACGTGCCATTGCCGCGGACTTCATCGAAATACGTGCCACGCACGCTGAGCCGCGCGGCGCTGGGAAATTCGTAATCGGCCACCAGATGGAACACCTCGTGGCGGGCATCGCTGCGGATGTCGACAACGCCGCGCTGGTCCTTGCGGACGCGTTTGTATCCATCGGTCGCAAACGCGCGCGCCTCAAGCGCGATGCCGAAGCCCCCGACGCGCTCGCTGGTGTAGATCGAGGATTCCCATGTGCCTTGGTTACCGAGCATGAGCTGGGTTTCCATCGTGCGGGGCTCGGCAAGGCGCGGGACAATCTGGATCACGCCGCCCAGCGCGGTATTCCCCCACGCGGCCGATCCGCCACCGCGCACTACTTCGATGCGATCAGCATGGCGGAGGTTGATCTGGCTCCAATTCACCCAGCCGCCAAAGGCGTCGTTGAGTGGCACCCCATCGAACAAGACCAAACTCCGCGACGTGGCGGATGGGCCGATGCCCCGCAGCGATGCGCCCTGGATGGTCGGGTTCGCGACGAGGCTGCTGGTGCGCCGGAACAAGCTGAAACCGGGAACCTGGCGGAGGAAATCATCCGCCGTCCAATGCGGGCTACGATTGAAATCATCGGCCACGAACGAGGAAATCGCGAACGTCGAACCTTCAAGAAGCGACTGCCCGCGCAGCGCGGTGACCGTCAACGGCGCAAGCTCGATGTCCGCATCATCCGCTTCATCGGCCCATGTCACATTCCCAAGACCGAGCAGCGCGGCAAGGGCGACCGCCAACGGCCGCTTGGCTGGTCGCATCCATGCGGTTGGAGCTTGATGGATGGACATCACTTGGCAACCGGGCGCAGGCGGACGATGGAATCAGGGCTGTTCAACACGAGGTAAAGCAAGCCATCCGGCCCCATGGTGACATCCCGGATCCGGCCGATCCCTTTGAGCACGATTTCCTCGTCGACCACCTTGCCGCCTTCAAGCGATAGCCGCCACAATTCCTGCGAGCGCAGGCCGCTGACGAATAGGTTGTTTTTCCACACCGGAAAATCCGTGCCCGAATAAAATGCGATCGCGCAAACCGAAATCGACGGCGTCCAATGGCGCACAGGATCGACCATGCCGGGCTTGCTGATGTGCTCGGTAATCGGGGTGCCGTTGTAGTTGATGCCGTGCGTCACCACCGGCCACCCGTAGTTGCCGCCTTTTTGAATCAAGTTCACCTCATCGCCACCGCGCGGTCCGTGTTCGGCGGACCAGAGCTCGCCGCTCGTCGGGTGGAATGCCAGGCCTTGCGGGTTGCGGTGCCCCCACGACCAAATGCTCGGCAGGCCCTCTTTGCCGTCGACAAACGGATTGTCGCCCGGGAGGCGGCCGTCGTCGTGCAGACGGTGGATGTTCCCGTTCGGCGTCATCGTGTTTTGTGCCTCATGCATCGCTCCGCGGTCGCCGATCGAGAACCACAGGTATCCATCGCGGAACACGATGCGGGTGCCGAAGTGGACCGGGGCGGATGTGAATTGTTTGTCATCCGCGCGGAAGATCGTTTCCTGATCCTTCCAAACCATGCCGTCGATGCGGCCGCGCACCACCGACGTCAATCCACGCCGATCCGCAACACCTTCGGTGTATCCGAGGTAGATCCAACCGTTGTTTTCGTAATCCGGATGGAACGCGACTTCCATCATGCCGCCCTGCCCCAAATGCAGGACATCCGGGGTGTTCCGGATCGGATCGGACAGCTCGCCATCGACCAGCCAGCGGAGACGGCCGGGGCGCTCGGTGACGAGTCCCCTGCCCTTCCCGTCGAATGCCAGCGCCCACGGAATTTCCAACCCCTTCGCGACAGGTTCGACGACGAACGGGTGATGCTTTGATTGCAGTTCGAGGTTTTCCGTGAGCGGCGTTTGTTTGACTTCGGTGACCGCGTCGCTGCGGATTTCGTTGAGAAAAACCACGAGTGAGCGGATTTCCTGGGCGGACATCACTTCGCCATATGCGGGCATGCCCTTTTCGAGATTGCCGTCGCGGATGTATGCCGCGAGCGCCTCATCGGTCTGCGCGATCGACTGCCACCGGTCGACCAAAAGCGAGCCGGCGGCGCTGCCGCGGAAATCATCCCCATGACAGGCCGCACAGTGCATTTGGTAAAGCTGCGCGGGTGGACCTTGGCGAATCGACCCTTGGGCGAAGACGCCCGTTGGCACGCAAAGTGGCAGAAAAAATGCGATGCGTCGCAACGTGATCATTCCCCACCACTATTCCAGAAGGCCATATTTCCAATCATATTTTCGCAAATCCATGGCGGAAAATGGGCGCGTGCTCTCCGATCGGCCGAATCCCCACCCTCGCGTGCACACCGGATCGCTATTGCCAACGCGCGAGACACGGCGACGATGTCGATGTGGACGCGTTGGAGTCGGAACAGGAACTCGAAGGCTGGCTGCCTCTCGGCACATGGCCGACGCCCGCCGAGGCGCACGAGCACGCCCTAGTCGTGCTCGCGATGGGATTGGATTGCGGGGTTTTTCATGAACACGGCAGCTACACCATCCACGCCGATGCCCGGCATGCCCGGGCGATCGACGACGAATGGAGGCTCTATGATGAGGAGTCCGCGGCACCAGCCATGCCGTCGCCGGTCCTCGAAAGCCGGACGTTCCCCTACCAGCTCGACGTGGCATTGATCTGGCTGGTGGCGTTGCTGGCGGTGTTTTTCGCGCAATCGCACGACCCGGGCCTGAGCGACCGCTTCTGCAACTCGACTCATGCGATGGCGCATGGCGGCGAGTGGTGGCGGCCGATCACCGCGCTTTTCCTCCATGCGGATGGCGCGCACCTGCTGGGCAACGCGTTGTTAGGTGGGGTTTTCTGCGTGCTTGTGGCCCACGCCATCGGCGCGTTCCGCGGCTGGCTGCTGATTCTCGCCTGCGGCGCCGTGGCCAACGCGATCAATGCCGCCGCGCGTCTTCCCGAGGATTTCCGCTCGCTCGGTGCCTCCACCGCGACGTTTGCCGCACTCGGCCTGCTCGTCGGCCACGCCACCCGTCTGGCATGGATGATGCGTTCCTTTCACGGCTTCCGCATGCTTTTCGTGCCGCTCGTCGCAGGTGGCATCCTGCTCGGCTGGTTTGGCGGCGGCGGGGCCGACGCGGGAAACATCGACGTCGCAGGGCACATACTCGGTTGGTTGATCGGCGTGTGCGCCGGATTTTTTCTCGGCAAACCCGTTCTCATCAATCCACCCGGCCGCATCGATCCTTGATGAAACCGCCGGTCATGTTATCGGTGGATGCGTCATGAGTGAATCGAACAGCAGACGCACCGGGAGAGCATACGGAATCTGGCCGTGGGTGCTGGGAGTGATGATCTTCGCGGCACTGGCGGGCGGCATTGCCCTGATGTTCACCGGGGTTCCCGCCAAGGTGAAACGCGGGCTGATCGAGATTATGGAAAAGCGCGATGCGGATGGTGGTGCCGACGAGGAAACGATCCGCCGCCAGGTCGAGGAGCGCATGCGTGCCGAGATCGAACAAGAGCTCGCGGAACTCCGGAAACAAATCATCACGCGGGAAACCGAATCGCCACCGGACGAGGAGGCGCCGCGCGTCAAGCCGCCGGAGCCATCCACACCCGTCGGCTCGGTGATGGACGTGCGCCAACTGCGCTCGGGCATTCCGTTTGAAACCGAGCTGCGGTTTGAGGAAGGCGGGATTGCCTCGGTCGAGCGCGTCGACCCCGCGAGCTTCACCGCGCGATACACACTCAATCTGCGGGTGCCCACGCCCTCGAAGACGCTCGATGAACTCGAGACCGTGAACCCGAAGCTCTCGGCGATGCTCCCCGGCCTTCCCGATCTTTTTGAAAAAGCCGAAGTCTCGCCGTGGTTCCACACGCTTTACGATTTGAAGCTCACCCGCATCCGCCGCGACGCCCACACGCTCAACACGATCCTCACCAAGCACAACGTCTACGACTGCGAGACGATCCTGCATCTGAAGGCGTCCGACGGCACCAAGGTGTTCTGGATGCAGGCCGAAATGGACGTCGTCTCGGACGGCTCCGACGGCGACCGCCTGCCCGAAATGCCGGATGAAATCGTGAACTCGACGAACTACCAGCCATTCACCAGCTACGGCTGGCGCAAGCGCACGCGCACACCGAACCCGATGGTCGCCGGCTGGGAGCGCCGGATCGAAAACGCCCGCACCGAACTGGCCGCCGCCGGGACCACGGCCGACCGCAAGACGTGGCTGCGCAACCGCATCGACTACCTGAAGCGCGGCATCGAGGACATGAAGCACCGCAGCTATCTGATCGCCGAGCACGACCCATTCATCGTCATCCCGGTGAACCTGATCACCGCGCGCGACGATCCCTTCGCCCCGAAGGTGGGCGACTTCGCGGTGGTGGTGCACGAGGAAAAGCTCTATCCCGCGATCGTCGGCGATGGCGGGCCGACGTTCAAGGTGGGCGAGGCATCGCTGCGGCTCGCCAAGGAAATCAATGCGAATGCGAATCCGTATCGCCGTCCGGTATCCGATCTCACGGTGAGCTACATCGTTTTCCCGGGCAGCAAGGACACGCCCCATGGCCCGCCGGATTTCGATCACATCCGCGAGCGCTGCCATAAGCTGTTAGGAAAAATCGGCGGCCTCGGCGATGGATTCGAGCTGCACCGCTGGGAGAACACGCTGCCAGGCGCGGAGCCAGAACCCGAGCCCTCGGAGTGATTCCTGCGCGCATTTCTCACACTTTTGGCTTACTCGCCCATCATGCTAAAGCGGAGTTAGAGCCGTTCTCATTTGTTTTCCTCGTCAAGCGCTCGCAAGGAGACGTTCCGCCGGGCCCATGAATCGCCAATAATCAGGCGCATCCGCTGCATTGCATTGTCCTCACATGGGCGTGGGCGAACGCGTTTCGCCCCTTGGGGGTGGGAAATACGGCCTAGACCTCCCCGCGTTCATCCTTCTCCAACTGAATCCGGTCGTCGAGGTTGCGGGCTTTCACCCGGTGGTTGCGTTTCGCCCAGCGATCGACAGCCATACGGCGCTTTTTGGCGCGGCGCTTGAGGGTGGCGATCTCGGTTTCCAGGTTCAGGAAGCTCAAGTGTCGATCGGCATCCAGCTCGCCGGCGTCAACCGCCGCACGAATCGCGCATCCGGCATCGTTGCGGTGGCTGCAATCACTGAAACGGCATGCCGCCGTGAGCGCCTCGATGTCGGCGAAGCTCTCCCGCAAGGTCGCCTCGTCCGTCCACATCTGGATCTCGCGCATCCCGGGATTGTCGATCAGCAGCCCGCCGTCCGGCAGCGGCACCAACTCGCGGCTTGTCGTGGTGTGGCGGCCTTTGCCGGTGGTCTCGTTCACCTCGCCCGTCCACAACCATTCCTCGCCGTAGAGTTGGTTGACCAAAGTCGACTTCCCCACCCCGCTGGAGCCGACGATGCAGAGCGTGATTCCTGGTTTGAGGTAGCGGCGCAGCACCTTCAGCCCATCGCCTGTTAGAGCACTGGTAATGTGCACCTCGGCATCCGGCGAGAGTCCGGCGATGGCATCGGCCGCTTCGCGGTTCACTTCGGGCGGTTGGGCGTCGGATTTATTGACGAGCACCAGGGGTTTCGCGCCGCTGCGCTGGATCAGAGTGAAATAGCGTTCCATCCTGCGGAGGTTGAAATCCGCACCCGCATCGGTGACCACGCACACCATGTCGAGGTTGGCGCCGATGACCTGTGCATCGCTGCTGTTGCCCGGCATTTTGCGCGCGAAACAACTGCGGCGTGGCAGCATTTCGCGGATCACATGATCGGATCCTTCATCACCAAGTTCCACCGCCACCCAGTCGCCAACGGCGGGCAGATCGGCATCGCAGGAGGCCTTGTGCCAGAGCCGGCCGCAGAGGACGACGTCGATCTCCTCGCCACCGTCGAGAAACGCGCCGAAATTGATCGTCGTCTCGCGCATGAGCCGAGCCGGCACCCAGCCGCGCTCGCGGAATGGTGCGAAGGCATTTTCGAAAGACTCATTCCATCCGAGATCGCGCAGCGTCATGAGCAGAAGGATGCGGATTTCAAGCGCGGGCGGCGGCGTGGCGCTTGCTGATTTCCTGCCAGTCGACCACCTTCCAAAACGCATCGAGGTAATCGGCCCGGCGATTCTGATAGTGGAGGTAATACGCGTGCTCCCACACATCGACGCCGAGAATGGGCGTGCCGGTTTCGCCATCGGGGACGATGCCAGTCATCAACGGGTTGTCCTGGTTCGGCGTGCTGGTAACGGCGAGCGTGCCATCGGTCTTCACGATCAACCATGCCCAGCCGGAACCGAAACGACCCGCTCCGGCGGCGGCGAATGCCTTCTTGAATTCATCGAACCCGCCGAACGCGCTCTGGATCGCCCCGGTGAGCTCGGCGCTGAGTTGGCCGATGTCGCTTTTCGGCGTCATGATTTTCCAGAAAAAATCGTGGTTCCAATGGCCGCCACCGTTGTTGCGGAGCGTCGTCTGCAGCGCCTTGTCGTCGATTCCTGCCAATGCGGGCTGCAAGGCATCGAGCGAGAGTGCGGCAAGTGCGGCATGGCCCTCAAGTGCGGCTTTCATGTTGTTCACGTATGCCGCGTGGTGGCGCGAATGGTGGATTTCCATGGTCCGCGCGTCGATGTGTGGCTCCAGGGCGTCGTAATGATACGGCAGGTCGGCCAGCGCATGCTCCAAGGTGGCGGCGCCTGCGACGGATGGCAGGGCGGCGGCGGTGGCGGCGAGAGCACTGATTTTCATGAATTGGCGGCGGTCGTGGCGGGCTGGCGTTTGCATGATTCCTATTGTAGCCGACATCCGGCCCATGGCAAGTCGCCTGCAATTCTCCTGTGCAGCGGTGAGCCGGTCATGTAATCATTTTCCCAACGCAACCATGGCCGCGAAAAAATTTCATGTCCGCCAAGCCGCCGTCTCCGCCATGCACGCCTGGGCGCGCGGTCACGATTACGCCGAGTCGCTGATCGAACGCCATGCACAGCGCCGCCAGCTTTCCACGGCGGACCGTGCCTTATTGCAGGCGATCCTCTACGCGGTTCTGCGCCACCGGCGGTTGCTCGATCACTGGATCAGCAAACTCCGCCACGGCCACCTCGATCCCGAGACGCGCGACGTGCTACGCGTGGGTCTCGCACAGATCCTGCTCCTCGGCATTCCCGATCACGCGGCAGTCAATGAAACGGTCGAATGCGGAAAAGCCGCCGTCCGCGGATTGGTCAACGCCTGCCTGCGCAAGGCTGTCGATTCGCGTGAAAAGCTCATGGAGGAAATCCCCACCCTCCCGCCCGCCGTGGCACATTCGCACCCCGACTGGCTGAACAATAAATGGAGCTCCCAGTTTGGCAAAGCCGAGTCCCTCGCCCTGATGGAGTGGAACAACCGCCCGGCGGAAACGTATTTCCGGATCAACCCGTTGGCCCCCGCACCGGATGCCCCGCTGCCGGGAACTCCCGTCGATGGCGCACCTGGATTTTACAAACTCGATGGCACGCCGCCTGTGGAGCTGTTAGCCACCGGTGCCATCTACATCCAGGACCCCGCCACCCGCCACGCTGTCGATTTACTGGCACCCGCTCCCGGCGAGCGTGTTCTCGACGCATGTGCCGCTCCCGGAGGCAAGGCATTCCTCATCGCCGCAGCGCTCGGTGGCGCGCAATCGCTCGTCTGCACCGATTCCAACGAAAAACGCCTGCCCCGCCTCGTCGACAACCTCCGCCGCTTGCACGCCGGCGACGCGCAAACCGCCTGCCACAACTGGCTCGAACCCGCGCCCGCCGAATGGCACGGCGCATTCGATGCCATCCTGCTCGATGTCCCGTGCTCGAACACCGGCGTCATCCGCCGCCGCATCGACGTTCGTTGGCGCCTGCAACCCGCGGATATCACGGCCATCGCAATCACCCAGCGCCGCATCCTCGATCATGCGATTCCATGCCTCAAACCCGGCGGCCGCCTCGTCTATTCCACCTGCTCGATCGAGCCGGAGGAAAACGACGAACTCATCGCCGCCGCCCTCACCGCCCACCCTGCGCTCCACCTCGAATCCACCCGCACCGCCCTCCCCTTCCGCGACGGCACCGACGGTGCCTTTGCCGCATTGCTCATTCACACACCCTGATCCATCATGAAAACCAACATCGTCCTCTTCTTGATCCTCGTGCTCGGAGCAATCCTGATGCTCGGAGCAGCCACGCTTTGGCACCTGAGCAGCACCACCGAGTTTTCCCGCACCGATGCGCCTGGCGCACCAGCAACGCAAGGCCGGTGATTCGCCAGACGTCCCCGTCCTTGCAGACGCGCGAAAACCCATTAGCGTCATCCTCAATCACGATTTGATATGCCCGCGAAAACCAAATCCCCCAAACCCGCTCGCGAATTGTTGTTCGGAAACCTCTGGGAATTCGATCCCGCACCCGAATCGGCACCTGCATTCATCGACAAGCGCTACTCGCTTTTCATCAACGGCAAATTCACCGCGCCGAAATCGAAACGATACTTCGAATCAATCAGCCCGCGCGATGAATCGGTGCTCGCGGAAATCGCCGATGGCAGCCAGGCCGATGTCCATGCCGCATACGCATCCGCCACCGCCGCGTTCCCCGCATGGAGCGCGCTTCCGGGTGCCGAGCGTGGCAAATATCTCTTCCGCATCGCCCGCCTGCTCCAGGATCGCGCCCGCGAGTTCGCCGTGGCCGAGACGCTCGACGGCGGCAAACCGATCCGTGAATCGCGCGATTTCGACGTCCCGATGGCCGCCGCCCATTTCTTTTATCACGCCGGCTGGGCCGACAAACTCGTCTACCTTGCCCCCGGCCGCACCCCCAAGCCCCTCGGCGTCGTCGGCCAGGTGATCCCGTGGAATTTTCCACTCCTGATGCTGGCGTGGAAGCTCGCACCCGCGCTCGCAGCAGGCAACACCGTGGTGCTCAAACCCGCCGAGACCACCTCGATCACTGCGATGAAATTCGCCACCATTCTGCGCGATGCCGAGCTGCCTCCCGGGGTGGTCAACATCGTCACCGGCGGTCGCGAAACCGGAGCCGCTGTGGTCACCCACCCCGCCGCCGCGAAAGTCGCCTTTACCGGCAGCACCGCCGTCGGCAAATGGATCCAGCATGCGCTCGCAGGCACTGGGAAAAAACTCACCCTCGAGCTCGGCGGCAAGGCCGCCAACATCATCTTCGAGGACGCCCCGATCGACCAAGCCGTCGAGGGCGTGATCAACGGCATATTCTTCAACCAGGGCCACGTCTGTTGCGCCGGATCCCGCCTGCTCGTCCAGGAATCCATTGCCGCCACTGTCCTCAAAAAACTCGAAGTCCGCCTACAATCGCTGCGCACCGGAGACCCGCTCGACAAGAACACCGACGTCGGCGCGATCAACTCGCGCGAGCAGCTCGAAAAAATCCGTATGCTCGTCCAAGCCGGCATCGACGAAGGCGCGCACATCCACCAACCCGCGTGCGCCTTGCCCAAGCGAGGTTTCTATTTCCCACCCACCCTCTTCTCCGGCGTCACCATGAGCCAGCGCATCGCCCGCGAGGAAATCTTCGGTCCCGTGCTTTCCATCCTTACCTTCCGCACCCCGGAAGAGGCGGTCGAAAAAGCCAACAACACCGCATACGGCCTCTCCGCCGGCGTGTGGACCGACAAGGGATCCCGCATCCTGAAAATGGCCTCCGAGCTCAAGGCGGGCGTCGTCTGGGCGAACACCTACAACAAATTCGACCCCACCTCGCCCTTCGGCGGATACAAGGAATCCGGATTCGGGCGCGAAGGCGGCAAACAAGGGCTTCTCAATTATCTATCGCTCGCTTGAGCCTCAAAACGGCAAGACTCAAGATGAAGACCTCGCACATTCTCACAGACCTCGGCGGTCACAGACACGCCGCTACAAAACCTGCTCATGAAATAGCCTGTAGCGGCATCTCGACGAGCGTCGCTGCCAATGGCCACGCGCGAAGCTCTCTCCGTCTTGTGTCTTGAGCTCTTGAATCTTAACTACTCCCATGCCCCTCAAAATCACCAAAACCCCAAAATGCTACGTCGGCGGCGCCTTCATCCGCTCCGAAAGCGGACGCGTCGCGCCGCTGAACGATGCCTCCGGCGCATTCCTTGCCAACATCCCGCAATGCTCGCGCAAGGACCTCCGCAACGCCGTCGAAGCCGCCGCCAAGGCCGCCTCCGGCTGGGCCGCCCGCAATCCCTACAATCGCGGGCAAATCCTCTATCGCCTCGCCGAAATGATGGAGTCACGCGCCGATGAACTCACCGCCGCCATCGCCATCGCCACAACGAAATCCGCTGCCGCCAAGGAAACCCGCGCCGCCATCGAACGCGTCGTCCACTACGCCGGATGGACCGATAAATACCAAGCCGTCCTCGGCAGCGTAAATCCCGTGGCCACTCCACATTTCAACTTCACCATCCACGAACCGATGGGGGTTGTCGGCATCATCGCTCCGGATCAAGCACCGCTGCTTGGTCTGCTCACACTCATCCTCCCCGCCATTACCTCCGGCAACACCGTGGTCGCCCTCGCCTCGAACACCGCTCCCTACCCGGCCATTCTGTTAGGTGAGATGCTCGCCGTCTCCGACATCCCCGGTGGCACGGTGAACATCCTCACCGGGGACCGCACCGAACTCCTGCCCACCTTCGCCACCCACGCCCACCTTCGTGCGCTGGGAGCCGCTGTGACGAATGACGAGCTAACGGTGCTCGAACAAGGCGCATCCGATTCGGTGAAACGCGTCGTTGCATCGGATCCTACAGCCGATTGGTTTTCCGATGACCTCGATTCTCCGTACCGGATCGCGGATTTCCTCGAAGCCAAAACCGTGTGGCATCCGATCGGCTCGTGAATTCACTCCATGAATTCATTGCCAACGTGCTCGGCATCATGCTCTATCAACCGGGATACAACGGTATGTTCAACACCGAGTATGAATAAAATGACCGAGCAAAAACATTCCTTTGATTTCGACGTCTGCGTGATTGGCGGGGGCAGTGCCGGTTACGCTGCGGCCCGCACCGCGCGCGACGCAGGCCTGCGCGTTGCCGTGGTCGATGGCTCCGAAAAACTCGGCGGCCTGTGCATCCTGCGCGGCTGCATGCCGACGAAGACGCTCTTGCACGCCGCCGACGTCCTGCACACCGCCCGCCATCATGCCGCGGAGCTGGGTCTTGTGATTCCCGAGGCTGGGTTCGATTGGAAAAAGGTTTTCGCCCGCAAGGAGTTTCTCGTCGATGACTGGGCCGGATACCGCGCCGGACAACTCGAAGACGAACGCCTGCATCTGGTGCGCAAGAAAGCGAAGTTCATCGATCCTCACACCTTGGAATTCGACGAAGGAAGCACACTGACTGCCGCGCATTTCGTGATCGCCACCGGCTCCCGTGTTTCGCCACCGCCGATTCCCGCATTAGAAACCATCGGCTGCATCGACAGCGACGATGCCCTGGCCTTGGAGCATCCGCCGAAATCGATGATCGTCCTCGGAGCAGGCCCGGTCGCCTTGGAATTCGCCCAGTTCTTCGCCCGCATGGATGTGAAAGTCTCCGTGATCCAGCGTAGCGCGCACGTCCTCTCCCCATTCGACACCGATGCCGCCGAGGTCGTCGAAACAGTCTTCCGCCGCGAAGGCATCGACGTCTTTACCGGCACCAAATTGTTGGACGCAGCGATCACGCCGGATGGCAAGTCCATCTCATTCGAGCATCAGGGAGAAACCAAAACCGTGACCGCCGAAACCGTGCTGCTCGCCATCGGCCGCAGCCCGAACACCACCTCACTCGCCCTCGAAAATGCCGGCGTCGATACCGATCCATCCGGCCGCATCCTCGTCGACAACCGCCAACAATCGAGCGTCCCTCACATTTTCGCCGCAGGCGATTGTTGCGGTCCGCACGAAGTCGTCCACCTCGCGGTGCGCCATGGTGAAATTGCGGCGCACAACATCCGGCAACCGGAGCGTCCACTCGAAATGGATTACCGCCTGATGATCAACGTCGTCTTCACCGAACCCCAGGTCGCCACCGTGGGCATGACCGAAAAGCAATGCCAGGCGGCGGACATCGAATATCTCACCGATACCTACCCGTTCGGCGACCACGGGAAATCCGTGATCTTCGGGGCCACCGACGGCTTTGTGAAAATGATCGCCGATGCGAAAACCGGCGAAATCCTCGGTGCCGCATGCGTCGGCCCACACGGCGGCGAGCTGATCCATGAGGTGATGGTCGCAATGCACTCGCGCATGACCGTCCACCAATTCGCAGGCCTCCCCCACTATCACCCGACGCTTGCGGAGATCTGGACGTATCCGGCGGAGGAGCTTGCGGAGCGGATTCCGAAGCATGGTGTTTGATCAACCTCACGCGCCACCCGAAAGCCATCTCCGGATGATCGCGATGACGACGATTGCCGCAAACCCGCCCCAGAGCAGCACGATGGCAGCAAGGCCGAGCGAATTCCTCGAGCGAGACATCGACTGCGAGATGATTCCAAAAATGTGAACGAGGAAAAATGATGCGATCGCAACACCAGCCAGCCAGACCGTGAAAGCATCCGTCGCATCAAAAAACGTGTTGATGAGCGTGCAAAGCAAAGCCGCGATGGCGAGCACCACCGCGATCACGCCCAAGGCTTTTGCCTGCGGGTAAAAATCCACACCCGGCGGAAGCCCACGCGGTTTCAGAACCAAGCCATCGGGAATGTCGATCGGCGTATCGAGGCCCTTGGTGCCTGCTAGCGGGGCATCGCGCCGGGGAATGGGGCGGCGCACATTCGGAACGTGGATGTCCCCGCGATTTGGAGGATCCCCGAATTTCCGGAAATTCATCGTGCCACCTCCTTTTCCAAGTGCCCGATCCGCCCGAGCACCCAGTCCGCCGAACGATCGGCCTCCGCCAGCACTCCCGGTGGTAGCTGCAAAATTCCGGATTCCTTCCACTCGTCGAACCGCGACACCCAACCCTCAGCCGCCAGGCGGTCGATTCCCAGGATGACGCGGGCATTTTCGCGCAAACGTGGAACCGGCAGCACCCCCACCCTCGCGCCGCCGCTGAGTGCCTCGTAAACCATCGAGACCGAATCCTCCGTCACCCACACTTCCGCCGCATGCGCCAACCGCCCGGCGAGCCAACCTTGTGGGGTTTGATCATGGGAATGGCGGGCCTTGATGAAATCCAGCGAGTCAAAAAAACCGTCCGGTGTGCGCCGCGAGTCGGCCACCTCGATGGCCGGCATACGTTGTGCGATCTCGCGAAGCATCCCGCGCATTGCCTCCACATCCCAACCATGGTGTTTCGACGGCCCGCCTAACAAAACCAGCGAACCATGGCGCGCGGCAGCCACATCCGGCTTCACACGATTGATCGCGCCGCGCGTCATCAACAACCGCTCGTTTGACACGTTCGATTTTCTGAAATCATGCTCCGGCGCAATTACCATGTCGAAGAGGGCGCACGGCAGCGACGGCCGCATCATCACGACCGATTGCGACCGATATCGCCACGCAAGCCAGCACAAAAGGCCATGCGTCGAGTGGCCCGCCGCGACAATCAAATCCGGCCTCGGGAATTTTTTTGCGGCCCCAAAAGCGTCCCGGAGCGGACTAGCGGGAATACGGTATACCTCACACGACAAACGCCGCCCGATCGCCTCAGCTAGGCCGAGCGATTGGTTTTCGTGCCCAGGCTTGCCATCGCCAAGGATCCAGAGAGTGAGCGCTTGCTTCACGGCGAATATCATACGCAGCGAATCGTTCTACGGAAATCCGAAAACATTGTCAGGCATTTCACCAATAATTTTCATTTCTGAATCAAATTGACCCAATCCATATGTGCCCTGGCCGTAGCCAACTTATGCCTTCCCCCGCAAGCCGTGATTTGAGAGAACTACCCGCCTTGACGTGGACACCATCCATTTTCGTATCGAGAGACATGATCCTTCCACCCACATGACACGCTCCATGACTGCCATTGGCCAACGCGCCCCGCTTGCGATCGTCCGGGAAATGCCGTTTGGCCTGTTTCTTGATGGCGGTGCGCTTGGCGAAATCCTGCTGCCAAGAAATGAATCCCCCGCTCAATGGCAGGCAGGCGACACGCTTGACGTCTTCATCCACACCGACTCGGAGGATCGCCCGGTGGCCACCCGCAAGCATCCACTGGCGATGCCCGGGGAGTTCGCGAGATTGAAATGTGTGGCGGCCACCGCGGTCGGAGCGTTTCTCGATTGGGGGCTTACGAAGGATTTGCTGGTTCCCTTTCGCGAGCAGAAGACGCCGATGGAACCCGGGAAAGATTACATCGTCCGCGTTTTGGTCGATGAATCCACCAACCGCATCATCGCCAGCGCGCGCCTCGCCCGCCACCTCGACCTCACCCGTCCGCCATGGGCGCCGGGCGATGCGGTTTCGCTGATGATCTATGGCAAGACCGATCTTGGTTACAAGGCCATCATTGAAGGCACCCACAGCGGGCTGCTTTACGCCAATGAGGTGTTTCAGGACCTCCGGCCCGGGCAATGCGTGCGCGGGTTCATTCAGGAAATCCGCCAGGATGGCAAGGTCGACCTCGCCCTGCAAGCCGAAGGCAAACGGCGTGTCGCCGGCTTCGAAGACGACCTATTCGGAGAAATCATCGCCCGCGGCGGCACCCTTCCCTACGGCGACCATTCCACCCCTGAGGAAATCCGCGACGCATTCGGCGTGAGCAAGCGCACCTTCAAGCAAGCCGTCGGGGCACTTTTGAAAAAGCGCAAGATCAGCCTTACCGAACAAGGCATGACCCTCGCCAAAGACGCCGACTGGTCTCCACCTCAAGACGGATAATTCTGGAAAATGAAATCCGGATGCCGCTTTAAGGCAACGACGAGAGGAGAAGTTGGAACAAACGCAATGGTGATCAACGATTGCTGTTCGCCTGGAGGGCGCTTTGGCTTTGGGTTTCGAACCAGGCCTTGAACGCGTCTTGAGAGAGCACTTCCATGGTGCCGACCATGTTGCCGTGACCTTCGCCGCAGAGTTGACCGCAGATGACGTAGGTCTCGATCTCGGCGGTGGGGGTGAACCACATCGGGATTTCGCGGCCGGGGATGGCGTCCTGCTGGATGCGCATGGGCACGATGTGGTAGTTATGGATCACATCAAGTGTGCCGATGTTGAGCACGGCGGGGCGGTTAACCGGGATGTTGAGAATGGGGCTGGTGAAATCATCGAGGGCGTTGGGATCGCTGTAATCAATACCGAGCGGGTTCGAGCCGGAGATAAGATTCGCATCGGTGCGGCCGAATTTGCCGTCAATGCCGGGGTAATGATACGTCCAGCCGAACTGCCAGCCGACGACGCGAACGCGGGCGGGGTCCTGTTGTTGGACGCCGGCCCAGTCATCAACGCGGTTCGCCCAGAGCGGGAATGCGAAGCCGAGAAGCAACACCGCTTCGACGATGACGACGCCGATTTCCAGATGGCTGGAAAGGTGGCTGCGGACGCCGGTGTACGACGCATTCGGGTTGTTGCGGTGCCAGAAGCGCCACAGGCAGAACAAGAAGAAGAGAGACCAGCCGACGAACAGGGCGATCATGAACCAATGGACGACGTCCATCATGTGGTCCACTTGGCCGCCGTGGGCGGAGTAGTTTTCTGGGAGACCGAGGAGTTTGGAAGGACTCATGCTAGGAATTTGAAATTTGAGATTTGAAATTTGAGATCAATGGTTGCCTGGCACGTAATCGTCCATGAGTTCGGGATCGAGGAATTGTTGTTCGCGGCGGGCGATTTTAATCATGAAGTATCCGCAGGCGGACATCATGCCGAGAATGATGACAAGGAGGGCGAAGATCGACCAACCGGCTTCATCGCCACCGCCTTCGATCATGGTGACGCGGCAGGTGGAACAGGCGAGAATGTTGAGCAGGTTCATGGCGGTGTTAGAGCAGGATTTTCGAGGCTTTGCGGTAGAAGAAGACGCCGTAGACCGGCATGCCGATGGCACCAAGCGCACCGACGGTGCCAAGAATCAGCGCGGCAATGCGGGACTCCGCGAACAGCAGCGCCCACAACACCATGAACACGCAAAGCAGTGTGCAGATGGTGACGAAGACGATGTGGAAGGTGCGGAGGGACATGGATTAAATGGATATTGGAGATTCGGATATTGGGAAATTAGGAGGAAATCAGTCGGATCCGACTGATCCGGCAGATTCAACAGCAGCGGCTGATCCGCTGTAGAAGAATGGGTCGTAGATGGGATCGTTTTTCGCAAGTGCAATGAGAGCGCCCATCCATGCGGCGAAGACGAGGCCGGATCCAAAAATCCAGTAGACCGCCTTTTTCTCGTGATTGAGGTGCATGAAGATGAGGGCGACGAGGGTGGCCTTGGTGGTGGCGATGGCGAGGCCGACAATCATGTCCACCACGTCGAAGCCATGGCCGCCGAACAGTTTCTCAAGCGGATACCAGGTGGCGACTAGAACGGTGAGGACCGTGCCAATGAGGAGAAGCAGGAAAACGAACAGGTAGGTGCGGGCCGCCTTTTTGATTTCTTCAGGGGAGTCAGCCATGGATTTACGATTGTTGATTGTTGATTTTGGATTTTTGAAGGGATCTTACATCAGGTAGAAGATCGGGAAGGCGAAGATCCAGACGAGGTCGACGAAGTGCCAGAACAGGCCGCCGACTTCGACGCGGTTGGCGAGCCATTCGGGGTTGCTGAGATACATTTTGCGTCCGAAGAAGAGGTAATATCCGAGGACGATCGCACCGCCAATGACGTGGAGGCCGTGGATCGCGGTGATGGCGAAGTAGATCGCGTAGTAGGTATTCCAGGCGGGCGTGAACTTCGATGCGAAATGGATGTTTTCACGGGGGACGGTGAGCTCCGGGAAGGTTTCCTTGCCGCGGGCGCTGTAGTTGGGGCCCATGAATTCCTCCTTGACCTTGTCGATGGCGGATAGCTCGACGCGCCCTTCCTCGACGGCCTTGTCTGCCAGATCATGCCAGCCGATGCGGTAGCGCTCCTTGGCGGTGGGGAAACGATTCGGATTGCCGTTTTCATCGCGTCCGTAGTCGTCGATGAGCCGCTGTTCGAGCGCTGCGACCTTTGTTTGGTGCCATGCCCAGGTTTCGCGGACCCATGCGTGATTCTGATAGAGCCAGGAGGCTTCGATTGCGGCGATCGGGTCGATGCCGCGGTGTTCGGCGCGCATGACGAGGTGTTGGAAGTCGATCGCATCGACGTTTTCAAAGACCATCGGGCTGTCGAGCAGTTTGCCGGAGACGACGGTGTCGTCGCGCAGTCGGGACGAGGTTTCGCCCTCCTGGATGTCGCGTGGATTGAAGTTGAGCACCGCGGCCGGGGTCACTTTGAAGGCGACGGTGGAGATTTCGTCGAGCAGGTCGGCGGCGATGGCATCGCGGTCGATGTTGACGGATGAGGATATCTGCCATCCGCGCTTGTCGGGGTTTTCCGATTTGGCCTCGGCCCATTGGCCGCGGAGGTTGCGGGTGCGGATCGTGCTGTTGTTTTTGCGGGCGCTTTCGTGGATGCTGCCGAGCTTCGTGAGAAGATCGAGCGTGAGCGCATCACCTGCGGCGGCGACCTTCTCGGGCGACCCGCCGCGCGATTGTTTGAGGATGATGTCGCTGGCGAGGGTGAGGGTGGCACGTTGTTCCGCCGCTTGGGCCAGGATGTCCCTCACCCATGGGCGGTGGTGGCGGAGGGTACTGAAGGTGACGGTCTCAGTCTCGATACGGATCACGTTCTTCTCATGGATTTTACGGCCGTCTTCGTCTCTTTTGTAATCGAGGTGGCCTTCGACAATGGAATAATCATTGAGGCGGAGGCCCTGATGCTGGAGCTTCACATTGTATTCGACCGCCTTGAGCACCATGAAAACGGCGGCGCAGGCGATGGTGATGCCCATGAAGAGCTGAAATTTCCGCCATTCGCGCATCTTGAGGGCCGCCCATGCGAAGACGACGGTGACCGAGGAGGCGATCAGGATGAACGTGTTGATCAGGCCGGGAAGGACGGGCAGCGTGCGCTCCGGCCACGGGTAATCGGCGCCGAGGCGAAGGAAGACGTAGGCCGAGAAGAAACCGCCGAAGAGCATGACTTCGGAGGCAAGGAACAACCAGATGGCGATCTTCGAGTTGAAGAGGCCGGTGTCCTTTCGCGGGGTGACGATATATGGGATTTCCATTTCTTAAAGAAGTTTGCTAGGGTTCAGTTTTCAGTTTTCAGAATGAAGACCGAACATTAGTGAGATTGGCTGGAGGTTACGGCGTCTTTCTCCGGGGATTCCTCGGGTTTGGCTGCGGGTTTTTCCCATTGGGGGAAGAAGTCCTTGTCGTGATCGGGGCGGCTGTATTCATACGGGCCGCGATAGACGGACGGCTCGGTGAGGAAGTTGCCGTGGCCCGGAGGTGTGGGGGTGGCCCATTCGAGGGTGGTGGCGTCCCATGGATTGTCGCTGGTCACTTTTCTGCCGAATTTGAATGCAAACAGATTGATCAGGAAGGGAATCTGCGCAACTGCAAGCGCCCAAGCGCCCCAAGACATCAGGATGTTGAGGTCGATGTATTGGGCGACCGTCTGGCCGAAGACGTTGGCACTTTCGGGGTCCTTGGCGAGGTAGGCGTCGCCACCATTGTACCAACGGCGATGAAAGCCGGCCATGCCCTGCATGAGCATCGGGAAGAACAGGAGGTTCATGCACACAAGGCTGGGCCAGAAGTGGAGGTGTGAGAGGAAGTTGCTCATGTAGCGCCCGGTCATTTTCGGATACCAATGATAGACCCCGGCGAACAGGCCGAAAAGGATTCCTGGGGCGACGACGTAGTGGAAGTGACCGATGACGTAATAGGTATCGTGGAGGTGGAGGCCGGCGAGGTTGAAGGCGAGCGGCAGACCCGTGAGGCCGCCGATGCCGAACATCGGGATGAACGCGCAGGCCCAGATCATCGGCGGCGTGAAGCGGATCGATCCGCCCCAAAGCGAGATGATGAGCGCGGTGAGGATGACCACCGACGGGATCGAGATCAGCACGGTAGTCGTCTGGAAGAAGGTGGAGACGGCGGGACCCATGCCGGTCATATACATGTGATGGGCCCAGACGATGAAGGAGAGGAAACCGAGGACGATCACCGAGTAGACCATCGATTTGTATCCCCAGATCGGCTTGCGGGTGTTGGCGGGGATGATTTCCGCGACGCATGCGATGGCGGGAAGCAGGAGGACGTAGACTTCCGGGTGGCCGAGGAACCAGAAGAGGTGCTGGAACAACAGCGGGGAACCGCCACCGGAGAGGTCGGCGAGACCTTCCGCCGGGGTGTAAAGGCCGGAGGGCATGAAGAAGGAGGAGTGGAACACGCGGTCCATCAACTGCATGATGCCGGCGGCTTCCAGTGGCGGGAAGGCAAGCAGCAGGAGGAAGCCGGTGACGAGCATCGCCCAGACGAAGAAGGGCAGGCGCATCCACGTCATGCCGCGGGCGCGCAGGTTGATAATGGTGGTGATGAAGTTGACCGAGCCGAGGAGCGACGAGGTGATCAATAGCACCAGGCCGATCAGCCACTGGGTTTGCCCGGCGAGCCATTGGTTGACGATCTGGCCGTCGGCGAAGCCCGCGAGCGGTGAGTAGTTCGTCCAGCCGGATTTCGCGGCACCGGATTCCATGAAGAATGAGGCGCACATGATGAGGCCGCCGGCGAGGTAGATCCAGTAGCTCATCATATTGAGCTTGGGGAAGGCCATATCAACCGCGCCGATTTGCAGCGGGGTGACGTAGTTGCCGAAGGCACCGAAGCCGAGCGGCACGATGCCGAGGAAGACCATGATGGTGCCGTGCATGGCACCGAACATGTTGTAGGTCTCCCCGGTAACTTTGCCATCCATGAGCCATTTGGATTTCCAGCTCTCGGTGAAAATCCAGCTCATCCACTCTGGTAGCGGCTCATGCGGGTAAGCGATGCTCCAACGCATGACCATCATGAGAAAGAATCCGAACAGCAGGAACAGTCCGGCGGTGATGCCATACTGGATGCCGATCGTCTTGTGGTCGGTAGAAAACACGTATTTCCGCAGGAAGCCGGGATCGTGGTGGTGGTCGTCGGTGGAACTCATGTGAATGGGTATGGGGATGCAGAGTGGTTGCAGCTCAAGAAAGCGAGGGATGCGGAAGAATCAAGAGTCCGATTCAACCGGCAGGAGATTTACCGGGTTCACCAGAACCTCCGGATCCAGCGGGTCTCCGGGGAGCATGGTGGCGTGGGCGGCGCGGATTTCATCGGCATCGACCGGAGCGCCGACGGATGGGCGGCCGTTGGAGACATCGAAGGCGGCGGCGGCCATGTCGAGGGTGACGACGTCGCCGGTTTCGTTGCCGAAGTTGTTGCGGAGGTAGGTCATCACGCCGGCGAGATCCTCGTTGGTCATACCGGCGGCTTGGGCGGGCATGACTCCGTAGGTTTTGCCGGTGGAGATCGGGCCCTGCATGCCGTTGAGGATGATCATCGCGAGTTTCTGGGTTTCGCCGATGACCCAATCGGAGCCTGCGAGCGACGGGTAGTTGGCGCCATCGCCACGGCCATCCGGGCCGTGACAACCTTGGCATTTCGCCGAGTAGATGCGTGCGCCACGGGCGGAGAATGCGGCGAGGGCGGCACGTGGGGCGGGGCCGCCGGAATCGACGCCCTCGGGCACGGCGCGGACGTATCCGGGTTGGAAAGTGGTGGCGTAGGCGAAGAGTTTTCCGGCGTCGCCGAGCACGGCACCTGCAATCATGGCGGCAATGCCACAAACGACGATGATCCAAACCGATGTCGGTTCGCGGCCGTTTTCGGCGATGCGCTTTTCGCGCACCGCGGCGGCGGCTTCACGAGCGATACGGTCGTGGGCTTCGGTGACGTTGATCGATTCTTCGAGATCCGGGGTGGGGTCGGATGATGGCATGGTGGGAAAGTGAGGGTAATTTGCGCGGGAATTTTCGAGACTCAACCGTCGTTAGAGCGAACGACGGGGGTGAAATCGAGGCTGTCGGGGACGGCTTGATCTTTCTTGAGGGAGAGCAGGTAGGAGACGAGGGCGCGGGCTTCGCGGGTGGGGAGGATTTGCACGTTTTCGTCGCCGATGTTGAGAGCATGGCGAGAGCGCGCACCGCGAATCGGCTTTTCCTTGAAGAGGAAACGATGGGACGGGCACTTCGAGTGGCGGCGGTCCGGTTGGGCACGCGGGTTGTAGAGGTATTCGTAGAGCCACATTTCGGGTGAGACGTCGGTGGCGTAATCGTTTTCGACGCGGTGGCCGAGGTTGGAGAGATCGGGGCCGAAGCGGAGCACGCCGATGTGGGCGAAGCGCTCGCCGATGAAATCGAAGGCATTGGTTTCACGGCGGGTGTCGCCGCGCACTTCATCTGCGGCGACGCCACCCCAATCGGGGCGGAACATGTCGTTGCCGGCGTAGGTGGGGCGGACGACTTGGGTATGGCAGAGGTAGCAGCCATTGGCGGCATAGACCGCCGAGCCATCGGTGATGCGGCCGGTGCGTTTCGGAATGAAAACCTCCTCGGTGCCTGCGATCTCGTCTTTCACAATGATCGGCTCAAGACCACGCATCGAAAAGAAGGGCACGACGATGACGGCCAGCCAGGCAATGCCGAAGGTTACGGTGAGGCCGAGAGTGAAGTTGCGGAGAGACATGGTTGGGTAAAAGCTGAAATTCGGAAAACTGAAATTCGGAAATGCTTAGTGAGCGGGGGCTGGGGTTCCCGTGTTGTCGACATCGCCTTCCGGGCCGTGGGGGCTGGTGCCATGACCCCCGCCGAGGAGTGTTGGATGGGCGCTGCGGCGGCCAAGGCGGAGCCACATGAGGAGGAGGTGGAGGAAGAAAAAGACGTTGGAGATCAGGACGAAGAACCATGCGATGGTGATGAACCACGCGTAGGGATTTGCCTGAGCCACGGCATTGATCCATGGCTCCTTGAAGTTTTCCTGAGCGGCACCCTGCATCATGCCACCGAAAAGTGCGGCGAAGGCGACGGAGATCACGCCGTAGATCGAGAGGTAGAAGTGCCACTTGATGAGACGGCGCGAGAGCCATTCGCGGCGGGTGACGCGCGGAACGATGAAGTAGATCGCCCCGAACATGACGAAACTGAAGAAGCCGTAGAGCGCGAGAATTTCGAACCCGTATCCGCTGAAGGTGAACTGGGTGATTTGCAGGGTGTTGATCGACTCGAAGGTGAGGTTCAGGAACAATGCGGCAACGCCGAGAATCACCAGTCCGACAATGCCGGTGAGGGTAAAGCGCAGCGACGGGCTGTGGGACATGATTTCCGGGTCGCCGAGGCTGGTGCGGATGAGGTTGTAGCCGCTGAGAATGGCGGGAAGGAACAACAGGATGGTGGCGGCAGCTCCGACGTATGGGAGGAAATACGGAATCGGGGCACCGGCGAGTTTTTGCATGCCGGCCCATGGGGCGATGGCGGCGAGCGACCAGAACCCGAGGAGGGCAGCCGAGTAGCTGTGGATCGGGCGCCCGGTGACTTTGGGGATGAGATAGTATGCGGTACCGAGAGCAACCGGGGTGAAAAACAGGAAAATGAGCGCCGATTTGAACCACGCGTTGATGCCGGCGGCCATGACCGGGTGGCCTTCGAGGCAGTGGAGCAGGACGTTTGCCGTCATGAACACCCATGGGAACCAGATGAGGGCGGCGAGCAGATACCACTGCGAGATGTAGGTATGGCCCACGGGCCGGACGCGGAACTGGATAAACGACCAGACGACGATGGCGAAGTAGCTGACGAGTAGGACCGGCCATGCGAAGAACGGAAACTCCATCCATGGCATCCCGGTGCCATGGCCGGTGAGGATACCGACGACGCCGAGGGAGACCCCGAGATTCCAGAGGTGCCCTGCGGTGAGGATGGTGCCGACGTGGCGGCATTCCTGGCGGGACAGGCGGGCCATCAACCAGATGATCGCGGCAAAGGCGGCTTGGAAGCCCCAGCCGTAGATGAAGGTGTTGATGTGGGCGGGGAAAAGCCGGCCGTATGCGAACCACGAGCAACCGTCGAGGAAGGTCGGGTTGTGCATCTTCATCGAGGACGCCATGCCGAGGATGATCGAGACGGCCAGCCAAGCGGCACCGCTGGTGAGGAAGAACATCACCGGATGACGCAACGAGCGGTCGATCCCGACGCGCAGGAGGGCGTCGGCGGCGTTGGTGGATGGAATGGGTGAAGACATGGGGTCGGAAAAAATGGATGCGTTCGTGAGAAATGCCTGATGGTGCGTCAGTTCGGATCGATGAGGTCCTCAGCCGTCAACATCGGAAGTCCGACTTCGCCGCGCAGGGCTTCGACTTGTTCGGCGGTGACCGGTGGCGCTTCGTTGCCGAAGCTGTTGCGGACGTAGGTGAGCACGGCGGCGATGGTTGCGTCGTCCTGGTAGGCCATGGGAGCCATGACCATGTTGTATTCCACGCCTTTGACAGTGATCGGGCCCATGAGACCGCGGAGTTGGATGCGGACGAGGTTAGAGACCGGGCCTGAGACCCACTCGGATTCGGCAAGCGGCGGACCTGCGGGGCCGCCTTCGCCGTTCTGTCCGTGGCACGCGGCACACATGATGTATCCGGCCTGGCCTTTGGCCATGATTTCCGGATCGACGGGGGAACCGGCCGGCAGGGTCATTTCGTTCACTTTGGCGATGACATCGTCGCCACCGCCTGCGGCGGCTTCCTCGGCGAGACGGAGGGCGGTTTCCGATCCAGGGATCAGCTGCTCGGGGCGCTCAATGGCGAGCGGGCGGGCGGACGCGAGTTTTTCCGCGAGGGATGGAATGGCGGCATCGATGGCTTCGCGCGGGAGGCTCGCAACCTGGGCTTCGTCCACGGCGGCGCGGGCGGCGCGGCGGGTTTCCGCGACGACGTCCTCGGGGGTGGTCGGCTCACTGCGGTTGAAGATCCAGATCAACGTGACGAGCACGCCGAAGAGCAGGAAGAGTGCGAGGCCGGAAAAAAAGGCCTTGAAACGGATCAGGGGATTGTCGGTGGACGGGTCCATGTGGGCGGAGGCTGGAGCAGCGTGGGATTAGTTCGAAAGGTTGGCGGATTCGAGGATGCGCGGGTCGCGGTTCGGGTAAAGCGAGTGCTGGCCGATGGCGCGGAGCAGGAAGAACAGGAAGGCGGCGCCGAGGGTGACGAAGGCGAGGATGTCGCCCCAGAAGGCTCCGGGGATGGAGACCTGGATGTCGCCGAAGGCCGGGTTGATTTTCCCGAGCGAGATGCCGCGTTCGGGGATGGAGATGAGGTAGTGGTCGAGGGCGTGCATTACGAGCGTGTATGCGGCGACGATTGACAGGTATTTCGGGTTTTTCTTCAGCCATGCCTGGAGCAGGACGATGAAGGGGATGACGAAGTGGCCGACGACCAGGACGATGTTGGCGGTGTGCCAGTGGCCGGTGTTGCGGATGAGGAAGTAGGAGGTTTCCTCGGTGATGTTGGCATACCAGATGAGGAAGTATTGCGAAAAGGCGATGTATGCCCAGAACACCGTGAAGGCGAACAGCAGCTTGCCCATGATGTGGAAGTGCTCGCTGGTGGTGACGTGATTGAGGTGGCCGCGGCTCTTGAGCCAGGTGCAGACGAGGATGATCACGGCCATCGAGTTGAGGGCGGCGCCGGCGAACAGATAGACGCCCCACATCGTGGAGAACCACGCGTAGTCCATACCCATGAGAAAATCGAAGCCGGTGAAGGTGATGGTGAGGGCGAAGATGATGAGGGTGTAGGTCGAGTGGAAGCGTGCGCGGAAGAGGCGCTTCACACCGGGGTTTGGATCGGTGTCCTGCGCGACCGAGAGGCGGCGGAGGAAGATGATCACGGCGGAAAGTCCGACGATGTAGAACAGGACGCGACCATACCAGAATGGCAGGTTCATGAACCAGTATTTGACGTAGAGGAGATGGTCGTAGGGGTCTTTCGACTCATGGAGTGCGTGACCTGCTCCGCTTGCGAGCACGCCGCCGTCGGAGATTTCACGATGTTGGTTCATCCACTCGTAGAGGTATTGCTGCACGCTGGGGCAGAGGAGCGGGATGCAGAAGAGGATCATCCACGGGTAGGTGGCGCCGAGGTTTTCGAAGGTGCGGCGCACCGAGGTGCCCCATCCGGAGTTCGAGACGTTGTGGAGGAGCGTCCAGAACACGCCCCCCATCGAAAGAGTGAGGAAGTAGTAGAAGGCGAAGAGCCAGGAGTAGGCGTAGCTCCCCTGGGTCACCCCTTTGGCCGGGATCTCTGCATTCGGGTCGGGCTGCGGCCCCCAGAACAGGAGCCAGAGGCTCGCCAACGTGCCGACGACGGCGATGGCGAGGCAGGCGGTTTTCACCTTGGCGATGCTGGATGTATCGAGGTGATCGCCGTGGATGGCGATGTCTGCGGATGTGACGTGATGGGCCATTGCGGAGAGGGTTTGGAAAAATTACTGGGAGTTCTTGGCTTCCTGGAGCGCGCGGACGTAGGCGACGATCGCCCAGCGGTCGCGGACGGGGATGTTGTATCCGTATCCGGACATCTGGCCTTGGCCGTGGGTGATGACGTGATAGAGGCGTCCATCTGGGTAGGATTCGGACTGGTAGGGGCCGAGTTGGAGGTTGGCGATGCCGGGGACGCCGTATTGGCCGGCGATGCCTTGGCCATCACCGGAGGCACCGTGGCAGACGGCGCAGTAGATGCCGTAGCGTTCGCGCCCGCGGCGGATCAGAGCGGCGGCGGATTCGGCGCTGGCGAGTTCGAGCTCCTCGGGCATGCCGGTGCCGTAGTAATCGCCGATCTGGCCGGTGTGGTAGTAGACATCGAGGCCGCCGAATTCGTATTCAGGAATGCCGCCGATGATGGATGCGCCATCGGGGTTGAAGCCAAGCGGCTGGGTGCCATCGACGGGGAGGCGCGACCCCATGCCATCGGCGAAGAACGTGCTGGGAACCTGGGCCTTGACCTTGTCCTGATTGTCCATGTCAGGGAAGATCATGATTGGCGGTTCGGTCGATTTCTGGCCGCGGACGCCGAAGATACCAACGACGAGAAGTGCGATCACAGCGTATGCGAGGAAGAAGTAGCGCATTTAAGTTTGAAAGTTTTCAGTTTGGAAGTTTTCAGGTTTGAAATTTCAGCGTTTCCGCTTTTCAGATTTTCAGCATTTACCGTTCACTCGTCTTCTTCTTCGACGAGTTCGATGGAGGAGCCGCCGATGGTGGTGAGGAGGTCGCGGGTGGTGTCGGGGCTGAATTTCGGGTCGCGGGCCTCGATGGCGATGAAGAAGCCGTCGTCGGTGGCGCGGTGGAATTGCTTGCTGGCGAAGAGCGGGTGGTTGAGGCGGGGGAGTTGCATCAAGGCGAGCACGCCGAAGAGCACGGTGAAACCGGAGAACAGGATGGTCAGTTCAAACATGACCGGGAAGAACGCCGGAATGGTGAAGATGTTCACTGGCTTGGCCTGGACGATCGTCGGATAGATCATCACTTGCGTCGAATAGGCCAGGGCGAAGGCGGTGAGGCAGCCGAGGACTCCGCCGAAAAAGACGAAGAACGGCAGAATCGACCGCTTGAGGCCCATGGCTCCGTCGAGCCCGTGGATCGGGTATGGGGAATAGCAGTCCCATTTGCGGAAGCCGGCATCGCGGACTTTTTCCGCGGCCTTGTAGAGGGCGGAGGCGCTTTCGAATTCGGCAAGGTAGCCGTAGACGCGTTTGCGGGTGGTGCTCACTGGGAAAAGTTATTGGTTATTAAGTTTTTGGTTATTAGGCCTTTTGCTCTGATAACTCTTTTTGGTAGGCGGGGATTTCTACGGTGCCGGGGTCGGGGTGATCGTCGTGATCGTCGTGGTGCGGGTCGGCTTGCGGGAGCGTCCATTTGACCTCGGCGATGTTGATGCAGGGCAGGAAGCGCAGGAACAGAAGAAACAGCGCAAGGAACATGCCGATGGTGCCGACGAAGAGGAGTTGGTCCTGGGCGGAGGGCGAGAACGTCTTCCAATCGCCCGGGAGCCACATACGGGCGAGGGTGGTGACGATGATGACGAAGCGCTCGAACCACATGCCGACGTTCACACACATCGCAATGGCCATGACGACCCAGAGGTTTTCGCGGCAGGCTTTGAACCAGAAGAACTGGGGCGAGATGACGTTGAGCGTCATCATGAGTGCGTATGCCCACCAGTAGGGGCCGGTGATGCGGTATTTGAAGGCCTCCATTTCGTAGAGCGCGCCGGAGTAGAAGGCGACGAAGAGCTCCATGAGGTAGGCGTAGCCGACGATGGTGCCGGTGAGCAGGATGATCTTCGCCATGTTGTCGATGTGCTTCATGGTGATCATGTCCTGCAGGCCGTAGATGAAACGGGCGGGGATCATGATGGTGAGCACCATCGCGAAGCCACCAAAGATGGCACCGGCGACGAAGTAGGGCGGGAAGATGGTGGTGTGCCAACCGGGGACGACGGAGGTGGCGAAGTCGAAGGAAACAACGGAGTGCACCGAGAGCACCAGTGGGGTGGCGAGGGCGGCGAGGAGGAGGTAGGCCATTTCGTAGTGGCTCCACTGGCGGTTGCCGCCGCGCCAGCCGAGGGCGAAGATGCCATAGAGGAATTTGCGGAGGCCGGGTTTGCAGCGGTCGCGCACGGTGGCGAGGTCGGGGACCATGCCGAGGAACCAGAAAATCAAGGAAACGGTGAAATAGGTGGAGACGGCGAAGACGTCCCAGAGCAGCGGCGACTTGAAGTTCTGCCAGATCGCATTGGCATTGGGCACCGGGGCGAGGAACCATGCGAACCAGACGCGGCCGACGTGGAACGCGGGGAAGATGCCCGCGCACATCACCGCGAAGATCGTCATCGCCTCGGCGGCGCGGTTGATCGACGTCCGCCAGTTTTGCCGGGTGAGGAAAAGGATTGCGGAAATCAGGGTTCCGGCGTGGCCGATGCCGATCCAGAAGACGAAGTTAACGATTGGCCAACCCCACATGATGCGGTTGGTGTTGCCCCAGACGCCGACACCGGTGGAGACGAGGTGGAACAGACCGAAACCGACGCCGACCATGGCAATGATGGACGATGGGATGAAGAGCAGCCACCAGAGGAACGGCTGTTTGTTTTCAACGATGCCGCAGATGCGCTCGGTGATCCAGTGGTAGGAGCGCTCGTTGAGAATGAGCTTCTCACGCTTGAGGACGGGCAGCTTCACATCAGAAGCATGGGTCGCGGGAGCGGGCTGGGTGGTGGAGGCCATTTTTTAGGTGAATGCTGAAATTCTGAAAAACTGAAATGCGGAAAACCGGGGATCAATGCATGTGAATCGTCGCTTTGCCGATGAAGGCGGCGTCGGGCATGTTGGGATTCGGATTTTTGACGCGGGCGAGGTACGAGGTGCGCGGGCGGGTGCCGATGTAGTGGAGCAGGTCGTAGTTGCGGGCGAGGACCGGCTCGTTCTTCTCGTCGCGGATCTTGCGCAGGGTGTCGTCCTTGCTGAGCAGGTTACCGAAGGTGATGGCATTGGCCGGGCAGGCGTCCTGACACGCGGTGCGCACCGAGTTGGCCGGGATGCGGAGCGTGTTCTCGGTGACTTGTTTTTCGGTCGAGGCGACGCCGGCGTTGAGGGCATCTTGTTTTTGTCCGCGTTTCTGGCGGATCACGGAGTCCTTGAGGCGCTGCACGCAGTAGGTGCATTTTTCCATCACACCGCGCATGCGGACGGTGACGTTCGGGTTGCGCTGGAGGTGCGGTGCTTCGCCGTCCTGGCGTTCGCCGAGCGGGCCGCGGTAGAGGTTGTGTTTGATGAGCGGGTTGCGCTTGTTGTAGTCGAAGAAGTTGAAGCGGCGGGCTTTGTATGGGCAGTTGTTCGCGCAATAGCGGGTGCCGATGCAGCGGTTGTATGCCATCGCGTTGAGGCCGTCTTCGGTGTGGACGGTGGCGTTGACCGGGCAGACGACTTCGCAGGGGGCGGATTCGCATTGCACGCAGGCGACGGGCTGCGGGATCATCGATGGGTTGTCCGCATCGAAGGTGTTGTCTTTCTGCGTGGCGAAATAGCGATCCATGCGGATCCAGTGCATTTCGCGGCCTTTGGCGACTTCGGTTTTGCCGACGATCGGGATGTTGTTTTCCGATTGGCAGGCGATGAGGCAGGCGTTGCAGCCCATGCACGAGCTGAGGTCGATCGACATACCCCATTGGTGGAGCGGGTCGTTGATGAGCGGTTTGCCGTCGCGATCTTCGGGTTTGTAGAGCGAGATATTAACCGGCATGTGTGAGTCCATGCCGTGGACGCGGACGGTGGCGAGCTGGTTGGCGAACGAGCCGCGTTTCTTGTCTTCTTTGGTGGAGATTTCGCGGGCGAGGGCACGGCCATACATTGCGTGGTGCTCTTGGGTGAGGGCGACCGGGTAGGCGCGAGGTTTGTCGAGCTTGCAGGTTGCGCCGGTGGCGAAGTAGCGGTTGGCACTGCTGCGGAGCGGATAGACGTCGAAGCCGGTGTTGACGCCGACGTGGCCGACATGGCCGGCGTTTTTCGGTGCGAAGCCGAGGTCGTTATCCTTGTCGTATCCCTGGCCGTAGCCGACCGGGAGAATGATGGTGTTTTCAGCTTGGCCGAAGGAAACGAGAGCGGCGATTTGGATTTCGCGTCCGTCGGGGAGCTTGATGGTGATTAGCGGCGATTTGCGATTCTGGCCTTCGCCATCGGGGCCGACATCGGCGTAAGTGCCTTCGATGCCGAGGAACTTCGAGGTCGGCTGAGGATCGATGATGTCATCGTAGATGCCGAGGGCCTGGGCGGTCTTTGGCGCGATGAGGGCGGCGTTGTCCCAGGTGAGTTTGGAGATCGGATCGGGCGACTCCTGGAGCCATGCGTTGTCGATGAAGCGGCCGTCGTAGATCGATGCGTCGGTGGCGAAGATGATGTCGAGCGAATCCGCAGTGGGAGTGGGCGCGGCAGCCGCGGCGATTTCCGTGGCGGCATTGGAGGCGGGTGTCGGGAGGGTTGATGCGTAGCTTGAGCCGGCTTGGTAACCGACGCGGAGAAGCTCGCGCCAGGAACGGTCGGTCGCATCACCTTGTGCGGCGAAGGTGGCGCGCACGGCGAGGTGAGCGGGGGCGGGGTCTTCGCCGACGGTGTTTGCCGTTTGCAGGGTGATTTCCTCGGTGAGCAGGGCGGCGAGAATTTCCAACTCGGAAACGCAGTCTTCGTAGAGCGGAAGGATCATCGGCTGGACGACCGAGTAGGTGCCACGGGCGCTGCGGGCGTCGCTCCACGATTCGAGGTAATGGGCGGCGGGGACGTGCCAGGTGGCGGCGTGGCCGGTGGCGTCGTTGCGCAGGCCGAGGTGGATGGAGGATTTCAGTTTGCCGAGTGCTGCGGTGAACCCGAGGTCGGCGGGGGCGTCGAACACCGCGTTCGAGGGTGTGAGAATGAAGAGGTGCTCGATGCTGCCGGAATGGGTATCGGCCACAAGAGTGTCGATGGTGCCGTATGCGGGGGCGTCGGTGTTGTAGGCCTGAATCGCCTTGTCCGGGCCGATGTTGCCAAGGGCTGTGTTGATCGCGAGGGCGAGGTGGTGGACGGCGGCGGATTGACGGGAGCCGGCGATGACGGCGACGCGACCTGCGTTGGCGCGCAGGTCTTTGACCATTTCCGTGATCCATTCGAGTTGCTTGGCATCGGTGATGGCGGGGATGCCTGAGGAAATGCCGAGACCGAGTTCGCGGGCGATCTGTGCGGCGACGGCAGCGATCTGGCTGGGGGCGACGCGGAGGCGGTGGTCGGCCATGCCGCCGGTCAGCGAGAAGGCGGCCTCGATCGAGTAAAGGCGGTTGAGGCGCGACTCGTCGGGAGCGTTTTCGTAGGATGGGCCTTCGGGTTTGCGACGGTCGAAGAACGCGGTGACCGAGCCTGACAAATCGGTGGAGGCGAAATCGGAATCGAGGGCGACGATGCGGTCGGCCTTGGTGAAATCCGGGACGAGGCGGGTATTCGGGCCGAGTGCCTTGGCGGCTTCGCCTTCGAGGGCTTCGTATTGATAGAAGCGGGCGGCGGGGAATTTGTTGCGGAGCTCGCCGACGAGGCGGTTGCGTGTGGGGCAGTCGTCGCGGCCGAAGAGGAAACCGAGCTTCGCATTCGATGCGGCGGAGATTTCCTTGAGGTGGGCTTCAAAGGCACTGAGCGATGAGGCCTTGCCGTTATGGGCAACGCGGGTCGAGCGTGCGGGTGAGTAGAGGTCGAGGACCGAGGCTTGGACGAGCGCGTCGGTGCCTTCGAAATCAGGATGCAGTCGATTCGGCGCGAGATGGGTCGGGCGGCCTTCGAAGGTGGTGACGACGAGAGGCGTGGCGCCATGCGCACGTGGCATGGCGGAGGCGTAATAGGTGGCCTTGCCGGGAATGACCCACTCGGGAGCTTGGTTGTATGCGACGAGGTAGGCTTCCGGGCGGCGGCAGGCGGCCATGCCGAGGCCGGCAAGCGCGGTGGATGCTCCCATGAGTTTGAGGAACGAGCGACGACTGGTTTCCGCCTCGTCGGCGTTGGCCATTTCGGCGGCACCACGCGGGAACTCACGGTCGAGCCATTCGCGGAATTCGGGAGTGTCATTAAGCTGGCCGGCGCTGCGCCAGGAAACGGTGGTTTCTTCGGCGGAGACTTCGGGGTGTTGCCAGATGCGCTTGCTCATGGGTAACTGCTGAGAAAAGTTGGGTGGAAAAATGTGTTGGACGGGCGGCGATCAGTGGTGGCAGGTGGCGCAGCTTTCCTTGGGCTTGACGTCGAATTTCTCGACCAACTTCAGGCCGAGTTCGCGGGTGGTGGTGATGGAATCGTCCTTGATGTATTTGGCGACGTCGGCATCGCCGTAGTTGAAATTGAAGACCTCTTCGAGCGGGCGGAGGTGCTCCTCAGGCGCGCGGTGGCACTCAAGGCACCAACCCATCGAGTGGCTTTCGGCCTGATAGACGACTTCCATTTCGTGCACATCGCCGTGGCAGCTTTGGCACGAGATGCCGCGGTTCACGTGGGCGGCGTGGTTGAAATAAACGTAGTCGGGCGACTTGTGGACGCGCACCCATTCGATCGGCTTGCCGTCGTATCCGGGGAACGACGGGTTCATCGCGCGGTGGAGCGGTTCGAGCTTCGGACTGTCGCGCTGGATGTGCTCGTGGCAGTTCCAGCAGGTGTTCGCGGAGGGGACGTTCGAGTGACCAGAGACATCGACAAACGAGTGACAGTAGCGGCAGTCGATGCCGAGCTGACCGACGTGGATGCTGTGAGAGAATGGGATCGGCTGCGAGGGTTGATAACCAACAACTTGCGCCTTGGGAGTTGCATAATATGCGAAGGCCAGGGCCACACCACCGGCTGCGGTGCCGGCACACACGGCGATTTTCAGGGGCAAAAGATTGGTCCAGCGAGGGAAAATATTAGCCATGATGGGGAAATTGCGGTGCGGGAAACTGGCGCTTGTGATTTTTTTCACAAGCAAAATTGATCAAAATTTGCGCTTGAATTTGCGGTGCGGGGAGGATGCAAACCAGCCTCACTCTGGCAACAGGAAAATCGTCAAAGAATCCGGAATTTCCTTGATGCGACAAAGTCTCAATAGTGACTATCCTGCATTCCACGTGAACCCGCGTTCTTTGCGCCAGGCACGGTATGCGGCGGCCTGTTCTTTTTTGGCGAGTTGATGGCGGGCGGGATCTTCGGCGAGGAAGCGGTCGAAGTCGGTTTGTGGGGTGGATAGGGAGAACTCCGAGGTGCTGCCAGGCATTTCGACGACTGGGGCGCGTTTGGGCTTGGTGGAAGGCTGTTCAATACCGCGAGCGATGCGGGCAAGTATGGCGCCGTGCCACAAGAGGATGACCACAATCAGGGCCAGTAGGGAGATAATGATGAGAGCGAGTGCATCGTTCATGGGCTTGATTTTTCGGGGTTTGAGGCAGCTACGTCAAGTGATGGCTGGAATCACACGGAAACATCCGAAGCGGTGTGCGAGCCTTTCAAGGAGCGGCGGAACGTATCCGCCGTGCCCATGGAAAGCCAGTAACTGATGCATCCGCGCATCTCATTGTCCCCACATGGTCGTGGGCGAACACGTTTCACCCCTCCTTGCGCAAGCGATGTGCGGAACTCCTATTGTTCCGTCATGCTCGAAGGCGAGGATTCTTCATGAAGGACTACGCTGCGGACTTGCCCGTCTTGGAAACGGGTGGTGATTTCTCCGGCGTCGCGAGCCTGTTCTGCGGAGCGTATGACCGAGCCGTCGGCGGCGGTGGCCACGGAGAACCCACGCTTGAAGGCGGATTCGGGGCCGAGGGCGCGCAGGACGTCGCGCAGGCGGGCGGCCTTGGCGGTGTGGAAATCGAGGCAGGCATTTGCCGCGCGGGTGGAGCGGGCGTGGAGATTGGCGGCGCGTTCCTGCGCGCGCTCCAACAATCGCGCGGGGTAGAGCATGCGTTGTTGGCCGGCGATTTCGCGCAGGCGGCGTTGACGGTCGCTGATGCCGTCGCGGGTGGCGTTGGTGAGGCGCTCGTGCAGGGCATCCACGCGGATCATCCATTGTTCGAGCGGGCGTGTGGCATCGCGGGCGATGAGGGATTTGCGGATCGCGTTGAGTGTGAGTTCGGCACGGGTGAGCGTGCCATCGGTGTGGCGGTGGATGCGCTGGATGAGGCGTGCGAGTTTTTCGCGCAGCGCGGCCGTATCGGGTACGGAGATTTCGGCGGCGGCGCTGGGGGTGGGAGCGCGGACGTCGGCGACGAAATCGGCGATGGTGAAATCGATTTCGTGACCGACGGCGGAGATGACCGGGATCGGGCAGGCATGGATCGCGCGGGCGACGATTTCCTCGTTAAAGCACCAGAGGTCTTCGAGCGAGCCGCCGCCGCGACCGACAATGAGCAGATCGCAACGTGGGTGGCCGAATTTCTCCGGGGCGGAGAGTTCGGTGATGGCGCTGGCGATTTCCCTCGCGGCACCATCTCCCTGCACGCGCACCGGGAAAAGCACCGGTTGGACCCATGGCGCGCGGCGAGCGAGCACGTTGAGGATGTCCTGAATGGCGGCACCGGTGGGTGAGGTGACGATGCCGATGGTGGTGGGAAATGGTGGGAGTGTTTTTTTGCCTGCGGAATCGAACAGGCCCTCGGCATCGAGTTTGCGCTTGAGCGCCTCGAACCGCGCCTGCAAATCACCCTGGCCGGCGCGTTCGGCTTTTTTGACGATCACCTGGAGTTGGCCGCGAGCTTCGTAGACGGTCGCTTCGGCGAAGACCCGGACCTTCGTACCATCCTGCAGTGCTTCATTCCCCTCGCGTTTGCGCGCCCCGAACATCGCGCACTGGATCTGGGCCGTCTCGTCCTTGAGTGAGAAATACCAATGCCCGCTCGCCTGTTTGCGGAGATTGGAAACCTCGCCCTCGATCCAGACATCACCAACGTTGATCTCGAGAATGTTGCGGATGCGGCGCAGCAATTGGGTCACGCTGATGGCGCGGTTTTCTGCATTGGGGAGATCGCTGATGCCGGGCACGACGCAAACCTGCGTGAATGCGGGCAGGGGATCAATACGGAAGGTGGGATCGTGCGCCCCTCAAGGCGATTGCCATCCGGCGAGGTAGCTTCCCAAGCATCACGTACAGATTATTGATGCGGCCGCATCAATAATCTGTACGTCGCCGAAACGGATTCAGGGCAGTTACCCCGGCATCGACATGCGGGTGGATGGGCATGGCCGCATGATTGGCAAATGGCTGCAGGCGAGAGGCCTGTGCCACGGTGGTTGGATGGATCAAGCTGATGCGGAATGGCACATGAATCCGGCTTTGAGCCATTGAAGGTCGCGGCGGTTTGTTTCCATAACGAGCCATGCATCCTCGAGCGTGACGGGGTGGAAATGGATCCGGGTACCGGGCAGGGCGCGGGCAAGTTTCGGGAGGTCGGCGGTGATGACGCAGCCAATCTGGGGGTAGCCGCCGTGGGTTTGGCGCTCGGCGAAGAGGATCATCGGGCGGCCATCGGGCGGGATCTGGATCGAGCCGGTGCAGACGGGTTGGGAGCGCATTTCGCGGCGAGCGAGGAGGTCGAGCTTTTCGCCGTGGAGACGCATGCCCATGCGGTCTTGGCGGGTGGTGACTTCGTAGGGTTGGTTTTGGAAGATCGTCTGGGCTTGTGGGGTGAACCAATCGGCTTGGGGGCCGGGGAGGTAGCGGATATGATGGTCGCGGCCGACGGGAGTGGCGAGGGAAGTGCCGTCGATGAGTGGTGGATGATGGTTTGTTAGGGCGGTGTGGAGGGTGTCGCCTATTTGCAACCGGAGTCCGCCGAAACCGGCTCGGACGTCGGTGGAGCGGGAGCCCATGACCTCGGGGATCTCGATGCCGCCGGCGATGGCGAGGATGGCGCGGAGGCTGTTGGTGAAGGTGCCGGTTTCGAGGGTTTCGCCTGCGCTGACGTGGCGGACGCGAGCGTGGCGGAGGCCAACGGAGCTATCGGCGCCGACGAGGACGATGCGAGTGGGTTGGTGGAACTGGAGCGTGGGGCCTTTGACAGAAATTTCGAGGGCAGCGGCATCGGGTGGGTTGCCGAGGAGGAGGTTGGCGACTTCGAGGGCCTGACGATCGAGTGCGCCACCGGGGGAGACGCCTGTAGACTCGAAGTGGGGTCTGCCGAGGTCCTGGATGGTGGTGGAGAAGCCGGGGTCGAGGATTTCTGCGGTGGGTGAGGATGAAGGGAGGCTCCGGGCAGGATGCCCGGGCCACTGGGGAGATGTGTCTACGTCTGATGATGCGGTGGCCGGGATGAATTTGACGCGGTCGCCAGGCTTGAGAAGCGATGGGGCATCCTCGCGGTGAGGATCGAAGAGATGGATGGGGGTGTGGCCGAGGATGTGCCAACCGCCGGGTGAGTCGCATGGATAAATGCCCGCCTGCTCACCCGCGATTGCGACGGAGCCGGCCCGCACCCGATTGCGCGGCGTGGCAAGGCGGGGGACGCGGAGTTTCTCATCAAGACCTGTTAGATAAGGAAAACCCGGGGCGAACCCCATCATTGCAACGGTGTATTCGGTGGCACTGTGGATGGAAACCACTTGCTCCGTAGTGATCCCGCAGGCATTGGCAACCGCGCAAAGATCCTGGCCATACTCGCCGCCATAACAGACAGGGATTTCATGCAACTCCCCTGCCCTGCCGGCTGGCTTTGTGGGCTTGTCGAGCGATCGCACAATCCATTCACGGATGGCATGGCCATCGGCGGCGAGCGGATCATAGCGCACCGCAAGCGAATCGTATGCCGCGAGGATCGAATGGATACCGCTAGGCCGGTCCGATGTCTGCTGCAGGGTGTGCATGAAGGCATGCACATGATGGAGCAGGTCGTCCAAGTTGTCCGCCACAGACCATTGCACCAGCCATGCGGAGTCGCCGAGCATTTCCACACGTGCTTCCATGCTCTGTGTGCGATTGATCAATGTTTCAAATCGAGCTTCTTGAGTTTCGGCTCGATAACGAAGCGGCAATACGGGTTCTTCGACTTATTTTCGAAATAGTATCCCTGGTGATAATTTTCCGCGGGATAAAACGGACCGGCCTTGGTGATCTCGGTGACGATGGGGTTCTTGAAATTCGCTTGGGCGGCTTTTTTCGAGGCCTCGGCCGCTTCGCGTTGTGGTTCGGAGGTGAAGAAAATCGCAGACCGATACTGGGTGCCGATGTCGTTGCCCTGACGGTTGAGGGTGGTGGGGTCGTGCAAATCCCAGAACCACGCGAGCACGCGTTCGTAGGAGATTTTTTCCGGGTTGAAAACGACTTTCACCACTTCGGCATGACCGGTCTCGCCGGTAGTGATTTGTTCGTATGTGGGATTCTCGGTCTTACCACCGCTGTAGCCGGAAACTGCGGCATGCACACCCTCGATCTGGTTGTATGCGGCCTCAATACACCAAAAACATCCGGCACCAAGGATGGCGACTTCGTGACCTTCGGGGACTTCGGGCATGGGGGCGGGTTTCATGGCATCTTCGGGGATGGATTTTGGCTCGCACGAGGCGATGACTGGCACAACAAAAATCGCGAGGAGGCGGGCGAGGAATTTCCAATTCATGACAGCACCCTTCGCACGAAAACCCAATGAAGCAAACGGATCTTCACTCGTGATCCGTCAAGTATCGCTCGACCTCCAACGCGGCGGCACAGCCTTGACCTGCGGCGGTGATCGCCTGGCGGTAGTAGTGGTCGGCGACGTCGCCTGCGGCGAAAAGCCCGGGTGTTTTGGTCGCGGTGCGGCCGGGTTGTTGGAGGATGTAGCCGTTTTCGTCGAGGTCGACGAGGTCGCCCAAGAATGCGCTGTTCGGCACGTGGCCGATGGCGACGAAGACGCAGGCGACTTCCAGTTCACGCTCGGGGCCACCGACGGTGCTGGCCACTCGCACGGCGCGCATTTCGCCTTTATCATCGGTGAGGTATTCGGTGACCGCAGCATTCCAGACCGGTTCGATCTTCGGGTTGGCGAGGGCGCGGTCGGCCATGATTTTCGAGGCGCGGAGTTCATCGCGGCGGTGGATCAGATAGACCTTGCTGGCGAAGCGGGTGAGGTATCCCGCTTCTTCGCAGGCGCTATCGCCTCCGCCAATCACGCACACCGGGACATCGCGGTAAAATGCGCCGTCGCAGGTCGCGCATGACGTGAGCCCGTGGCCGATGAGTTCCTTTTCGTTCGGCAGACCCAGGTGACGTGGAGCCGCGCCGGTGGCGATGATGACGGTGCGGGCGTCGAAGCCGCCGGATTCGGTTTTCAAATGAAAGGAGCCATCCGCGCGCCGCTCGATCCCGGTGATGTTGGCCCATTCGACACGGGTGCCGAATTTCTCCGCTTGCTGCTGCATCCGGCTCATCAGCTCGGGTCCCATCACGCCTTCGGGAAATCCGGGGAAATTCTCCACCTCGGTGGTGGTCGTAAGCTGGCCACCAGGCTGGGTGCCGGTGATCATGAGCGGGTTGAGATTCGCGCGGGCGGTGTAGATGGCGGCGGTGTATCCGGCGCAACCGGTACCGATGATGATGACGTTTTCCATAAGATTGGGTTGAGAGTGGCGGGGCGCGGAAGTATTCCGCACGATTGGACGGGGCGTCAATCCGCGGTTGGGAAAAAGGCAATGAAGCAATCGCCCTCAGTTCCGCAGGAAGGATTCCTCGATTGGCGGGTCCGCGGCGAGTGCGCGTTCGACATTGAGGACCGGCTGGATCACCCCGTTTTCAAGAGGAAACGTCATCGTTCCGGCGACGCGCGTCCAGCCGTTTTCCGGGAGTTCGGGCGGGGTGTCGGCGAATTGGAGGATGATGGGAATCGCCCGGCTGTCGGCGATGCAACACGTCATAAACAAGCGATAAAGCCGGCGGCGGCGGCCGTCTTCGTTGTTGTTGCGTTCATCGACCCAGCGCCCTTCGGTTTCGATATTCAAGCCATCGAGCACGCCCTGGAGGTCGCGGTCGCCGCTGGCGAAGAACAGCTCCATGAGGTTGAATTCGTAAAAACCGTCCTCGGTTTTCCGGTGGGTGCGTTCAAGATCTTCAAGTGTGATCGGGCCCAGGGTGGCGGACATGAAGGGCAGCGACGTCGCGGATGGAGTGTCGTAGAGGCCCTTGCGGCTGAGGGCGGCAAGCGAGTATTCATCTTTGGTCCAGGCGACCGAGAGCAGGATGGGCACGACCATCAGGAAAAATCCGGTGAGCGGATGCATGTCGCCCTGCTCGGTGGCATCGGGATCGCCCTTGTGGTCGTGTGGGACGATCGCGGGATGCCCGCACATCAGGAGATTGAACGCGCCGAGCACCAGCAGCCCGAGCCCGCCCGCCAGCGAAATGATGCGGAAATCCGGTGCCAAATACACCACGATGCGGCCACTCGTGTAGAAATACACAAGCACACCGCCCCACACCATTACGGCGAGGGAGAGCATCATGCGGCGGAAAACAGGAGGCATAAAAATGGAGAATTACGAGAGCAGCCAATATTGGGTGAGCATCGCCAACACCCCGGCCGCGACGAACAGCCCGATGGCCAGCGCGACAATGAACCAGCGGCGCATCACCGTCATGTAGAGGAAGACCAATTTCACATCCATCATCGGTCCGTAGGTGAGGAATGCGAGTTTTGAGCCCCAACAGAACTTGTCCAAGGTAGCGGCGATGAACGCGTCGGATGTGCTGCAGAGGCTGAGGATGAAGCCGAGGACCATCAACGCGGCGGGGGCCGCCAGCGGATTGGTGGCGAGGCTATCGAGCCAATCGGCGCCGGGAGCGATGCCGGTATTGAACAGCGCGGTGATTGCCACGCCAATGGTGAAATAGACGCCGACTTCCACGAAGTCGCGCATTGCCGAGCGGAAGGCCGCGACCAACCGCGCGCCGTCCGGCAGGTCAGGTGGTGGAGTGGGGTTTTCCTTTTTGGCGGAACGTCGACCGGTTTCGAGGAAACCCTCGGCTTCGATGTCGTCCACCAGTTTTTCCCGCAGCACCGAGCGCATCCGCATCCGCGTGACGATCATGCCGACGGAGACGGCGAGCAGGAAGCCAAGGGCGAGGCGCGAACTCGTCATCATCCACGGCCCCTGCCCTTGGAATGCCTTCCAAGTGCTCAGGGCGGTGATCGGATTCACGATTGGAGCCGCGAGCATGTAGGTGAGACCGCATGAGACAGGCAGGCCTTTTTTCACGAGCCGCCGGATCACCGGCACCACGGCGCATTCGCAGACGGGGAAGATGGCCCCGAGAAACCCGGAGACGATCACCGCGAGTTTTTTATTTTTCGGTAGGAAGCGGTCCATCGTTCCGGGCGGCAGATAGACATCGATGAAGCCGCTGATCATCGTGCCCATCAAAATGAACGGCGCGCCCTCGAACAGGATGCTCAGGAAGGCGAGGGCGAAGTCTTGCTGCGCGTCGGGCGACATCGGCGACGAGCAAAGCAGGCGCGCGCGATGTGTCAACCGCTGGCGTCCTTCATCGGGTTGGACAACAAGCGCATCGCGTGGAACGATCCTGGCGCGATGGATCATGTGGCCAACCGAAACGACTCGCGCCGGGTGAGGCAGGCGACCGCTTTCGCCTGCCTGGTGGCGGCGAGTTTCGCGATTGGGTGGTGGGTGCATGAGGGGATGTTTCGCGCGTTGTGGCCCGCGATGGTGGCGATCGTGGGGATGGTGGTAATTCGCCATGCGGTGGCGGGGCTTGCGTGCGGAGTGATTTCCGGAGCGATTCTGCTGGCAGGCGGCGATATGGTGGCGGCACCGCGCATCTTGCTCGAAGACCATGCATTCCCGTCGATGCAAGGCCCGTGGCGGACTGGCGCGTTGATTTTCACCCTCGCCTTGGGTGCGTTTGCCGGATTGCTGGAGCACTCCGGCGGCTTCACCACGATGATGCACCGCCTGCTGCGCGGCGCGCGCGATCGCGGACGGCGGCTGCTCGGTGGCGCCTATGCGGTGGGCTTGCTGTGTTTTTTCGACGGTCTCGCAAGCAGTCTTGTCGCCGGGCGCATCGCCCGCCCGCTGGCCGACCGCGCCGGAGTGTCCCGCGAGCGACTCGCCTGGGTGGTCGATTCGACCGGCTCGCCGGTGGCGTGCGTGGCATTCATTTCGACGTGGATCGCGACCCAGTTGAGTTTGATCGACCAGGGCCTGGCGGGCGCAACTTTCGAGGCGGACCCCTACACGATGTTTTTCCGCTCCGTTCCGGCCAACGCGTATTGCTTGCTGACGTTGATGCTCGTGCCGCTCGCGATCTGGATCGACTACCAGCCACGCGTCATGCGGAAATACCCGGCGGCCCCCATGCCGGATGATCATGAGGAAATACAAGACGCACGGGAAACGCCCGCGCGGGTGGTTTTGATCCCGCTCGGAGCGCTTGTTGCCGGAATTTTCGCGGGATTCCCGTTGTTGGCAGACCAACCGGTGGATGTGCTCACGGCGGCGGGTTGGCGGCAGGCGTTTAGTGGCTCAGGCGGGCCATATGCGTTGGTGTTCGGCAGCGGGGTTGGTTTGTTGGCGGCGTGGTGGATGATGCCACGGAATCGTCGCGCGGATGCGGGACTTGCCGCGGCGCGTGGGGCCGGCTCGCTGTTGCCCGCTCTGGTGGTCCTGCTGCTGGCATGGACATTGGGCAGCCAGTTCAAAGCACTCGGCGCGGCTGGCCATGTGGCCGAATTGTTAGGAAATGGCGTTTCGCCGGCGTGGTTGCCCTTGGCGGTATTTGGAGTGGGGTCGTTGATGGCATTCTGCACCGGAACCTCCTGGGGCACCATGGGGCTGCTGATGCCGCTCGCACTGCCTGCGGCACTTGCCGCATCCGCCACTGCCGGATGGGGTCCGGAGGAATCCGCAACCCTCGCTGCCGCAGTGATCGGCGCGGTTTTCGGCGGAGCCACACTCGGCGACCATTGCTCGCCGTTTTCCGACACCACCATCGTTAGCGCGCTTGCGAGCGGCTGCGGCACGGTCGATCATGTGCTTTCGCAACTGCCATTCGCTGCGATGGCCGCCACGACAGCGGCAATCGCATATGGATTCATGGCGGCCGGAGCACCATCGTGGATCGCCACAGGCGGCGCTGGCATTCTACTCGCCAGCTGGTTGATCGGTTTAAGATTCCTCACCAAACCTGACCCGGCTTCTTGAAAACCCTCCACCGTGCGCCGGGAGCGATGAAGCATCCTGAATTGCCCCAAGGGATATGCGGTGACAAAAATCACCATGTGCGAATTTCCTTGATGGCAGGGCACCCGAAGGCAATTTATCCAACCCATAGCAATGAGAACTCCCCCCCGGATCTGCCTTTTTCTCGTGATCGGGATCGCGGCTTTGACCACTGATGCGAACGGACAGGGAGAATCCAATGTCATTACGGACATTCAGGGAAGATCGATCAAGGCAGTCATCCTAGCTGTGGATGGCGCCAAAATCACCGCCCGCAGGGAAAGTGACGGCCTTGAGTTCTCAATTCCCTTGGAAAAATTATCGGATGAGACCCGGAAAAACCTCCGCAACTTTTCAAAACCCGAATCTCCTGATGCCGTCCCCGCCAACGCCCGCAAGCACTCTAAAATCGATCCGTCGCTCCCGGACGGGATGCTCTCCACCTTTCGCTACCGTTGGGAAGAAACCCGGAAGAGCATCCCGGATCCTGGAAATGAAAAATCGAAATTCACATACAGACACCATTCCGAACTTTTCGCGCTGGAGCGGAATTTGATTTTGGCGGCATCCCCAAAGGATCCTGCGGCTCCGATTGATTGGCCTGACTCGGTGAACTCACGGACCAGAACTGAAGCCGAGGCACTGAGGCAAAAAATCCGGGATGCCGAGAGGGAGCCCATCGTCAATCCGGCCGATCCCGAGGAGAAAGACGCCCGCGGCAGCAGGCGCAACAAGCAAAGAAGCGACAGCGTCCGCTCGCCCGTCGAATATCGAGACCATTCAGCCTTCAACGACCTCTATGACCGCACCACCCGAAAGCTGAGATCAGATTTGGGCCGGGCCCAAAAAGCGATTGCCCGCGAAAACAAATCCGCAACCCCAAGAGACAGCGTCCTGTCCGAAAGCCATGAGAAAGTCAAGTCGACCGAAGAGTTGATCCAATCGATCCACGAGGCGTTTTATGGATACAAGCCCGGGCAGGGGTTGAATCGGCAGCCGGATTGGCCGGAAGATCACGAAGTCGAGGTTTTGCGCAAGGAGATCCACACGCTGCGAATGGCAGTCTTGGCAAAACTGCGTGCGGGGAGAAACCACGATGGTGAGAGCGAATACCGCATCGCTGAGATCGGCGGCATCGAGATTTACAGCTCGAATTTCGGAGTCATTCTCGATGTATCCGGCAGCATGCGGTCACACATCGACCCTTTGAAAAAAGAAATCGAAGAGAGCTTCCAAAGCCCGCTCTACCGCGAAATCAACGGATGCTCTTTGCGCGTCATCCCATCAAGCCAGGCCTCCGGCTTCGCGAGATCGAATGACACGCTCGGCGCAATTGAGGAAATGATCATGGTGCATGAGGTCGATACGATCTACTGGTTTTGCGACCTCCAGGACTTGCGCGAACCCCAGGCAATCCAGCGCCTGCGGGAACTGCTCAACATGAGTGGCGCGAAATTCTACGTCAGATCGGTGGGCAAAGACCCGGATAGCGCATTGAAATCCCTGATCCACGAATTTTAGCGATACCGGCTTTCGATGAGCGCTTGCACGCGGCATGGAGAAACCGGTATGTTGCTCGCCACATGAGCCAGTTCGTTCTTCTTTTTTCAGGACAAGGCGCCCAAAAGCCCGGCATGGGCAAGGATTGGGCTGAAACCTCCCCCACCGCGCGTAACCTCGCCCACGAGGCCGATAAAATTCTCGGCTTCGGCCTCTCGACGGTGATGTTCGAGGGTAGTGACGAGGAGCTGACAAAAACCTCGATTTGCCAGCCCGCACTTTACCTCCACGGGTTGATGGCGCTCGCCTTATTGCGCGAGCGGTTGCCGGCGTTCACACCAGTGGCGGCCGCCGGGCTTTCGCTTGGAGAATTCACCGCGCACACCGCGGCTGGCACGTTTTCGTTTGCCGATGGTCTCAAGCTCGTCGCCCGCCGTGGCGAGTTCATGGAACAAGCGTGCGCCGCCACCGACGGTGCGATGGCCGCACTGATTGGCGGCGATGAGGAAAACATCCGCAAGCTCGCCGCCGAAACCGGAGTCGATGTGGCAAACCTGAACGCCCCTGGCCAGATCGTCATTTCCGGCACCACCGCCGGAATCGACGCCGCCGTCGCCAAGGCAAAAGAGTTCGGCATCCGCCGGGCGATCAAGCTCAACGTCGCGGGTGCCTACCACTCGCGCCTGATGCAGAGCGCGCAGGATTTGCTTGCCGCCGAATTGGCCACCGTTTCGATCCAGCCTCCATCGATCCCGGTCGTCTGCAATTTCACTGCCGATGTGGCGACCGATGTGGCGGAAATCCGCACCAACCTCGAAAAGCAAGTCACCGGATCGGTGCGCTGGATCGAATCAATCCGGAAACTGGCCGCCATGGGCCACACCCATTTCCTCGAACTCGGCCCCGGCAAGGTGATCGCCGGCCTGGTCTCCAAGATTGATCCGTCACTCACGGTGCATTCCATTGAGGATTTGGCTTCGCTCGAAGCTGCCGTGGAGGCACTTTCGTGAATGCGGTGAAAAATTCTTTCCGATGAGTAAAAAAGTGATTGCAAGCGGCGCGGTCGGCTCATAGCGTTCACGCCCCGAGCGGGACATGGAGCGGTAGCTCAGTTGGTTAGAGCGCCAGCCTGTCACGTTGGAGGTCGCGGGTTCGAGCCCCGTCCGCTCCGCCATCCCCGTTCGGAAATCAACCCCGCCCACAAGGCGGGGTTTTTCATGCTCGCCGTTCGGCGGGTGGATTTCACATCATTTTCCCATCATGCCCACCGTTGCCATCGTCGGCCGTCCGAATGTCGGCAAATCCGCGCTTTTCAACCGCCTTGCGAAACGCCGCATTGCGATCGTGCACGACCAGCCCGGCGTCACCCGCGACCGTATCTCCGCCCCCTGCATGGCGACCGCGCGCCCGTGCACGCTGGTGGACACCGGCGGCATCGGGGCAACCATCGACGACGGATTCGGCGATCAGGTGGCCGTCGAGGCCGACATCGCGATGGACACCGCGGATTTGATCCTCTTCGTCGTCGATGCCCACGAAGGCCTCACCCCGATTGACCGCGCGCTCGCGCAAAAGCTCCGCAAGGCGGCGGCACCGGTGCTGCTGATCATCAACAAATGCGACGACCCGCGCCACGAGCGGGCGGCGGACGATTTCGCGGCGTTGGGATTTTCCAATTCCGTTTTTGTTTCCGCAGAGCACGGACGCAACTTCGGGCACCTCACCGATACCATCGACGAGGCGATCGCGCCGCTCGCCGACGGTCTCGCCGCCGCCGAGGAACAAGCGCGCGAAGTCGGCATCCGGCTGGCGATCGTCGGCAAGCCGAACGCCGGGAAATCGTCACTCGTCAACGCCATCCTGCATGACGAGCGCACGATCGTCTCGGAGATCGCCGGCACCACCCGCGACGCGGTGGACCTGCCTTACCAATTCGATGGTGAGGCATTCACGTTGATCGACACCGCCGGCCTGCGCCCGCGCGGCAAGCGCGACAACTCGGTGGAGGTCTTCTCCGCAATGCGCACCGAGAAGGCGGTGCGCCGCAGCGACTTGTGCGTGTTGGTGATCGACCTTGCCACGGGCATCACCGCGCAGGACCGCAAGATCGCGCAAATGATTCTCAAGGAGCACAAACCGTGTCTCATCGTTTTGAACAAATTCGACCTCTACGATCCGAAGGCCGACCACAAGGCGCGCATCGCGAAGGCGACCGACCATGTGAAGCGCGAGTTATTCTTCCTCTCATACGCCCCCTTCGTGATCTGCTCGGCGAAGACCGGAAAATCCGTGGATTACGTTTTGCGTCAGGCGCTCAAGATCCGCAAGGACGCGCAAGGCGTGCCCGGCACCGGTCAGCTCAACCGCATCCTACAAGCGGCGATGGAGAAAAACCCGCCACCGCTCGACACCTCACTCAAGCGCCGCCTCAAGCTCTACTACGCCACCAGCGCGGTCGACCCCGGTCACCTCGCGATCCCGGTGCCGACGATCATCCTGTTCGTCAACGACAAGCGATTGATGCCGCAAGCCTACGAGACCTATCTGACCAACCAATTCCGCGCCGCCCACCCCGCACCGGGTATTCCGGTTGTTTTCTCGGTGCGTTCGCGCACCCGCCGCGATTGGGAGCCCCCGGCGAAAAAAGACGCGTGATCCGGCTTTACAGGGCGATGGCCGATCCGCAGTTTTTCGGGCGAATCCATCCACCAAAACTCATTTCAAAAAATCATGGGACGCGCGTTTGAATGCCGCCGCAGGGCGAAGGAAAGCCGATGGGCCACCATGTCGAAGGTGTTCCCGAAGCTCGCGAAATCGATCACCCTTGCCGCGAAAAACGGCGGCCCTGATCCCGAGAGCAACGCCCCCCTCCGCGTGGCCATCGCCAACGCCAAGGCGAAAAACCTCTCGCGCGAAAACATTGAGGCCGCGATCAAACGCGCCGCGGGCAAGGATGCCTCAGAGATCCAGGAAATCACCTACGAGGGCAAAGGACCCCACGGTTCGTTGTTTTTCATCGAATGCGCCACCGACAACTCAAACCGCTCGGTGACGAACCTGAAAACCATCTTCAACAAGAATAGCGGACAGCTCGTGCCATCGGGCGCGCTCGACTTCATGTTCACCCGGCGCACGGTGATCGAACTGCCGGTCCCCGTGGGCCGCGACCTCGAGGAAATCGAGCTCGAACTGATTGACGCAGGTCTGGAGGAAATGGATGTCGAGGACGGCATCGTTTCGATCCTCGGCGATTACACCGCGTTTGCGAAGCTCACCCATGCGGTCGAGTCGATGGGTCTCACCGCCACCAAGGCCGCACTCCAACGCCTGCCCACCCAGCCAGTCGAGCTGGATGAATCGCAAATGGAGGAGGTCGAAAAAATCCTCGACCTGATTGAGGATGACGACGACGTGCAGGCGGTCTTCACCAACCTTGCGTGACCATGGCCGTGCGCGACTCCGGCACCGCGGACGCGGATCTCACGGAACAATGCCGGGGCCACTGCGTCGCGCTCGGTCAGGATACGTTGGCCGCATACGTCCGGGTGTTATGGAACCCGCGGATGCGCACGGCCGCCGGGCGGGCGTTCTGGCCGGCAAAAGTTATCGAACTCAACCCGGTGCTCAAGCAATTCGGCGAGGCGGAGACCGAGCGCACGCTCAAACATGAACTCGCCCACCTGATCGCATACGCCCGCGCGGGCCGCCGCCGCATCGCCCCCCACGGCGGCGAATGGATGCGGGCGTGCGCCGAACTCGGCATCCCCGGCGAACGCGCATGCCACACGCTGCCGATCGAACGCCGCAAGCACGAGCGCAAGCACGCATACGTCTGCACCCAGTGTTTCGCCGTGCTTCACCGTGTGCGCCCGCTCAAGCGCAACGTCGCCTGCGCACCATGCTGCCGGATGTTCAACCAGGGCCGATACGACGCACGCTTCCGCCTCATCCCCATCAAAAAACCACCTGCCCCGCATTGAGCGGAACAGGTGGTTGGTCAAAGGTTCGGTAGACGAACAACCGGGAAAAAATCACCAGTCGTCGTTGCCACGGCGATGTCCGCCGCCGCCACCACCACGACGATCACCGCCGTAGCCGCCGCGACCGCCACCACCACCACCACCACCACCACCGCCTCCGCGGCGATCCTGGTAGCCACCGCCACCGCCACCGCCACCACCGCGACGGTCCTGGTAGCCACCGCCACCACCACCGCCACCGCCAGTGCGGGGCTTGAATTCTTTCGGCTCGGAGGCATTCACCCGGAGGGCGCGGCCTTGATAGTCATATCCGTTGAGCGCTTCGATCGCAGGGTTGAGCTGCGCCTGGTCACCCAGCGTGACGAATCCGAAGCCTTTCGAGCGGCCGGTATCACGATCGGTGATGATTTTCACCCGTTCGACGGGGCCGTATGCGGCGAAGAGTCCGGTGATGTCTTCTTCGGTGGCGGTATAGGGCAGATTGCCCACATAGATGTCCATGGTCTTGTCTGTTCTGAAAAAGCGCCAGTTTGATCAAACACTTCGAATGGCATGGCGCGAACCCCACGAAGCGAGCTCCGTGGGATGTATCCGGCGGAACAATCGTGGGGATAGTGGGTTACCCGCATTTTGACAAGCCCCGAATTCCAATCCCAAAACACAAGGAAACGAGCTTGCGCCCCGCTGCCATGATGAGGAACCTTGCGCCCCGTGCGCGACTTCCTGCCCTACTTCCGGCACCTGCGGCTGGTGAAAGCCCGCTTTGCCCTCGGCGTGCTTGCCGGGCTGTTCTATGCCGCAGCCAGCGGCGCGGGCCTGCCGCTCCTGATCAAGGCGGTGTTTCCGATCCTGTTCAATGAGCCGGATTCCGCCGGAAGCGACGCGGTTTTATGGATCCAGCAGAAACTCCTCCTCGTGCCGCAACAGCATCTTCTGCTTTTCAGTTGCATCTGGATTCCGCTCATTTTCGCAGTTCGCGGGGCTGCCGGATACCTCAACGCCTACTTGATCCAATACTGCGGCCAGCGCGTTCTTGAGGAAATCCGAGTCGGCCTGTTCAACCAATTGCAGGCCCTGCCACTGGCGTTCTTCAAGAAAAACAAGTCGGGCGACCTGCTGGCTCGGATGATTCAGGACACCGAGGCGCTCCGGAACGTGATCACCAACACATCCAACGACCTGATCCGCCAACCCGCGACCCTGGTTTTCGCATTCTGCTTTCTTGTCGTCGAGGCCTCGCGAGACCGGAGTTTCTTCGTTGCGATGATCGCATTGATCACCGTGCCACTCTGCGTGTGGGTGATCCGCTTGGCCGGAAAACAACTGGCTGCAAGGGCGAAGGCGCTGCAGCGCCACGGCGGAAACCTCAGTGCATCGCTCACCGAGTCGCTGCAGGCCCCGCTCGAAATCCGCGCATACAACCTGCAGGACCGCCAAATCAACCGCTTCCGCACCCAGATCCGCGAGATCCTGCGCCTGTCGATGAAAGTGGTGAAATACCGCCAGGCAATTTCCCCGTCGATCGAGGTGGTCTCCGCCTTCGGCTTCGCATTCGCCTTGTTCCTTGGAGTGCGCGAAGGGATGTCGCTTTCGGGATTCATCTCGCTGGGCACGGCCCTCTTCATGGCCTACGAGCCGATCAAGAAACTCGGAGTGGTCCATTCGATGCTGAAACAAGGTGGTGCTTCCATCGAACGGATCAACCACATCATGCACGCCGAGAACACCCAGATCGACCCGGCCTCACCCAAACCATTCCAAGCTCCGCAAATCGGGATCCGGTTCGACCATGTTTCGTTTGCATACAACCAGGATCGCGTGCTTCACGAGATTTGCGTGAGCATCCCGGTCGGCCAGGTCGTCGCTCTGGTCGGCCCGAGTGGTGCCGGTAAATCCACCTTCTCCGCGCTCATCCCCCGGTTTTACGACCCCACCGATGGCGCGATCCGCTTCGATGAAATCGACATTCGCGAATTCCGAAAAAAAGACCTGCGCGATTCCATCGCGATCGTCCCGCAAATGCCCGCTCTTTTAACCGGAACCATCGCCGACAACATCCGCATCGGCCGCCTTGATGCCAGCGATGAGGAGGTGCGCGAGGCCGCCCGTAAGGCAAACGCCGAAGCCTTCATCCTCCAGCAGCCGGATGGCTACCACACCGCCGTAGGCGAACGCGGCGACTCACTCTCCGGCGGCCAGCGCCAGCGCATCGCCATCGCCCGCGCCTTCCTCAAGAACGCGCCGATCCTGATTCTCGACGAAGCCACCAGTGCGCTTGACTCGGAGAGCGAGGCGATGGTCCAGCAAGCGCTCACCGCCCTCGTCAAAGGCCGCACCACGTTCATCATCGCCCATCGTTTCAGCACCATCACCATCGCCGACCGCGTAATCGTCTTCGAAAACGGCCGCATCGCCGCCGATGGCAGCCACGATGAACTCCGCCAAACCAGCCCGATCTACCAATCGATGCTCGGCTCCCTGCCCGTCTGATCTCCAACCTCCCCACTCCCGTTCCCATGTCACCCGAAGCCCAACTCAGCCAGTTGACCGCAGGCGCCGCCAAGGTGCTTTCGGAAAAGGAGCTGCTCGAAAAACTCCGCCTTGGCCGTCCGCTGCGCGTCAAGCTCGGCGTCGATCCCACCGCGCCGGACATCCATTTCGGCCACACCGTGGCGCTTGAAAAACTCCGCCAGTTCCAACAACTCGGCCATCAGGCGGTATTGCTGATCGGCGACTTCACCGCCACCATCGGCGACCCTTCGGGCCGCTCCGCCACCCGCCCTCCCCTCACCCGCGACGAGGTGATGATCAATGCGGCGACCTATACCGACCAAGCCTTCAAAATCCTCGACCGCGAAAAAACCGAGATCGTCTACAACGGCGATTGGTTCCGCAAAATGACCTACGACGAGATCCTCCGCCTCAACTCGCGCGTCACGCTCCAGCAGATGCTCCAGCGCGAGGACTTCCGTAACCGCATCGAATCCGGCCAGGAAGTGCGCCTCCACGAACTCCAATACCCGGTCATGCAGGGGTGGGACTCGGTGGAAATCCGCGCCGACGTCGAACTCGGCGGCACCGACCAGCTCTTCAATATCCTCGTCGGCCGCGACATGCAGAAGGATGAAGGACAGCCGCAGCAGGTCGTCATGGTCATGCCGCTGCTCGAAGGCCTCGACGGCGTCCGCAAGATGTCGAAATCCTACGACAACTACATCGGCGTCTCCGAACCACCGCAGGAAATGTTCGGCAAGCTGATGAGCGTTTCCGACGAACTGATGGACCGCTATTACCAACTTCTGTTAGGCGAAACGCGCGTCCCCTCCGGCCACCCGATGGATGCGAAGAAAGCCCTCGCCCGCCGCCTCACCGCTCGCTACCACGGAGACGAGGCGGGCGACGCCGCATTCGCCGATTGGGAGACGCGGTTTTCCAAAAAAGACCTCGCCGCCGCCGACCTCCCCGAGCTTTCCATCGCCGGCATCCCGGCGGATGCCACCGTGCTCGCGCTTGCCGCGCATGCCTTCAATACCGCCTTCGGCCTGGATAAATCCAACGGCGAGCTGCGCAAGCAATTCATCACCAGCGGTGCCGTGCAACTCAACGGCGAGAAACTCACCGACCCGGCCGCGATGCCTGCGCTGGCAGCAGGAGACGTCCTGAAGCTCTCCAAAAAACACGCCGTTAAGCTGGTGGGATGACGGCGACCCCGTCACTGATTCATCAGCCACGACACCACCAGCACCTGTGGAACTGTTAGAATTGGCAGAAGAAATGTCGCCCTCCATGAGCGTGTCGTCTCCCGCAGGGCCATGATCTCTGTGTAGTCGGTCGCGGCACCGGCCATCAGGAACGTGAACGCATTGCCCGGCGCACCCGCACGGTTGAGCAAATCGGCGGCAATCGGGCTGGAGCCTTCCGAGCAAACCTCGATCACTGTGGTGGCCACCAAGGTGAGCAGCAATCCGAGCATCGTCGGGCCGAAATACTGCTCGAACACATGCAGCGGCACCCCGGCGCGGATGATGCCGGCGAGGGCGATGCCGAGGAAAATCCAGCGCAGGATCATGCGCGATTCGGTCCATCCGCTCACCACAAGGCTGGCGAGGTTGCGCGGGCTCGGCTTCAACCCGCGCGCCGTCTCCCGCAACACCGGGGCATACCGGAAATTCTCCGGCAAATCAAAGGCATTCGCATTGCCCGGCACCCTGCCCGCCGCCACCAAGCGATCGGCCAACAACCCGGCGATGATGCCAATTCCCATCGAAAGCAAAATGAAGGCAACCGTCCATTTCCAGCCGATCAGGGCGATCAGAATCAACGTCAGCGACAGCGAATTCCACGGGCTCGCCACCAAAAACGCCAGCACCTGCCCGAGCGACGCGCCCTTGCGGTAAAGCTGCATTCCGATCATCAGCACGCCGTGGTTGCAAAGATCGAGCAACACCCCGGCAAAGGTCGCGCGAAGAACCCCGGTGAACGTGCCGCCCTTGCCGATCAACGCCGCCACCAGATCCTTGGGAAACCGCCCGATCACCGCCACCGCCACCATCCCGGCCAGAATCCCCCACCATGCCATGCTGAGGAACTCATGCGTGCCGTGGGCATACGTTTGCCACCAGGACGGACCGCCCTCGATGGAGTGACCGATAAAACCGGCTGCCACCGCCATCATCGACCCCCACAACAAAAAATCCATGCGTCCTTTGCGCCCACCGCAACAAGCGGCTGGCGGCTCGGGTTTGGGCGCGGACGCGGATTTTTTCGACCCGCAGCAACAAGGCGTTTCTGATCGGTCTGACATGAGCGAACAACATGGATATCGCCGACGCCCGGCGGAGTAAAGCAAAGCCCGGCCAATGGTTTGCGGGGGAAATCGGTTCCAGTCTGGACAGATCCAGACGGAAGCGGCAGCTTCGCCTAGGACCTATGCTTCGCATTTCGGATCGTTACATCGGCAGACAGGTGGTCATGGGCACGCTTTATGGCGTGTTGGTGCTGTCGCTGGTCATCGTGATGGGACAATTGTTCAAACAGATTCGCCCGCTGCTAGTGGAATACAACGCACCCCTCGAAGTGGTGCTGCGGTTCGTCGTCAACGTGCTACCCTTCTCCCTGATGTTCACCGTGCCCTGGGGCTTTCTTTCGGCGGTGTTGCTGGTGTTCGGGAGACTTTCATCCGATCAGGAAATCACCAGCTTCCGGGTGGCAGGCGTGAGCTTGCAGCGCATTGCCGCACCGGTTTTCATTATCGGAGCGCTGCTCTCGCTCGGCAGCCTGTGGCTCAACCTCAATGTGGTGCCCAACGCCAAAGCAACCGTCACCCAGCTCCTCTATGACCAAGCCGCAAGCAAACCCAGCTCGCTGTTGAGGCCCGGCGTCGTCAGCGGCGGCCTCGGCGATGCCTCGGTCAAGGCGCTCATCGAAAGCCGCGACGGCGATTGGGTCAGCGGATTCCATCTTTACCAAACCAGCGTGAACGCAAAAGGCGAACGCACCCGCAGCTACGTGCACGCCAACCGCGCGTCGCTCGCCGTCATCCACGAACAATCGCAGCTCCGCGCAAAGCTGGAAAACGCGTATTTCGAAACCCGGAAGCCGGACGGCGGCATCGAAG